>NZ_JBAJMW010000007.1:0-166885 GCF_036881825.1 Tersicoccus mangrovi | reverse complement strand
CATCGTGCCGACCAGGAGCCCGTTTCCTCACCCCCACCCCACCGTCGGCAACGTCATGACCCACAACACCTAGGCTGAACCCATGCTGATCGCCGCGTCGGTCGCCGTCGCGCTCCACGAGCTGCCGGGACCGGGACCCGATCCGCTCGCTCGACGCCGTCCGTCCCGCGAGCGGGCGTGAGGGCGTCGCGGCGCCGGCCGCCTCGGTGGCTGCGGGAGATGGTCCGCGGCGTCAGCCTGCTGGCGTGCCTGGGCGTCCTCGGCGTCCTCTGGTTGCTCCCGGGCGTGCGTCGCCGTCGTGCCCGCCGCGCCGCGTCCTGCGGGCGGTGCGCCCGGAACGGCCGCGTCGCCGCCGTCCTGATCCCGGCCTGCGCCGTCCTGCTGCTGGCCGGCTCGTTCGTGCGCCTCCAGGCCGTCGTGTCCCCCCTGACGCCGTGCAGCGCGCACGTGTACGCCAACGGCGCCGCGGTGCCCGAGCCGCCGGTCCGGCTGGCGATCGACCCGACGTGGGACGTCGCCCGGCGCGTCGTGCTCGCCGGCCCGAGCGGCCTCGCCCTCATGGGCGGCCGGCTGATCGGCATGGACGAGTGCCAGACCACCCAGCCCATCCTGTTCTGGCGTCCCCCGACGACGAGCGCGGGCGGCTCCGTGATCGGGGAGACCTTCGTGGCCTGGGACGTCGTGAAGGACGGCGGACGGTCCTCGGAGCGCAACGGCTTCGGCATCAACCGCGAGGATCTCTACCTGCGGTTCGGCCCGAACATCGCCCGGGACCGCGCGGAACTCGAGGCCCTCGCCGGCCACGAATCCGTGCACGTCTCGCAGGCGGCGGTGCTCACGTCCCTCGGCGGGCCGGCCCTGATGCCGGTCCTCTACACGGTCGACGACGCCGTCTTCCCGCTCGGGCGCAACCACTTCGAACAGGCGGCGGGTCTGGACGCCGGCGGGTACGTCGAACCGCCGAACGGCCTTCCGGACCCGCAGTGGGACGTGCTCGGCGGCCTGGCAGCCGTCCTCCTGGTTCTGTCCTGGCGACGGCTGCGCTGGGCCACCCGCATCGCCGGTCAGGGTCGTGGCGCCGTGCGCGCGCACGAGCCCGGCCGCTGCCCCCGGCACTCCCGGGGCTGGTTCCGCCTCCGGGCGTGACCGTCAGCCGACGTCGTACCCCGCGTCGCGGAGCTTGCGCGCCGACAGGTCCCAGAGCCGTTCCGCGGCGGCCGGGTCCAGGGCCCACTGCCGCACGCCGGTCGTCTCGGCCGCGACGTCGGCGTCGTCGGCCACGACGAGGGACTCGCTTCCGTTCTCGAGGTACTTCCCGCCCACGCCTTCGAACTCGGGGGCGATCGCGGCGACCAGCGTGGTCGCCGCCCCCTGCTGCGGGGACTTCATCGACGGGCTGCCCTTCCACCCGTCCTTGATCTCGTCCGGCACGAACCGCTGCAGGTTGGTCATGATGCCGCCGGGCATCAGGGCGTTCGCGACGATGCCGTCACCGGCCCAGCGGCGGGTTGCCTCGACTGCGAAGAGGACGTTGGCGGTCTTGGCCTGCCCGTAGGCGCTCCACGGGTCGTAGGGGCGGTGCTCGTAGTCGACGTCCTCGAAGACGACGGGGGAGCCGCGGTGGCCGCTGGAGGAGACGGAGACGATCCGTGCCCCGCCGCCCGCGGCCGCGAGCGCGTCGTGCAGACCGAGGGCGAGCGCGAAGTGCCCGAGGTGATTGGTGGCGAACTGCAGTTCCCAGCCGTACGCCGTCCGGCGCAGGTCGGGCACCGCCATGACGCCGGCGTTGTTGATCAGCACGTTCAACGGTCCGTCCCACGCATCGACGAAGGCCGTGACGCTGGCCAGGTCGGTGAGGTCGAGCGGAGCGACCCGGACCGTCCTGCCGGTGTCGGCCTCGATGTCTGCCGCGGCCTTCTGGCCGGCGTCGACGTCGCGGACACCGATGGTGACGTCGGCGCCGGCGCGGGCCAGGCTGCGGGCGGTCTCCAGCCCGATGCCGGACGCGCCGCCGGTGACGACGACGCGCAGGCCGGACAGGTCCCGCCCGGCGACGACGTCGTCGGCGGTCGCCTCGAATCCGAACGGCGTGGTGATCCTGGGCACGGGGTGCTCCTCTCGTTGCGGCCACCCGCGGTCCGATCACGGCCGGGCTGCCCTGCACTGCCCTCAGCGTACGTCCGGCCCGGCCCGGCCCGGCCCGGCCGCGCCCGGTACACTCGCTGCGACGAACGGCTCGATCGACGGCTCGATCGACGGGGGAGGACGGCCATGCGCAGAACCCCGCTGCCCGTGCCCCCGGGTGCGACCGCCGACGCCGGGACGGTCTTCACCCGGGTGTTCGCCGCCCACCACGCCGACGTCTACTGGCTCGACGGCGGCCCGGACACCCCGAGCTACCTGGGCAGCGGGACCCCGGTGCCGCTCCGCAGCGGCCGCGTGCTCGAGGACCTCGCCGCGGCGCAGTCGGCACTGCGGACCGCCGACGACCCGGGGGCTGACCTCGACACCGACGCCTCCTTCCGCCTCGGCCTCGTCGGATGGCTCGACTACGAGCTGCGGCACGAGACCGTCGCCCCGCACCCGGGGACCGCGCGCTCACGACCGTCGTCCGGGCCGGCCTGGCCTCCGTCCCCGGCCGCGGCCTTCCTGCGCACCGACCGGGCCGTCGCCGTGCACCCCGACGGGCGGATCGAGCTGTTGACGGCCGACGACGTCGACCACGACGCGTTCGCGCAGGAGGTGCTCGACCGACTGGCGACACCGGTCCCCGCGGCGACCGCTCCTGTCGTCCTCGACGTGACCCGCGCCGACGACGACGAGACGTACCTGGCGAACATCCGCGCCGCGCAGGACGCCATCATCAAGGGGCTGGCCTACGTGCTGTGCCTGACGACGGAGTACCGGGTGCGCGGGCTGATCGACCCGGTCGGGGTGTACCTGGCCCTGCGACGGCGCAGCCCCACGCATCACGGCGGGTTCCTGCGGATCGGCGGAGTGGCGCTGGTGAGCGCGTCCCCCGAGCGGTTCCTCGAGGTGACGCCGGCCGGGTTGGTCACCACCCGGCCGATCAAGGGCACCCGCCCGCGTGGTGCGACGCCCGAGGAGGACCGCCGGCTCGCCGCGGAGCTCGCCGCCGACGAGAAGGAGCGCGCGGAGAACGTCATGATCGTCGACCTCATGCGCAACGACCTGCAGCGGGTGTGCCGGGTCGGCTCGGTCACCGTGCCCGCGCTGTGGGCGGTGGAGAGCTACGCGCAGGTGCACCAGCTGGTCTCGACGGTGCAGGGTCGGCTGCTGCCCGGCCGGACGGCGGTCGACGCGATCCGCTCGTGCTTCCCGGCGGGCTCGATGACGGGCGCGCCGAAGCAGGCGGCGACGGACCTGCTGTCCGCCCTCGAGCAGCGCGATCGGGGGCGGTACGCCGGAGCCTTCGGCCACCTCGGGCCGGACGGGCGGGCGGACCTGGCCATGACGATCCGCAGCATCGTCGTGGAGGGGGACACCGCGACCATCGGGGTCGGCGGGGGCATCACCGCGCTGTCGGACCCGCAGCGGGAACTTGAGGAGATGGAGCTGAAGGCCGGGGCGCTGCTGGAGGCAGTGGGGGCGTCGGCGGTACGGGTTGGGGTGCGGCCCGGCGGTGCCGGTGGGCACGGTGGCTCCGACGCCGATGCGGGCGTGCGACGACTGCGGGTCGTCGAGGGCTGACCGTTCTTCGCGTCCAGCGGTCGGGGTTCGCTGGGGCCCGCTGCCGGCGCGAGTTCTGTCGGTGGTGGCGTGTTGAGTGAGGTCATGGAGGACACCTCGACCCGGGGGCGCATGGTCCCGGCCACGCTGCCGGGACTGGACGACGGCGCGCCGTCGGTGTCGCGGACTCGTCGCGTTCCCGGCGATTCCGCTGCCTTCATCTCGTCCGACGCCGTCGCACCGACGGCACTTCTCGGTCGTCTGTCGACCGTCCTCGCTGAGCACGACACGGCGAGGACCACCCTCGATTCGGCCGTCAGCGCACTGGAGGACGTCCGCCGGCTCGAGGGCTGGTTGGCCGCCGCACGGCATCGAGCCACCCTGCTGGCCCAACGGGTGGCTGAGGAGAATCACCGGCGGTGGGTCGAGGCGCACCCGTCGGTACTCGAGGATCCCGCGAGTGAAGGGGGCCTGACCAGGCGGGAGCGCCTGGCTGTGGGGGACAGGTCAGGTGTCGCCGAGATCGCCTGTGCGCTGCGGATCAGCGAGGATGCGGCGCACGCCCAGCTCCGCTGCGCCGAACGGCTCACCCTGCTGCTCCCGGCGACGTTGGCAGCCCTGCAGACCGGGAGGATCAGCGCGCGTGCGGCCGAGACGATCGCCGATGAGACCGCCGAGTACGCGGACGCGTTGCCGGACTGCTCGGACCCCGAGATGCAGGAGCGGCTCGCTCGCGCCATCGACGTCACCGAGACGGCTCTGCTCCAGGCAGCGCGGAATGGGCAGACCGTCCGTCAGATGCGATCTCGTGCTCGCCGCGTACGGGAGCGGTGCCACCCGCGTACATTCGCCCAGCGTCATGCTGCTGCCCTTGCCGACCGTTACGTGAGAGTGACGCCGGACGGTGACGGGATGGCTCGGTTGACGGCGCTGCTGCCGGCGGTGCTGGCCTGGAAGATCGACGTTCGACTCTCAGCGCTGGCCAGACAGCTGGCCACTCAGCAGGACGACGTCGTTGTCTCCCTGTCTCCGGCAGTCGGCGTTACCTCGGCCGCCGGACCCACGCCCGGAGAGGACGACCGCACAGGGGCGACCCACGACGGCGATGACGACCGACGAACCGTCGCCCAGTTGCGAACCGATGTGCTGGCTGACCTGCTCGGCGGCCCGACGGAGGGTGACGCCGGTCGTCGCACCGGTACGGATTGGCAGGTCGAGGCTGCCCCGACGCCGCGCGTGCTGCTGACCGTGTCAGCAGCCGCACTGCTGGGCGGCGACGAGCCGGGATGGCTCGGTTCATTCGGTCCGATACCGGCGACCGATGCTCGAGATCTCGTTCGGCGAGCCACGTCCTGCATGCTCGGGGTGATCGCCGGGCCCGGCGGATTGTCGGTGTCGCCATCCGATGACACCGGCGGGCCGCCCGCCGCAGAAGGCACGCGGCCCGACGACCTGGACGACCCGCCACCCGATGGCATCGAACCGGCTTGCGTCATACCGGTCATGCTCACGACGGGGTTGCAGTACCGAGTTCCGACGGCGCTGCGGCGGGCCTTGACCGTCCGCGACGGAACCTGCCGGTTCCCGGGGTGTCGTCGATCGGCGGTGGCGTGCGACGTCGACCACGTGACCGCGTGGACCGGCGGTGGCACGACCGTGCCGGAGAATCTCGCTCACCTGTGCCGCAAGCACCACGTGCTCAAGCATCACTCGGGGTGGTCGGTCGAGTCGGCGGCGGACCACGCATTCGCGACGTCGGCACGTCTCCGGTGGACCTCGCCGGCGGGCCGGATCTACCTCACTGACCCCGAGCCTCCGCCGTTCTGAACGGTGCCCGGCCAGCCCCACCGAGCAGTGCCAGGAGCACCCGAGCGTCGCGGGTTCAGCACCCGGCAGCTGCACGCCGGGAATGACCCCGACGACATCCACGCCGCCCGCACGACGGCAACCCCACCTCAGCCGCCGATGCCCTCCAGCTCCACCAGGTCCTCGTCGGAGAGCGTGAGGTCGACGGCCGCCACGTTGGCCCGTAGGTGCTCCACCGAGGACGTCCCCGGGATGAGCAGGACGTTCGGCGATCGCTGCAGCAGCCACGCGAGGGCCACCGTCATCGGCGGTGCCCCGACCCGCTCGGCCACGCCGTCGAGCGTGCCGGACTGCAGCGGGGAGAACCCGCCGAGCGGGAAGAACGGCGTGTACGCGATGCCGTCCCCGGCCAGCTGGTCGATGAGGGCGTCGTCGTCGCGGTGGGCCAGGTTGTAGAAGTTCTGCACGCACACCACCGGGGCGATGGCGCGGGCCTCGGCCACCTGCTCCGCCGTCACGTTGCTCACGCCGAGATGGCGGATCAGCCCCTGCTGCTGCAGCTCCGCGAGCGTCTCGAACGGCTCGGCGAGGGAACCCTCACTCGGGGCGCTGACCCCGCCCACCCGCAGGTTGACGACATCCATCGCCTCCAGCCCGAGGCGGTCGAGGTTCTCGTGCACCGCCTGCCGCAGCTCGTCGGGCGCCAGCGCGGGCGGCCAGCCGCCCTTCTCGTCGCGGCGTGCGCCCACCTTGGTGACCAGGTGCAGGTCTTCCGGGTACGGGTGCAGCGCCTCGCCGATGATCTCGTTGGTCACGTGCGGGCCGTAGTAGTCGCTCGTGTCGATGTGCCGGATGCCGAGCTCGACGGCGGTCCGGAGCACGGAGATCGCGGCGTCGCGGTCCACCGGGGGGCCGAACACCCCCGGCCCGGCCAGTTGCATCGCGCCGTAGCCCATCCGGGAGACGGTCAGGTCGCCGAGGGTGAAGGCGCCACCGGGCAGGGTGTCGGTCATGAGTGCTCCGATCGTCGTCGCATCCATCTCACCACGCGGCGAGCTGAGGCGCGACGGCCCGGTCCGACCGGGCGGACCGAGCCGACGACCTCAGGCGGCGACGAGCAGGCCGTCCATCTGGCCCACGGCCTCCCGCAGCCCCTCGTCCATGCCCATCGCGATCAGCTGGTCCATCTGCGCGCGATCGGCGAAGTGCGTGGTCAGGGTCATCCGGGTGCCGCCGTCGCGCTCGGTGAGCCGCACGTCGGTGTCGCTCGTCGGCAGCTCGTCGTTCGGGCGGCCGTTCTCGTCGGCGAACCCGTCGGTGAAGGCCAGGGAGGACGGGGCGTCCACGGAGCCGACCGTCCAGTAGCCGTGGAATCTCTCGCCGTCCGGGCCGGTCATGAAGTAGGTGACCGTGCCGCCCGGGGTGAGGTCGTGCTGCTCGAACGTGGCCGGGTACGTCGGCGGTCCCCACCACCGCTCGAGCTGCCGCGGGTCCGCCCACAGCTGCCACACCCGGTCGGTGGGCGCGGCGAAGTCGGCGATCAGGGTCAGGGTGAGGTTGTCGAGGTCCTTGTCGACGCTGGTGACGCTCATCGGTCCTGTCCTTCCGGTGGTGCGGGTGGGGTGGTCGGTGACGGGTCGGGGTCGGCGAGCAGGCCGGCCATCCGGCCGACCCGGTCGCGCCAGGTGGCGGCGAGATCGTCGAGCGCCCGGTGAGCGCGGGCGACGGCGTCGGGATCGGATCGCACGAGCTGCTCCCGTCCCCGGCGTTCCTTGGCGATCAGGCCGGCGCGTTCGAGCACGGCGACGTGCTTCTGCACCGCGGCGAAGCTCATCGGGTAGAGCTGCGCCAGTTGCGACACCGACAGCTCGCCCCGGCTGGAGCGGCGGACGATGTCGCGGCGGGTCGCGTCGGCCAGCGCGTGGAAGATGCGGTCCACCGCGGCGTCGGCGGCGTCAACTACAACCATGTGGTTGTACGTTAGGTGTGCGCGTCGATGACGTCAAGAGGGCGGAGCGATCTCGCCGGTCGATCCGCGCTTGTCCCCGGCGCCGCGGCGGAGAAGGCTGGGACGATGACGCAGACCACCGGGCGGGACAGCACCACGGCCGACCGACGTCTCGATCCGGAGGTCCTCAAGGTCGCTGCCGCGCTCATCGTCGGGTTGATCGCCGTCATCTTCGACACGACCATCGTCGCCGTCGCCCTGCAGACCCTGTCCCGGGAGCTGCACACGACCGTCGACACCATCCAGTGGGTCACCACCGCCTACCTGCTCGCGCTCGGTGCGTCCATCCCGCTCGTCGCGTGGGCGCAGGCCCGGCTCGGCGGCAAACGCCTCTGGCTGATCGCCCTGACGGTGTTCCTCGCCGGCTCCGTGCTGTGCACCCTCGCCTGGGACGCGCCCAGCCTCATCGGGTTCCGCGTCGTGCAGGGCATCGGCGGGGGACTGATGACGCCGCTCATGCAGACGCTCGTGATGCAGGCCGCCGGCGGGAAGAACCTCGGACGGGTGATGGGCATCGTCATGCTGCCCGCGGTGCTGGGGCCGATCCTCGGGCCGGTGGTCGGCGGCCTCGTCCTGCACTGGCTGGACTGGCGGTGGCTGTTCCTGGTCAACGTGCCGGTGTGCGCGATCGGGTTCGCGCTCGCCGTGTGGCTGCTGCCCGCGGATCGGCCCTCGGGCCGCGCTCGGCTGGACGTCACCGGCCTGCTGCTGATGTGCCCGGCGATGGTGGGGCTGCTGCTCGGCCTCTCCGACGTCAGCAAGCCCGGTGGCGTCGAACGGCCCGACGTGTGGGGCCCGGTCCTGGCCGGTGCCGTCCTGCTCGCCCTGTTCGTGCGGCACGCCCGGCGCACCGGCGACCGGGCGCTCGTCCGGGTCGGGCTGCTCAAGCGCCGCTCGGTGGCGGCCGCGGCCGTCCTGCTGTTTCTCTCCGGCGCCGCCCTGTTCGGGGCGATGCTCCTGCTGCCCCTCTACTGGCAGCAGGTGTGGGGACAGGACGTGCTCGGAGCCGGCCTGCTGCTCGCCCCGCAGGGCGTCGGCATCCTCGTCAGCCGGCCGCTCGCCGGGCGGCTGACCGACACGGTGGGACCCCGGCGGGTGGCCCTCGTCGGGTTCGTCGTCGTCGGCGTGGCGACGGCCGTGTACGCGGTGGCCGGGCCACAGACGCCGTGGTGGGTGCTGCTGACGGCGCTCGTGGTGCGCGGTGCCGGCTTCGGGGCACTGATGGTGCCCATCACCACGGTCGCCTACATCGGCCTCGAACGGGACCTCGTTCCGCACGCGAGCATCCTCACCCGCATCTGCCAGCAGGTCGGCGGCTCGTTCGGCACTGCCGTGCTCGCCGTCGTCCTCACGGCCGGCACCGCCTCCGCCGGGCACGACCGCGCCCGGCTGGCCGCCGGGTTCGACGACGCGTTCTGGTGGGCGGTGGCGTTCACCGTCCTGGCGACGGCGGTGTGCTTCCTGATCCCGGGGCGCCCGAGCCCGTCCCGGCAGAACCCGTCCCGGCAGTCGTGAGGGCGTCCGCGAGTGCCTGACCGTCGGGGGTGCCGAGGCCGGTGCACGGATCCCAGCCGGGGCCGGCGGAGAAACTGCCGTTGTTGCCGCTGGTGATGTCGTGGAACGTGGCCGCGACCGACGCCTGGTAGAGCCGGGGCTGGAGCAGGCCGAGCGGGGCCCCGCCGCGCTGCTGCAGCCGGGCGACGAGCGCCGCCCACAGCGGCGCGACGGCGCTGGTACCACCGATGACGATGTCCTGCCCGTCCACGCGCACCCGGTACCCGGTCTGCGGGTCGGCGACGGCACTGACGTCCGGCACACCACGGCCGGAGCCGTTGCCCGACGCGTTGGTGCCCGCGCCGCCGGTATTGCCGCCGCCCTTGCCGCTGATCGCGGAGCGCTGCCAGTCCGGCACGGGGAAGGCGTCGCTGAAGCCGCCGCCGGTGGCCGAGTTGGTGCCGTCGTTCCAGACGGTCTCGGCGGTGATGGACCCGTTCGACGCGTCCGCCTCGAGCCGGGTTCCGCCGCAGGCGAGGGCGTGGGGGCTGGAGGCGGGGAAGTCGGCATGGTCCCGGCCGTCGGTGGCCGCGTCGGCGCTGCCGTTGTCCCCGGCCGCCGCCGTGACGGTGACCCCGAGGGCGGTCGCATCGGCGAGGGCGCCGTCGAAGGCGGTGCGGGCCTGGGCCGTCCAGTCGTCCTCGTTCTGGCCCCAGCTGATGCTGATGGCCGCCGGCGCCGAGCTGGCGTGCGCCGCGGTGGTGAGCGCGTCGAGGAAGCCGGCATCGGTGTTCGGGGCGAAGTAGACGAGGATCCGCGCCCCGGGAGCGAGGCCGCCGACCACCTCGATGTCGAGCAGCACCTCGCCGTCGGGGCCGTTGGGTGAGTTCTCCGGCGCGTTGGTGGCCCCGTCGACGGAGACGGCCTGCACGGTCGGGGTGGCGATCCCGAGGCCGCGGAAGTAGGTGTCGAGGTCGGCCTGCTGGTAGCCGCCGCCGAGTTCGAGGATGGCGACGTCGGTGCCGGTGCCGTCGGCGCCCTGGGGGAAACGGTAGATGCGGCCGAGGTCGACCGGTGTATAGGCGGTGCCGGCGGCCGCCGCCGGGGCCACCGTCTGGGAGTGGGTGCGGGCCTGCGGGCGGTTGTCCAGCCCGAGCACCGCGGTGACGACGCCGTCGAGCTCGGCCGGGACGGTCAGACCGCCGGTGCGGTGCCGGTGTTGCACGGCCCGTCCGTCCGGGGCGGTGCTGCTGACCGCGTCGAGGTCCGTGCCGAAGACGGCGCTGAGGGTACCCACGGTGCCGCCGACGCGCAGTCGGCGGGACGCGGCGTCCGCGTCGATGACCGTCAGGCCGGCGTCGGTGAACACCCGGGTGGCCAGGTCGAGGTCCTCCGGTGCGGCGCCGTGCTGGGCGGCCAGCTCCTCGCGGGTGAACACCCGTCCGGCGGCGATGTCGGCGTCGGGCAGGGGAGCACGCCGGCGCAGGACGACGGTGACCTCGGCTCGCTCCTGCGGGTCGACGGGCCGTCCGGCCGTGACGCCGGGGGCGGCGGGGCGCTCGGAGCCCGGCAGGGGCACGCCGCGCGCCGGGGTGGGGGTCGGGCGGGATTCGTCGGCAGAGGACACGGTCAGCTCCGATCGTCGGGTCCTCCTATCGTTGCCCTCCTGACGTGGGGAGGCAACGGTGACCGTCAGCGGAACCAGAGAGTCAGCGCCGGCGGAGACTCAGCGGGCGGACGCCGGGCGCGGGTCGGCCGGGGGCGTCGGCGGGGTCGGTACCGACGGCGGGTCCTGGTCGAGGATGGCCGGCCGGTCCGCGGGGCAGCCCTCCCGCGCCTTCGGTGCCGTCAGCACCGTCGTGATCACCCGCGCACCGGACCCGTCCAGGTAGACGGCGCCCTTCGTGCTGCCCGACGTCGTGTCCGACTTCTTCTTCGGCGGGGCCGCCTTCTTCGTGGGCGAGGGCGAGGGCGAGGGCGACGGGGACGGCTTCGCGGAGGGTGACGGGGAGGGCTTCGCCGACGGGGACGGGGACGGCTTCTCGGAGGGGGACGGTGAGGGCTTGTCCGACGGCGAGGGGGACGGCGACGGCTCGGGGGCCTCGCACCGGGCCACGGCCGTGTCGTAGTCGTCCTGGGCCTGCGACTGGCGCGCCAGGAAGTCGTCACGGGCGGCCACCGCGGACTGGTAGGCGGCGTAGTCAGCGCGGTACTGCGCCCACTGGCCGTCGATCACGGCCCATGCGGCGTTGACGGTGTCGACCTTGTCCCGGTACGCGAGGTACCCGGGGACGGCCTTCTCGTAGGCGGCGTAGTCCTTCCAGTACTGGCTGACCTGCGTCTGCCAGGCCCGGGCGTCGCCCTGCAGCTGGCTGCGTCCGGTGTCCTCGGCGCGGGCTCGGGCGGAGGAGATCGAGGCGGCATCCGTCGCGGGAGCCTTCATGCCGGTGAACGCCCAGCCGCAGCCCGGGCCGGTGGAGTCCGCCGCGGGCACCCGCACGTCCTTGGACGTGGGCGGGGAGGCGGACGGCGCGTCCGGCAGCACGGGCTCGTTGACGGGGGCGGGCATCGGTGGCCACACCGGGTAGTCGCGCGGTCCGGCCGGGGCCGCCGAGCGGTCGATGAGGCTCGGCGCGGGCAGCGTCGTGCTGCCGGTGCTCGAGGCCGGCGTCGACGGGTCGGGGATCCGCACCGTGCTCGTGACCGTGTACGGCAGGTACCCGGGTCGGTAGGGGGAGCGCGTGGCGTCCGCGGTCGTCGAGTCCTGGGCCGCGCAGACGGGCCCCAGCCGCGGCTCGAGGACGCCGTCCAGCTCGCGGGCGTACCGCGCGAGGTCCTGGGACGGCGTGCCGGAGAGGAAGACGAGCACGTCACCGCGCCGCCACGAGAGCACGGCGCTGTCGACGCCGCCGCGGGAGGCCGTGGCCAGGCGGGGGCTCTCGCCGGGCCCGGTGTCGCCCAGTTCCTGCTGATCGGCGCCGCCGGCGCAGCTGCCGGCCGCGGCGGCCAGGGTGTCCTGCACCTTGGCGCCCTGACCGGCGGTGAATGCCTGCGCGGTGACGATGACGGAGGCGTTGTCGACGGTGTACGCGGCACTGACCGAGGTGGCCGGGGAGGTACCGTCGGCCGGGCACGAGTACGGTGCCGGGGCGCCCGCACCGTGGCCGACGCCCCCGCTGCGGCTCCATCCGGACGGCGGGGAGGAGAGGGTCGCGGTGAGCACCTGGTCGGCCGGGGTCTGGGTCCAGGCGGCGGTGCGCGCCGTCGGGGCGGCGGTGGGTACGGCGGCGGCCGCGGGCGCCGCCGACGGCGGGGTGACGAGCAGGCCGAGCACGCCGACGAGGGCGGAACCGACGACGCCGATGATGACGAGCACGGCGGTCGCGACGAGGACGGTGCGGCGCGGGTCGTTGCGCACTCGCTGAGAGATCAGCACGGGGTCACTGTTCCTTGTCCGGGGGCCGGATGCTCGTGTCGCTGCCGGCCGAGAGGGTCAACCGGACCTCCTGGCGGTGGCCGGTCACGGCACCCGCGGCCGGGGTCTGCCCGACGACGACGCCGGGGCCGATGGGCGCCTGCGCCGGCGCCGGCCGCTTCTCGATGACGGGTTCGAGGTCGTTCGCCCGCAGCTGGGTCATCGCGGCCTCGACGGAGAGGCCACGCACGTCGGGCACGTAACGGGAGGTCGAGGAGGACGTCGCGGCGTCGTTCGCCTTCGGCATCGGCACCGCCTTGACGCCCTTGAGCAGGCCCGTCATCGTCTCCTTCCACACCGGTGCCGCGACCTCGGCGCCCGTCAGGTCGTAGAAGGTGCGGCCGTAGGCGTCGAGCTGCGTCAGGGGGTAGCTGGCGCCGCCGCGCGGGTCGCCGAGCCACACGGCGGTCGAGGCCTGCGGGGTGACGCCGACGACCCAGTTGGCCTGGTAGTCGTTCGTCGTGCCGGTCTTGGCGCCGGCCTCGCGGCCGGGCAGTCCACCGGTCGGTCCGATCGTGCCGCCGGGCGTGAAGGTCTGCTTGAGGGCGTCACCGACGGTGTTCGCGACGGCCGGGGCGATGGCCTGGTGGCAGTCGGCGTCCGGTGCCGGCAGCTTCGCGCCGGTGTCCGACCGGGTCACCGAGACGATCGTGTGGGTGCGGCACTCGGTACCGCCGGAGACGAACGTCGCGTACGCGTTGGCCATCTGCAACGGCGAGATCTCGTAGGCGCCGAGCGTCAGGTAGGCCTCGTTGCCGGTCAGCGCGCGCGGCCCGGTGCGGGGGATCGAGGTGATGCCGAGCCGGGCGGCCATGTCCGCGACGGGGAGCACGCCCGTCTTCTCGATCAGCTGGATGAAGTAGGTGTTGGAGGAGACCTTGATGGCTCCCCGCGCGTCGATCACGCCGAAGTCCTGCAGCCCGTAGTTGGAGTACCCGCCCTCCGGTGCGGCCAGGGACGCGGGCGTGTAGTAGGCGGAGGCGTGGAACTTCGTGGTCGCGGGGATGCCCTGCTCCAGCGCCGTGGCCAGCGTGATCGGCTTCATCGTCGACCCGGGCTGGAAGGTGCTGGTGGCGTAGGTGATCTCGGTCTTGCCGGGGCCGCTGCCCCAGCCGCGGTTCTGCGCGACCGCGGTGACCTTGCCGGTACCGGGGGTCACGACGGCGAGGCCGAGCGCTCCCCGGTTGGTGTCCTTCAGGGCCCGGTGCACGGCGGTGTTCGCCGACGTCATCGCCTTGCGGTCCAGCGCCGTGGTGATCGTCATGCCGCCGCGCGTGAGCCGGTCCTGCCGTTCCTCGGCCGTCGCCCCGAAGGACGGGTCGGTGAGGATCTCCTGCCGCACGAGCGAGCAGTAGAACGGGTACTCCGAGCGGCCGCAGCCGTTGGTCAGCGAGCCGCGGTGGATCGCCAGCGGCGCCGCGTCGGCGGTCGCGAGCTGGCCGGCGTCGAGCCGTCCGACGGCGTGCATCCGGCCGAGCACGACGTTGCGGCGGGCCTGGGAGGCGTCCGGGTGCGTGAACGGGTTGTAGACCGTGGGACCGCGCAGCAGCCCGACGAGCGTCGCCGCCTGCGGGACGGTGAGGTTCTTCGCGCTCGTGCTGAAGTAGGTGCGGGCGGCCGCCTCGACCCCGTACGCGCCGTTGCCGAAGTAGACGGTGTTCGCGTAGCGGGTGAGGATCTCGTCCTTCGAGAGCTGCTTCTCGAGGTTGACCGCGTACTTGATCTCGCGGATCTTGTCGTTGGGGGTGTCGCCCTGCGCTACCCGCTGCTCCGTCTCGTCCCGCGCGGAGTTGATGAGGATGTTCTGCACCAGCTGCTGGGTGATGGTGGAGGCGCCCTGGCGGGACGTGGAGCCGCTGTTGTGGAGGGCGGCGCGCACGATGCCCATGGGGTCAGCCCCGTGGTGTTCGTAGAACCGGGCGTCCTCGGTGGCGATGAGCGCGTTGACGAAGTTCGCGGAGATGTCCTCACGCTTCACGTCGATGCGGTTCTCGCTGTAGAACCGGGCGAACTCGTTGCCGTCCTTGTCCAACAGCACGGTGTGCTGCGGCAGCGACTTCTCCAGGGGGAGCTGGGAGGGCAGGGAGTCCCAGTACCCGGCGACGTCGTCGCCCGTGACCGCGGCCGCGACACCGAGGGGCGCGGTCAGCGCGCCCACGCCGAGGCCGATCGCGAGGGCGGCGCCGAGGTAGCCCCGGAGGCGCTTCCGCCGACGTTCGGCTGGGGCCTCGACCAGTGCCGCCTCGACGGCGGTCAGGTCCAGACCCGGAGAATCCGTGTCGCGCCTGGCGGCGCGGAAGTGCTTCTTCTTCATGAGACGGTTCCCATTTTCGCACGGGCCGGCGGCGGGGACGACACGGCAGGACCGGCGGCGTCACCCGGGCCCGGAACCCGACGAGCCGCCCCCGGGAGACCGGGGGCGGCTCGGATGGAGCGATGGGGTGCTCAGAGCGGGCGGATGTTCTCGGCCTGCATGCCCTTCGCGCCCTGCGTGGTCTCGAACTCGACCTTCTGGTTCTCCTCGAGGTTGCGGTAGCCGTTGCCGGAGATCGCGCTGAAGTGCGCGAACACGTCGGCAGAGCCATCATCGGGAGCGATGAAGCCGAAGCCCTTTTCGGAGTTGAACCACTTGACGGTGCCAGTTGCCATGATGCTGTTTTCCTTTTTTCTTCATTGCTGGCCACCATGTCGGTGACCTGCCCCCTCCGGAGGAGAGGACATCTTTCGGTGTTCGGTGCTCAGGACCGCCGCAGCTGGGCGATCACCGGGCATTCGAACGGATCCCGCGCCGCCAGCCCCACCCGGTTCAGGTAGGAGATGACGATGCCGTAGGACCGGAACAGGGAGGTCTCCGTGTAGGGGACCTGGTGGGCCTGACAGTACTCGCGGACGATGCCTCGCGCCCGTGCCAGGTGGGGACGGGGCATGTTGGGGAACAGGTGATGTTCGACCTGGTGGTTGAGCCCGCCCATCAGCGTCGATGCCCACCAGCCGCCCGCGATGTTGCGGGAGGTGCGGACCTGCTTGCTGAAGAAGTCCAGCTTCACGTCCCGGGGCACGACGGGCATGCCCTTGTGGTTGGGGGCGAAGGAGGCCCCCATGTAGACGCCGAACACGGCCATCTGCACGCCGAGGAACGCGAACGCCATGCCGACGGGCAGGAGCGCGAACAGCAGCCCCAGATACACCGCGAAGCGGGCGACGATGGACCCGATCTCGATCCAGCGACCCTTCACCTCGCCCGGCGAGGCGAGGGCGGCGAAGGAACGGTAGTGGAGGTTGAACCCCTCCAGCGTCAGGAGCGGGAAGAAGAAGTATCCCTGGCGACGGGTAAGTCGCGCCAGCAGACCCCGGCGCTTCGCCGCGTCCTCGGGGAGGAACGAGATGGTGTCCACCTCGATGTCCGGGTCCTTGCCGACCTTGTTGGGATTGGCGTGGTGACGCGTGTGCTTGTTCATCCACCACGCGTAGCTCATACCGACGCCCACCGTGGCGAGGATCCGGCCGAGCCGATCGTTCGCGGGCCCCGAGCCGAGGATCTGGCGGTGGGAGGCCTCGTGGGCGACGAAGGCGATCTGCGTGAAGATGATCCCCAGTCCGGCCGCGATGAGCAGCTGGAACCAGCTCTCTCCGAGCAGGACCGACCCGGTGATCGCGGCGACGAGGGCCAGGCCCAGCACGATGGCGACCGTGAGATAGAACCCGTGGGCTCGCCGCAGGAGATTCTGCGAACGCACGATCTCGGAGACCGCGGTGAAGTGGTTGGGGAGCTTAGACGATTGCTCGGTGGTGCGGGACGTCGGGGACGTGGCACCCTTCCGCCGTTCAGCGGGAAGTGTTCCAGAGGAGATAGGGGTTCCGCTCGTTCTGCTGATCTTCAGGCCCGGAAGGAAACGCGGCCACCCGCCGATCTGCGGTGGTGCGACATGTCGTATCCACATCGCTGCTCATGACACTACCGGGCCGGAGCCGGAAAAGACAGCGCTGTGGCATATCTTGCACCGGGCGCCTGCCACGGACAGGATGGCGTGACCAGGACCTGGTCGCATCAGGAGGATGCCGTGCCCGCTCGTGAGGAGATGCCCTCGACCGTCGCCCGCTCATCGCAGCACGCGCAGGAGGTGTGGGCGGCCGCGCACGACTCCGCGGTCGAGTCGTACGGCGAGGGGGAACGGGCGCACCGGACGGCGTTCGCCGCGCTCAAGCACCAGTATGAGAAGGTCGGGGACCGGTGGGAGAAGAAGGCCGAGTCCGGGCCCTCGGACGAGAAGGCTGCGGGCACCGTCGGCTCGCCCGGGCAGACCGCCGGCGGGGTCGACGCGAACGCGACCAAGGCGCACCTGATGGACGTGGCGAAGCGTCTCGACGTCTCCGGCCGCTCGTCGATGACGAAGGACGAACTCGTCGCGGCCATCCAGAAGGCCAACGACCGGGCCACCGCGAAGGCGCGGGAGAAGGACTGAGAGTCGACGACGGGCCGGGAGCCGGGGAACGGCGTGAGGCGATGAGCGACCTCGTGGCCGCCGCGCGGGACGCGCAGCAGGACATCCTCGTCGACGTCATCGACCTCGTCGGAGTCGAGAGCCACAGCTACGACCGGGCGGCCCTGGACGCGTGCCGGCGGCACGTGCAGACGCTCGCCGTCCGGCTGCTCGGGCCCCCGGACGGTGAGGACGTGCTCGACGGCGGCGAACGCGGGGACACGGTGCTGCTGACCTGGCGTGGCACCGGCGCCGGACGGGTGCTGGTCGTCGGGCACTACGACACCGTGTGGCCCACCGGCACGCTCGCGGACTGGCCGGTGCGCGCGGACGTGCGCGACGGCGTCGAGGTGCTGACCGGTCCCGGGATCTTCGACATGAAGACCGGCCTCGTGCAGAGCCTGTGGGCACTGAAGCTGCTGCGGGACCAGGGCGACGGCGTGGTGGTGCCGACGGTGACGTTCCTCCTCAACGGCGACGAGGAGGTCGGCTCCCTGAGCTCGCGCCCGCACATCGAGGCGGCGGCCCGGCAGGTCGACGCCGCGCTCGTGTTCGAGCCGACGCTCGACGGCGCGGTCAAGACCGGGCGCAAGGGCATCGGCTTGTTCGAGTTCCACGTCACCGGCGTCGAGGCCCACGCGGGGCTGGACCCGACGGCGGGCGCCAGCGCGATCCACGCCCTCGCCGAGGCCATCACCGCGGCGACGAAGGTCGCCGACCTCGACGCCGGCACCTCCGTCAACGTCGGCCTGATCAGCGGGGGCACCGGCACCAACGTCGCCGCGGGCCGGGCGTGGGCGCGCATCGACATCCGCGTCAGCGACGAGGCGGAGAAGGCCCGGGTGGACGCCGCCTTCGACGCCATCACGCCGTCCGACCCACGCGTGCAGCTGCGCGTCGACCACCGGTGGAACCGACCGATGATGGCGCTCGACACCACGATGCGGCCGCTGCTGGACGTCGTCGTCGCGGCCGGTCACGACGTCGGGCTCGACCTGGACCACGTGAGCGTGGGCGGCGGCTCGGACGCGAACTTCATCGCCGGGATCGGGGTGCCGGTGATCTGCGGGCTCGGCGCCGTGGGCGCCGGTCCGCACTCGCGGGACGAGTACATCGTGCCCGGCCGGATCGCCGACTACACCGCGCTCGGCGCCCGCGTGCTGCAACGCCTCGCGGACGGGCTGCCGACGTCCTGACGCGCAACGGGTGGCGGGTCAGCGGGTCACAGCGGCGGGAGCTGCTCGATCAGGCGCCGCGCCGCATCCTCGGGGTCGGACGCCTCGGTGATCGCGCGCACGACGACCACCCGGCGCGCGCCCGCGGCCACGACCCCGCCGATCGTGCGGTGATCGATGCCGCCGATCGCGAACCACGGGGTGGGGACGCCGTCGTTCTGCTCCGTCGCCTCGGCCGCCCGGCGGACCAGGTCCAGGCCGACGGCGGCGCGGCCCGGTTTCGTCGGGGTGGCCCACACCGGGCCGACGCAGAAGTAGTCGACGTCCGGGTTCCGCCGGGCGGAGGTCAGCTGGTTCGGGTCGTGCGTGGACAGCCCGATGCGGCACCCGGCCGGCAGCAGGGTGCGCGCCTGGGCCGGCGTGAGGTCCCGCTGGCCCAGGTGCAGGACGTCGGCTCCGGCGAGGCGGGCGATGTCGGCGCGGTCGTTGACGGCGAACGCCCGGCCGGCCCGCTCGGCCTCCTCGCGGACCACGGCGAGCGCCTCGAGCTCGCCGGCGCCCTCGATGTCCTTGTCCCGCAGCTGGACGACGTCGACGCCTCCGGCGTAGGCGGCCCGGACGAGGTCGCGCAGGTCGCCCTGTTCGCGGCGGGCGTCGACGCACAGGTACAGGCGGGCCGTGGCGAGGGACGGAGCGGGACGGTCGCTGCCGGCGGTCGTCGGTGTCGAGGTGGCGGACATGGTGACTACAGTAGGGGCCAGATCACGGGAGCCACGACGCGAGCCACGCTCGCCTGACGGGTGGCTGAGAGGGTGTCCGACACCGACCGTCCGAACCTGATGCGGGCCATGCCGCCGAAGGGAGAGCCATGTCAGGCGACCAGTCACACGCGACGTCCCGGGAACACCCGGACGAGCACCCGTCCGTCCTCGTGCTCGGCGCGGGCGTCGTCGGCCTCGGCATCGCCTTCACCCTCGCGCGCGCGGGCCACCCGGTCACGGTGGTCGACCCCGCACCGGCGTCCGGAGCGACGCACGCGGCGGCCGGGATGATCGCGCCGGTCGCCGAGCTCGCCCACCAGGAGGAGGCGCTGCTGCCGCTGACGCTCGACTCCGCCCGCCGGTACCACGCCTTCGCCGACGACGTCGCCGCGGTCGGCGGGCGCGACACCGGGTACGCCACGACGCCCACGCTCGTGTGCGGCGTCGACGGCGCCGACCGCGACGCGCTGGCCGCCCTGCACCGCCTGCAGCTGCGGCTCGGCCTGGAGGCCGAACAGCTGACCACGCGCGAGGCCCGGCGGCGCGAGCCGCTGCTCGGCCCGCAGCTCTCGGCGGCGTACCTGCTGCCCCGCGATCACCAGGTCGACCCCCGGCTGCTGAGCCGGGCGCTGCTCGCCGCCCTGACCGCCCTCGGCATCCGCGTCGTCGAGCAGCGGGCGGAGGCCCTGCTGACCGCACCCGAGCCGTCCGGCGTCCGCGTCATCGGGGCGCGCCTCGCGGACGGCTCGACGCTCGAGGCCGCCGAGACGGTCGTCGCGACGGGCGTGGCCGCCGCCGACCTGCCCGTCCCGCTGCCGCTGCGCCCCGTGCACGGGGACATCCTGCGCCTGCAGCCGCCGGCCGGCTTCCCCGCACTGACGCACACGGTCCGCGCGATCGTCCGGGGCATGCCCGTGTACGTGGTGCCCCGGCCCGACGGCACGCTCGTGCTCGGGGCCACCTCACGGGAGGACGGCGGGGCGGGACTGCAGGCCGGTGGAGTGCACGCCCTGCTGCGCGACGGCATCACCCTGCTGCCGGCCCTGGCCGAGGCCACGATCGTCGACGCCGTCGCCCGCGCCCGGCCGGGCACCCCCGACAACGCGCCCCTGCTCGGCCGGCTCCGGAACGCCGACGGCGCACCGACCGCCGGGCTGGTGCTGGCCACCGGCTTCTTCCGGCACGGCGTGCTGCTCGCCCCGGCCGCCGGCGCCGCCGTCCTCGGCCTGCTCGCGGGAGAGCCGCTGCCCGTCGCCGAGCCCTTCAGCCCCGACCGCTTCGCCCTGACATCCTGACCACCGCACCTGACACGCCTCTCCAGGAGATCCCATGAGCCCCGGCCCGACGGCCACCCCCGCCGTCACCGCCATCACCGTCAACGGCGAGCCGACGCCGCACCGGTCCCAGACCTGCCGCGACATCGTCGCCGAGCGCACCGGCCGGGAGGTGTCCGCCTCCGGCACCGCGCTGGACGGCCGGGCGCTCGGGATCGCCGTCGCCGTGGAAGGCGCCGTCGTGCCCCGCAGCACCTGGGCGACGGTCGTGCCCGCGGCAGGCGCGCGCGTCGAGATCCTCACGGCGGTGCAGGGTGGCTGAGCTGGCGACCCAGCCCACCACGAGCACCGACACGCCGCTGGTCATCGACGGCGTGACGCTCACGTCCCGTCTCATCATGGGCACCGGGGGCGCCCCGAGCCTGCACGGGCTGGACGCCGCCCTGCGCGCCTCCGGCACCGAGCTGACCACCGTCGCGATGCGCCGCCACACGGTCGGCCGGGGCGCCGGCCTGTTCGACCTGCTCGCCGGCATGGGCATGCGCGTGCTGCCCAACACCGCCGGCTGCATGACCGCCGCGGAGGCCGTTCTCACCGCGGAACTGGCGCGGGAGGCGCTCGAGACGAACTGGGTCAAGCTCGAGGTCATCAGCGACGAGACGACGCTGCTGCCCGACGTCGTCGAGACGCTCGAGGCGACCGAGCGGCTGGTCGCGAGCGGCTTCCGGGTGTTCGCCTACACGAACGACGACCCGGTCACCGCGAAGCGGCTCGAGGACCTCGGCGTGGCCGCGGTGATGCCGCTCGGGGCCCCCATCGGCACGGGCCTCGGCATCCTCAACCCGCACAACATCGAACTGATCGTCTCCCGCGCGGCCGTCCCCGTGGTACTGGACGCCGGCATCGGCACGGCCTCGGACGCCACGCTCGCCATGGAACTGGGCTGCGACGCCGTCCTGCTCGCCACCGCCGTGACCCGCGCCGAGGACCCGGTGCGCATGGCCACCGCGATGCGCCTCGCCGTCGAGTCCGGGCGGTTGGCCGCCGGCGCCGGCCGGATCCCGCGCCGGCGTCACGGCGCGCTCGCGTCCTCGCCGGTGGACGGGCGGGCGGACCTGTGAGCGTCCCGGCGGGCGCGACGCCGCTGCCGCCCCTCGTCGAGCCGGGCGAGCCCCTGACGCGGGAGGAGACCGCCCGGTACTCCCGTCAGGTCATCCTGCCCGGCATCGGGCTCGACGGGCAGCGGCGGTTGAAGAACGCGCGCGTCCTCGTCGTCGGCGCCGGGGGACTCGGCTCACCCGTCGTGCTCTACCTCGCCGCCGCCGGGGTCGGCACGATCGGCGTGATCGACGATGACGTCGTCGACGTCTCCAACCTCCAGCGGCAGGTCATCCACCGGGTGGACGACGTCGGCCGGCTCAAGGTCGACTCCGCCGCCGAGGCGATCGCCGCCCTGAATCCCCTCGTGACCGTCGTCCGGCACGCCGAGCGGCTCACCGCGGCCACCGCGCTGAACCTGCTGGGCCGGTACGACCTGGTGATCGACGGCACCGACAACTTCGCCACCCGCTACCTCGTCAGCGATGCCGCGGAACTGACCGGCCGGCCCGTCGTGTGGGGCTCGATCCTGCGGTTCGACGGCCAGGTCAGCGTCTTCTGGGGCGCGCACGGGCCCACCTACCGGGACCTCTTTCCCGACCCGCCCGAGCCCGGCTCGGTGCCCGACTGCGCGACGGCCGGGGTGTTCGGCGTGCTCTGTGCGGCGATCGGCTCGATGATGGCGACCGAGGCGATCAAGCTCATCACCGGCACCGGCCTCACGCTGCTCGGCCGCATCCTCGTGTTCGACGCGCTGACCGCGACGTGGCGGGAGCTGAAGGTCGCTCCCGATCCGTCCCGTCCCGCCGTCACCGGGCTCCAGGACGCGCAGGCGGACGCGTGCGCGGCTCCGGACGAGGCGGAGGTTCCCACCATCAGCGCCAGTGAGCTGGCCGCCCTGCTCGCCGAGCGCGACGCCGGGCGGGCGGACGTCGACGTCATCGACGTCCGGGAGGCACCGGAGGCCGCGATCGTCGCGATCGACGGCGCCCGGCTCGTGCCGATGGACGACGTGCTGTCCGGCCGGGTCCCCGTGGACCCGCACCGCCCGGTCGTGCTGCACTGCAAGGCCGGTACCCGGTCCGCCGTCGTCGGCCGCCACCTGATCGCCGCCGGTCACCCGGACGTGCGCCACCTCGACGGCGGGATCCTCGCCTGGGTGCGCGACGTCGAGCCGGACAAGCCGGTGTACTGAGGCTTTTCCCAACGGCCGCGGCGCGTCAGCGGATCATCCGGACCTCGGTCACGGGGTGGCCGGCTAGAGGGTGCTCACCCACGGTGCCGTCGCGTGCGAACCCGTGGCGACGGTAGAACGCCTGGGCGCGAGGGTTGGGGTCCGCCACCCACAGCGAGGCCGGACCCGCACCCAGGGCCGCGTCCAGCAGGGCGGCCCCGACGCCGGTGCCGTGGTGTTCGGCAAGGACGTAGAGGCTCACCAGTTCCCGTTCCCGCGGCGGGTTCTCTCCGTGCGGGGCGCCGACGGCAGCGAAACCCACGACGCGCCCGGCGACCAGGGCGACCAGGACGGTGTTCTCCGGCTCGCCCATCACCCGCCGCCACATCGCCGCGCGCGGCACCGGGTCGAGGTCGTCCAGCGCGCCCGGCGGCACCAGAGGCGCGTAGGTCTGCTGCCAGGACCGCACGTGCACGGCCGCGATGCCGTCGGCGTCCTGAACGGTCGCGGCGCGGATGACCGGATCGGTGCTCATGACCGCCATCCTGCCGGACCGGGCCGTGCCGGTACACCGGGCGACAAGCTCGGGCCAGGGAACACCGCGCTGCGGCGAACGGTTGCCCGGGGACACGACCGACAACCCGGGAGGCACCCATGAACATCGACCTGACCGGCCGGACGGCGCTCGTCACCGGCTCCACCCAGGGCATCGGCTGGGCGATCGCGCGCGGCCTGGCCGCCGCCGGCGCCACCGTCGCGATCAACGGCCGCAGCGAGGGCTCCGTGGACCGGGCCATCGCCGAGCTGACCACGTCCCTGCAGCAGGAGGGCACCGACGCGCCGGATCTGATCGGCGTCGCCGCGGACCTGGCCGACGAGGCCGAGGCCGCCGCCCTGGTGGACAAGCTGCCCGACGTCGACATCCTGGTCAACAACCTCGGCATCTTCGAGGCCGTCCCCGCCCTGGACATCACCGACGACGCGTGGCGGCGGTACTTCGAGGTCAACGTCCTCAGCGCCGTCCGGCTGATCCGCGCCTACCTGCCCGGCATGACCGCGCGCGGCTGGGGCCGGGTGCAGAACATCGCGAGCGACTCCGCCGTCGTCACGCCCGCGGAGATGATCCACTACGGGACGACCAAGACGGCGCTGCTGGCCGTCTCGCGCGGCTTCGCCAAGGAGGCCGCCGGCACGGGCGTGACCGTCAACTCCGTGATCGCCGGCCCGACCCACACCGGCGGCGTCGAGCCCTTCGTGCGCTCCCTGGTCGGTGACGAACTGCCGTGGGACGAGGCGCAGCGGACGTTCATGCGGGAGTACCGGCCGCAGTCGCTGCTGCAGCGGCTCATCGAGCCGGAGGAGATCGCCAACCTCGTGGTCTACCTGGCGTCCCCGTACGCGTCCGCGACGACGGGCGGCGCGGTGCGGGTGGACGGCGGCTACGTGGACGCGATCCTGCCGTGACGGGCGCGGCGTCGACGGGCGCTGGTCAGACCCAAGCTCCGGCGCGCATCACGCGCGTGACGGTGAGCTCGTCGTCGAGCACCACGAGGTCCGCCCGTGCACCCGACGCGAGCCGGCCGAGGTCGGACCGGCCGAGCACGTCCGCCGGCGTCGTCGACGCCGCGGCCAGCGCGGCCTCCAGCGGCAGTCCCGCCTCCCGGACGGCGAAGCGGACGGCCCGGTCCAGGGTCAGGGTGCTGCCGGCGATCGTGTCGGTCCCGGCGACCCGGGCGACCCCGCCGCTCACCTCGACGTCGAGCGGGCCCAGCCGGTAGGGGCCGTCGGGGGCGCCCGCGGCGGCCATCGCGTCGGTCACGAGCGCGAAGCCGCCCGCCGCGGAGGTCGCCGCGTGCCGGAGCATCGCCGGGTGCAGGTGCACCCCGTCGGCGATCAGCTCCACGGTCACCTCGGGCCGCTGCAGCAGCGCCAGGATGACGCCGGGCTCGCGGTGGTGCAGGGGCCGTTCGGCGTTGAACAGGTGGGTGGCGACCCGGGCGCCGGCGTCGATCGCCGCGTGCCCCTGCTCCAGCGACGCGTCGGTGTGCCCGACGGCGGCCACGACACCCTCGGAGGCGAGCAGGGCGACGGCGTCGAGCGCGCCGTCCAGTTCCGGGGCGATCGTCACCATCCGCACGGTGCCCGGGGCCGCGGCGAGCAGGCGACGTACATCGACGGCGGTCGGGGCGGTCAACAGCCCGGCGTCGTGGGCGCCGCGGTGGGCGGGGGAGAGCCACGGCCCCTCCAGATGCACGCCGAGCAGCTCGCCGGCCTCGACGAGCGGAGCGAGCGCGCGGACCTGCGCCTCGAGACGGTCCACGCCGTCCGTGACGAGGCTCGCGAGCACCGACGTCGTGCCGTGCCTGCGGTGAGCCGCGATGGCGGCGCGGGCTGCGTCCGGCCCGTCGGTGTAGGCCGTGCCGCCGCCGCCGTGCTGGTGCAGGTCGACGAAACCAGGCGCGAGCGTCACGTCCCCCAGCTCGAGCACACCGTCCGGCGAGCTGTTTCCCGTACCCGGTGCCGGCCCGTCGCCGACCCCGGTGATCACGCCGTCCTCCACGCGCACCCAGCCGGGCGCGAGCACGCCCGCGTCAGTGACGACGCGGGCGGCGGTGAGGACGAGCGGGGTGCCGGTCACTGCTGCCAGGCGGGACGGCCGGCGCGGGTCTGGCGGTAGTACTCGGCCAGCTGCAGGCGGGAGGCGGACGCCGCGTCGAGGATGACGGTGACGGCCGGGTGCATCTGGAGGATCGTCGCCGGCCACAGCGCGGAGATGGAGCCCTCGACGAGGTGGTGCACGGCCTCGGCCTTGGCCTGCCCGACGGCGACGAGCACGATCCGCCGGGCCTCCATGATCGTGGCGATGCCCTGGGTGAGGCAGTGGGCGGGCACGGCGTCCACGTCGCTGCCGAAGAACCGGGCGTTGTCCTCGCGGGTCTGCCGGGTCAGCGTCTTGATCCGGGTGCGGGAGCCGAGCGAGGAACCGGGTTCGTTGAAGCCGATGTGCCCGTCGGCGCCGATGCCGAGGATCTGCAGGTCGACCCCGCCGGCGTCGTGGATCGCGTCCTCGTAGGCGGCGCACGCGGCGGGGATGTCCGTGGCCAGCCCGTCGGGACCCTGCACGAGGGCCGGGTCGAGGTCGGTGCGGGAGACGAGATCCCGGTCGATGACGTTGCGGTACCGCTCCGGGTGGTCCGCGGGCAGACCGACGTACTCGTCGAGCATGAAGCCGCGCACCCGCGCCAGGCTCAGGGTGCCGGCCGCCACCCGCTCGGCGAGGTCCGCGTAGATGCTCAGCGGACTGGACCCGGTGGCCAGGCCCAGGACCGCGGTGGGCGTGCGGTCCACGAGCGCGGCGATCGCGTCGGCGGCGATGCGTCCGGGATTCTCGTGCTCGGTGGTGATGATGACGTCCATGGCCTGCCTCGGGTCGGGTCGTGACTGATCGTAGTGGGTGCCGTGCGCCGGCCCGGCCGGGCGCGCATCAGAGCGCGACCGCGAACCAGCCGGTGATGGTGGTGGGGTGCGTGATGGCGGTACCGACGACGACGGCGAGGGCCCCGGCGTCGCGCGCGGCCGCGGCCTGCGCGGGCGTGTGGATGCGGCCCTCGGCGATCAGCGGGACGCCGGGCAGGCGTTCGGTGATGCGCGCGATCAGGTCGAGGTCCGGGCCGTCGGTCCGCGGCCGCTCACCGGTGTACCCGGCGAGGGTGGTGCCGATCAGGTCGGCCCCGGCCTCGGCGGCGGCCAGCGCGTCCTCGAGGCTGCCGCAGTCGGCCATCACGAGGGTGCCGTCCCCGGGTGCGCCCTCGTCGTCCGCGTGGAGAGCCGCGACGGTCGACGCCAGGGTCAGCCCGTCGGGGCGGGGTCGGCGCGTGCCGTCGATCGCGACGATCGCGGCGCCGGCGTCGCGCACGGCGCGGGCGTGCCGCAGCGTGGGGGTGATGAAGACCCCCTCGGCGCCGACCTTCCACAGCCCGATCAGCGGGACGCCGGGCAGCCGCTCGGCGATCAGCGCGATGTCGGCCAGCCCCTGCGCGCGGATGCCCGCGGCACCGCCGGCCACGGCGGCCTGCGCGATCTGCGCCATCGTCTCGGGATGGCGCATCGGCTCCCCGGGATACGCCTGGCACGAGACGATCAGGCGCCCGTCGAGGGCGTCAAGGAGGTCAGTGGTGGACGCGGTCATGCTCGGCTCCTCGAGATCGGGTGGTCGCTGTCGTCGTTGCTCAGGAAGCCCGCGGCGCCGACCAGGGCGGCGTGTGGGCCCAGGGTCGCGGGCACGACGGGGCATCCGGCCGCCGCGGGGATGGTCTCGGCGTCCACCGCCTGCCGGAGCCGGTCCCACCATCGGGGTCCCGCCGCAGCCAGGCCTCCGGTGACGATGACGACGTCGGGGTCGACGGTGTTGATCCAGCCGCCGATGGCCCGGCCGAGGGCGACGGCGGAACGGTCCAGGCAGGCGGTCGCCCAGGGGTCGCCGCCGGCGGCCAGGCGCGCGACGTCCGCGCCCGTCGTGACGTCCGTCCCGTCGGCGCCCTCGCGGTAGCGGTCCCGCAGGCCCGTCCCGGAGGCGACGGCCTCGAGGTGCCCGGCCCGGCCGCACGAGCACGGCAGCCCGGTGGCCTCGGGAGAGGGGACGTGGCCGAGATGACCGGCGACTCCGCGAGCCCCCGTGACGACGCGGCCGTCGAGCACGAGGGCGCCGCCGAGCCCGGTTCCGGCGGCGACCAGCAGGACCGCCGCCAGCCCGGCACCGGCGCCGTACCGTGCTTCCCCGAGGCCATGGGCGTGCACGTCGTTGACCACGCGCACGGGCAGCCCGGTCGCGGCGGCCAGCCGCTCGGCCACCGGCGTGCCGGCCCAGCCGCGCAGGTGGTCGGTCGCGGCCGCCACGGTGCCCGTGGCGGGGTCGATCACCCCGGCGGCCCCGACGCCGAGACCCGCGACGGAACAGCCCTCGGCCGCCGCGGCGGCCACGATCGACCGGACGAGCGCGACCATCGCGGCAAGGATCGCGTCGGGGCCGGCGGTGGCAGGCGTCGGGACGGTCGCCGCGTGGCGCACGCTCCCGTCGGCCGCGACGAGACCGGCGGAGAGCTTGGTCCCGCCGAGGTCGACCCCGATGACGGGTTCCGGGAGGGGGCGCGGGCTCATGCCCGCGGGCCCACCTCGTCGAGCACGGCCTTGACCCGCGCGACGTCGGCGTCGCTGAACCCGTCGAACGGCTCGGGCAGCCGGCGCGTGGTGATCACGCCGAGCAGTTCCAGGGCGGTCTTGAAGGCACCCACCCCCGCACCCCAGCCGCCCGTGTCCTGGGCCACGAGGCAGATCTCCATCAGCCGGGCGAGGCGGTCCTGCTCGGTGCGAGCGGCCTCCCAGTCCCCGGTCGTCGCGGCCCGGTGCAGCCGGACGTAGCCGGCGGGGTCGACGTTGCCGAGACCCGGCACCACGCCGTCGGCGCCGGCCAGGTAGGCGCCGTCGACCACGAACTCATGACCGGTGAACACGGCCAGCGGAGAACCGGCGTCCCGGTTGAGCAGCGTCAGCCGCCGGAACGCGACGTCGTCGTTGGAAGAGTCCTTGACGCCGGCGATCGCCCCCGCCGACCCGAGCTCGACGAGCATCCGCGGGTCGAGCTTGGTGTGCACGCACACGGGGATGTCATAGGCGAACACGGGGACCGCGCTGCGCTCGCCGATGATCTCGAAGTGCCGTCGCACCTGGGCGGGTGCGGTGACGGCGTAGAACGGCGCGGTGGCGACCACGGCGTCCGCCCCGGCGTCGACGGCCGCGGCGACGTGCTCGAGCACGCGCGGGGTCTGCATGTCGATCACTCCGGCGATGACCGGCACCCGGCCGTCGACGATCCGCACCGCCTCCGCGAGGATCTGCGCGCGCATCGTGTCGGTGCAGAACGCCACCTCGCTCGTCGAGCCGAGCGGGAAGACGCCGTCCACGCCGGCCGCCAGCATCCGCTCGATCAGCCGTTCGAACGAGGGCACGTCGAGCGTGCGGTCCTCGGTCAGCGGGGTGACGAGCGGCGGGACGACGCCGGAGAGACGGAGGGGAGTGCTGGTCACGGGGAGTGCTCCTTGCTGGTGGTGCGGTGGTGGTGGTGGGGGTGTCGTGCGGTGTGGCGGTGGTGTCCGACGCTACTGCTCGGCGGTCCGGGTGAGCGTGGCGCCGTCGGTGGTCTGGACGACCCGGGGGACGACGTCCTCGCTGTCCGAGGGCCACACGTGGTCCGGCCGGATCGCCCGCTGCGCCCGCAGCGGGGCGTTGATCGCGAGCAGGACGATGACGATGGCGGTCAGACCGAAGGAGAGGACCGCCAGGGCGGTACCGAGCGGCATCGTGCTGGCGAGTCCCGCGCCGAGCACCGGGGCGACGGCGCCGCCGAGCGCGCCGACGTTGTAGGTGAAGCCCAGTCCCGCGGCGCGCTTGTCGACCGAGAAGTATCCGCCGATCCACTTGGGCAGCAGTCCGGCGATGCCCTGCCCGAACACCTGCTGCGCGAAGAGCAGGGCGCCGAGCAGCACGAGGCTGCTGCCGCCGATCAGGAACACCGGGAACACGAGCAGCTCGGAGACGATGAGGCTGACCCAGTACGCGCGCCGGGTGCCGAAGCGGTCGCCGGTGAATCCCGCGACGATGCAGCCCACGGCCGCGCCGAAGCCGGCGAAGAAGAGGACGTCGGCGACGTGGCTCGGGTCGAGGCCGAGATCGACCTTCAGGTAGGTCGGGAGCAGCGCCTGGATGGGCCACGAGTAGAGGAAGGCCGTGAAGACGACCACCATCAGCGTCACGCCGGTCGGCCAGCGGGGTCCCTCGAACTGGACCATGAACCAGACGAACACGGCGGCGCAGGCGAGAGCGCCGAGGACGACGACGAGCGTGGGCGTGCCGGTGACCGAGAAGATCAGGAGCAGCGCGGCGAAGGCGACGACGGTGAGCACGATGTTCAGGGCCGCTCGCGGCCCGCGGTAGAGGGTGCCGAACATGTTGGGCATCCGTGCGCCCGAGGCGGCGACCCGCTGCTGCGCGGCGGTCCAGTCCTCGGACTCGGGGAGGGACCGGCGCAGCCACAGGGCGATCGCGATGGGGATCAGGCCGACCGCGAAGAGGGCACGCCAGCCGAACTCGGGCACGACCAGCCGGTACACCTGGGCGGAGAGGACGGTGCCGACGGAGAAGCCGCTGATGAGGAAGCCGGACGCCTTGTTGCGCAGGTGCTGGGGCCAGGACTCGATGACGTACGTCGAGCTGGAGCTGTACTCGCCGGCCATGCCGAGGCCGATCATCAGGCGTGCGCCGAACAGCACCCAGTAGGCCGGGGCGATCGCGCAGAGGACCGAGCCGATCGAGAAGAGCACGATGCTGAACACCATGGCGTTCTTGCGGCCGAAGCGGTCAGCGAAGGCGCCGAGCGCCAGGCCGCCGAACCACCGGGAGATGAAGGCGGCCGAGACGAGGGTCGCTCCCTGCACGGTGGAGAGCTGGAACTCCTTGATCACCTCCGTCAGGACGAGCGTGATGATGACGAAGTCGAATCCGTCGAGCAGGTAGCCCAGCCAGGCGGCGACGAAGGCCTTCCATTGCCGGGGGGAGATGGCGCGGTACCAGGCTCCGGAGGTCGCCGTTGAACTCATGAGGTCTCCTGAGAAGGATGGATGGATATAGGACGTCAGACATCCGATGTCCGGTAGACTAGCCGAGCGATGTGTTCCAGGCAACACCATCGGAAGGCACCGCGTGGCGGCCGGGGCGCGACGTTCCCCGTTCGCCCACGTCGATAGGCTGAAAGGCAGTGATGGCTGAACAGGGTTGGCCGGTGGGGGAGATCCGGCCGGGGAAGAGGGGAGCGCGGATGGCGACGCAGTGGCCGGCACCCGACGACAGGACCGGTCGCGAACCGCTCAGTGTGGTGGACCGGATCAAGCAGTACATCCTGGTGAACCGGCTCTCCCCGGGCGACCCGATGCCCACCGAGAACGAGCTCAGCGACCAGCTCGCCGTCAGCCGCTCCCGCATCCGCGAGGCGATGAAGACGCTCTCCGCGCTCGACATCGTCGAGGTCCGGCACGGGTACGGCACCTTTGTCGGCACGCTCTCCCTGACCGGGCTGGCCGAGTCGCTCGCGTTCCGCGGCATGCTCACCTCCCACCGGGACAAGCACTTCCTGGCCGACCTCATCGACCTCCGGGAGCTCCTCGAGATCGACTGGGCGCCGCTGATCGTCGAGCGGCTCGACGTGGACACGCGCGCGGCGATGCGCTCCCTCGCCACCGCCATGGTGGATCTCGCGGCGCAGGGCCGCGAGTTCCCGGCCGAGGACCGGCAGTTCCACCAGCTGCTCGTCTCGATGAGCGGCAACGCCCTGGTCGGGCAGTTGCTCGACGTCTTCTGGCAGGTGCACTCGCTGGTCGACGACACCATCGGGCCACCCACCCACCTGGAGGAGACCGCGCAGGCCCACCACGCCATCATCGACGCGATCGAGTCCGGCTCTCCGGGCGAGCTCGAAGCCGCGATCCGGCGGCACTACGAGCCGATCCGGGACCGGATGCGCCGCTCCGCCGGCACCGACTGAGCGGACGCCGCCGGACGGTTTCTGACGGCCGTGTGACCGGAGCCACGGAACAGGACGCGCCACGGCCGTGTTGCCGCCGTCATGACCACGTCCAGCGACAACGGCGCCACCGCGCCCACCGTCAGCACCCAGATCCATCTCGCCTCCCGGCCCACGGGCTGGCCGACGCCCGAGAACTTCAGCACCGTCCGCGTCGATCTGCCCGACCTGCAGCCGGGCCAGGTGCGCGTCGCCAACACCTTCGTCTCCGTCGACCCCTACATGCGTGGCCGGATGAACGAGGGCAAGAGCTACGTGCCGCCCTTCGCCGTCGGCGAGGCGATGACCGGGGGAGCGGTCGGCGAGGTCGTCGCCTCGACCGCCGACGCGCTGCCGGTGGGCACCACGGTGCTGCACCAGCAGGGCTGGCGTGACGTGGCGCAGGGCGACGCCGCCGGGTTCACCGCGGTGCAGCGGGTGCCGGGTGTCTCCGACTCGGCGTTCCTCGGCATCCTCGGCATGACGGGCCTGACCGCCTGGGTCGGCCTGACCACCATCGCGTCGATCCGCGAGGGCGACACCGTGTTCGTCTCCGGTGCCGCCGGTGCGGTCGGCTCCGCCGTCGGGCAGATCGCCCGGCAGCTCGGCGCCAAGCGCGTCATCGGCTCCGCCGGGTCGGCGGAGAAGGTCCGCCTCGTCACCGAGCGCTACGGCTTCGACGCCGCGTTCAACTACAAGGACGCCCCCGTGCGCGAGCAGCTGCCCGAGCACGCGCCCGACGGCGTCGACGTCTACTTCGACAACGTCGGCGGCGACCACCTCGAGGCGGCCCTGGACGTCCTGAACCGCGACGGCCGCGTCGCCGTGTGCGGTGCGATCGCCCAGTACAACACCACCGAGAAGACGCCCGGCCCGGACAACATGGCCAACATCGTCAAGCAGGGCCTGACGCTGCGCGGCTTCACCGTCGGCTTCCACCTCGACCAGGCCGCGGAGTACCAGCAGGCCATGGGACCGTGGCTGCGGGACGGCAAGGTCGTGACCGACGAGACCGTGATCGACGGCATCGACCACGCGGTCGACGGCTTCCTCGCCATGATGCGCGGGGAGAACGTCGGCAAGATGGTCATCCGCACCCGTTAGCATCGGCCTATGGCACTGATCTACGACGCGGAACTGAAGCCCGGCAAGCTCGAGGCGGTGGCCCAGTGGCTGCCGCTGCAGGCGTGGTACGACGGGGACGAGGTGCCCGAGCTGACCAAGGTCGCCGCCTACCGGTTCGACGATCCGGACGGCGAGGTCGGCGTCGAGACGCTGCTCGTCAGCACCGGTGACGGTCCCGTCCTCCAGGTGCCGATGACCTACCGCGCGCAGCCGCTGCCCGAGGGTGGTCCCGCGAGCCTGATCACGACCATGGAGCACTCCGTGCTCGGCACCCGGTACGTCTACGACGCCACCGGGGACGCCGTGTACGTGCGGGCCCTGGCCGCTGCCATCCTCGACGGCACCGGTCAGGCCGACCAGGTCATGGACGGCGCGAGCACGCCGATGGAGCCGACGATGACGGTGCGCAGCGACGGCAGCCTGCCGGGTCACAGCCTCGAGGAGGCCGACGACGCGGCCGGGACGCTCGACGTGCAGTCGGCCGAGATCGCCGGCGAGACCACGGTGATCGACGCCGGCCTCATGACCGTGACGGTGCAGCACGTGCTCGACGAGATCGCCGACGCGGACGTCACCGCGGGCCAGGCGCGGCTGCTCGGCTCCTGGCCGGGTCACGACGAGCCGGTCGTGCTCGCCGCCCTCGCGTGAGCGACGGACCCGGCGGGTCCGACGACGCCGGGGTCGCCGGTGAAGGCTCGGCGGTTCGCTCCTGCCCGTGCGGCTCGGGCGCCGAGTACGCCCAGTGCTGCGGACCGCTGCACGAGGGCGGCGACGCGATCACCGCCGAGGCCCTCATGCGCTCCCGCTACAGCGCGTACGCGCTCGGCCTCGAGGGCTACCTGCGCCGCTCCTGGCACGCGAGCACCCGGCCGCTGGCCATCGAGCTGGACGACGGCACGCAGTGGCGCCGACTGCAGATCGTCGACCGGGACCGCGGCGCGGCCGGGGACGATGCCGGCGTCGTCGAGTACCGCGCCGCCTACCGCACTCCGCACGGCTCGGCCGTCCTGCACGAACGGTCGCGGTTCCGGCGCGAGAACGGCCACTGGTTCTACGTGGACGGCGACATCCTCACGTGAGGAACACCGTCCCCGACACTCTCTCGATCACTGCAGGAGGACGCGCATGAGCACGAACACCGACACCACATCCGACATCGCCCCGGGCCGCAGCCGGGTCGCCGTCCTCGGCACCGGCACGATGGGGGCCGCCATGGCCCGCCGCCTGCTCGGCGCCGGTTTCGCCGTCACGGCGTGGAACCGCACCGCCGAACGGGCCGAGGCCCTCGCCGACGACGGCGCCCGGGTCGCGACCGATCCCGCGGACGCCGTCGGTGACGCCGACGTCGTGCTGACCATGCTCTTCGACGCCGACGCCGTCCTCGAGACCGCCGAGGCGTTCCTGCCCGCGCTGCCGGACGGGGCCGTGTGGATGCAGTCGAGCACGACGGGCGTCGAGGGCGCCCACCGCATCGCTCAGGTCGCGGAGAAGGCCGGCGTCGCCCTCGTCGACGCCCCGGTCCTCGGCACTCTCGGGCCCGCCGAGCAGGGCAAGCTCACGGTCCTGGCGGCCGGTGCCCGCGAGCCGATCGACCGGCTCGCGCCGGTGTTCGGCGTCGTCGGCTCCCGCACCGTGCCGGTCGGGGAGCGTCACGGGGACGCGAGCGCGCTCAAGCTGGCGGTCAACGTCTGGCTGGGCACGCTGACGGCGGCGACCGCGCAGTCGCTGGCCATCACGCAGGCCTTCGACCTCGACCCGGACCTGTTCCTGACGGCGATCGACGGCACGCCGACCGACAGCCCGTACGCCCACGTCAAGGGCTCGGCGATGCTGGCCGACGAGCGCAGCCCCCAGTTCGCCCTCGACGGCCTGCGCAAGGACCTCACCCTGGCCCAGACCGAGGCGTCCGCGGTGCGCGGTGACCTGCTGGCCGCCGTTATCGCCGCCTTCGACGACGCCGCCGACGCCGGCCGCGGCGGCGAGGACATCAACGCCGTCAGCACCGCGTTCGACGTGCCCGAGGGTTCGACGGGCTCGGCCGACGAGGAGCACTGAGGGGTCGCACCGCTCTGTCGCGGTGACTCAGCGGTTTCGTGTTGACGTAGCGGTTCCCGCCCGGCCTCTGCGCTGAGTCAGCGGTTCCCGCCTGAAGGCGGTGCTCTTTGAGCCCGGCTTTCGGGCGGGAACCGCTGACTCGGCTGCCTGCGGGCCTGGTCGACCGCCGCTGACCTCTGCTGACCCTTGCTGAGTCGGGTCACGCCCCGACGTACGCTGCCAGGTGCTTGCCGGTGAGCGTCGTCTTCTGTGCCACCAGGTCCGCCGGGGTGCCCTCGAACACGACCCTCCCGCCGTCGTGCCCGGCGCCGGGGCCGAGGTCGATGATCCAGTCCGCGTGCGCCATCACCGCCTGGTGGTGCTCGATCACGATGACCGACTTCCCGGCGTCCACCAGCCGGTCCAGCAGCGCGAGCAGGTTCTCGACGTCGGCCAGGTGCAGGCCGGTGGTCGGCTCGTCGAGCACGTAGACGTCGCCCTTCTCGCCCATCTGGACGGCCAGTTTGAGGCGCTGCCGCTCGCCACCGGAGAGGGTGGAGAGGGCCTGCCCGAGCTTGACGTAGCCGAGCCCGACGTCGGAGAGCCGGGCCAGCACCTTCTCCGCGGCCGGGACCTTCGCGTCGCCGGAGCCGAAGAAGGCCAGGGCCTCGTCCACCGACATGTCGAGGACCTCGACGATGTTGGCCCCGCCGAGGGTGTACTCCAGCACGGCGTCCTGGAAACGGCGGCCCTCGCACTCCTCGCACGGGGTCTCGACGGTGTCCATCACCCCGAGCTCGGTGAAGATCACACCCGCGCCCTTGCAGGACGGGCACGCCCCCTCGGAGTTCGCGCTGAACAGGGCCGGCTTGACGTCGTTGGCCTTCGCGAAAGCCTTGCGGATCGGCTCGAGCAGCCCCGTGTAGGTCGCCGGGTTGCTCCGGCGCGACCCCTTGATGGCGCCCTGGTCGACGACCACGACGTCGTCCCGGTCGGCCAGTGCCCCGTGGATCAGCGAGCTCTTTCCGGAGCCGGCCACGCCGGTGACCACGCACAGCACGCCGAGCGGGACGTCCACGTCGACGTTTTTGAGGTTGTGGGTGGCGGCGCCGCGGATCTCGATGGCGCCGGTGGACGGTCGGGGGCTCTCCGTCAGGCGCGCCCGGTCGTCGAGGTGTCGGCCGGTGACCGTGTCGCTGCCGCGCAGCCCCTCGACGTCGCCCTCGAAGCACACCGTGCCACCGCCGGCGCCGGCGCCGGGACCGAGGTCGACGACGTGGTCGGCGATGGCGATGGTCTCCGGCTTGTGCTCGACGACGAGGACGGTGTTGCCTTTGTCCCGCAGTTCGAGGAGCAGCGCGTTCATCCGCTCGATGTCGTGCGGGTGCAGGCCGATGGTGGGCTCGTCGAAGACGTAGGTGACGTCGGTCAGCGAACTGCCGAGGTGGCGGATCATCTTGGTGCGCTGCGCCTCGCCGCCGCTCAGCGTGCCCGCGGGCCGGTCGAGGCTGAGGTAGCCCAGGCCGATCTCGACGAAGCTGTCGAGCAGGTGCTGCAGCCCCGCCAGCAGGGGCGCCACGGACGGCTCGTCGAGCTCGCGCACCCAGGTCGCGAGGTCGCTGATCTGCAGGGAGCACACGTCGGCGATGCTCTTGCCCGCGATGGTCGAGGAGCGTGCCTCGGGGGTGAGGCGAGTGCCGTCGCAGCTGGTGCAGGTGCCGAAGGTGATGGCCCGTTCGACGAAACGGCGCACGTGGGGCTGCATCGCCTCGACGTCCTTGGACAGCATCGACTTCTGGACCCGGGGGATCACGCCCTCGAAGGTCAGGTTCACGCCCTCGACCTTGATCTTGGTCGGCTCCGCGTACAGCATCGTGTCGAGCTGCTTCTTCGTGAACGTGCCGATCGGCTTGTCCATGGGCAGGCCCATGCCCTCGAAGAGCCGCCCGTACCACCCGTCCATGCTGTAGCCGGGTACGGTCAGGCCGCCGTCGGCGAGCGTCTTCTCCGGGTCGTACAGCGCGGTCAGGTCGAAGGCGGAGACCTGGCCCATGCCCTCGCATGCCGGGCACATACCGCCGAGGTAGACGGCGTCCTTGACCACCTTCTTCTCGACGCGGCCGCCTTTCTCGGTGCTCATGACGCCGCCGGCGCGCCGGGTCGGCACGTTGAACGAGAAGGCCGTGGGCGGGCCGACGTGGGGTGTCCCGAGCCGGCTGAAGAGGATCCGCAGCAGCGCGTTGGCGTCGGTGGCGGTGCCGACCGTCGAGCGGGGGTTGGCGCCCATCCGCTCCTGGTCGACGATGATCGCCGTCGTCAGGCCCTCCAGCTGGTCCACCTCGGGCCGGGCGAGGGTGGGCATGAAGCCCTGCAGGAACGCGCTGTAGGTCTCGTTGATCAGGCGCTGCGACTCGGCCGCGATGGTCGCGAACACGAGCGAGCTCTTCCCGGAGCCGGAGACGCCGGTGAAGACGGTCAGCCGGCGTTTGGGCAGGTCGAGGCTGACGTCCTTGAGGTTGTTCTCGCGGGCTCCGCGGACCCGGATCGTCTCGTGCGTGTCCGCCACGGTGGTGCCGGTGTCCGTGCTCGTCGTCGCGGCGCTGGTCATCGTCTCTCCTCGATCGGGGAACGGCGGGGATTCAGTCGCCTCCAGTATCGCCGGAGGACGGCATCCGTGGCGGGGGTCTCCGCGTCGATCGTGGTTCCTGCTGGGTCGGTTCCGCCCGGTGCCGCATGAGTCCGTCGGTTCCGCCTTCCGGGGGTGGTCATCGATCGTCGTGCGGGGGCGGAACCGACGGACTCAGCGGCTGCAGTCCAGGCCAGGTCGCACTCAGCCGACCTGCTGGATGCGGATCATGTTCCCTGCCGGGTCCCGCAGGGCGCAGTCGCGCACGCCCCACGGCTGGTCGGTGGGCTCCTGGACGATGTCGGCGCCGGTCGACTCGATCCGCGCGAAGGTCTCGTCCAGGTCGGTGGCCGCGAGGTTGATGCCGGCATAGGTGCCCTTGGCGATCATGTCGAGGATCGTCTGCTTCTCCTCGTCGGTCAGGCCGGGCTGCACCGTCGGCGGCGTGAGCACGATGGCGGTGTCGGGCTGGTCGGCGGGCCCGACGGTGAGCCACCGCATCTCGCCCTGCCCGACGTCGAGGCGCACCTCGAAGCCGAGGACGTCCCGGTAGAAGGCCAGCGAGGCCTCCGGGTCGGTGTGGGGAAGGAAACTGGAGTGGATGGTGACTGCCATGGCACCGACGCTACGGAGCGGGGACGGCGTCCGCTTCTCGATTCCTGATCGGTCGCGTCACCTGCTTCTCGACGCACGCGGGCAGGCCCGTGGTCGGGTGCGACTGCTGCGCGCGGTAGACGCTGGGCGGCATCCCGACGAGTTCGCTGAATCGGGTGCTGAACGTGCCGAGCGACTGGAACCCGACGGCGAAGCAGACCTCGGTGACCCCGAGGTCGCCGCGCCGCAGCAGGGCCATCGCCCGTTCGATGCGCCGCGTCATCAGGTAGGCGTAGGGCGATTCCCCGAAGGCGAGCTTGAACTGGCGGCTCAGGTGACCGGCGGAGAGGTTGACCCCGCGGGCGAGGGCCTCGACGTCGAGCGGCCGGGCGTACTCGCGGTCGATCCGGTCCCGGACACGCCGCAGCCGCACCAGGTCGGATCGGCGCTGCTCGGGGGTGGCGGGGGCGGTCATCGGCGCGATCGTGCCACGCCGTGCGGCGGCATTCAAGGAGGCTGCTGTCGACCGCGGCTCCTTTCCGATCGGCTCGGTCTTGAGTCCGCCGGTTCCGCCCGGCGGCCGTGGTCTTCGACCCCTCCCGAGGGCGAGGTGACGGACTCGGCAGAGAGTGGACGCCGCCGGCCCCCGACCTGAGACGATCGGCGGGTGAAACCGACCGATCACGACGCCGTCGCCGAGGACGTCGTGCGTTGCGCCTACGACACCGTGGCGGACGCCTACGCCGATGCCTTCGCCTCGACGGAGCCCGAGCTGCCCGTGGACCTGGCGATGATCGAGCACTTCGCCTCGCTGCTGGCCGAGCCGCGCGAGGTCCTCGACGCCGGATGCGGTGCCGGGCGGATGATGCCGCTGCTCGCCGGGCTCGGGTGCCGTGTCCAGGGGATCGACCTGTCCCGTGGGATGATCCGGCGGGCCCGGCGAGACCACACGCAGTTCCCGTCACGGGTGGGGTCGCTGTCCGATCTTCCGCTCCCGGACGCCGCGGTCGACGGCGTCTTCTCCTGGTACTCGACCATCCACACGCCCGACGCCGAACTGCCCGCTGTGCTGACCGAACTGCGGCGAGTCGTGAAGCCGGGCGGCCACGTCCTGCTCGCCTTCCAGTCGGGTTCGGGGGTGACGGAGGTGTCCGGCGCGTACCGTCAGCGCGGGCTCGACGTCGCCCTGTACCGGCACGACCGCACGGCCGACGACGCGGTAGCGGCGCTGCTGGCCGCGGGCATGGAGGAGGTCGCCCGACTGGAGCGAGCACCGGCCGCTCACGAGCGCACTGCCCAGGCCGTCGTCATCGCGCGCCGCCCGGTCTGACGTCCGGCGGTCTGCCGGCCTGTACGCACTCCGGCCAGGTGACTTAGCGGGTCGCACCCGAACGCGTTCTCCTGTCCGGCTGAGTCAGCGGGTCTCGCCCGAAAGCGGTGCTCAAAGAGCCCGGTGGTCGGGCAGAACTGGCGAACTCAGCACGATGAGCTGTCACGGTTGGCGGGTGCCGACCCCGGCGAGCATCGCCCGGTAACCCTCCCGGTAGGACGGGTAGGCCGGAGCCCAGCCGGTCGACCGGAGCAGGACGTTGGGCAGCCGCTTCCCCGAGGGCGACTCTTCCCCGGGGCTTGACGACGGCGCCCGCCCGACGGCGTCAGGCGAGCCGTTCGACGCACCGCTGGACTCGCCGGCGTCGGGTACGCCGGACGGAATGCCGTCGAGCGAGTCACCCGTTCCGCCGTACCGGGGGTCGTCGGAAGCGGCAGCAAGCGACGACGGTGCGACCGGGTGAGCGGCGTCGACACCCGCAGGCACACCGAGCTCACCGGCGAGGAACGCCAGGACGTCGGCCTCCAGGGCCGGCTCGTCGTCCACGCCGTGGTAGACCGGCGCCGGATCCGCCAGCGATGCGAGGTGCATGAGCGCGATCGCGGCGTCGTCCCGGTGGATCCGATTCGTCCAGTGCGCCGCTCGGCCGCCGTCACCGCTGCGCGCCCGGTCGATCAGCCGGGTACGCCCGGGCCCGTAGACCCCGGCGAGCCGGAGCACCACGGCGCCGGGGAGGGCGAGCACCAGCCGTTCCGCCTCGGCCAGCACCGCGCCGGTCGCGCTCGCGGGCTCCCCGGACCAGGACTCGTCCACCTCACGCCCGTCGTCGACCCCGACCACCGACGTCGAAGACACGAACAGCACGCGCGGGGACGCACCGGCCGCCGCCACGGCGGCCAGCGCCGCCCGCGTCCCGTCGAGATACGTTGCCCGGTACCCGTCGGCATCCCGCGACCCGGGCGTGAGTGCGATGACGACGACGCCGGTCGCGGGGTCCACCGGCGGCAGGGAGCCGGCATAGGTGACGTCGGCGGCCTGACCGTGCAGCTCGGGCGGCAGCACGGACGGGTTCCGGCGCCACCCGGTCACCGGGTGCCCGGCCGCAGCGAACCGGAGGCCGGCCTCGGTACCGAGGTCACCGCAGCCGACGATCAGGACAGGAGGCTTCACGAGAGACGATCATGCCAGCGGGAGCGCCGGCGGGAGCGCCGACCGGAGCGCCGACCGGAGCGCCGGCGGGAGAGGCCGGCCGGGAGCACCCGTGGGCGACGCCGATCGTGACGGGAGCCGGTTCGCCGTTGCTACGCTGGAGAACGGCGGGTTGCGGCGTCGTATGTCGTGAACCGTGACGCCGACAACCCAAGGAGACACCCCGTGGCCCAGAACACCCCGTCCGCCCTCGCGTCGCAGCACACCGAGGAGGTCGTGGTCACCACGGACACCACCGGCACCGAGCTGTTCGCCGACCGCCGGGACGTCGTCGTCATGCGCGTCGACGGGGAGCTGAAGGACCTCGCCACCCCGGTCAAGAACGGTGACGTCGTCATCCCCCTGACCATCGACTCCCCGGACGGGCTGAACGTGCTGCGCCACTCGACCGCGCACGTCATGGCCCAGGCGGTCCAGCAGCTGCGCCCCGACGCCAAGCTCGGCATCGGCCCGCACATCACCGACGGCTTCTACTTCGACTTCGACGTCGAGGAGCCGTTCACCCCCGAGGACCTCAAGGCCCTCGAGAAGATGATGCTGCGTATCGTCAACGCGTCCCAGTCCTTCGTGCGCCGCGAGGTGTCCGACGACGACGCACGGGCCGAGATGGCCGGTGAGCCGTACAAGCTCGAGCTGATCGGCCTGAAGTCCAACGCCGACGGGGCCGCCGAGGGCGCCGCTCAGGAGGTCGGCGAGGGCGGTCTGACCATCTACGACAACGTGGACCGCAAGTCCGGCGACACCGTCTGGAAGGACCTGTGCCGCGGGCCGCACCTGCCCACCACCAAGCTGATCGGCAACGCCTACGCCCTGACCCGCAGCGCGGCCGCGTACTGGCGCGGCAACGAGAACAACCCGCAGCTGCAGCGCATCTACGGCACCGCCTGGGCGTCCAAGGAGGACCTCAAGGCCTACCAGGAGCGCCTCGCCGAGGCGGAGCGCCGCGACCACCGCAAGCTCGGCCGCGAACTCGACCTGTTCTCCTTCCCCGACGAGCTCGGCTCCGGCCTGCCCGTCTTCCACCCGCGCGGCGGCATCATCAAGCGCGAGATGGAGGACTACGTCCGTGCCCGGCACGTGGCCGAGGGCTTCGAGTACGTCGGCACCCCGCACATCTCCAAGGACGGCCTGTTCCACACCTCCGGCCACCTGCCGTACTACGCGGACACGATGTTCCCGCCGCTGCACGTGGACGAGGAGCGCGACGAGGACGGCACCATCACCAAGCCGGGCCAGGAGTACCGGCTCAAGGCGATGAACTGCCCCATGCACAACCTCATCTACCGGTCGCGCGGCCGGTCCTACCGCGAGCTGCCGCTGCGGCTGTTCGAGTTCGGGCACGTCTACCGGTACGAGAAGTCCGGCGTCGTGCACGGCCTGACCCGCGTGCGCGGCTTCGCGCAGGACGACTCGCACTCCTACGTCACCGAGGAGCAGGCGCCCGACGAGATCCGCCACCTGCTCGACTTTGTGCTCGGCCTGCTGCGCGACTTCGGGCTCAACGACTTCTACCTCGAGCTCTCCACCCGGGATCCCGAGTCGAGCAAGTTCATCGGCTCGGACGAGCAGTGGGAGAAGGCCACCCAGGTGCTCGCCGACGTGTGCGCCTCGACCGGGCTCGAGCTCGTCCCGGATCCGGGCGGCGCCGCCTACTACGGCCCGAAGGTGTCGGTGCAGGCCCGTGACGCGATCGGCCGCACCTGGCAGATGTCGACCATCCAGTACGACTTCAACCAGCCCGAGCGGTTCGGCCTCGAGTACCAGGCGGCCGACGGCACCCGCAAGCAGCCGGTCATGATCCACTCGGCCAAATTCGGGTCGATCGAGCGGTTCATGGGCGTGCTCACCGAGCACTACGCCGGCGCGTTCCCCGCCTGGCTGGCGCCGGTGCAGGTGATCGGCATCCCCGTGGCCGAGGCGTTCGCCGACTACATGGCCGACATCGTCACCCGCCTGAAGAAGCAGGGCATCCGCGCCCAGCTCGACGACGGCACCGACCGGTTCCCGAAGAAGATCCGCACCGCCGCCAAGGAGAAGGTGCCCTTCGTGCTCATCGCGGGCGGGGAGGACGCCGAGGCCGGCGCCGTCTCCTTCCGCTACCGCGACGGCAGCCAGGAGAACGGGGTGCCGATCGAGCAGGCGATCGAGAAGATCGTCGCCACCGTCCGCGACCGGGTCAACTCGTGACGGAGGCGGGCCGGCAGGCCTCGGGGCACGGGGACGACGCCGCGACCGCGGCCTCCGACGCGGCCGTCACCGACGACTTCGCCCTGGCCGGGGACCGCGACGCCTTCGCGCGCCTGTGGACCCCGCACCGCCTCGCCTACATCACGGGGGAGGAGAAGCCGAAGGACGCGGACTGCCCGTTCTGCAACGCGCCGAAGCGCAGCGACGAGGAGTCCCTCATCGTCCACCGCGGGCGGACCTGCTTCGTGCTGATCAACCTGTTCCCGTACAACCCCGGGCACCTGCTGGTGAACCCGTACCGGCACGTCGCGGACCTGTCCGACCTCACGGACGAGGAGATCGTCGAGGTGCAGACCCTCACGCGCACGGCCATCGAGGTCGTGCGGCACGTCTCCCACCCGGAGGCGTTCAACGTGGGGCTGAACCTCGGGCAGGTGGCCGGTGGCAGCCTCGCCGCGCACCTGCACCAGCACGTGGTGCCGCGGTGGGCAGGCGACGGCAACTTCATGCCGGTCATCGCGCAGACCAAGGCCATCACCCAGACCCTCGGTGAGCAGTGGCGGCAGCTGCACGAGGCGTGGGACGACGTCGCCGAGCGGGTCGCGGGGGAGCGGGCGGACGCCGCCTCCTACACCCCGGTGTCCGAGACCGCCGTGTCCGACGACGCTCGAGCCTGACCGTGCTCAACAAGTACGCCCGGGCGTTCTTCGCGCGGCTGTTCACGCCGCTGGCGCAGTTCCTGCTGCGCCGGAACGTCTCACCGGACGTGGTGACGATCGTCGGTACCGTCGGCGTCACCGTGGCGGCGCTCGTGTTCTACCCGCTCGGGCAGCTGTTCTGGGGCACGATCGTCATCACGCTGTTCGTGTTCTCGGACGTCGTCGACGGCCTGATGGCGCGCGCCCTGGACCGCCACAGCGAGTGGGGCGCGTTCCTCGACTCGACGCTGGACCGGGTGGCCGACGCGGCCATCTTCGCCGGCGTCGTCATCTGGTACTTCACCGGCGGCGCCAACGCGGTGATCGCGGTCGTCGCGTTGATCTGCCTCGTCCTCGGCAGCCTGGTGCCGTACGCCCGGGCGCGGGCCGAGGCGATCGGGGCGAGCGCCGACGTCGGCATCGCCGAGCGCAGCGAACGGCTCGTCGCCGTCCTCGTCTTCACCGGGTTCACCGGCCTCGGCCTGCCGCCGGTGTGCCTGCTCGTCGTGCTGATCCTGCTGGCGGTGGCCTCCGCCATGACGCTGGGCCAGCGCATCCACGCCGTCCGCCAGCAGACGACGGCCTGAGGCCTCGGGCCACGTGAACCCCCGGGAAGCTCCCAGCCCGCCATCGACCCGCGGATGGCAGGATGGCGACATGGACGAGAGCGGGCAGACGACCCCGGAAACCGGACCCCGAACGGGTGCCGTCGCCGTCGCCGGAGCCGCCGGTGACCTCGGCGGACGCATCGTCCGCGCCCTGCTGGACCGCGGTGCCACGGTACGGATGCTGGTCGACGCCGGCGCCGATCCGGCGCGCACGGCCGAGTCCGTGCGACTCGGGGCGACGACGGTGCCGGTCACGTGGGCCGAACCGGCGAGCGTCACCGCCGCACTGGACGGGGTGGACGCCGTCGTCAGCGCCTGGAACGGCCTGCGGGACGTCATCGTCGACCGGCAGTCCGTGCTCGTGGACGCTGCCGTGGAAGCCGGGGTTCGCCGCTTCGTCCCCTCGGACTACTGCCTGGACTGGACCCGCACCCACCGCGGCGACAACCGCAACATCGACCTCCGACGCGAGTTCGCCGGGCGGGCGGACCGGGCGTCGATCGCGACGACGAGCGTGCTGGTCGGCGCCTTCACCGACCTGCTGACCGGTCCGATGCCGGTGCTGCAGCCCCGACTCCGCCGGGTCCTCTACTGGGTCGACGCGGACCAGCCGCTGGACTTCACCACCCGGGACGACACCGCCGCGGTGACCGCCGAGGTGGCGCTGCACCCCGGCGACCAGCCGCGATTCGTCCGCTTCGTCGGCGACTCCGTCACTGCCCGGGACCTGGCGCGCATCAGCGGGGAGATCGCCGGGGTGCCGTACCGGCTCTCCAGTGCGGGCGGTGTGCGCACCCTGAGCGCCATGATCGTGGCGGCGCAACGGGTCGACCGCGCGTCCGACGCCGTCTTCCCCGCCTGGCAGGGCATGCAGTACCTGCGCGACATGTTCACCGGACGCGGCACCCTCCAGCACCGGGACAACGCGGAATTCCCGATCGAGCCCACCGACGTCGCCACCTTCCTGCGCTCGTGGGAGAAGGCCGGAGACCGCGACGACGACGCCGGAGGCTGACACCGCAGCCTGACGCGGAACTCGGCGACGAGAACCGACGTCGAGCGGGCCACCCGTCTGCCCGTGGACCGGTGGGCGACGCGCATCGCGGCGACCCGATGTCCTACCCTCGACAGGGCGCTCCGCGTGCCCTCCGCCGCCGCGCACCACCGCGCGCACCGCCGCGTGACCCATTGATCGAGTCGAAGGAACGAACCGCTGTGACGAGTGAGACCACCTCCACCCCCGTGACCGGATCGGACCGCGTCAAGCGGGGAATGGCCGAGATGCTCAAGGGTGGCGTCATCATGGACGTCGTCACCGCCGAGCAGGCCCGCATCGCCGAGGACGCCGGCGCCGTCGCCGTGATGGCGCTCGAGCGCGTGCCCGCCGACATCCGCGCCCAGGGTGGCGTGTCCCGCATGAGCGACCCCGACATGATCGACTCCATCGTCGAGGCCGTGTCCATCCCGGTCATGGCCAAGGCTCGCATCGGCCACTTCGTCGAGGCGCAGGTGCTGCAGTCCCTCGGCGTCGACTACATCGACGAGTCCGAGGTGCTGACCCCGGCCGACTACTCCAACCACATCGACAAGTGGGCCTTCACGGTTCCCTTCGTCTGCGGGGCCACCAACCTCGGCGAGGCGCTGCGCCGCATCAACGAGGGCGCGGCCATGATCCGGTCGAAGGGCGAGGCCGGCACCGGCGACGTCTCCAACGCCACCACCCACATGCGCACCATCCGCGCCGAGATCAACCGGCTGCGTTCGATGGCGCCCGACGAGCTGTATGTCGCGGCCAAGGAGCTGCAGGCGCCGTACGAGCTGGTCAAGGAGATCGCCGAGACCGGCAAGCTCCCCGTCGTCATGTTCACCGCGGGCGGCATCGCGACCCCGGCCGACGCGGCCATGATGATGCAGCTCGGCGCCGACGGCGTGTTCGTCGGCTCCGGCATCTTCAAGTCGGGCAACCCGGAGCAGCGCGCGAAGGCCATCGTCAAGGCGACGACCTTCCACGACGACCCGTCGGTCATCGCCGACGTCTCCCGCGGCCTGGGCGAGGCCATGGTCGGGCTCAACGTCCCGCCGGCGTCGAAGGCCGGCCAGAACCCCGCCGACCTGCAGGGCACGTCGTTCACGCGGCTCTCCGAGCGCGGCTGGTGACCAGTCCGCGGTAGAAACACGGCACCGAGAAGGCGGCCGAGACGGCAACGTCCCGGCCGCCTTCTCCGCGTGTGACCTGCGACGATGCGCCCCTGAGCCGTTATGGTTCAAGGGTCACCGGTCCGGTTTCTCGGGGGGACCGCGTTGATGCGTCTCGCGATCGCGGGGCGCCGACGCTCGTGAAAGGAACTGGTTCGTGAAGCGATACCTCGCACCCGCCGCCGTCTGTGCGGTTCTGGCCCTCGGCACCCTGACGGCGTGTTCGTCCGGCTCGACCGGCGCCACCGGCTCCGGTTCGTCCGCAGCGGTGAGCGCCTCCGCCTCGGACACCGCCACCATGTCGGCCACGTCCTCGGACTCGGCGTCCGCATCCGCCTCGGACTCGGCTTCCCCAACCGCCTCGTCGTCGGAGACGTCCTCCGCCTCGGCATCGGAGAGCGCTTCCGCCTCACCGTCGGCGGCGGAGAGCTCCTCCGCCGCGGCAGCAGGGCCGGTCTCCTCCGCCCCGATCGCCGGGGCGAAGGCGCAGAAGCTGCCGTCCGCCGTCGGCAGCTGGACGAAGGACGCCTCCAGCTCAGGGCCGGCGACGATGTACAAGAACGACGGCAACCTCACCACCGTCGAGTACCGCTCCGGCATGGACTTCACCGCGTCCGTCGCGTACATCGTCACGGCGAAGAAGGCCGTGGGCTCCGGCTTCTGCGGGCAGACGGCCGGCAAGTCGAACGTCTGCTACCTGAAGGCACTGCCGGGCGTCCTCGTCGTGACGCCGGGGGACGAGCAGAAGGACCATGGCGTCGCCTTCGCGTCGTCCCTGGTCAGCGCCCTCGGCTGAGTTGCTCCGCACGCACGCGGTCCCGGACGGCTCGCGCTGGCCGGGACTTCGTGCGTTCTGGGTCCGGTGATGGCCGGGAGGCCGAGTGCCCGAGCGGGCCCTCACCGGGCCGACATCAGAACGTGTCGCCGCGGCGCCAGGCCATCTCCTGCAGCTCCAGAGTGTTGCCGTCCGGGTCGGCGAAGCCCGCGTAGCGCACGCCGCCGCCGACGTCCGTGACCGGGCCGACGTCCACGCCGCGCTCCACCAGCTCCGCCCGCGCCGCCTCGACGTCCTCGACCACCAGATGCAGCGCCCGCACGGTGCCCGGGGTGCCGGTGTACGCCTCCAGCCCGGTCCCGAACCCGACCGAGCAGCCCGAACCCGGCGGCGTCACCTGGACGACGCGCACACCGTCCGCCGGGGTCACGTCGACGTCGGCGTGGAACCCGAGCTTGTCGACGTAGAACGCCTTGGCCCGGTCGACGTCGGCGACGGGCAGCGGTACCAGTTCCAGCTTCATGTCCACGAGAGTGCTCCTGTCGGCGGGGCGTGTCACCGTGCGGCCATGCCGCAGCGAGTCGATGTCACCGCGAGCCTAGGCCACAATGTGAACGCTGTCCACATTGGCGTTCGGGCCGGTCAGGCCGGCGGTACCCCGTAGATCGCGGTGTGCCACAGGTGGAGCAGGGTGGGCACGACAGCGTCGCTCGCCAGCCGCAACGGCTCCTGCGCCAGGTCCGCCTGGATGACGCGCTCGTTGAGCTGGAGCAGCGCGGTGGCGATGTCGCGGGCCGGCAGTCCGGCCGGGGCGTTGCCGTGGGCGCGCTCGGATTCGATCGCCCGCGCCGTGTTCTCGACCCAGTAGTCCTGCACCCCGGCCCACACGGCGGAGAGCTTCGGCCACACGTGCCGGGCCTCGATCAGGGTCTCGCTCAGCCGCCGGTGCCGCCCGAACACGTCGTGGTAGCCCTGGATCACGCCGCGCCAGCGCTCGGCGCTGTCCGCGGGCGCGCCCGAGAACAGGCGTCCGACGGTTGCCTCCGCCTCGTCGACCACGTTCTCGACGAGGGCGATCAGCACGTCCTCCTTCGAGGCGAAGTAGAAGTAGAACGTCGGCCGCGAGATGCCGGCGCCCGCGGCGAGTTCGCCGATCGAGATCTCCTGCAGCGACCGGTCCGCCAGCAGCCGTTCGGCCGTGGCGAGGATCCTGCCTTCGCGCTCGTCGCCGTGCGGCCGGGAGCGGCTGCGGCGGCCGAGCGGCAGGTCGGCAGAGGGCTCGGTCATGGCGCCAGTCTACGATCCGGTAACCTCCAGCCCCTGTAACTCTCGACAGGGTGTTGATAGCGTGGCGTCATGACGACGTCGTCCCGTACCGAGTCCACCCCGGTCGAGCGTGCCGACCACGAACGCGAGGGTTCCGAGCACGTCGACCTGCTCATCATCGGCGCCGGGCTCTCCGGCATCGGGGCGGCCGTGACGCTGGGGGAGCGGTTCCCCGAGAAGTCCCTGGCGATCCTCGAGGCGCGCGAATCCCTCGGCGGCACCTGGGACCTGTTCCGGTACCCGGGCGTGCGCTCCGACTCGGACATGCTCACCCTCGGCTACTCCTTCCGCCCGTGGCGCGAGGCGAGCGCGCTGGCCTCGGGGCCGGACATCCTCGAGTACGTCCGCGACACCGCGCGCGAACGCGGCGTGGACCGGCTGATCCGCTACGGGCACCGTGTCGTCGAGGCCGCCTTCGACTCCGGGACCGGCCGCTGGACCGTCACCGTCGAGCGGGACGGGCGCACCACGACGATGACCACCGGCTTCCTCTACGTCTGCGCCGGCTACTACCGGTACGACGCCGGGTACACGCCCGAGTTCCTCGGTGCCGCGGACTTCGGCGGCCGGCTCGTGCACCCGCAGCAGTGGCCCGACGGGCTCGACGTCGACGGCCGCCACGTCGTCGTCATCGGCAGCGGCGCCACCGCGGTGACCCTCGTGCCCGCCCTGGCGAAGCTCGGCGCGCACGTGACGATGCTGCAGCGCACGCCGACGTGGATCTTCAGCCTGCCGTCGATGGACCGCACCGCCGTGAAGCTGCGCCGCCGGCTGCCGACGCCCGTCGTCGAACCGCTGCTGCGCTGGCGCAACGTCATGATGCAGATGGCCAGCTACCAGCTCAGCCGACGCCGCCCCGAGGTGATGAAGAAGCAGCTGCTGACCGCGGTGACGCGCAAGCTGCCGCAGGACTACGACGTGGACACCCACTTCCTGCCGCCCTACAACCCGTGGGACCAGCGGCTGTGCGCGGTGCCCGACGGAGACCTGTTCCGCAGCATCCGGGACGGCAAGGCCGAGGTCGTCACCGACACCATCGACCGGTTCACCGCCGACGGCATCCGCCTCACCTCGGGCCGCACCCTGCCCGCCGACATCATCGTCACCGCCACGGGCCTGCGGCTGCAGCTGCTCGGCGGCATGACGCTGCGGGTCGACGGGCAGACCGTGGACCCGTCGCAGCGGCTCACCTACCAGGGCGCCATGCTCGACGGCGTCCCGAACCTGGCCCTGGCGATCGGCTACACGAACGCCTCGTGGACCCTGAAGATCGATCTGGTCAACCGGTTCCTCGTCCGGGTGCTCACGCGGATGCAGCGCCGGCACGCCGACGTCGTGACGCCGGTGGCCCCCGACGTGCCGACCGAGGCGCGGACGCCGCTGCTGGACTTGAATTCTGGGTACATCAACCGCAGCGTCGACGTGCTGCCGCGGCAGGGACCGAAGGCACCGTGGAGGATCAACCAGAACTACCTGCTGGACCTGGCGATGTTCCGCTGGGGCCGGATCACCGGGCGTGGCCTGCGCTTCACCCGATCCTCCGGCACTGCCGGCACCGCCACCACCCGCACGCCTGTGAATGAGAAAGTGGTCGCATGATGGACAGGATGACGGTCGAGGGCGCCGACCTGCGGTACCGGACCACCGGGGAGGGGCCCGACGTCGTGCTGCTGCACGGCATCGCCCGCAGCCTCGAGGACTGGGACGAACAGCACGAGCTGCTCTCGCCGCACTTCCGGGTGACGAGCGTGGACCTGCCCGGGTTCGGTGAGTCGGGACCGCCGACGGCACCCAACACGATGGAGACGATGGCCCGCGCCGTGCTCGGCGTGATGACCGAACTCGGCATCGAGCGCGCACACCTCGTCGGCAACTCGATGGGCGGGGCCGTCGCGATGCAGGTCGCCGCCCTCGCCCCCGAACGCGTGCGCACCCTCGTCCTCGCGAACAGCGCGGGCTTCGGCCGCACCGTGACGCCCGCACTGCGGCTCATGGCGATCCGCCCCCTCGGGCGGTTCCTGCTCAAGCGGCCCAACACGAAGCAGATCTACAACGCCGAGCGCGGCCTCTACGTCAGCCGGGAACTGGTGACGCCGGAGCGGCTCGACCGCGGCATGCGGTTCGCCCGGCGGCCCCACGGCCCGGACGTGATGCTGACGACCCTGAACGGGATGGGCAACCTGTGGGGCGTGCGGGCCCGATGGCGCCGGGAGCTGCTCGCCCGGATGGTCGAGCTCGACATCCCGACCTTCGTGCTGTGGGGTCAGAAGGACCTCATCCTGCCGATCGCCCACTCCGAGGCGGTCGCCACCGCACTGCCCAACGCCACGCTGCATGTCTTCCCCAACACCGGTCACCTGCCCCAGGTGGAACGGGCCGAGGAGTTCTCCCGGCTCATCCAGACGTTCTGGGCCGCGAACAGCGATACCACCGGCGACGGCGTCGACGACACCCCCGATGCCGCCCCGCATCCCGACCACGACCCGGAGACCAGCGACCGATGACCGCGACGCCGTCCGACCCCCAGCCCGATACCCGGCCGGATACCGACGCCGCGCCCTCCGCGGCGCGCGAGTTCGACATCGTCCTGTTCGGCGCCACCGGCTTCGTCGGCCGGCTGACGGCGGGGCACCTGGCCGCGCACGCCGCCGCCGAGCCCGGCAGGCCGGCGGGAGAACCCGTGCGGATCGCCCTGGCCGGACGCAACCGGGCACGGCTGGAGGAGGTGCGGGCGGCCCTGCCGTCCGGCGCGTCGGGCTGGCCCATCATCGTCGTCGACGCCGGCGCCGAGGCGGGGCTGCGAGCGATGGCCGAGCGCACCCGCGTCGTCGTCACCACCGTCGGTCCCTACGCGACGCACGGGCTACCGCTCGTGCGCGCCTGCGCGGAGGCCGGCACCGACTACGCGGACCTGACCGGGGAGGTGCTGTTCGTCCGGCGCAGCATGGACGCGGCCGACGAGACGGCCCGGCGCACCGGCGCCCGCATCGTGCACTCGTGCGGCTTCGACTCCATCCCCTCGGACCTGGGCGTGGCCCGGGCGGCCGCCCACGCGCGGGCCCACGGGCTGGGGGAGCTCACCGACGTCACGACCCACGTGCGGCGGATGCGCGGGGGCGCCAGCGGCGGCACGGTCGCCTCGGCGCGCACGCAGATGGCCGAGGCGCGCGCGGACCGTGCGGCGGCGCGGACGATGCTGGACCCGCACGCCCTCGACCCGGCGGAGCCGGGAAGGAGCAGCTCTGCCCGGACCGACCGGCGCAGCAGCCGCTCCCGCTTCGGGGTCGAGGACGACGGCATCTGGTTCGGGCCGTTCTTCATGGCCAGCTACAACGAGCCGCTGGTGCGGCGCAGCAACGCCCTGACCGGCGGCGCCTACGGATCGCGGTTCCGCTACCGCGAGGTCACCGACACCGGACGAGGCATGCGCGGTGCGCTCCGAGCACGGGCGCTGCGGCGGCTGATGGCGCTCGGGTTCGCGGCGCTGGCCGTTCCGGCGCTCGACCCCGTGTGGGACCGGCTGCTGCCGGCCGCCGGTGAGGGTCCGAGCGAGCGGGCCCGTGCCAACGGACGCTTCCTGCTCGAGGCCGTGGCCGAGACGAGCAGCGGCACGACCGTCCGCTCCCGCGTCGGCGCACGCCACGACCCGGGCTACGACGGCACCGCGATCATGCTCGGCCAGACCGCCCTGGCGCTGGCCGCCGGTGAGGGCGACGCCGGGCGTGGCGGGGTGCTGACCCCGTCGTTCGCCCTCGGTGATGTGCTGGCCGATCGGCTCATCCGGCACGGCTTCGACATCGGCATCCGGGCCGACTGAGCTGACGCTCCGCCAGCACATGGCCGGTGCCGCAGCCCGGCGCCGGTCGCGTGAGTCCGGTCGCGCCGAGCTCCGTCGCGGCCGTGCAGCGCCGCCGGCCGCGCCGACGGCAGTTCCGCGCCGCCGTTCAGTCCCGCGCCGGCAACTCCACCGGGTAGTAGTAGAGGCCCTTGCTGTTCTCCTCGACGTCGACGGTCAGCTCGTCGCCGACATCCAGGTGGTCGTCGACGTCGATGCGCGCGTCACTGCCGAGCAGTTCCTTGATCCGCGGGGCCGGGATGAGGCCCTGCCGGCCTTCCGCGTCCACGGCGAGGGCGAAGCGGGCCCCCGTCGTGCGCACGGTGACGGTGCGCCGGCCCCGGTGGGTCGCCGCCTCGCCGTCGATCACGACCGCTTCCCGGCGTTCCTCGCCGCCCTCGGTGCGGGCGTCCAGCTCCGTGGCCAGCTCGTCCGCGAGCATGTCCACCTCGGACAGCAGTCCCGCCATCGCCCGCGCCACCGAGGTGTGGAAGCGGTCCGGTTTCAGGGCGCCGCCGGGCTTGTACATGTCCTCGTGGGTCAGCTCGCTCCACGCGTCCTGCAACCGGGTCTTGACCTGCACCTCGACGCTCACCGCGTCGGGCCCGTCCGTCCCGTCGATGGGCACCCGCATCAGCAGGTGGAACGCCCGGTAGCCGGATTCCTTCGGGGCGGAGACGTAGTCGCGCACCTGGATGAGATCGACGTCCGAGTCGGCGGACGCGCAGTACTCCCGCAGCGCCTCCACCACGTCGGCCAGGTCGCGGGGCGTCTTGCAGAGCACCTTGAGGCCGACGACGTCGGGCACCACGCGCTCGGGGTCGGACCGGACGAACGGCGCCAGCTCGGGCTCGTCGCGCAGCACCCGGCGCATCTTGTCCGCGGCCCGGAGCCGGTCCTTGATGCGGGACTGGCTGACGTCGAGCCGGCTGGCGTCACCGCCCGCGGTGGTCGCCCGGGCGACCCGGGTCAGCACGCCCTGCGCCCGCTTCCGTGCCTGCTCCCAGTCCGGCATCCGGCGGGCGTACAGGTCCTCGACCGCACGGGCGATGTCCCGCTCGGTGGGCACGACGCTTGTCTCCGCGGTCCGCGGACGCGTCTGCCGCGTGGCGCCGGCAGGGGAGTGGGCCGGCGCGGCGGGGGTGGTGCGGTCGTTCCGGTCGGTCATCAGCCGAGCCCCCGGCGGGTCAGGAGCGGCTCGACCGCGGCGTCGCGCCCACGGAACGCCCGAAACGAGGCGAGCGGGTCACGACTGTTGCCGCGTCCAAGCAGCTCGCGGCGGAACGTGTCGCCGTTCTCGCGGGTCAGGCCGCCGTTCTCGCGGAACCACTCGACGGTGTCCGCGTCGAGCACCTCGGACCAGATGTAGGAGTAGTAGCCGGCCGCGTACTCGCTGGCGAAGATGTGCTTGAAGTAGCCGGTGCGGTAGCGCGGGGGCACGGCCTCGACGGCGAGCCCGGCCCGGGAGAGCGCCTCCTGCTCGAAGGCGAGGGGGTCGGCGACGGGCTCGATGCCGGTCTGCTCGTGCCAGGCGAGGTCGAGCAGCGCGGCGCCGAGGTACTCCGTCGTCGCAAAGCCCTCGCCCCACTGCTGGGCGGCGAGCAGCTTCCGGACCGTCTCGTCCGGCAGCGGCTCACCGGTGCGGTGGTGGCGCGCGTAGTTGGCCAGCACCTCCGGCCACAGCATCCACATCTCGTTGACCTGCGAGGGGTACTCGACGAAGTCCCGGGGCACGTCCGTGCCGCTGAGCCGGCGGTACGTGACGTCCGAGAGCAGTCCGTGCAGGGCGTGGCCGAACTCGTGGAAGCAGGTGGTGACCTCGTCGAGCGTCAGCAGGGCGGGCTCGCCCGGTGCCGGCTTCGTCAGGTTGAGGTTGTTGACGACCACCGGCTTGTCCCCGAGCAGGCGGGACTGCTCGACGATCGGGTTCATCCAGGCGCCACCGTTCTTGGTGGGCCGCGTCCAGTAGTCGCCGAGGAACAGGCCGAGACCCGTCCCGTCGGCGTCGTGCACCTCCCAGACCCGCACGTCGGGGTGGTAGCCGACCAGGTCGGTCCGCTCGGTGAAGCTCAGCCCGTAGAGCTCGTGGGCGGCGAAGAACACGCCGTCGGTGAGCACGCGGTCCAGCTCGAACCACGGGCGCAGCGCCGCGCCGTCGACGCCGTACCGCTCGCGGCGCACCGCGTCGGACCAGAAGGACCAGTCCCACGCCTCGACGGCCGTGCCCGCGGCCTCGGCCAGGGCGTCCCGCTCGTCGCCGGCGTTGCGGACGGCGGCCGGGGCGAGCCGCTCGAGCATGGCGCGGACGCTCGCGTAGTCCGGCGCGGTCTGGTTCTCGACGGCGTACTCGGCGTAGTTGGCGAAGCCGAACAGCTGCGCCTTCTCGGCGCGCAGGGCGGCCACGCGGGCCGCGATGGGGGTGACGTCGACGCGTGACGTGGGAGCGTCCCCGCCGTTCTCGGCGCTGTTGGCCGCCCGCGCACCGAGCCCGCGGTTGACGGACGCGGTGTGGATGCGCCGCCGGGTCGCGCCGTCCGTCAAAGTGGCGAGGACGGGCTGGTTGGACGGCAGGATCAGGGTGATGAGGTACTGGCCGGGGTGGCCGGCCTCCTCGGCGGCCTGCGCGGCGGCGGCGATGTCGTCCGCCGACAGGCCGTCCAGCTCCTCGGCGCTGTCGACCAGCACCGCGGCGTCGTTGCCCTCCTGCTGCACGAGGGCCGAGAACTCGGTCGTCAGCTCGGCGACGGTCGTGTTGATCTCGCGGACCCGCTGCTGGGCGACGTCGTCGAGTTCGATGCCGCGGTGCACGGCGTCGCGCAGGAGGTCCTCCGCGAGACGGCGCGTCTCGTCGTCGGCGTCCGTCAGATCCACCGCGCGGATCCGCTCGTAGAGGGCACGGTCGAGCACGACGTCGTCGTCGGCCGCCTGCATCGCCGGCTTGAGCGCGGCGGCCAGGTCCGTGATCGCGGGGGTCGCGTCGGCGAGCTGGACGGTGAAGAACGCCAGCGCGGCGCGGCGCAGCAACTGACCGGCGGTGTCCAGGCGTACCAGGGTGTTCTCGACCGTGGCCGGCTCAGGGTTGGCGACGATCAGCTCGATCTCCGCGCGGCGGGTCTCGATGCCGGCCTCGATGGCCTCCCGATAGTGTTCGGGCACGACGGCGCCGTAGTCGGGCAGGCCATAGGGCAGCGCGGAGGCGGTCAGCAGCGGGTTGGGCTGCGCGACCGGGGTGGTGGTCGGCGAGGTGGTCGTCATGCTTTCACTGTGCCACAGGCCACTGACAGAACCGCAGGGCGCATGACGGAACAGCGACGGCGCCCCGGTGCTTCGCCATCCTTGATAGCATTGCTGTCAATTCGGTGAGGAGGCGTTCATGTCGACCATCACGGTCCGCAAGCTGGCAGACGCGACGCATGACAGGCTGCGCGAGCGTGCCGCGAAGAATGGCCGCTCCGTCGAGGCTGAGGTTCGCGACATCCTCGACAACGCCGTCGGTCACGGGTCGGGCAACATTCTGACGGCCGTGCACGAGCAGTTCGACGGGCGGCACTTCCTGGATCTGGAACCGATCGACCGACCCGATCTGCCCAGGTCGGTGGACCTCGGGTGATCGTCGCTGACACGAATGTCGTCTCGGAATTGATGCGGCGGGAGCCCGACGCGGCCGTGGTCGCCTGGTCCGAGACGATGGCGCGTCATGACGTCGGCATCACGGCGATCACCGTCGAGGAGATCGAGCGAGGCATCGGGCGGGTCGCACCAGGACACCGGCGGGACGACCTCGCCCGCCGTTGGCAGTTGGTCGTCGACGGTCACGCCGACCGTGTCCTGCCGTACGACGAGATCGCGGCACGGCAGACCGCGAGGCTCCTCGTGAAAGCGCAATCAAGCGGTCGAATCATCGGGCTGGCCGATGCGGAGATCGCCGGGATCTGTCTGGCGAGAGCCGCCGATCTTGCGACCCGGAATCTGAAGGACTTCCGCGACATCGACGGATTGACGGTGCTGAACCCGTGGCAGAGCTGATCTCACCAGCCGCGGAACCCACCGTCTCCGTCGTCATCCCCGTCAAGGACGACGCCGTGGCCCTGACCGTGTGCCTGCACGCCCTGGCGCTGCAGTCGCGGCATGCCGACGAGATCGTCGTCGTCGACAACAACTCGACCGACGACTCCGCCGCGATCGCCCGCCGCGCCGGTGCTCGCGTCCTGCCGTGCCCGGCCCCGGGCATCCCCGCCGCCAGCGCCACCGGTTACGACGCCGCCACCGGCGACCTGATCCTGCGCCTCGACGCCGACTGCCTGCCGGCCCCGACCTGGATCGCGACGATGGTCGACGCATTCGCTCACAGCCCCGAGGTGGCGGCGTTCACCGGACGCGCCCGGTTCACGGACGGCCCGACGGCGCTGCGGGACCCGCTCGCCACGATCTATCTCGGCGCCTACGCCCTGGCCGCGTCCGCGGCACTCGGCCACCTCCCGCTGTTCGGCTCGAACCTGGGGATGCGCCGCGACGCCTGGCGCGACGTCCGTGAGTCGGTGCACCGGCACGACCCGCTGCTGCACGACGACCTCGACCTCTCCTTCCACCTGGGGGAGCGGCACCGGATCCGCTATCTGCCGACGGCGTCGATGGGCATGTCGATGCGGCCGTTCTTCAGCGGCCGCGCCTTCGCGCACCGGTTGCGGCGGGGGATGCGCACCGTCGTCATCCACTGGCCCGACGACCTGCAGCCGGTGCGGACCCTACGGCGTACCCGGACCGGCGTCGACCCGCTCCGTGCACGCCTCCGCCAACCGGCACGCTGACCTCTCGACAACCGAGACATCGGACGCTTCCCGTCGTACGGTGGAGCCATGAACGACGCGCTGATCGGGCCACCGGCGCGTCCCGACGTGCACGTCATGACCCTGAACGTGCGGCGGCGCATCCGGATGACGCCCCGCCGCGCGGACCGGTGGGCAAACCGTCGCCCGGCGGTCCAGGCGCTCGTGCGCGCCGAACGGCCCACCGTCCTCGGCGTCCAGGAGGCGATGCCCGACCAGGCGGACGCCCTCCACGAGGCGCTCGGGGAGCGCTACGGTCGGGTCGGCCACGGCCGCAACGCCGACGGCGGCGGCGAGGGCTGCCCCCTGTTCTACGACGCCGGTCGTCTCGAGCTGGTCGGCTGGGAGCAGGCCGCCCTCTCCGACACCCCGGACGTGCCGGGATCGACGTCGTGGGGCAACATGGTGCCGCGCATCATGGTCCTCGCCCAGCTGCGCGACCGCGCCACCGGCGCCCTCTTCCTCGCGGTCAACACCCATTTCGACCACCTCTCCCGGCGCTCCCGCGTTCGGTCCGCCGAGGCCGTCCGCAAGACGGTCGCCGGCCACGGGCTGCCGGCGATCGTGACCGGCGACCTCAACGCGGGCCAGCGGTCGCCGTCGGTGCAGACGCTGCTGGCCGACGACGCCCTCGAGGACGCCTGGAGCGCGGCGGACCTGCGGATCACCCCACCGTGGGGCACCTTCGCCAACTACCGGCAGCCGCGAGCCGGAGGACGCCGCATCGACTGGATCGTCACGACACCGGACATCGACGTCCGTCGCGCCGGGATGAACGCCCGCCGACCCGACGGCGTGTGGCCCACGGACCACCTGCCGGTCCAGGCGATCGTGCGGCTGCCCGACGCCGACGCCCCGGGTGACGTCCCGTGATCGAGAACTTCCTGCGGCCACCAGCAGCGGTCGGCGAGATCATCGCCGACGTCCTGCGCATCGTCGGCGTTCTCGGCATCGTCGTCGCCGGGGTCGGCTGGAGCCTGACCGACGCCGGGATCCTCGCCTTCGTGCTGCCCGGCCTGCTCGTGCCGCGCTTCCTCGGCGTGCGCTCGGGCTTCGACATCGTCTACGTCGCCTCGCTGCTCGTCGCAGGGTGGAGCAACGTCCTCGACCTGTACACGACGGTCGACTGGTGGGACGTGCCGGTGCACTTCGTGTGCACCGGGGTCGTCAGCGCGGCCGCCTACCTGCTGCTGGCCGAGCTCGGCATCGTGGCACCACCGCGGGCGGCGGGCGTCCGGGTGATCGCGCCCGTCGTGCTCACCGCCGTGATCGGGCTCGCCATGAGCGCGGTGTGGGAGATGGTCGAGTGGTTCGGCCGCACCTTCATCACCGCCCAGATCTTCGTCAGCTACGACGACACGATCGGCGACATGACGACGGGCGGGCTCGGCGCGATCGTCGCCGGCCTCGTGCTCGCCCGCGTGCGGCTGCTGCGAGCACCGACCGAGGCGCGGGTGCGCATGCCCGCCTCGATCCTCCGGGGCTGACGAGCGCAGCCAGCGCACGAGACCGTCGGAGACGACGAAGGGCGGGACCCGGAGAACCGGATCCCGCCCTTCTTGTCGAGCGACTGACGTCGAACGCGTGACTACCGCGCGACCACGATCGACATCGGGGTCTGCTCGGTGGTCTGGCCCTGCGGGTTGTCCTTGAAGATCGCCTCGACGGTGGCCTTGTCCAGGTCGGTGCCGTTGCCCAGGCAGACGACGCCGAGGTCGTTGGCGTCCATGATCGCCGTGCCCGCGAACGTCGCCGCGTACTGGGCGGGGACGGTCCGACGGATCAACTCGGACAGCCGGTCGGCGACCTTCTCGGGGTCCTTCGGGGCGAGCTTGACCGAGTGGGTGGAGGTGCCCACCTGGTACCCGGCGGCGCCGTCGATGGCGTTGATGTTGCCGCCGGCCACCTCGTAGAACACGCCCTTCTTGCCCTGGAACTTGCCGACGACGGAGCGGGCGGACGCGTAGAGGATCCGCGGCAGGCCCACCTCGTCGATCGCCAGCTGCATCGACCACGGGCTGGCCAGGCCGATGCCGCCGGGGTTGCGCACGACGGCCTTCGAGAGCATCCGCGCGGCGGGGGAGACCTTGATGTCCCACACCGGGATGGACCGGCCCTGAGTCATGGCGACGATCTTCTCGGAGACGAACAGGTACCACGGGGAATTGTTCAGCGCGGTGGCGTGGTCGTCACCGGCCTCCCCGATTCCGTCGACGAACCGGGACACGTAGCCGATCACGGCCGGCTCGAAGTCGGTGTCCCGGTAGAAGATGTCGGTGCGCAGCGGGTAGCGGCGGAACGTGTGGCCGTTCGGCACCGTCAGCTCGAGCTGCTTGCCCGGGTTCGGCTCGTAGTCCGTCTTGTCGACCTTGCCGGCCTTGGGAGCCGGGGCGCCGTCGATGAACTCGCGCAGCCACAGCTCGACGTTGAGCAGCCGCCAGAACACCATGGTCGAGGCACCGTTGCGGTCCTGCAGGTACTCCTCGAACGCGTACAGCACGGCGTCCTGATCCCAGTACGGCCGATCCTCGAAGGAGGACGAGAGGAAGATCTCGTAGATCCGCTCCTTCATCAGCTTGAACCACTCCGCCTCGGGGGTGGTGAAGCCGATCTTGTTCCGCCGGTCGCTGATCATCGACGGCAGGAGGCCGCGGGTCGCGTCGCGCAGGATCCGCTTGTTCCAGCCGTCCTTGATGATCGCCTCGTCCGAGAGCGAGAACAGGAACTTCACGACCTCCTTGTCGAGGAACGGCACACGCCCCTCGAGCGACCAGCGCATCGTGTTCTTGTCCTCGTACCGCAGCACCGACGGCAGCGACTTGCGGAACAGGTCGTCGATCAGGCGCAGCTTGAGGTTGTCGCCGATGACGCGGAACGTCTCGCCGGCGAACTTGCCGGTCCACTCCTTGCGCAGCAGCGAGGAGATCGTCAGGTCCTTCTTCAGCGTCAGCTTCGACTGGATCCGGAAGCGGCCGAGCCGGTAGAAGATGTCGGTGGCGTTGGCCATCTCCTTGGCCAGCTTGTCCCACTGCTTGTTCTTGCGCAGCTGGCCGAGGTAGGCGAAGTAGTAGGGGATGTAGCCGGCCATCATCTCGTCGGCGCCCTGCCCGTCGAGCAGCACGGTGACGGTCTCGGAGGCCTTCTTCATCACCCGGTACTGGGCGTAGGGGCCCGAGGAGATGATCGGCTCCTCCTGGGTGCGGACGAAGTCGAGCAGGTCCTCGGCGAACTCGTGCGCCTTCGGCAGGATCTTGTGGCTCTCGACGTTGCCCTTGACGCTGGCCAGGACGGCGTCGGCGTACTTCTCCTCGTCGTTGATCGAGTTGGGGAAGACGGCGGAGAAGGTCTGCTGCTTGGCGCCGAGCGAGTCGGTCGCGGCGGCCTTCTCCTGCATCAGCTTGTTGATGGTCACCACGACGGCGGAGGAGTCCAGGCCGCCGGACAGGGCCGTACCGACCGGCACCTCGGACTGAAGCCGGAGCCGCACGCCCTCGGTGAACCGCTCCCGGTACTCGTCGATGACGCTCTGGTCGTAGGGCCGCTCGACCGAGGAGAGCTCGGCCAGCTCCTCCTCGAGGCGGGTGAACTTCGCGACGGTGTGCTCACCCGTCGTCGTGTCCAGGACGAGCTTCTCGCCCGGGAGCAGCTTGTCGATGCCGGCGAAGAAGGTGGCCGACTCCTCGTCGTGGATGCGGAACTGCAGGTAGCGGTACAGGATCCGCTCATTGACCTTCCGCTCCAGCTTCTCCGCGGCGAGGATCGGGCGGATCTCGGAGGCGAACAGCAGCTTCTTCTCGCCGCCCTCGGTGAAGGACGCGAAGTACAGCGGCTTGATGCCGAAGTGGTCGCGGGCCAGGACCAGCCGGTTGTTGCGCCGGTCGTGGATGGCGAAACCGAACATGCCGTTGAAGCGGTCGAACGCGTCGTCGCCCCACTCCTCGTAGGCCTGCAGCACGACCTCGGTGTCCGAGACGGTGCTGAAGGTGCGGCCCAGGGCCTCCAGCTCGGCCCGCAGGTCGAGGTAGTTGTAGACCTCGCCGTTGTAGATCAGCACCACCTGTCCGTCGGCGCTGTACATCGGCTCCTGGCCGTGCGCGACGTCGATGATGGACAGCCGGCGGTGCGCCAGGCCGACCTGGCCCTCGGTGGCGTAGCCCTCGCCGTCGGGACCGCGGTGCACGATGCACTGGTTCATGGCCCCCAGCAGGTCCCGGTCCTCACCGAAACCGTAGTAACCGGCGATTCCACACATAGATACAGACCTCATCCTCGGGAGACGCGTGAATTTCCACGCTGATGGTTCAGCTGACCATGCTATCCGGGCCCGTCTGCCCGGCCGTCCGTGACTCGCACAGGTTCCGCACAGGTCCAGAACATGGCCGTACTAGCCCGACGCCCGACAGTAGTGATATGACCACACAACAGCCCACTCGCCCGCTGCGCCGCATCGAGCCGCGGGAGACGGGCACGGGGCGCGTTCCCCGGGCGACGACGGGCCGGCGGGACGTCCCGAGCGGACCGCCCCGTCCGCAGCAACGCCCGTTCGTCCCGGTGGGGGTCTCGCATCCTCCGCTGTGGTGGCGCGACGCCTCGGTGCTCGCGATGTGGACGGTGCTGCTGATCGTGGTCGCCCTGTGGGTGTCCGGTGGCGGCGTCCAGTCCCTCGGCACGCTCGGCGGAGCGCTCCTGTCGACGGGCCGGCTCACCGGGCTGGTGGCCTCGGCCCTGCTGCTCGTGCAGGTCTTCCTGATGGCGCGCATCCCCTGGTTCGAGAAGGCCTGGGGCCAGGACTCGCTCGCGCGGACCCACCGGCTGGTCGGGTTCACGTCCTTCACCCTGATGCTCGCGCACATCGTGCTCATCACGCTCGGCTACGCCGCCGGGACGCCCGCCGGCCTGTGGGGCACCATCGTCGACTTCACCCTCAACTACCCCGGCATGCTGCTCGCCATCGCCGGCACGGCCGCCCTGTGCATGGTGGTCGTGACGTCCTACCGCGCGGCCCGCCGCCGGCTGCGGTACGAGTCGTGGCACCTCATCCATCTCTACGCCTACCTCGGCGTCGGCCTCGCGCTGCCGCACCAGCTGTGGACCGGGCAGGAGTTCCTCTCCTCGCCGGTCGCCACCGTCTTCTGGTGGGGGCTGTACATCGTCTGCGCCGGCGCGGTGCTCGTCTACCGGATCGGCGTGCCGCTGTGGCGTTCGCTGCGGGCGCCGCTGCGCGTCGTCCACGTGCGCCGCGAGTCGGCGACCACCACGACCGTCGTCGTCGGCGGCCCGGGCGTGGCTCGGCTGACGGCGAAGGCCGGCCAGTTCTTCCAGTGGCGCTTCCTCGACGGTCCCGGCTGGACCCGGGCGCACCCCTTCTCCCTCTCCGCGGCTCCCGACGGGGCGACCCTGCAGTTCACCGCGAACCGGGCCGGCGACGGCACCTCCCGCCTGCACCGGCTCAAGGCCGGCACCCGCGTGCTGATCGAGGGCCCCTACGGGCGCATGCACCCCGGGGTGCGCACGCAGCGGAAGGTCACGCTCATCGGCGGCGGCATCGGGATCGCCCCGATGAAGTCGCTGCTCGAGGGGCTGGCGCAGGCGCCGGGCGACGTCACGGTCATCCACCGCGTCGGATCCGAGCAGGACCCCACCCTGGCCGCCGCGATCGACGAGACCGCCCGCCGCCGCGGAGCCCGGTACATCCGTCTGGCCGGGCCCCGCAACCGGGCCCGCGACAGCTGGCTGCCCGGGTGGGCGGACGCCTGGGACGACGCCGGTGCCCTGCAGCACCTGTGCCCGGACATCGCCGAGCACGACGTCTTCGTCTGCGGGGCGCCGGACTGGATGGACCGGGTGCGCGCCTCCGCGCTCGACGCCGGGGTCCCCGCCGACCGCATCCACCTCGAACGCTTCCAGTACTGACCCCCCGTTCTCCTCCCGCATCCTTTCCTTCCAGGAGTGCCCCTCATGCGTCGCATCGTCCTCTGGGCCGCCGTCACGGTGACCGTCTTCGTCCTGCTCTTCAGCTATCGCACCTCGACCAACGCCACACCCGCGTCGGCCGCGGTCGCCCCGGACACGTCCCGGTCGACGACGTCCAACGGGTCGACCTCCAGCGGCTCGGGGTCCGGCAGCTCGGCCAGCGGGTCGGGTTCGGGATCCTCCGGCACCTCCACCGGGTCCTCCGGCTCCTCCTCGTCGTCGGGCACCTCCGGCTCCTCCTCGTCGTCGGGCTCCTCCTCGTCGTCGGATTCGTCCGGCTCCGGGTCGACCGCGTCCGGCACCTACACCGGTGACGCCGTCGACACCCGCTGGGGTCCGGTGCAGGTGCAGATCACCGTCAAGAACGGCAAGATCACCGCCGCGGAGGCCGTCGTCTACCCGCAGGAGAACGGCCGCGACCAGGAGATCAACGCCGTCGCCATCCCGGCCCTGAACCAGGAGGTCGTCACCGCCCAGAGCGCGAACATCGACATGATCTCCGGGGCCACGGTCACCTCGGACGGGTACCTCAGCAGCCTGCAGTCCGCCATCGACCAGGCCCACCTCTCGTGAGCCTCGCGGCGTTCGGCCTGCCCGCGGTGCTGCCGGGCAGCATCCGCACCGTGCGGGCGTGGGTGCGCCAGGTGATGGGGCTGCCCGTCTCCGTGCACGTGCGGGCGGCGGACCCGGCCCGTCCCGACATCGACGCGGCGGTCGACGCCCTCTTCGCCGACCTCGAGCGCGCCGACGCGGTGTTCTCCCTGTGGCGGCAGAACAGCGACCTGAGCCGGATCCGCCGCGGCGTGCTGGCCGAGGCGGACGCGGACCCGTGGATCGCGGAGGTGCGTGACCTCACCGAGCGGGCCGTCGACGCCACGGAGGGCCTGTTCACGACGGACCTGACCGGCCCGGACGGCGCCCGCGGATGGGACCCGACCGGCGTCGTCAAGGGATGGGCCGTCGAGCGGGCCGCCGCGCACCTGCGGGCCGTGCCCGGCATCGCCTTCAGCATCAACGCCGGCGGGGACCTGGTGTGCGGCCGCGGACCGGCGTCGTCGCTCGTGGACCCGCACTGGCGGATCGGCGTCGAGAAGCCGGGTGCCCCGGGCGCGTTCAGCACCGTGGTGACGGTCACCGAGGGAGCGCTGGCCACCTCGGGCACGGCCGCGCGCGGCGACCACATCGTCGATCCGCGCACCGGTGCGCCGGTGGCCGGGGGCCGCACGTCGGTCACCGTCGTCGGGCCGGACCTGACGTGGGCCGACGTGTGGGCGACGGCGTGCTTCGTCGACCCCCATGCCCTCGGGCAGGCCGGCCCGGAGTGGTCCGGCTACCGGGTCGCGAACGTCACGGACTGATCGGACTCGCCGGCCGCGGCGGCGTCAGACACGGGCCGTGACGGTCTCCTGGTGGAATCGGAACGCCCCGAGACCACCGTCGACGCGGATGTCGCTGCCGTTGATCCACCGCGCGGCGGGGGAGGCGAGGAAGGCGACCACCTCGGCGATCGACTCCGGCGTCGCAGCCCCACCAGTGAGGCGGATGGCGCCCTCGACCTTGTCGACACCGTGGTCGCGCTTGAAGTCGTCCAGGATCGGCGTGCTCACGGGTCCAGGGCTCACCGAATTGATGCGCACGTGCCCGATCGCCCCGGCCGCGGCCGTCTGGGTGAGGACGCGCACGCATTCCTTGGAGAAGCGGTACGAGTTACCGGTGACCTCGGGATCCTGCTCGACGGAGCTCAACGCCTCCTCGTCGCTCGCGTGCGCGAGGAACTGCCGGATCGGCGTCGTGCGCTCGGTCCAGCCGTCGCCGACGGCGGACGCGAGATTGACGACGAAGCCGCCGTCCTTCAGTGCCGGCAGCAGGGCGTCCGTCAGCGCCCGCAGGCCCAGGACGTTGACCGCCAGGACGGTGCGCCACGGTGCGGTACCGGGCACCCCGGCGATGTTGGCGAGGCCGTCGATCGTTCCGGCCCGGGCGAGGACGGACCGGGCCGCCTCGACGGCGCCACGGCTCGTCGAGAGATCGGCCTGCACGATGTCGGCGGCGCCGTCGGGCACCTGACGGTCGATACCGATCACGCGGGCCCCGGCCCGGGTGAAGCGGGCCGCCGTGGCAGCGCCGATGCCCGAGGCCGCTCCGGTGACGACGACGGTCTTCCCGGTGAGGTCCGGCTCCATGGTTATCCCTTCGCTGACGGTCTGCTGGCGTGCGGCCTCCAGTCTGGACAGCGGCCGGGGCGGCAGCAATCGCGGTTTCCCACTGGGCGGAAGCGGGCCGTTGTGGGTGAGGGCGTCACCGGACACGCTGGTGGCCAGTACCGACGCCCTGGTCCGCGGCGTCCGTCGAGGAGGGACTGCCATGACGACCTATGACGTGTTCGACCCGGCCACGCTGGAACTGGTGGGCCGCGCGCCCCTGCACGGGGCGGAGGACGTGGACGCCGCGGTCTCCCGCGCCGTCGCCGGCGGGCGTGCGTGGGCGAGGGATCGCGAAGGACGACGAGCAGCCCTGCGCGCCGCGGCCGCCGCGCTGCGGACCGCGGCCCCCGGCATCGGCCGCCAGCTCTCGCTCGAGCAGGGCAAGGTGCTCCGTGAGGCCGTCGGTGAGGTGCTCGTCGCGGCCGACGTGTTCGACTACTACGCCGATCTGGCCTGGGACGAGCAGGAAGGCCTGCCGGAGCGACAGGGCCGCTCGTTGCTGGTGCAGCGCCGCCCGGTCGGCGTGGTGGCGGCCATCACCCCCTGGAACTTCCCGATCTCGCTGCTGAGCGTCAAGCTCGCGCCCGCCCTCGCGGCCGGCTGCACCGTCATCGCCAAGCCGTCGCCGACCACGCCGCTGTCGACGATCGCCCTGATCGACACCGTCGCCGGATACGTCCCGGCCGGCGTGGTCCAGTGGCTCACCGGCCGGCGTGAGGTCAACCGGGCCCTGAGCGAGCACCCCCGCGTCCGCAAGATCTCCTTCACCGGATCAACCGAGGTGGGCGCGGCGATCGCCGCGCAGGCGGCGCCGACGGTCAAACGGGTCACCCTCGAACTCGGCGGCAACGATCCCGCGATCGTGCTGCCCGATGCCGACGCCGCGTTCACGGCCGCCGGCGTCGTCGGCTCCGCATTCCGCAACGCGGGCCAGGTGTGCATGGCCGTCAAGCGCGTGTTCGTGCCGGCGGACCGCGAAGCCGAGTTCGTCGAGGCCATCGCCGCGGAGGCCGCGACGGCGGTCCTCGGGCACGGCGTCGCCGAGGGCACCACGATGGGTCCGATGCACAACCGATCGCAGCTGGACCTGGTGGAGGGTCTCGTGCGGCAGGCGCTCGACGACGGCGGTCGGCTGGCCGCGGGCGGGGGGCGGGGTACCGCGCTGCCCGGCTACTTCCTCGAGCCGACGGTCGTCGCCGGTGCTTCGTTCGACAGCCCGCTCGTGTCCACCGAGCAGTTCGGTGCAGCCCTGCCCGTCGTCGGGTACACGGACGTCGACGACCTCGTGGACCGGCTCAACGCGCAGGAGTTCGGTCTGGGTGCCTCCGTCTGGAGCCCGGATCTGGACCGGGCCCACGACCTGGCGTGCGGCATCGAGGCGGGCACGGTGTGGATCAACCAGCACACGCAGGTGGAGCTCGATGCGCCGTTCGGCGGCTGGAAGGCCTCCGGTGTGGGGCGTGAACGCGGCCTCGTCGGTCTCGAGCCGTACCTGGAGTACCGCACGGTCAACTCCCGCGCCCACGCGACCGCCGTCACCGCGACCGGCGCCGCGAGCGTGGCCCGATGACGGCGTCGTCCGGGGCTGCCGCCGACGCCTCGAACGTGACCGCGGGCCTGGACGTGATCACCCTCGGCACGGCGGCCGGTCCCGCCATCCGCAGCGGCGCACCCGGCATCGCCACGGCGATCGTCATCGACGGCCTGCACTACCTCGTCGACTTCGGTCTCGGCTGCACCCGGCAGGCGCACGACGCGGGTCTGCGCGGCCGGGACCTGCGCGCCGCGTTCATCACGCACCTGCACTCGGACCACGTCGGCGAGCTGCCGGCCTACCTGCTGTGGAACTGGGGAGCACCGGTGGACGGATTCACCGACGACGTGCCGATCCACGGGCCGGGACCGCGGACCGGTGCCATGATCGAGCATGTCCTCGCCGCTTTCGACGAGGACATCAGCATCCGCATCGTCGACGAGGGACGCCCGGACCTGCGGCGCATCGTCCGGCCCGTGGACATCGTGCTGCCGGCGGACGCCGCCGGGGCCGGCCCGGAGGCCACCCCGGCGATGCGACCGTTCGAGATCCACCGGGACGAGCGCGTGACGGTCACGGCGATCCTCGTGCAGCACCCGCCGGTGTTCCCGTCCTTCGCCTTCCGCTTCGACACCCGGTACGGCTCGGTCGTGATCTCGGGGGACACGACCGAGTGCGCGAACGTGGCGACGCTGGCGGCCGGCGCGGACCTGCTCGTGCACGAGGCGGTCGATCTCGCCTATTTCGCGTCGGGGGACTTCTCCGCCGAGTTCCTCAATCACCAGCAGATCTCCCACACGACGCCGGCGGGCGTGGGCCGCGTCGCGACTGCGGCCGGTGTGGGGCACGTCGTCCTGTCCCACCTGGCCGGGGTGGCCACGGATGCCCAGTGGGCCGCCGGGGTGGCCGCCGAGTTCGCCGGTCCGGTGACCGTGGCCCAGCCGGGGCAGCGCTTCGTTCCCGGGCGGGTGGCGGCGAGTAGCTGACCCGCCCGGGTACGGGCAGCGCTCTGCGGCGCTACCGTGGACGAGCACCGGGCGTCGGGCCGGGCGCGGGGTCGGTGAGGTGACACGGTGGCAGGACACGCGAGGGACGCCGGGAGGTCGGTGACCTCCCGGGCGCTCAACGTGCTCGCGGCGTTCGACCAGGAGCATCCGGTCCTCACGATGTCGGAGATCGCCCGGCGGTCGGGAACGCCCGTGGCCACCTGTCACCGGTTGATCGGCGAGCTCGCGGACTGGGGCGCGCTGGCCCGCACCGCGGACGGCCGCTATCAGATCGGCCACCGCCTGTGGTCGCTGGGAATGCTCGCTCCCGTGCAGAAGGGGCTGCGGGAGGTCGCCGCTCCCTACATGCACGACGTTCTCTTCGCCACCCGGCACGTCGTCAACCTGTTCGTCCTCGACGGCGGACGCGCCCTGCTGCTCGAGCGGATCGCCGGGACCGCCGTCGGCCAACCGGTGGCGCGCGTGGGGGAGCGCCTGGCCCTGCACACCAGTGCCGCCGGCAAGGTGCTGCTCGCCTACGCGCCGGCAGCCGTCGTGAACCAGGTCGTCGCCGAGCTGACCCGGGAGACGCGGCACAGCATCACCGACCCCGCCAGGCTCCGGCGCGACATCGCACGTGTGCACGAACGGGGCTACGCGACGACCGTCGAGGAGCACGCGCTCGGCACCTCCGGTCTCGCGGTTCCCGTGCGGGCGAGCGGAGGTCGCGTGCTCGCCGCTCTCGGCGTCGTCGGCATCGGCGCGACGCCGCCACCGGTCCAGCGCACCATCCCGGCCCTGCAGGTGGCGGCCAACGCGATCGCCCGCGCCCTCGACCGGAACGGCTGAGCGCAGGCCGGAACCACCGGCCGCGGGCCGACCGTTCGGGCCCGTCGGCGTGGGTCCCACCGTGCTTTCCGTCCAGTGGGAGAGAGGGCGTGATCTCCGGCACGTTGCGGTCCTATCGTCGTCCCGTGATGACAGGCAGCCGACAGGCTCGAGCGGAAGGACAGCGGATGACGGCTCACGCCGAGGTCTCGGACTCCCCGCTCACGGTGTCCGCCGACCAGGACGCGATCGTGATCGCACGGCGGCACGCGGCCGACGGCGTCGCGCACCTCACCCTGCAGTCCGCCGACGGAGGCTCCTTCCCGGCCTGGGAGGCGGGCGCCCACATCGACCTGCACGTGCCCGGGCACACACGCCAGTACTCCATCTGCTCCTCGCCGAGCGACCGGTCGAGCCTGGACATCGCCGTCCTGCACGACCCCGGGTCGCGTGGCGGATCCGCCTGGGTGCATGCCGAGCTGACCGTCGGGACACGGGTGGTCATCGGCGGCCCGCGGAACACCTTCGCCCTCGCGCCGTCACGCAAGTACCTCTTCATCGCCGGCGGCATCGGCATCACGCCGATGCTCGCGATGATCGAGGCGGCCGAGCAGGCGGGCAGGGAATGGCGCCTCGCCTACGGCGGCCGGAACCTGCGGACCATGGCCTTCGCCGAGGAACTGCTCGACACGTACGGCCCCGACCGCGTCCTGCTCTACCCGTCGGAGGAGACGGGCCGCCTGGACCTGGAGGCGCTGCTCGGGGTCCCGCGGGCGCTCATGCTCGTCTATGCGTGCGGCCCCCAGCGGCTCCTCGACGCGGTCGAGGACTACTGCCTCGGCTGGCCGGCCGGTGCGCTGCACATCGAGCGCTTCGCCGCCGCTGCGCCCGGGCAGGGTACCTCCGGCGCCTTCGACGTCGAGCTGAGCCGGACGGGACGTCGCGTCCACGTCCCCGCGGACCGCACAATCCTCGATGCCGTCGAGGACGCCGGGGTGCGGGTCCTCTCGTCCTGCCGGGCCGGGGTGTGCGGCACGTGCGAGATCCCGGTCCTCGCCGGCGACGTCGACCACCGGGACGCCGTCCTCACCGCCGAGGACCGGGCCCGCAGCGGCTCCATGATGGTCTGCGTCTCGCGTGCCGCTGCCGGCTGCAGCACGCTCACCCTCGACCTCTGACTCGACTTCTGACTCGACTTCTGACCTCCGGGAGGACCCCATGTCGCTCATGACCCGTCACGATGCGCCCGTGCTCGACATCGACCCGTTCTCCCCGGAGAGCCTCGTGGGCCGCTACACCCTGCACGAGACGCTCCGCGAAACCGGTCCCGTCGTGTACCTGGAGCAGTACGGCGTCTACGCCGTCAGTCACTTCGACGCCGTCCACGAGGTGCTCATGGACTTCGAGACCTACTGCTCCTCCGGCGGCGTCGGGCCCACGGACATCCGCACCGCATCGGAGTGGCGCCCCGCCGGCATCCTCGAGTCGGATCCGCCGACCCACACCGCCATGCGCCGTGGTCTGTCCAAGGTGATCCACCCGGGCTCCGTGCGTGAGTTGGCCGCCGGCTTCACCCCGACCGCGGAGTCCCTCGCCGAGACGCTGGTGGCCCGCGGTTCCTTCGACGCCGCCACCGACCTGGCCCAGGTGTACCCGCTGCGGGTCTTTCCCGACGCCGTCGGCATCCCCGACACCGGGCGGGAGAATCTCCTGCCCTACGGGAGCATGGCCTTCAACGCCTTCGGCCCGCGCAACGCGATCTACGAGCAGGCCTTCGTCGGCGGCGAGGCCGTGGCGGCGTGGGTCGAGGAAGCCTGCGCCCGAGGCAGCCTGCTGCCCGGCGGGTTCGGCGAGAAGATCTGGGAACAGGCCGACCTGGGCAACATCACCGACAGCGAGGCATCGTTCCTCGTCCGGGCCCTGCTCTCCGCCGGCGTCGACACCACCGTGGCCGGCATCGGCAACACCGTCCTGTGCCTGGCACGCGAACCGGAACAGTGGAGCCGCCTGCGGCGCGATCCCCACCTGGTCAAGTTCGCCGTCGACGAGGCGCTCCGTCTCGAGTCGCCGTTCCAGATGTTCCACCGCACCACGACGGTGGACACGGAACTGGCAGGCGTGCGGATCCCGGCCGACGCGAAGCTGCTGCTGTTCCTCGGCGCCGCCAACCGGGACCCGCGTCGGTGGGGCGACGCCGCACAGTCCTTCGACCTGGAGCGGAACGCCACGGGGCACGTCGCCTTCGGCATGGGCCTGCACCAGTGCATCGGGCAGCCGATCGCCCGGCTCGAGATCGAGCTGGTCCTCAAGGCCCTCGTGGCTCGCGCCGCCACGCTCGAGCTCGACGGCGACCCCGTCGAGCAGCTCCACAACACCCTGCATTTCTTCTCGTCCATCCCCCTGACGGTCTCCGCCGCGGCGCGGACCGGAGCTACGAAGGAGTAGCCATGACCCAGATCGCCGACCCCACCCCGCACCGGGGGACGGGGGAGTCCGCTAAGGACCCCGCCTCCTGGTCCTACGCCCGACGCCGCCGCTACGGTTGGGTCGTCACCGGCTCTCTCCTGTTCCTCATGATGCTCAGCTGGGCGGACAAGGCCGTCCTCGGCCTGGCGGCCGTGCCGATCATGAAGGACCTGCACATCACCCCGGAGATGTTCGGCGTGGTCAGCAGCGCCATGTTCTTCACCTTCGGCGTCGCGCAACTCGTCGCGGCGCCGCTGGCCAACAAGGTGCAGAGCCGGTGGATCCTGCTGGTCATCTGCATCCTGTGGTCGATCGCCCAGGCCCCGGTCCTGGTCTTCGTCTCCCTCCCCGCCCTGTGGGTCAGCCGGTTGCTCCTGGGCGCCGGTGAGGGACCGCTCGCTCCTGTCATGATGCACGGCGTCTACAAGTGGTTCCCCGCGAAGAAGGGCGCCACCCCGGCGGCGCTCGCGTCCTCGGGTGTGACGCTCGGCATCGTCGCCTTCGCCCCGGTGCTCGCCTGGGTGATCGGATCCTTCGGATGGCGCGCCGCGTTCGCCGTCCTCGCCGTCGTCGGGCTGCTCTTCGCCGTCTACTGGGCGTTCGTGGGCAAGGAAGGTCCGTACACGAGCCACGCCGCCGAGCGCGAACTCGACGGCGTCGGGGAGGCCGAGCTGGCCGCCCACGGGGCCGAGCCGGGCCTCGACGTGCCCGAGCCGCGGATCCCCTACCTGCGCACGATCCTCTCGCCGAGCTGGATCTTCGCCGTCCTGACGTCGTTCTTCGGCTACTGGACCTTCACCCTCGCCATGTCCTGGGGACCGGCCTACTTCCAGACGGTGCTCGGCCTGACGGGCCAGCAGGCCGGCAGCCTGATCGCCCTGCCGGCCGCGTGGGGTGCCGTCGCGACGGTCGGGCTCAGCGCGCTGACCCAGCGGCTGCACGGACGCGGGATCCCCACCCGTCGATCGCGCGCCTGGGTGCTCGGCGGCGCCGCCGTGTTCGGTGGCACCGCATTGTTCGCCGCATCCCTCGTCCCGAGCCCGGTGCTGGCCGTCGCCCTGATGGTGTTCGGTTTCGGCACGGCGCCGGCCCTGTTCGCCCTGAGCTACCTCGTCGTGGCGGAGCTGACCTCGGTGGCCCAGCGCGGGGCGAATCTGTCCATCGCCAACGCGGTCTTCACCACGGGCGGCGTCTTCGCTCCCGCCGTGTCCGGGTTCCTGATCGGCGGTGCTGCGACACCGGCTGCCGGCTACACGGAGTCCTTCGCCCTCGCCGGCGGACTGCTGCTGGTCTGCGGGGTCCTCAGCCTCCTGTTCGTCAACCAGCAGCGGGACCGTCGCCGGCTCGGGCTGGCCGCGCCGGCGGCTCCGACGGAGCCTCGGCCCGGTCGTCGTGCGGCGGCCGTCTCCGCCTGACGGGCCACTCGACGCCACAGGAGTGCCGGACCGGATCACCGGTCCGGCGCTCCTATCATGGACCGGTGCCTTCCTCTCTGACCCGTGATCTCGAACCCCGCGTTCTCGACACCGTCCCGCAGCCCGCGCTCGCCGGCGCGGACGGTCTGCGTCTCGGGGTGCTGGCCGTCCAGGGCGACGTCCGGGAGCACGCCGCGATCCTCGACGAGTTCGGCGCCGACGTCGTCCTCGTGCGCCGGCCCGGCGAGATCGACGGCCTCGACGGCCTCGTGATCCCCGGCGGGGAGTCCACCACGATGGACAAACTGACCCGGGCCTTCGACCTCGCCGAGCCGTTGCGTGACGCCATCGCCGGCGGCCTGCCCGTGTACGGTTCGTGCGCCGGGATGATCATGCTCGCCGACCGCGTCGCCGACCCAGCCCTGGACCGGCAGGGTGACCCGCAGCGCACCCTCGGCGGCATCGACATGACCGTGCGACGGAACGCCTTCGGCCGGCAGCGGGAGTCCTTCGAGGTCACACTGGACTTCACCGACGTCGGCGACGTGCCCGCCGTGTTCATCCGCGCACCGCTGGCCGAACAGGTCGGCGACGGCGTCGAGGTGCTCGCCCGCACGCCGTCCGACGCGCCCGCTCAGCACCCCGACGGGGATGCTGACCCGGAGGTCCGCGACACGGCCGGTAGAATCGTCGCAGTGCGGTCGGGGAAGCTCCTCGCCACGTCCTTCCATCCGGAGGTCACCGGCGAGCGGCGGATCCACGACCTGTTCATCCGGATGATCAGAGGAGAAGCGTAGGTATGTCGGGCCACTCCAAATGGGCGACCACCAAGCACAAGAAGGCCGTCATCGACGGCCGCCGCGCGAAGGCGTTCGCCAAGTTCATCAAGAACATCGAGGTCGCGGCGCGCATGGGCGGCCCGGACACGTCCGGTAACCCGGCCCTCGAGCTCGCGGTCTCCAAGGCGAAGAAGAACTCGGTCCCCAACGACAACATCGATCGCGCGGTCAAGCGCGGCGCGGGGCTGACCGGCGAGACGATCGACTACTCGGAGATCTTCTACGAGGCTCGCGGCCCCCAGGGGTCGGCGCTGCTCGTCGAGTGCCTGACGGACAACAAGAACCGCGCCGCCTCCGAAGTGCGCGTGGCGATCACCCGCAACGGCGGCACCGTGGCCGACCAGGGGTCGGTCAACTACCTCTTCACCCGCAAGGGCGTCGTCCGGCTGCCGAAGAACGACCTGTCCGAGGACGACGTCCTGATGGCCGTGCTCGACGCGGGCGCCGAGGAGGTCAAGGACGAGGGCGAGAACTTCGAGGTGATCTCCGAGGCCAGCGACCTGCCCGCCATCCGCGCCGCCCTGACCGACGCGTCCATCGAGTACGAGACGGACGAGGCCGAGTTCCTCCCGTCGATGCACGTGGACCTCGACCCCGACGCCGCCCGCAAGTTCCTGCGCCTGGTCGACGCCCTCGAAGAGCTCGACGACGTGCAGAACGTCTACTCCAACGCGGACATCAGCGAGGCCGTCATGGCCGAGCTGGACACCGAGGACTGACGGGACGGTCGACGGCGTGAGCCTGCGCGTGCTCGGGGTCGACCCGGGCCTCACCCGCTGCGGGCTCGGCGTCGTCGACGTGACCGCCGACCGGCGCGCCACCCTCGTCGAGGTCGGCGTCGTCGGGACCCCGGCGGGCACACCGCTCGACGCGCGGCTCTTCGCCATCGACGCCGCCGTCGAGCAGTGGCTGGATCGCCACAACCCGGACGTGCTCGCCGTCGAGCGGGTGTTCAGCCAGCTCAACGTCTCCACCGTGATGGGCACAGCGCAGGCGTCCGGCGTCGTCATCGCCGCAGCGGCCCGGCGCGGCATCGCGGTCGCGCTGCACACGCCGACCGAGGTCAAGGCCGCCGTCACCGGCAACGGTCAGGCGGACAAGGGCTCGGTCGCCCGGATGGTCGTGCGCATCCTCCGCCTTCCTGAGGCACCGACACCCGCGGACGCCGCCGACGCCCTCGCCCTGGCCATCACCCACGCGTGGCGGTCGGGGCTGAGCGCCGTCGCGTCGTCGACGGCCGACGCCGGGTCGACCTCGCGGGCGGCCGCCGCGGCGCGGGCCGGTCAGCGCACGCCGGGCGGCACGCTCACCGCGGCGCAGAAGCTCTGGGTGCAGGCCGAGGCCAGCGCCCGCCAGGCCGGTCACGGCCGCCGCCACCGGTAGGAGCGGCAGCCGGTTCGTCCTTGCTGCCGCAGCCACGTCGCTCCGTCCCAGGACACGTCGAGCCGGCGGGGGACAGGACGACCCGCGCAGGTCGTCCTGTGGCCCGGACCCACGACACGCCGACGTCCGTCGGGACAGGGTGATCCGACCGGCTCGTCCTGCGCCCCGTCCCGGGACACTCCGACGCGCTGAGGGATACGGCGTCACGGCCCCCGTGCGTGCGGCGTGTCGTGGGACCCAGTGCACGTCCCGACCTGCACGTCCCGACCTGCACACCCTCTCGTATCGTCGCGATCGGTGACAGATCCGACGGGCTCCGGCTGGGCCGCGCTCACCCGGTCCCAGGACCCGCCGGCGTCCATCGGGATCGGGCGTCGCAGCCCGGATCCGTGCGGCGTGTCGTGGGACCCGGTCTCGACCGTCGACCTTCCCGCGGCGTCCGACGTCGCCCCCTCCGGCGATGGGCGCCTCGCCGCGACGCGCGTGGTGATGCCGGGTGCTGTCGGTGCGCTCCCGTAGGGTGTTCGTAGATATGTTCGACCCCGCGATCCCCGCCCGGATCCCGCCCGAGAGGAGTGACCCGTCGTGATCAGCTCGCTTCGCGGCACCGTGACCCACGTCGGCCTCACCTCCGCGGTGATCGACGTCAACGGTTTCGGCATGCTCGTCAACGCCACCCCGCAGACCCTCGCCTCCCTCCGCCCGGGGGAGAGCGCCACCGTCGCGACGTCGATGGTCGTGCGCGAGGATTCGATGACCCTCTTCGGCTTCCCCGACGCCGAGCACCGCGAGGTGTTCGAGACCCTGCTCGGCGTCAGCGGCGTCGGTCCCCGGCTGGCCCTGGCGGTCCTCGCCGTACACGATCCGGAGACGGTGCGGATCGCCGCGGCGTCGGGCGACGACAAGGCGTTCAGCAAGGTCCCCGGCATCGGCCCCAAGGGTGCGCGGCGCATCGTCCTCGAGCTCGCGGACAAGCTGGTGCCCACGGGCGCGACCCCGGCGGCTGCGACGCCGGCCGGTCCCGTGTGGCAGCCGCAGGTGCTCCAGGCGCTCACCGGGCTCGGCTGGTCGGAGAAGGACGCGACGGCGGCGCTCGAGTCGGCCACGGCGGACGAGCCCGACGTCGCGGCCCGCGGCAACGTCGCCGAGATCCTCCGCCTCACGCTGCGCTGGCTCGGCCAGGACACCGGACGCGCCTCGCGCAGTGCCGGCACCCGCGCCCGGACGTCCACCCTCTCCCCGGCCGCCACCGACGACGACACCGTGACGGCCGGCCGTGGCTGAGAGCCAGGACGCCGGCGCCCGCATGGTCTCGGCCGACGGCGAGCCCGAGGAGCGGATGATCGAGGCCGCCCTGCGGCCCAAGAGCCTCGACGACTTCGTCGGGCAGAAGCGCGTGCGTGAGCAGCTCTCCCTCGTCCTGGAGGCCTCGCGCCTGCGCGGCCGCAGCGCCGACCACGTCCTGCTCTCGGGTCCGCCCGGACTGGGCAAGACGACGCTGGCCATGATCATCGCCGCCGAGATGAACGCACCGCTGCGCATCACGTCCGGCCCGGCCATCCAGCACGCCGGTGACCTCGCTGCGATCCTGTCCTCCCTCAGCGAAGGGGAGGTGCTCTTCCTCGACGAGATCCACCGCATGTCCCGGCCCGCCGAGGAGATGCTCTACATGGCCATGGAGGACTTCCGCGTCGACATCGTCGTCGGCAAGGGTGCGGGCGCCACCGCCATCCCGCTCGACCTGCCGCCCTTCACCCTGGTGGGCGCCACCACGCGGGCCGGGCTGCTGCCCGGCCCCCTGCGGGACCGGTTCGGCTTCACCGGCCACCTCGAGTTCTACGCCGTGGACGAGCTCGAGCGCGTGCTGCGCCGCTCGGCCGGCCTGATGGACCTCGCCGTCAACTCCGCCGGATTCGCGGAGATCGCCAAGCGCTCCCGGGGCACGCCGCGCATCGCCAACCGGCTGTTGCGCCGGGTCCGGGACTGGGCGCTCGTGCACGGGGTCCAGCAGATCGACGCCCGATCCGCCTCCGCAGCACTGGACATGTACGAGGTCGACGCGCGCGGCCTGGACCGCCTCGACCGGGCGGTGCTGCACGCCCTCGTCAGCAAGTTCCACGGCGGCCCTGTCGGCCTGTCCACCCTCGCCATCGCGGTGGGGGAGGAGACCGAGACCGTCGAGACCGTCGCCGAGCCGTACCTGGTGAGGGAGGGCCTTCTCGGCCGCACGCCGCGCGGACGCATCGCGATGCCGGCCGCCTACGAGCACCTCGGCATCGAACCGCCCGCCGGTTACGCCGCGGCGTCCCTCTCGGCCCGGCTGGACGAGGACGGCCCCGTCGCCGGCGGAACCGTTCCGTTGTTCGCGACGGACCAGCTCGACGACTGACCAGTTGGCGACGGACCAGGTCGCCGTGGATCCATCAGCCGTGGATCCATCAGCCGCGGATCAGTTCGACGACTGATCCGTTCCCCGCCCCGGCGGTCGCAGGTGCACCGATCCATGTCGATGCACGCACGTCAGCGCGCCGTCGTCACGGGCTCCGGCTGGGTGGCCTAGACTGAGCCGACACTCGTGATGCCTCTGCGCGCCCGATCAGGTTGCCGTGCCACCATCAGGAGTGCTCGCCGCTGGACGGCGTGATCCTGCACTCGACGAATGGACTCTCAGGACCGTGGATCCCCTTTTCCTCATCATGATCGTCGTGCTGATCTTCCTGATCTTCACGATGTTCCGTCGCAACAAGAAGGCCCAGGCCGAGGCTCAGGCGCGCAAGTCGTCGATGGCTCCCGGCCAGGAGGTCATGACCAGCTACGGGCTGTTCGGCACCGTGCTGTCCGTCGACGCGGCCGAGAACAAGGTCGTCCTCGAGCTCTCGCCCGGCAACACCGCCACCGTGCACCTGCAGTCCGTGACCAAGATCCTGGACCCGGCGGAGCCCGCTGCCGATGACGCCGGGGCCACGGCGACGGGTGCCCCCGTTGCCGCCGAGCCGCTCGACACGCCCGTCGGCACCGATCGTCCGCGCACCGACGCGCCCGCCACGGACGGCTTCGCCGGCTCGGACGCGACCGCGACCCGCGCGGAGACGCCGGAGGAGACCATGCGGCGCCTCAACGAGCACAACGACAACAACAACCGCTGACCCGACGCCGGCGCCCACCACACCAGGCTCACCCGCGGGGTGGGCGCCGCGTCCGCAGGAGACCCTCCCCCCATGGCAAAGAACCGGGCTGGTACGAACCGGACGGTGTCCGGTGCCCGTCGCACCATCATCTGGCTGGCCGTCCTCTTCATCGCGCTCGGCGCCGTGCTGACCGGCGGCGCCCTGACCGGTCAGGCGAGCGCCGCTCCGAAGCTCGCGCTCGACCTCGAGGGCGGCACCGAGATGATCCTCGCGCCGCGCACTCAGTCGGGCGCGGACATCAACGAGGAACAGCTCGCGCAGGCGGTGGAGATCATCCGGCAGCGTGTGGACGGCTCCGGTGTCGCCGAGGCGGAGATCAGCACCCAGTCCAGCCGCAACGTCGTCGTCAGCATGCCGGGCATCCCGAGCGCGCAGACCCGGGAGCTGATCCAGGCGTCGGCGGACATGACGTTCCGTCCCGTCCTCCAGGTCGGTGACGCCGCCCCGGTGACGGGGGCGAACCGGGCGAAGGACTCGGCGCTGCCGAATCCCAAGGCCAAGCCGACCAACGCGAGCGACGCCAACTGGATCACCGGGCCGGTGTACCGCGCGTTCGAGGCGAAGGACTGCCGGCCCGCCGCCGCTGCCAAGCAGCAGCCGCCGACCGATCCGGCCAAGCCCGCGATCGCCTGCGACGCGTCCACGGGCGGCAAGTACATCCTCGGCCCCGTCGAGGTGCCCGGCGCGGACATCCAGACCGCGAGCTTCGGCCAGACGACGGGCGCGAACGGCGCCAACACGGGCCAGTGGGCCGTGAACATCCAGTTCAACGGCGCTGGCACCGACAAGTTCCGCGCCGTCACGCAGCGCCTGTTCGGTCTGCAGCAGCCCCGCAACCAGTTCGCCATCGTGCTCGACGGCCGGGTGCTCTCCGCTCCGGTGACGCAGGCCGTGATCACGGACGGCAAGCCGCAGATCACCGGCAACTTCACCCAGGACTCGGCCAAGGCCCTGTCCGAACAGCTCAAGTACGGCGCCCTGCCGATCAGCTTCGAGATCCAGAGCGAGCAGCAGATCTCCGCCACGCTCGGCAGCCAGCAGCTGCTGATGGGCATCATCGCGGGCCTCATCGGCCTCGCCCTCGTGTGCGTCTACTCGCTCTTCCAGTACCGCCTGCTCGGCTTCGTGACCATCGCGTCCCTCGTGGTCGCGGGCGTGCTGACCTGGCTGGCGATCGCCATCCTCGGCTGGACCGCCAACTACCGCCTGTCCCTGGCCGGTGTCGCCGGCCTGATCGTCGCCATCGGGCAGACGGCCGACTCCTTCATCGTCTACTTCGAGCGCATCCGCGACGAGCTGCGTGAGGGCCGGTCGGTCATCTCCGCCGTCGACCACGGCTGGAAGCGCGCGAAGCGGACGGTGCTCGCCTCGAAGGCGGTCAACCTGCTGGCCGCCGTCGTGCTCTACTTCGCCGCGGTCGGCAACGTGCGCGGCTTCGCGTTCACCCTCGGCCTGACCGCGATCGCCGACCTCATCGTCGTGTTCATGTTCACGCACCCGACGATGGTGTTGCTCGCCCGTACCCGCTTCTTCGGCGGGGGACACCGCATGTCCGGGCTGGACCCGGAGCGGCTCGGCGCGGTGCCGTTCTACCGCGGCGCCGGGCGCATCCGTGAGCCGGTGCTCGCCGGGGCGGGCAGCACGCCCGTCCGCAAGGGACGCAACGCCGGCGCCAGCCGTGAGGCCGAGCGGCGCATGACGATCGCCGAGCGGCGCGCCGCGGAGCAGCGCGTCGGTGCCACCCATGATCGTTCCGGCAGCACCGCTGTCGGAGAGGACGAGTGATGATCAGTTTCTCCCGCTTCGGCAACGACCTCTACAGCGGTCGCCGTTCCTTCGACTTCGTCGGCAAGCGACGGATCTGGTTCCTCATCGCGATCATCGCGATCGTCGGCTCGATCCTCGTGCCGACCCTCAGCGGCGGCTTCAACCTCGGCATCGAGTTCCGCGGCGGCTCGGAGTTCACCGTCTCCGGCACCAGCCACACCGACATCGATCGCGGCGAGAAGGCGGTCAGTTCGGTCGCCGGCGACAAGAACGCGACCGTCACCAACATCGCGCCCGGCACCATGCGGGTGCAGACGGAACGGCTCAGCGACGACCAGACGCTGCAGGTGCGCGACGCCCTGCGCAGCGCGTACGACGTGTCCGCCGGCCAGGTGACGTCGACCTTCGTCGGACCCACCTGGGGCGCGGACGTCACCCGGCAGGCCCTCCAGGGGCTCGTCATCTTCGTCGTGATCGCCGCCGTGCTCATGGCCCTGTACTTCCGCACCTGGAAGATGTCGGTGGGCGCCCTCGGCGGGCTGGTGACCGTGATGGTCGTGACCGCCGGGCTGTACGCCCTGAGCGGCTTCGAGGTGACCCCGTCGGCGATCATCGGCTTCCTCACGGTGCTGAGCTACTCGCTCTACGACACCGTGGTGGTGTTCGACAAGATCCGCGAGAACACCGCGAACATCGCGACGAACACACAGCGCAGCTTCGCCGAGGAGGTGAACCTCGCGATCAACCAGACGCTCGTCCGGTCGATCAACACCTCGGTGGTGGCGATCCTGCCGGTCGCGGCGATCCTCTTCATCGGGGCCTACCTGCTGGGTGCGGGCACGCTGAAGGACCTCTCGCTCTCGCTGTTCATCGGCATCATCCTCGGCACGCTCACGACCCTCTTCATCGCCGCGCCGCTGTACGCCGCGCTGCGGTCGCGGGAGACGGACCTGGTCCACCAGGCGGAGCGCGTGACCGCGCGGCGCGAAGCGGCGACGACCGTCTGACGACGCCGACGCCGGCCCCTCGATGCGGGCCGGCGGACGCGTCCCGAACGCCACGCCGGCCGTCGCAACGGCCGAGAGTAAACGTTTGCGTTCGGAGGGCATAAACTGTCACAACCGTTCTCGCGGACGGCCGGTGCGGTGATGCGCACGGTCGTCCCACGTCCTCGGCGGCCGTACCACTGCTGACCGAGTAAGGGAGGTGGCAGTGGCCGAGAAGAGCCAGACCCCCGGGTCCATGGCCGCACAGTCGGGCGCGCCCGCCGTCCTGGACACCACCACCGGCACGCCTCCTCGCGATCCCGCCGGTAGCCGGCCGAGCCCCTCGCCCGCGGCCCCTCCGGCCGGGCGGCGTGAGCGCACCCGGTCCCGGATCGCCCGTCTGACCGGGCGGGGGACGACGGCGTATTCGCCGATCCTCGAGCCACTGATGCGCACGGTGCGGGCCAACAACCCGCGCGAGGACCTCGACCTCATCCAGCGGGCCTTCGCCGTCGCCGAGCGCGCGCATCGCGGGCAGAAGCGCAAGAGCGGTGACCCCTACATCACCCACCCGGTGGCGGTCGCCACGATCCTCGCCGAGCTCGGCATGTCCGGCTCCACCCTCGCCGCGGCCCTCCTCCACGACACCGTGGAGGACACCGAGTACACGATCGAGCAGCTGAGCAAGGACTTCGGCGAGGAGGTCGCCCGCCTCGTCGACGGCGTGACCAAGCTCGACAAGGTGACGTTCGGCGACTCCGCGCAGTCCGAGACGGTGCGCAAGATGATCGTCGCGATGTCCAAGGACATCCGCGTGCTGCTGATCAAGCTCTCCGACCGGCTCCACAACGCGCGGACCTGGCGTTTCGTCTCGCCGGAGTCCTCGGCGCGCAAGGCCCGGGAGACGCTGGAGATCTTCGCGCCGCTGGCCCACCGCCTGGGGCTGAACACGATCAAGTGGGAGCTCGAGGACCTCTCGTTCGCCGCGCTGTACCCGAAGGTCTACGAGGAGATCGTCCGGCTCGTGGGGGATCGCACCCCGGAGCGGGAGAAGAATCTCGCCGCGGTCAGTGCCAAGATCGCCGAGGACCTGCGGTCCGTGCGGATCCGCGCCTCCATCAGCGGCCGGCCGAAGCACTACTACTCGATCTACCAGAAGATGATCGTCAAGGGTCGCGACTTCGACGACATCTACGACCTGACCGGTGTGCGCGTGCTCGTCGACTCGGTCCGGGACTGCTACGCCACCCTCGGTGCGCTGCACGCGCGGTGGAGCCCGCTGCCGGGCCGGTTCAAGGACTACATCGCGATGCCGAAGTTCAACATGTACCAGTCGCTGCACACGACGGTGATCGGACCGGGCGGCAAGCCGGTGGAGATCCAGATCCGCACCCACGAGATGCACAAGCGCGCCGAGTACGGCATCGCGGCGCACTGGAAGTACAAGGACCGCACCCTCGCCACGGACGCCTCCGGCAGCCACGACACCACCGACATGAACTGGCTGCGCTCCCTCGTGGCCTGGCAGCAGGAGACGACGGACCCCAACGAGTTCCTCGACTCGCTGCGGTTCGAGATCAATGCGAAGGAAGTCTTCGTCTTCACGCCCAAGGGCGAGGTCATGGCGCTGCCCGCCGGTTCGACCCCGGTCGACTTCGCGTACGCCGTGCACACCGAGGTCGGTCACCGCACGATCGGCGCCCGGGTCAACGGCAAGCTCGTGCCGCTGAACAGCGAGCTCGCCAACGGCGACTGGGTCGAGATCTTCACGTCGAAGGCGGAGAGCGCCGGCCCGAGCCAGGACTGGCAGAACTTCGTCAAGTCGCCCCGCGCCCGCAACAAGATCCGCGCCTGGTTCTCCAAGGAACGGCGCGAGGAGAACATCGAGAAGGGCAAGGACCAGCTCACCAAGGCGATGCGCAAGCGACGCCTGCCGCAGCGTCTGATCACCCACGACCTGCTGGTCGCCGCCGCCGACGAGTTGCGCCACGCCGACATCTCCGCGCTGTACGCGGCCATCGGCGACAACCAGGTGTCCGCTGGGCGCGTGGTCGACTGGCTGGTCGAGTCGATCGGTGGCCACGAGGGCGCCGAGGAGGACCTGTCCGAGACGGTCTCGGCCGCTGCACCGGAGCGGCCCCGGTTCTCGGACTCCGGCATCCTCGTCAAGGGCGTCGGCGATGTGTGGGCCAAGCTCGCGCGCTGCTGCACCCCCGTTCCCCCGGACCCGGTGGTCGGGTTCATCACGCGTGCGCACGGCGTGTCCGTGCACCGGGCCGACTGTTCCAACCTCGGCCCCATGCGCGCCGAGCAGGAACGGTTCGTCGAGGTCGAGTGGGCGCCGACCCAGTCCAGCGTGTTCCTCGTCGAGATCCAGGTCGAGGCGCTCGACCGCAAGAGTCTGCTCTCCGACGTGACCCGCGTCCTCTCGGAGAACCACGTCAACATCCTCTCCGCGACGGTGTACACCTCGAGCAACCGGCAGGCCATCAGCCGGTTCTCGTTCGAGATGGGTGATCCCCGCTACCTGAACCACGTCCTCACGGCCGTGCGCAAGATCGACGGCGTCTACGACGTGCATCGCACCACGGGCGGCGCACGTCTGACCTGACGAGCTGCTCTCCGGTAGGGCGGCTCGCCAGGTCAGGCCGGCAGCAGGGCGTCGAGCCGCCCCTGCGCGACCGTGCGTCCGGGCCGCCGGGGCAGGTCCGCCAGCCGCTCCCGCACCTGCCCGCGCGCGTCCGGGGTCAGCCCACGGATCGCGGCGCGCAACAGCGGCAGGTCCTCCGTGCCGCCGTACTGGGCGAGGTCGAGGACGGTCTGCGGCAGCGAGGTGGTGAGCACCCCCGCCACCACCGCCGCGTCGACCCCGGCGCACACCGTCTCGTGGACGCGCAGTCCGGGCGGCGCCCGCTTCGCCCGCCGCCGCGCGTCGAGGAGTACGTCGACCACCGCCGGGGGAGACCCGCCCACGTGCAACCAGACCGCCGTCGCGCGGCACACCAGGGCGCGACGGCGGTACACCGGGTCGAGGAGGGCGTCGAGGGCGAGTGCCCGGAGGGCGAGAGTCTCGGGCATCCCGACCGCCACGTGCACGTCCTGAATCACGCGCCGAAGGACGCCGTCCCGCGTCATGACGGCCAGTTCCTCGGTGCGGAACGGTCGACCGGGTCGGAGCAGGGGGACGGTGGTCATGCCGTCAGTCTCGCCCCGCGGCGAGGGGTCGACGCCGCTGCCGACCGGGTCTGTGGACAATCGGGCTCATCAGGTCGGCTGGGGAGGGAGAACCGGGGGAGGTCCACCACAGGGCGGCCGCGGGGACGATCGCGCGAACGCCCGTCGCACGACCTGGACCGGCCCGTCAGCGGGCGGCGAGGACAGCCGCGGACCGCCGCACCCGGAACGGCGACGGCGCCGGCACCCCCGTGGGGTACCGGCGCCGTCGTCGGCCGATTCGGGTCAACTCAGCGGAAATCCTGAGCGGATCGCTGCAGCGTCTCGAGCCACTGCTGCCGCGCCTCCAGCGCCTGGCGGGCCTGGGCGATGCGGTTCTGGTCGCCCGCGGACTCGGCGGCGGTCAGGTCGTCCTGCAGGGAGGCGATGGTCGACTCGAGCTGGCTGAGCGCGCTGTTGGTCCGGGCCTTCGTCTCGGGATCGGTGCGGCGCCAGTGCTCACGCTCGGCCTTCTGGACGGCGTCCTCGACGGAGCGCATGCCGGACTCCATGCGATGCATGTCGCCGCGCGGCACCTTCCCGGCGGCCTCCCAGCGCTCCTGGATGGAGCCGAGCGCCTTGCGGGCCGCCGCGAGGTCGGTGACCGGCAGCAGACCCTGGGCCTCGCGCAGCAGCTGCTCCTTGACCTTCAGGTTCTCCGAGAACTCGGCGTCCACGGCCGCGTTGGCCTGCGACCGCGCCGAGAAGAACGTGTCCTGCGCCGCCCGGAAGCGGGCCCACAGCGCGTCGTCGTCCTTGCGGCTCGCCCGGGGCGAGGCCTTCCACCGGTCCATCAGGCGCCGATACTCGCCGGCGGTCGCACCCCAGTCGGTCGACCCGGCGAGCGCCTCCGCCTCGGCTATGAGCTTCTCCTTCTCGCGCCGCGCCGTCGCGTTGGTGTCGTCCAGCTGCGAGAAGAACGCCCGGCGGTGCTTGTCGAACGTCGTCCGAGCCGTCCGGAACCGCTTCCACAGGCCGTCCTCGGCGCTGCGGGGGAGCCGGACGCCGCTCTTCTGGGCGCTCTTCCACGCGTCGAACAGCTCGTTCATCCGCGTGCTGCTGGCCTTCCACTGCACGGTGGACGGATCCTTGCCGGCGAGTTCCTCGGCCTCGACGACGATCGCCTCCCGGGCGCTCACCGCCTCCTGCCGCGCCTGCTCGTGGACCTTCTTCTCCTCGCCCTCGAGCTCCGTCACCTTCTCGACGAGCACGTCGAGGCGCTGCTCGAGGTCGCGGACGTCGCCGACCATCGCCCGCTCGGCCAGCTGCTCGCGCGCGTGGTCGATCGTGCGGCGCATGTCGGCGCTCGGGGCGTGGGCGAACACCCGCTGCTCGAGCAGTTCGACCTTGCCGCGGACCTCGTCGAACTTGCGCACGAAGTAGGCCAGCGCCTCCTCCGCAGGGGCGCCCGGGTACTGCCCGGCGACCTGCTCCTGGCCCTCCACGATGAGGTAGACGGTCCCGTCCGCGTCGACACGGCCCCAGCGGGCCGCTTCCTCCGGCGTCATCGACGGCGTCGGGGGAGCGATCACCGGCAACGACGACGTCTCCGGGTGCGGGCCGCGGACGGCGGCCGGGGTCGGCGGTGCCGGGTGCGGAGTCGCCCGAGGCCCCGGGCGCGGTGCGCCGGGCTTCGGCGTGGCAACCCCGGGCGCGCCAGGGCGCGGGGCACCGGGACGGGGAGCAGGGGGGTGCGGTGCGGCGGGGTGGGGAGCGGCAGCGGCCGGCGTGGGGGCGGCGGAGGGCTCCGGTGCCGACGGCGCGGCAGGTGCCTTGGTGGTCACCGCCTCGTTCGCCGGCGCGGACGCGTCGGTCGCCGGTGACGCGGGCTCGACGGACGCGTTCTCGTCCGGCGCAGCGTCAGCGGAGTCCGCACGGGACGCCGCGTCCTCGGGGGCCGGGCCGCCGGGCTCGGCGCTCGGGTGTTCCAGCGAGGACGTGTCGCTCTCGTCGTCGGCCGTCGGGTCCACGGGTCGGTCGTCCCCGCTCTCCGGCGCGGAGGCGGGCTCGGACGCCGGCTCGGTCACGCGCTCGGGCTCCCTCGGAGTGGCCTCGGCCGGCGCGTCGGCGTCGGCGGCGTCCTCCGTGAAGGTGGTCGGCTGGTCGTTCTCGCGCCGGCCGTTGTCGGGTGCGTCCGCCGGCTCACCGGTCTCGGCGTCCGTGGAGGCCGTCGGCGCCGCGCCGGATGCGTCGGCATCACCGGCGGCCGGGGACTCGACGAGATGGTCGGGGGCGTCGGTGGGTGCCGCCGTCGGATCGGGCACCACCGTGTTCTCGGTGCCGGACTGCTCGGCGGGCTGGACGCTGCGTTCGTCGGATTGCTGACTGTGTGTCACCGCTGAAACTTCCTACTCGGTACTGCACCGGCACCCGGACGGGCGGATACTGCCGAAGACAGGCACCGGCGACATGACTCAGGAGCCTGAGTCTAGCGTCACAGTGTCGGGCCCCGCATCGGCGTCGTCCGCGGCTTCCTGCGGCAGCCCGGGTCCCGGTGAGCAGCGCGGTTGGGAGCGGATGCGGCGCGCGGAATAGACTGTCAGGCGCGCGTGATGACCTCGCCCGATCGGTCGTCGCCACGCGATCCCCGCATCGAACCGCCCGAATCGAAAGGTGTTGCCGCTCCATGGCCCGTCAAGCATCCCTGTCCGGCTTCACGGAACTCCTTCCGGCCGAACGGGTGGTGGAGCTGCATGTGCTCGACAGCCTGCGTCGCACCTTCGAACTGCACGGCTTCTCCTCGCTCGAGACCCGCGCCGTGGAGACCGTCGGCTCGCTCCTGCAGAAGGGCGAGATCGACAAGGAGGTCTACGCCGTCAGCCGGCTGCAGGCCGACGAGGACGAGCGCGGCGGCCGCACCGACCCCCAGCAGCTCGCCCTGCACTTCGACCTGACCGTGCCGTTCGCCCGATACGTCGTGGAGAACGCCGGCTACCTCGCCTTCCCGTTCAGGCGCTACCAGATCCAGAAGTGCTGGCGGGGGGAGCGTCCCCAGGAGGGCCGGGCCCGCGAGTTCACCCAGGCGGACATCGACGTCGTGGGCGACGGCGAGCTGCCCTTCGTGTACGACGTCGAGATGGCCCTGATCGCCGCCGAGGCCCTGGAAGCCCTGCCGATCGGCGACTTCGTCATCCGCATCAACAACCGCAAGCTCGCCGAGGGCTTCTACCGTGGCCTCGGCGTCACCGACCCCGCCGCCGTGCTGCGGGCCGTCGACAAGCTCGAGAAGATCGGTGAGGACGGCGTGGTCGCCGAGCTGGTCGAGACGGGCGGGGCCACCGAGGAGCAGGCGCGCGCTGCGCTGCGCCTGGCCGCGATCCGCACCCCCGACACCGGTTTCGTCGAGCAGGTCCGCGCGCTCGGCGTCGAGCACCCGCTGCTCGAACAGGGTCTCACCGAGCTGGCCGAGGTGATCGGGCTGGCCAGCCGCCGGGCACCCGGCCGCGTCGTCGCCGACCTCTCCATCGCCCGGGGCCTCGACTACTACACCGGCACCGTCTACGAGACCGTCCTGGTCGGCCACGAGTCGCTCGGCTCGATCTGTTCGGGCGGGCGCTACGACGCCCTCGCCGTCAAGGGTGACCGCCGGTTCCCCGGCGTCGGTCTCTCCGTCGGCGTGACCCGGCTGCTCGCGCGGGTACTGGCCCAGAAGCTCGCGACCGCGACGCGGCCCGTGCCCACCGCCGTGCTCGTCAGCCTCGCCGACGAGGACGGCTGGGCGGCCGCCGACGACGTCGCCACCCTGCTGCGCGCCCGCGGCGTCCCCACCGAGGTCGCCGCCACCGCCGCGAAGTTCGGCAAGCAGATCAAGTACGCCGATCGCCGCGGCATCCCCTTCGTGTGGTTCACGACCACCGACGGCGACGGCGTGCGCCACGAGGTCAAGGACATCCGCTCCGGCGAGCAGGTGCCCGCCGACCCGGCCACCTGGGCCCCGCCGGCCGACGACCTGCTGCCGCGCGTCGTTCCCGGCACCTGACCCACCCGTTCCACCCCACCATCCCGAACCGCCCGGTCGGTAGACTCGACCGGACGTTTCCCCTTGTTCTTCGGAAGGACCCCTGTGCTGCGCACCCATGAGGCCGGCTCCCTGTCGGCCGAGCAGATCGGACAGACCGTCACCGTCGCCGGGTGGGTGGCCCGCCGGCGCGACCACGGTGGCGTCGCGTTCCTGGATCTGCGGGACGCGAGCGGGATCGTCCAGGTCGTTGTGCGCGACGAGAGCGTCTTCCACGGGTTGCGCAACGAGTTCGTCCTGCAGGTCACCGGCGTGATCGAACGGCGGCCCGAGGGCAACGAGAACCCGACACTGCCGAGCGGCGAGGTCGAGCTGATGGCCGACGACGTCGTCGTGCTCAACACCTCCGCACCGCTGCCGTTCCAGGTGGACGAGCACGTGGAGGTCGGCGAGGAGGCGCGGCTGCGTCACCGCTACCTCGACCTGCGCCGGCCCGGCCCGTCCGCGGCGATGCGGCTGCGCTCGACCGCCAACAAGGTGGCGCGGGACCTGCTGCACGACGACGGGTTCACCGAGGTCGAGACCCCGACCCTGACCCGGTCCACCCCCGAGGGCGCCCGCGACTTCCTGGTCCCGGCCCGCCTGGCGCCCGGCAGCTGGTACGCCCTGCCGCAGTCCCCGCAGCTGTTCAAGCAGTTGCTGCAGGTCGGCGGGATCGAGAAGTACTACCAGCTCGCCCGCTGCTACCGGGACGAGGACTTCCGCGCCGACCGGCAGCCCGAGTTCACCCAGTTGGACATCGAGGCGTCCTTCGTCGAGCAGGACGACATCATCGATCTCGGCGAGCGGATCGTCGCGGCGCTGTGGAAGCTGATCGACGTGGAGATCCCGCGACCGATCGCGCGGATGACCTACGCCGACGCGATGGCGAAGTACGGCACGGACAAGCCGGACCTGCGCTTCGGCCTCGAGCTGACCGAGCTGACCACCTTCTTCAAGGACACGACCTTCCGCGTGTTCCAGGCCCCGTACGTCGGTGCCGTCGTGATGCCCGGCGGCGCCTCCCAGCCGCGGCGCACGCTGGACGCCTGGCAGGAGTGGGCCAAGCAGCGCGGCGCGAAGGGCCTGGCCTACGTGCTCGTGCAGGAGGGCGGCGAGCTCACCGGCCCGGTCGCCAAGAACCTCACCGACACCGAGCGGGCCGGCCTGGCCGACGCCGTCGGCGCCTCTGCGGGGGACTGCATCTTCTTCGCCGCCGGCGACGCCAAGTCCGCCCGAGCCCTGCTCGGCGCCGCGCGCGTGGAGATCGGTCACCGCACCGGGCTGATCGCCGATGGCGACTGGGCGTTCGTGTGGGTCGTCGACGCGCCGCTGTTCGAGCCGGCCGCGGACGCCGTCGCCTCCGGTGACGTCGCCGTCGGGCACGGCGCCTGGACCGCCGTCCACCACGCCTTCACCTCCCCGAAGCCCGAGTTCCTCGACACCTTCGACACGGACCCGGGGTCGGCGCTGGCCTACGCGTACGACATCGTGTGCAACGGCAACGAGATCGGCGGCGGCTCGATCCGTATCCACCGCCGGGACGTGCAGGAGCGCGTGTTCGCCGTCATGGGGCTGAGCGAGGCCGAGGCGCAGGAGAAGTTCGGCTTCCTGCTCGAGGGCTTCAAGTTCGGCGCCCCGCCGCACGGCGGCATCGCGTTCGGTTGGGACCGCGTCGTCGCGCTGCTCGCCGGGTACGACTCGATCCGCGAGGTGATCGCGTTCCCGAAGACCGGCGGCGGCTATGATCCGCTGACCGCTGCGCCCGCGCCGATCACCCCGGAGCAGCGCAAGGAGGCCGGCGTCGACGCGAAGCCCGAGCCGACGTCGCAGGCCGTGAAGAACGAGCCCGAGGGCGGCACCGGCATCAAGACCGAGCCGGCCGAGTCCGCCGCTCCGGAGAAGTCGCAGAGCGCCGAGGGCGACGCCGCGAAGTAGCTCACCTCGTGACGCCGGCTCGTCGATGGGTGTCCCGTCCCGCCCCCTGAGTGAGGGCAGGGGAGCACCTACCGGCGAGCCGGCGTCGTTCTGGAGGAGGACGGTGAGGCGCGGATCGCCGCGACGACGGCGGTCAACGTGGGCGGCAGCGGCTCGGTGAGGGACGTCCCGGGCAGGGTGCGCACCCGTTCATCGTCGTCGACGATCAGTCGTCCGGTCGGGCCGCTCAGGATCGCGCGCCTGCCGTCGACGGCCTGGTCGAGGAAGAAGACGGCCCGCTCGCCGGCGCGCAGCAGCGGATCGTCCTCGACGGTGACCGCCCGGCCGTCCACGACCCCTCCGGTCTGGCGGATCGTCAGCGTGCCGGTGACGCCGGCGCGACCGGCGACCCAGCGGGTGACCGCGACCGGCGTGTCCAGGAACGGCAGCCCCTCCACGACGGAGGTGCGCGCGCCCGGCAGCACCGTTCCCACGACGACGACGTCGGCCGCGCGGGTCAGATCCGCGAGCCTCGGGTAGCCCGTCGTCCAGCTCCCGCTGAGGTCGGCGGCCACCGGGGGCGGCGTCACCTGGACGGCCGCGGCGTCCCGCGCCGGTGGCGTGTCCGTGACGGCGGGGACGCAGCCGGAGACGGTCAGGGCCAACGCGGCCGCCACGGCGGTCACCATCCGTCGTGCCACGCAGCACCCCCACGTCTCGACCCGGGTGCGCCGCCCCCAGCGCGTCGCCCGATGCACGATGCTGACCCGTGTCCCGCCAGCTCGTCAAGAGACGCTCCATCGACGCCTCGTGAGTGCGTGCGGTGTGCCTCGGTCGGCGAGCCGGCGGCGCGTGCGCCGGGTCAGGCGAGGTCGGCGCTGTCGACCAGGACGGTGAAGGGGCCGCTGTTGACCGACTCGACGTCCATCGTCGCACCGAACACGCCGGTCTCGACCCGGGCACCGCGGTCGCGCAACTCGGCGACGAACCGCTCGTACATCGGTTCGCTGTGCGCCCGTCCGGCCGCGCGACTCCAGGACGGGCGCCGCCCCTTGCGGACGTCTCCGTAGAGGGTGAACTGGCTGACCACGAGCAGGGGCGCGCCTGCGTCCGCGCACGAGACCTCGCCGTCGAGGATCCGCAGCCGCCAGCACTTCTCCGCCACGGCGGCGCACGTGGCCTCCGTGTCCTCGTGGGTGACGCCGAGCAGCACGAGCAGCCCCGGTCGGTCGATCGCACCGACGACGTTTCCGTCGACGGTCACCCGGGCCCGGCTCACACGCTGCAGGACGGCTCGCATCCGGGCAGTCTCCCACGAGGCACTCGCCCGGACGGCACGCGCGCGCCGTCGCTGGCGGTGGACCGTGGCTGCCGTCGGCTTCCGTCGGTGCGGGGACGTAGCCTGAAGGACGTGCAGGATCTCTTCAGCGCCGCCGCCGATCCGGATGACGAGGACGACGTCGTCGCCCCCCGACGCGGCCGCGAACGGCAGCCCCTGGCCGTGCGCATGCGCCCGCGCAGCGTCGAGGAGATCGTCGGGCAGCAGCACCTGCTCAAGGACGGCTCGCCGCTGCGGGTGCTCTCGGGCAGCCAGGCCGGCCCGACCGGACCGTCCTCGGTCATCCTGTGGGGCCCGCCGGGAACCGGCAAGACGACGATCGCCCACGTCATCGCCCGCGCCGGCGGTCGCCGCTTCGTCGAGCTCTCCGCCATCACCGCCGGCGTCAAGGACGTGCGCACGGTGATGGACGACGCCCTGACCCACCGGGATCTGCACGGCACCACCACCGTGCTCTTCCTCGACGAGATCCACCGGTTCAACAAGGCGCAGCAGGACGCGCTGCTGCCCGGCGTCGAGAACCGGTGGGTGGTGCTCGTCGCCGCCACGACCGAGAACCCGTCCTTCTCCGTCGTGTCCCCGCTGCTGTCCCGCTCGCTGCTGCTGACGCTGCGGTCCCTCACCGACGACGACATCAGCGGGCTGCTGCGCCGCGCCGTCGAGGACCCGCGGGGCCTGGACGGGACCGTCGCGGTCGAGGACGACGCCCTGGCCCACCTCGTACGCCTGGCCGGCGGCGACGCCCGGCGCGGGCTCACCGCCCTGGAGGCCGCCGCCGGCGTCGCCTTCGCCGAGGCCGCCGAAGCGCGTGCGTCAAGCACGGCGACGGGCACGGCATCGGACAAGAGCACGAAGAACCAGCCGGACCGGCAGGACGGCGAGGAGGACGGCCGGATCCCCGTCACCCTCAGCCACGCCGAACGCGCGCTGGACCGGGCCTCCGTGCGCTACGACCGGGCCGGGGACGGGCACTACGACGTGGCCAGTGCCCTGATCAAGTCGATCCGCGGCTCCGATGTCGACGCTGCCCTGCACTACCTGGCCCGCATGGTCGAGGCGGGGGAGGACCCGCGCTTCATCGCCCGCCGCCTCGTCATCTCCGCGTCCGAGGACGTCGGCATGGCCGACCCGACCGCGCTGCAGACGGCCGTGGCCGCCGCTCAGGCCGTCCAGCTGATCGGCATGCCCGAGGGGCGCATCGTACTCGCCGAGGCCGTCGTGCACCTGGCGACCGCGCCCAAGTCCAACGCGGCGTACCTGGGCATCGACGCCGCGATCGCCGACATCCGCGCCGGCAAGGGCCAGTCCGTGCCTGCGCATCTGCGCGACGCGCACTACGCGGGAGCGAAACAGCTCGGCCACGGCAAGGGCTACCGGTACAGCCATGACGCTCCGCACGGCGTCGCCGCCCAGCAGTACGCCCCGGACGACCTCGTGGGCCGCGAGTACTACCAGCCCACCGACCGCGGCGTCGAGCGCGACATCGGCGCGCGCCTCGACCGGTTGCGGCAGATCCTCCGCGGACGCTCCTGACGACGCGCGCCTGACGCGTCTGTCAGACGCGTCCGAGCCTCACCGGAGGGGCGCCGCTGCGGCGGTCGGCGGCCCGTATGCGGTAGGATGGACCGGTTGGCTGGCAAGCCACCACACCCCCTGTGCTCGCACCCGGTGTCGAACCGGGCTCGAACCCGTGGGTACGTGGCGGCTGTAGCACGGGTAGCGGCTGCTCCACGCTCTCCGCTCCACGGCCGGACGGCACGGCATCGACGACGCGAGTCGACGACGTCGGACCGACCGGATCGCGACGGAGGCCAGACCACACAGACATGAGTCGATCGATCCGCAGATGCTGCGGTCCGGATCGGCCACCGCAACCATGAAAGGTAGACGTGACTGCACAAGCACGTGTGCGCCGCCAGGCGCGCAAGTCCCGAGCCCTCGGGATCGCCCTGACGCCGAAGGCGGCCAAGTACTTCGAGCGTCGTCCGTACCCGCCGGGTGAGCACGGTCGTGCCCGCCGCAAGCAGGATTCCGACTACGCCGTCCGTCTGCGCGAGAAGCAGCGGCTGCGCGCCCAGTACGGCATCCGCGAGAAGCAGCTCGAGCGCGTCTTCGTCGAGGCCCGTCGCACCGAGGGTCTGACCGGTGAGAACCTCATCGAGCTGCTCGAGATGCGTCTGGACGCCCTCGTCCTGCGTGCCGGCTTCGCCCGCACCATGGCGCAGGCCCGCCAGATGGTCACCCACCGCCACATCATGGTGGACGGCCGCCGGGTGGACATCCCCTCGTTCCGCGTGAAGGAGGGTCAGACCATCCACGTGCACGAGCGCAGCGAGAAGATGACCCCCTTCCAGGTCGCCGCCGCCGGTGCTCACCGCGACGTGCTGCCGACGCTGCCGGGGTACCTGGACGTCTCGCTGGAGAAGCTGCAGGCCCGCCTCGTGCGGCGCCCGAAGCGCTCCGAGGTCCCCGTGACCTGCGAGGAGCAGCTGGTCGTCGAGTACTACGCTCGCTGACCCGCCTTCGACCCGAAGCACCACGAACAGCCCGCGGCCCCGCCGCGGGCTGTTCGTGCCTTCCCAGACACACGTTCTACAGTGGACCGGGGCCGGCGACTGGACGCCGAACTCTGCCGCTGTGCCCGTGCGACCCCGCCCGAGCGCGACCCCGACGACCGAGGAGACCCCGATGACTGGTGGAGACATCGCCGGGCTGATCGCCGCCGGCGTCTTCGCTGTCCTCGTCATTCTCCTCGCCGTGCCGATCCTCAAGCTCGGTGCCGTGTTCGACGAGGCCAGGCGTGCCATCCGCGGGGTCAGCAACGAGACGACGCCGCTGCTGCAGGAGGTCACCGGCACCGTCGTGACCACCCACGAGCAGCTGCGCCGCGTCGACGACATCTCCCGCCACCTCGCCGCGACCGCCGCCAGCCTCTCCGCCCTCTCGGGCAGCGTCGCGGCCCTGATCGGCACCCCGCTCGGCCGGCTCGCCGCCCTGGGACAGCGTCGCCGCAACGGCCACGGCTCCCGGGCGACCGGTGGCGGCATGCCGCCGCAGTCGCCCACCGCCTGACCTGACACTCTTTCCCCACCCGACCACGCGAAGGACCGCCCTCCGACCATGAAGACTCACGAGATCACCGACCGCTGGAAGTCCTTCTTCGCCGCACGCGGGCACGAGGTCGTGCCCTCCGCGTCGCTGGTCTCCGCGGACCCGACCGTGATGTTCAACATCGCCGGCATGGTGCCCTTCATCCCGTACCTGACCGGCCGGCAGACCCCGCCGTACTCGCGGGCCACGAGCGTGCAGAAGTGCATCCGCACCCTCGACATCGACGAGGTCGGCAAGACCGCCCGCCACGGCACCTTCTTCCAGATGGCCGGCAACTTCTCCTTCGGCGACTACTTCAAGGAAGGCGCCATCACGTTCGCGTGGGAGCTGCTGACCACGCCGGTCGCCGACGGCGGGTTCGGCCTGGACCCGGAGCGGCTGTGGGTCACCGTCTACCTCGACGACGACGAGGCCGCCGGGATCTGGCAGGAGAAGATCGGCATCCCCGCCGAGCGGATCCAGCGCCTCGGCATGGAGGACAACTACTGGCACACCGGCCAGCCCGGCCCTGCCGGCCCGGACTCGGAGATCTTCTACGACCGCGGTGAGCGGTACGGCGTCGGCGGTGGCCCGGAGGCCAACGACACCCGGTACATCGAGATCTGGAACCTCGTGTTCATGCAGTACCAGCGCGGCGAGGGCAGCGGCTACGACTTCCCGATCCTCGGTGAGCTGCCGAAGAAGAACATCGACACGGGCCTGGGCGTCGAGCGGCTCGCGATGATCCTGCAGGGTGTCGAGAACATGTACGAGACGGACCAGGTGCGGCCCGTGCTCGACGCCGCCGCGCGCCTGTCCGGCAAGGAGTACACCTCCACGGAGGACAAGAGCGACCCGGCCTACGACGACGACGTGCGGATGCGCGTGGTCGCCGACCACGTCCGGTCCGCCCTGATGCTGATCGCCGACGGCGTCTCCCCGTCCAACGAGGGTCGCGGCTACATCCTGCGCCGCCTGATCCGCCGCGCGGTGCGCGCCATGCGCCTGCTGGGCGTCGAGCGGCCGTGCCTGCCCGACCTGCTGCCCGCGTCCCGCGACGCCATGAAGGGCACCTACCCGGAGGTCGAGGCCGACTTCGCCCGGATCAGCCGCATCGCCTACGCCGAGGAGAAGGCGTTCCTGCGCACCATCGCGTCGGGTACCGCCCGGCTGGACGAGGCGGTCTCCGCCTCCCGTGCCGCCGGCACCCCGCTCTCGGGCCAGGACGCCTTCACCCTGCACGACACCTACGGCTTCCCGATCGACCTGACCCTGGAGATGGCCGCCGAGGCCGGGCTGAGCGTCGACGAGACCGGCTTCCGCACCCTCATGGCCGAGCAGCGCGACCGCGCCCGGGCCGACGCCAAGGGCAAGAAGTCCGGCGGCGTGGACCTGAGCGTCTACCGCGACCTGATGGCCGAGGGCACCACGACGTTCACCGGCTACGACGAGCTGACCACCGGCTCCCGCGTGCGCAGCCTGATCAGCGACGGCGTCCTCAGCGGCAGTGCCCGCGCCGGGGACGCGATCGAGATCGTGCTCGAGGAGACCCCGTTCTACGCCGAGGCCGGCGGCCAGGCGGCCGACACCGGCCTGATCACCGGCGACGGGTACATCCTCGAGGTCACCGACGTGCAGGCGCCCATCAAGGGGCTGAGCGTGCACAAGGCGATCGTCCGCGAGGGCGAGGTGTACCCCGGAGCCGTGGCCACGGCGGCCGTGGACGCGGAGCGCCGTCACGCCGGCGAGCAGGCCCACACCGGCACGCACCTCGTGCACGCGGCTCTGCACCAGGTGCTCGGGCCGGAGGCGCTGCAGCGCGGCTCCTTCAACAAGGCCGGCTACCTCCGGTTCGACTTCGCGTGGGGCGAGCAGATGTCCGCCGCCGCCCGCAGCGAGGTCGAGGAGGTCAGCAACCTCGCCATCCGCGGCAACCACGAGGTGATCACCCGGGTGATGCCGCTGGCCGAGGCGAAGGCGCTCGGCGCGACCGCCCTCTTCGGGGAGAACTACGGCGACACGGTGCGGGTCGTGGAGATCGACGGCGCGTGGTCCCGCGAGCTGTGCGGTGGCACCCACGTCGACGCGACGTCCCGGATCGGCTCCCTGACTCTGCTGGGCGAGCAGTCCGTCGGCTCCGGCAACCGCCGCGTCGAGGCGTTCGTCGGCATGGAGGCCTTCCGGCACATGGCCGCCGAGCGGGCGCTGGTCACCGAGCTCTCCGAGATGCTCAAGGTGCCCTCGCCGCAGCTGCCCGAGCGGCTCGCCGCGACGCTGACCAAGCTCAAGGCCGTGGAGAAGGAACTGGACCGGCTCCGCGCCGCGTCCCTGGCCGCCTCCGCTGCGGCGCTCGTCGACACGGCGCAGGACGTCGACGGCGTGCGTCTCATCGCGCACGACGCCGGCCAGGTCTCCGGCGCCGACGACCTGCGCACCCTCGCCCTGGACCTGCGCACCCGGCTCGGCTCCGTTCCCGCCGTGGTCGCCCTCACCGGCGTCGCGAAGGACCGGCCGCAGGTGCTCGTCGCCACCAACGAGGCGGCGCGCACGGCCGGCGTCAAGGCCGGCGCGCTGGTGCGGACCGCCGCCGGTGTGCTCGGCGGCGGCGGTGGCGGCAAGGACGACATCGCCCAGGGCGGTGGCTCCGACGCCGGGAGGATCCCGGCGGCGCTGGCTGCCGTCCGCGACGCCGTGGCGGGACGTGCGTGATCGGTTCTGAGGGATCCGCGGCCGTCACCGGCGTGCGGATCGGCGTGGACGTCGGGCAGGTCCGGGTCGGCGTCGCCGCCAGCGACCCGCACCTGATCCTCGCGACACCGGTCGCGACGCTGCCGCGAGACACGGGTGCCGACGCAGACATTGCGACTATTGTGAGCGAGACACTGGCGCGCGACGCCGTCGGCGTGTACGTCGGGCTGCCGCGAACCCTCGCCGGTGAGGAAGGATCGAGTGCGCGGATGGCCCGGGACTACGCCCAGCGCCTCGCCGACCGTCTCGCGGGACAGCGCGAGCCGCACGCGACGCCCGTCGAGGTGTGGCTGATCGACGAGCGACTGAGCACCGTCGTCGCGCACCGCTCCCTGCACGCCGCGGGACTGCCGATGAAGAAGCACCGCAGCAGGGTCGACCAGGTCGCCGCGACCGGCATCCTGCAGCAGGCCCTGGACGGGTTGCGCGCGGGCCGCCGGCCCGGTGAACCCGTCCACCCGACCACCCCGGCGGAGACCCCGCCCGATGATGGAGACCGTTCGTGAGCCATCTCTCCCATGGCCGTACCGAGGACACCAGTACCGGGTCCCTGGACGCCATCCCCGGTTTCGGGCCCGACGACGAGGACAGCCGTCCCCGTGACCGTCGCGCCCGCCCCCCGCGGCGCGTGCGGCGGCGTCGCACCGTCGTCGTCCTCGCGGCCGTCGCCCTCGTGACGGCCGCCATCGTCGTGCTCACCACGACCCTCGTCCTGCCGTTCATGGCGCGCTTCCAGACCCCGGACTACCCGGGCCCCGGCCAGGGCTCGGCGATCGTCACGGTCGCGCAGGGGGACACCAACCAGGAGATCGGCGCGACCCTCGTCCAGCAGGGCGTCGTCGAGAGCACCAAGGCCTTCAACGAGGCCCTCCAGAAGGAGAGCGGGGGCAAGTTCATCCAGCCGGGCCAGTACCAGCTGAAGAAGGAGATGAAGGCCTCCGACGCCCTGGCCGCGATGCTCGACACCAAGACGAGCGCGGTGCACTACGCCGCGATCAACCAGAACCTGCGGCAGAGCGACGTCTTCACCATCCTGGCGAAGGCGACCAGCATCCCCGTGGCCCAGTTCCAGGCGCTGGCGAAGAACCCCGGCCAGTTCGGGCTGCCCGCCAAGGCGCCCAGCCTCGAGGGCTACCTGCACCCGGGGGAGTACCGGTTCGCCCTGAACGCGAAGCCGAAGGACATCATCGCCCAGATGGTCGCCCGGACGAAGAAGACCCTCACCGACGCCGGCATCACCGACCCGAACGAGCAGTACCGCATGCTCACCATCGCCTCGATCATCGAGGCGGAGGCCGGCGAGGCCGACTACGGCAAGGTCTCCGGCGCGATCTACAACCGGCTCGGGCCGGACAACAAGGAGACCAGCGGCCGCCTCGACTCGGACGCGACCGTCAGCTACGGCCTCGGCCGGCGCAGCTACCAGATCTCCGACCAGGAGAAGCAGGACGCGAGCAACAAGTACAACACCTTCGCCAACCCGGGCCTGCCGGTCGGGCCGATCGGGTCGCCGGGCGCCAAGTCGATCGCGGCGGCCAAGCACCCGGAGAAGGTGCCCTACTTCTACTGGGTGACCGTCAACCTCGACACGGGCGAGACGAAGTACGCGGTCACGCTCGAGCAGCACCAGCGCAACGTGGACGAGTACACCGCCTGGTGCGGCGCCCACCCCGGCAAGTGCGACTGACCCCACCCGACGGCACCGGCGCGGCCACGGACCCCGACGACGGTCGGGATCCGGCGGTGCGCCGGAACGCCACGGTGCGTCGGAAGGCCGCAGTGCTCGGCCACCCCATCGGGCACTCGATGTCCCCGCCGATGCACACGGCGGCCTACCGGGTGCTCGACGTGGCCGTGGACTACCGCGCGATCGACACGACGCTCGAGCAGCTCGACGACGTCCTGGCCCGGGTCCGCTCCGAGGACGGCTGGACCGGGCTCTCGGTGACCATGCCGCTCAAGGCCGGGACGGCCGAGCGCGTCGACGTCCTCGCGGGACGGGCCGAGGCCCTCGGCGTCGTCAACACGGTCACCGTGGCCGGTGACGCCGGCGCCCGCGTGCTGACCGGGCACAACACCGACGTCGACGGCATCGTCAACGCCGTCACCCACGCCGGTGCCGGCCCGGGGCTGCGGGGCGCCATCCTCGGCGGCGGGGGCACCGCGACCGCGGCCGTCGCCGCGATGGCCGACCTGGACGCCCGCGAGGTGGACGTCTTCGTGCGCGACTCCTCGCGTGCGGCCAACGTTCGCCGGGTCGGTCGCAAGCTCGGCGTCGAGCTGACCTTCTGCGACTGGGACGACGCCGTCGACAAGCTCGCCGAGGCGGACCTCGTCGTCGCGACCCTGCCCCCGCGCGGAGCCGACGGGCTGGCCGCTGCGATGGATCAGGCCCACACCCCGGTCCGGCCCGGCGCGGTGCTGCTCGACGCCGCCTACGACCCGTGGCCCTCGGCCCTGGCCGACCACTGGAGGCGCGCCGGCGGCGTCATCGTGCCCGGCCTCGAGATGCTGCTCTACCAGGCGGTCGAGCAGGTGCGCCTGTTCGTGCCCGAGTGCTTCGCCGACGGGCCTTCCGGCGCCCCGATCGGCACCGACGACACCACTCTCGTGGACGCCATGTGTGACGCGGTCGGCCTGCCCCGACGCGGGTGAGCGGTCCGGCGCGTGGGAGGATGAGAGCCATGCGTTGGTTGACTGCGGGAGAATCACACGGGCCGGCGGTCGTCGGCATCCTTGAGGGCGTTCCCGCCGGTGTCGAGGTGACCACCGCGCAGATCCAGGCAGCGCTGGCCCGACGCCGGCTCGGTTACGGGCGCGGCGCCCGCATGTCGTTCGAGAAGGACGCGGTGCGCGTCCTCGGCGGCGTCCGGCACGGTCTGACACAGGGCGGCCCCGTCGCCATCGAGGTCGGCAACACCGAGTGGCCCAAGTGGGAACAGATCATGTCCGCCGACCCGGTCGACGCCGAGGCGGTCGCCGGGCTCGCCCGCAACGCCCCGCTCACCCGCCCGCGCCCGGGCCACGCCGACTTCACCGGCATGCAGAAGTACGGGTTCGACGAGGCCCGCCCCGTGCTCGAGCGGGCCAGCGCCCGTGAGACCGCGACCCGCGTGGCCCTCGGAACCGTGGCCGCCGCCTTCCTCCACCAGCTCGGCATCGGGCTCGTCAGCCACACCGTCGCCGTCGGCACCGTGGCCGCTCCCGAGGGCTCGGCCGTGCCCGCCCCGGGCGACGTCGACGCGCTCGACGCCGATCCGTTGCGCTGCTTCGACCCGGAGACCTCCGCGGCGATGGTCACCGAGGTCGACGCCGCCCACAAGGAGGGCGAGACCCTCGGCGGTGTCGTCGAGGTCCTCGCCTACGGGCTGCCGCCGGGACTGGGCAGCTACGTGCACTGGGACCGCCGCCTCGACTCCCGCCTCGCCGGCGCCCTGATGGGCATCCAGGCGATCAAGGGCGTCGAGGTCGGCGACGGCTTCACGACCGCCGCCCGCCGCGGCTCCGCCGCCCACGACGAGATCGTCCGCGACGAGCGCGGCGTCATCATCCGCTCCTCCAACCGTGCCGGCGGCATCGAGGGTGGCATGAGCATCGGCGACACCCTGCGCGTGCGGGCCGCCATGAAGCCCATCGCCACCGTGCCCCGCGCACTGCGCACGATCGACGTCGCGACCGGCGAGGAGGCGAAGGCCCATCATCAGCGCTCCGACGTGTGCGCCGTCCCGGCCGCCGGCGTGGTGGCCGAGGCGATGGTCGCCCTCGTGCTCGCCGACGCCGTGACCGAGAAGTTCGGCGGCGACTCCGTCGCCGAGACGCGGCGCAACCTGGAGTCGTTCCTCGCCGCGGTCCCCGACGCCCTGGACTCGATCGGTAGCGGCGCGGCTCAGTGATGGAGCATCATCCGGGCCAGCCCGCCGCCCTGCTCAAACCCGTCGTCATCATCGGCCCGATGGCGGCCGGCAAGTCCTTCCTCGGGATGTGGATGGCCGACCTGTTCGGCTACACCTTCATCGACGCGGACCAGGTGATCGTCAGCCGCCACGGCTCGATCCAGGAGATCTTCCTCGAGCAGGGGGAGGAGCGCTTCCGCGAGCTGGAGCGCGAGACGATCTGCGACCTGCTCGGCGCGCACCGGCTCCCGGCGCACGACGTGCACGCCAACGCGTCCGGCACCGACAGCGGGGCGATGATCCTCTCTGTCGGCGGTGGCGCCCCGATGAACCCCGCGATCGCCCACGCCCTGGCCGACACCGTCGTCGTCTACCTGCAGACGGACCTGGAGACGGTGCTGCCGCGCATCACCGGCAGCTTCACCCGCCCCATGCTCCGGCCCGACCCGCAGGCGCGGTGGTCCGCGCTCTACGAGGCACGGCGACCCACCTTCGAGCGGCTCGCCGACATCACCCTGGATGTGCCCGGCCGGCCCATCCAGGACATCGCCATCGAACTGAACAACCGCCTGCTCCACTGGGAGGAGAACGCGTGAGCACCACGACCACCACCATCCGGGTCACCGGGACGACGCCCGCCGAGACCTACGACGTCCACGTGGGTCGCGGCCTGCTCGGCCTCCTGCCCGAGACCCTCGGCGAACGGGTGCGGCGCGTGCTGATCATCCACCCGCGGGCCCTGCGCTCGACGGGGGAGACCGTGCGGCAGGAACTGCTCGACGCCGGGTACACCGCGCTGCTCGCGGAGATCCCCGACGCCGAGGAGGGCAAGCACATCCAGGTCGCCGCCTTCTGCTGGCAGGTGCTCGGGCAGAACGACTTCACTCGGTCCGACGCCATCGTCTCCGTCGGCGGCGGCGCCGTGACCGACGTCGCCGGCTTCGTCGCGGCGACCTGGCTGCGCGGCGTGAAGGTCGTGCACCTGCCGACCTCCCTGCTCGGCATGGTCGACGCCGCCGTGGGCGGCAAGACCGGCATCAACACCGCCGAGGGCAAGAACCTCGTCGGCGTCTTCCACCCACCCGCCGGCGTCCTCGTCGACCTCGACGCCCTCGCCACCCTGCCGCGCAACGAGCTCGTCCCGGGCCTGGCCGAGGTGGTCAAGTGCGGGTTCATCGCCGACCCCGTCATCCTCGACACGATCGAGCAGCAGCCCGAGGGCGCGACCGACCCGGGCTCGGACGTGCTCCGCGACCTCGTCGAGCGGGCGATCACGGTCAAGGCCGACGTCGTGTCGACCGACCTGAAGGAATCCGGGCGCCGGGAGTTCCTCAACTACGGACACACGCTCGCCCACGCCATCGAACTGGCGGAGCGGTACCAGTGGCGCCACGGCGCCGCCGTCTCCGTCGGCCTCGTCTATGCGGCGGAACTGGGCCGGCTCGTGGGGCGGACGCCCGACGACGTCGCCGACCGGCACCGGTCCATCCTCGAGGGCCTCGGCCTGCCCGTGACCTACCGCGGCGACCGCTGGAAGACCCTCCTCGACGGCATGCGCCGGGACAAGAAGGCCCGCGGCGACCTGCTGCGCTTCATCGTCCTCGAGGGCCTCGGCAGGCCGAGCATCCTCGAGGTGCCGGACACCTCGCTGCTGTTCACGGCCTTCCAGGAGATCGCCGACTAGAGACCGGCGCAGGGGCTCCGGTCACGGGTCGCCGGTCGATACGACTCCGTCGTCGAGGCTCACAGCACCGGCGTGACCGACCCCATCGCGGTGCTGGCCCGGTGGGCGGCGTCCGCCACGGCCGGCCCGAGCCGGGCGACGTCGTCGGGCCCGATCCGCTGGAGCGGGAAACCGACGCCGAGCACGGCCGCGAGGTCGCCCGTGTGGTCGAACACCGGGGCACTGATCGACCCGACGTCGGCGTTGCGCTCCCCGAAGGCGGCGAAGAAGCCCTGCGCGCGGGCGATGTCGACCTGCTGGTCCAGCTCGACCCAGGTCAGCGGTGTCCGGTCCGTGTACCGCGTGAGATCGGCGTCGGCCAGCGCGTCCCGGGCCTCCGGATCCCACGCGAGGAAGATCTTGCCGGGCGCGCCGGCGTGCAGGGGCATCACCTGGCCCACGTGGAACGGGCGGATCACCACGTGCCGGGTCTCGGCGACCGCGACGACGGTGCGGTGGGGGCCGTCCCGCACGTAGAGGCAGGCCGTCTCGCCGGTCTCGTCGCGCAGGGCGTGGAGGATGGGCCGGACCGTCCGGACGATGTCCAGGCCGATGGTGCCCGGCGCTGCCCACCGCACGAGTTGGATGCCGATCCGATAGGTGTCGCCGTCCTTGTCGAGCAGGCCCTCCCGCAGCATGTTCTGCACGAGCCGCTGGCACGTGCTGGCCGGCAGCCCGGTGCCCCGGATGATCTCCTGCAGCGTCAGCTCGGGCACCTCCACCGTGAAGCACTGCAGGATCGCGGCGACCTTGACCAGGACGAGCAGCGGCGCCGCGTTCCCTCCGGCATCCCTCGGCACGACGTGCCCCCTCTCGCTTCACGCTCTCCCGCGTGCTGACGGTCCCGTATGACGGGCGCGTCGGTTGACAGCCTGCTGTGTGACCCGAATCATGGGTCAGTGACCCACGATACAAGTTCGAGCACGACTGCCGCTCCGATGGAGGAACGATGAGTGTCCCCACAGTCACCAGAACCCAGGCCTCCCGCCGCGCCACCTACGCGAGCGTGGTCGGCACCACGATCGAGTGGTACGACTTCTTCCTCTACGGGACAGCCGCGGCCCTGGTGTTCCCGCAGCTGTTCTTCCCCGGCGGCCAGGACTCGTTCAACGGGGTGATCGCGGCGTTCGGAACGCAGTTCGTCGGCTTCGTGGCCCGCCCGGTGGGTGCGGCGATCTTCGGCCACTACGGCGACCGGATCGGCCGTAAGACCACCCTGATGGTCACCCTCCTGCTGATGGCCATCGGCACCGTGCTGATCGGCGTCCTTCCGACGTACCAGGCCGTCGGCCTCTGGGCGCCGATCCTGCTGACCCTCCTGCGCATCGTCCAGGGCATCGGCGTCGGCGGCGAATGGGGCGGCTCCGTCCTGATCGCCATGGAGTGGGGACACCAGGAGCGCCGCGGCCTCGCCGCGAGCTGGCCCCAGCTCGGGGTGCCGCTGGGCCTCGTCCTCTCGACCGGCGTCGTCCGCCTGGTCTCCGGCATCACCGGCTCCGACTTCATCACCTACGGCTGGCGCATCCCGTTCCTGCTGAGCATCATCCTCGTCGGTGTCGCCCTCTTCGTCCGGCTGCGCGTCGTCGAGAGCCCCGACTTCGAGGCCGTGCGCAAGGCGGACCGCGTTGTCTCGGCGCCGATCATCGAGGCGATCCGTCGCCAGCCCAGGGAGATCCTGCTCTCGGCCCTCGTCCGGATGTCCGAGCAGGCGCCGTTCTACCTCTTCATCACCTTCGTCATCACGTATGCGACGAAGCACCTGAAGTTCAGCAGCGACGCGATCCTCGTCGACACGCTCATCGCCGCCGCCGTCGGACTGATCAGCATCCCGGTCTTCGGCAGGCTCTCGGACCGGTTCGGCCGCAGGCTCGTCTACGGCATCGGCATCGTCCTGACGGCGTTGTACGCGTTCCCCTACTTCGGTCTGCTCAACACCGGCGACGGCCTGCTGATCGGCGTCGGCGTCGTCGTCAGCCTGATCCTGCACGACATCCAGTACGGACCCCAGGCCGCGCTGATCGCCGAGAGCTTCGACCCGGACATCCGGTACACGGGTGCGGGGCTGGGCTACCAGCTGGCCAGCGTGATCGCGGGTGGACCGGCGCCGCTCATCGCGGCGGCCCTGCTGCAGGGCACCGGAGGATCGACCGCCATCTCGATCTACATCATCATCTGCGCCGTGATCAGCATGCTCGCCCTCCTGCTGCTGCCCCGCGTCCGGGCCGCCCGGGCCGCAGGCACCAGCTCGGTCGACGAGGCGACGCGCGCATGACGGCCGAGTCCGCGACCCCCGACGACACCGCCCCCGACACCGCCCCTGACGGCGCCGCTGGTTCCTCCGCGGGAGCGCGCGGTCCGCTGCGCGACCTCGTCGTGCTGGACCTCAGCCGCATCCTGTCCGGTCCGTTCGCGACCATGACGCTCGCCGACCTCGGCGCCGACGTCATCAAGGTCGAACAGCCCGGCCAGGGCGATGACACCCGGCAGTGGGGTCCGCCGTTCGCGGGGGACCAGGCCGCCTACTTCCTGTCCGTCAACCGCAACAAGCGCAGCCTCGCCGTCGACCTGAAGACCCCCGAGGGACTGGATGCGGTCCGGCGGTTGGCGGCGAAGGCCGACGTCGTGGTCGAGAACTTCCGTCCCGGCACGGCCGAGCGCCTGGGCCTGGGGTACGAGGAGCTCTCGGCCGCGAATCCGGGCCTCGTGTACGCGTCGATCAGCGGGTACGGCCAGACCGGGCCCGACGCGACCCGCGCCGGCTACGACGCGATCGCCCAGGCGCGCAGCGGGATCATGAGCGTCACGGGCGAGACGGACGGTCCGCCCGTGCGGGTCGGCGTCAGCAGCGCCGACCTGGTCGCCGGCACCTGGGCCGTGATCGGCATCCTCGCCGCGCTGCGCGAGCGGGACCGGACCGGTGAGGGCCAGTGGGTGGACGTGAGCCTGCTCGACGGGTCCGTCTCGTGGCTGACCTACGTGGCCGCCGGCTACTTCGCGAGCCGGGAGGTGCCGCGCCGCTACGGGTCGGCCCACCCCACCATCGCGCCGTACCAGGCGTTCCCCACGGCCGACGGCTTCATCATGATCGCGGTCGGCAACGACAGCCTGTGGCGCCGGTTCGCCCCGGCGGTCGGCCGGCCCGACCTCACCGAGGACCCGCGCTTCACCACCAATCCGCTGCGCGTCGCCCACCGGGACGAGCTGATCGGGATCGTCGAGGAGACCCTCGCCGGCGGGACCACCGCCGAGTGGCTGCGCCGCCTCGAGGATGCGGGCGTCCCGGTGGGCCCGATCCAGAACGTCGCCGAGGCCGTGGCGGACCCGCAGGTCGTCGCCCGCGGCATGGTGCAGGAGGTCGAGCACCCGACGGCGGGCCCGCTCAGGACGCTGGCCTGTCCCATCCGGTTGACCAGGACGCCGGCGTCGGTGCGGACCGCGCCGCCGCTGCTGGGCCAGCACAGCGACGAGATCCTCACCGCCCACGGCTTCAGTGCCGAGGATGTGCAGGGCCTGCGCGCCGCGGGTGCGATCGAGTGACGGCCCCCGTGACGCCGGACGTCGACTCGGTCACCGTGGTGGAGGACGGGTCCGTCGCCGTCGTCACCTTCGGGTCCGGGCGGCACCACAACGCTCTGAGCACCGGGCAGTGGGCCGCCCTGGCGGAGGTCGCGCGCGATCTGGCCGGGCGCCCGTCGCTGCGCGCCGTCGTCCTGCGCGGACGGGAGGGCGACTTCTGCTCGGGCTCCGACCTGCGGGAGTGGGACGGCGCGACCTCCGACGAGGTGGACCGGAGCTTCGCGACGCTCGAGGGCGCGCTGCGTGCCGTCGAGGACCTGCCGATGCTCACGGTGGCGGTGATCGAGGGCGTGGCCGCCGGCGGCGGTTGCCAGCTCGCCCTGGCCTGCGACCTGCAACTGAGCGCTGCGTCCGGGCGGATCGGCATGCCGATCGCCCGGCTCGGCATCCTCATCCCGGTGACGTTCGCGACCCGGATGTCGGTGCGCGTGGGCCCGTCCCGGGCCAAGGACCTGCTCTACCGCGGCCGGATGCTCCCGGCCCTCGAGGCGCAGCGGATCGGGCTGATCACCACGGTGGTCGACGACGACGACCTCGACGCCGAGCTGGCCGCTCTGCAGGCGAGCTGGGAGCACCTGTCGGCGGCGTCGCTGCGGGCCGCGAAGGCCGCCGTGGACCGGGGCCTGGCCCCCGTGACCGGGCCGTCGCGGGCCCAACCGCCGGCCCGGACGACCGACCCGGACGAGTTCCCGACCCGGATCGCCGCGTTCTTCCACCGCCGCAGGCGGTGATCCCGGCCGCGAGGCCACGGACCGCCCTGTAGGATGGTCCGTGGCTTTTGAGCCGACCGGCGCCCGTGCCGGAAGCCGGCGAGACCGGCGTCTCCCGGTCGGCGAACACGAACGAGACTTCGAAAGAGCGGTCTGTGGCTACCACGAACGACATCAAGAACGGCAGCGTCCTGAACCTCGAGGGCAACCTCTGGAACGTCATCGAGTTCCAGCACGTCAAGCCCGGCAAGGGTGGCGCGTTCGTGCGCACCAAGCTGCGGAACGTGCGCACCAGCAAGGTCGTCGACAAGACGTTCAACGCCGGCACCAAGGTCGACTTCGCGACGGTGGACCGGCGCGACTACCAGTACCTGTACCAGGACGGCGCCGACTTCGTCTTCATGGACACCGCGGACTTCGACCAGCTGACCGTCTCCGGCGAGACCGTCGGCGACGCCGCGAACTTCCTGCTCGAGAGCATGACCGTGCAGATCGCCCTGCACGACGGTGAGGTCCTCTACATCGAGCTGCCGCCGTCGGTGGTGCTCGAGATCACCTACACCGAGCCCGGCCTGCAGGGCGACCGGTCCTCCGCCGGCACCAAGCCCGCGACCGTCGAGACCGGCTACGAGATCCAGGTGCCGCTGTTCCTCGAGACCGGTACCCGGGTCAAGGTCGACACCCGCACCGGGGACTACCTGGGCCGCGTCAACTGATGAGTGCCCGCGGCAAGGCCCGGCGCCGGGCCTTCGAGATCCTCTTCGAGGCCGAGCAGCGGTCGCTGCCGACCGGGGAGATCCTCGCGCTGCGGCGGCGGAACACCGAGGCCACGTACGGGGAGTACACCGAGCAGATCATCGACGGTGTGATCACCCGGCAGGCCGAGATCGACGAGTACCTCACGACCTATTCGCAGGGCTGGACCCTGGACCGGATGCCCTCGGTGGACCGCGTCGTCCTGCGGGTCGGTGCGTGGGAGCTGCTGTTCAACGACGACGTTCCGGACAACGTGGCCGTCGCCGAGGCCGTCGCGATGGCGAAGGAGCTCTCGACGGACGACTCGCCGTCGTTCATCAACGGCCTGCTCGGCCGGCTCCAGCAGCTCAAGCCGACGCTGCTCGCCTGACGCTCCACCGCCGGCTGCCCGTGGCCGCCGCCGGCTGATGTCGTCTCCGGATGTGCCGAGAGCACGCGTCACCGGGCGCTCGTGAGCACCTCGCTGCGGGCCGCGGTGACGGCGTGCAGGAGCCGCAGTTCCTCCTCCTGCTGCCCGCCCCGGTCGACGCCCGCGATGATCCGCTGCCGGGTGAAGGCCAGCGCCGTCGCATCCCTGACGAACCGCTTCATGGGCGCCCGGACGCCGCGGCTGCCGGCCCAGGCGAGCGCCTGACGGCGGCCGGCGCGGGTCGCGAGCATCTGCACCTCGGCCGGGGTGAACCAGCCGGCCGTCACGTAGTCGCCCAGCCGGGCCCGGGTCAGGCGCACCTCACCCCGGCCCAGCAGGACGAGGCCGACGATGCCGAGCACGAACAGCGGCACCTCGATCATCACGTAGAAGCCGATGAAGCTGCCGGCCAGGGTGGCCCCGCCGTTCCACAGCGCGTGCAGCGCCACCGCCGGCACGAGCCCGAGGACGAAGGCCAGCAGGATGCGCGCCGTGCCCCGGCGGCGGGATGCCCAGCCCAGCGCGAAGCCGACACACGAGGTGAACATCGTGTGTGCGAAGGGGGAGAGCAGGCCCCGCCCGATGAAGATGGCCGCGAGGGACCCGTCGATCACCCCGGCCTGCGCGAGCGTCGACCCGAAGTAGAGGATGTTCTCCGTGAAGGCGAACCCGGCGGCCACGAGCATCGCGTAGACGACGCCGTCCACGGGCCCGTCCACGTGCCGGCGGCGCAGCAGCACCAGCAGCAGGACGCCGAGCCCCTTCGCGAACTCCTCCACGACGGGGGCCTGCAGCACCGAACCCAGCACCTGCGACGTCGTCGGGTCCGTGGTCGCCTGCAGGTACCGCCGCACCGGCTCCCCGATGGTGATCGTCACCGCGATGGACCCGGCCGCTCCCCACAGGAACGCGAACGCCTTGGTCACGAACGGCTCGGGCTCCCACCGGTCGAGCCACCGCACCGCGAAGAGCACGATCGACAGCGGCACGAGCGCGAGCACCCAGCAGACGAGGAAGGCGGTCGCCCCGATCCGGGAGACCAGCAGCATCCCGACGGCGACGGCCGCCCCCGCGAGGAACACGAACAGCAGCACGAGCACGACGGTGCCGGCCACCCCGCGACGGCGCTTCGCCGGTGCCTGCCAGAGCGGGGGCACGGCGACGGCCCGCTCGGGTGCGGGCGAGGACTGTGGCCGGGTGGGGGAGCGCCACGCCGGGGCCGTCCACGCCGGATCGGCCGACCCCGAGGGGCGCGCGCCCGGTGCCGGGGAGGAGGCGCGACCGGCGTCGAAGGGCGGCTGGTCGTAGGGATCGAAGCTGCGGTCCGGCCGTCGGCCCGGGGTCGTCATAGCCCCCAGAATAGGGGCGGCACCGTGGTAGCGTGGATGCCGCACCCACCCTTTAATGACCGTCCTGTGAGGCGGGGAAGGAGGAGGCAGCGGATGAGCGTGCCCCCGATCGGGAGCCGGACCAGGACCCGAGTCGTCCTGTCGGCCGCCGACATCGACCGGGCGTTGACCCGGATCGCCCACGAGATCATCGAGGGGAACAAGGGGGCGGACGATCTCCTCCTCCTCGGCATCCCCCGCCGCGGCCATCCCCTGGCCCGCCGGCTCGCCGCCCGCATCGCGGCCACCGAGCCCGGCGTCGACCCGGACGCCATCGTCGGCCAGCTCGACGTCACCATGTTCCGCGACGACCTGCGCCGCCACCCCACCCGGGCCCCCTACGCGACGACGCTGCCCGCGTCGGGTGTCGACGACAAGGTCGTCGTCCTCGTCGACGACGTGCTCTACTCCGGCCGCACCATCCGCGCCGCCCTCGACGCTCTCGCCGACCTCGGCCGGCCCCGCATCATCCGGCTCGCGGTGCTCGTGGACCGTGGCCACCGCGAACTGCCGATCCGCGCCGACCACGTCGGCAAGAACCTGCCGACGTCCTCCGCCGAGCGGGTCCGCGTGCGGCTCACCGAGACCGACGGCGACGCCGTCACCGACGACGGGTCGTCCGCCGGCTCCGCCGCGGCCGCTGTCGACGAGGTGGTGATCGAGGGATGAAGCACCTGCTGAGCACCGCGGGCCTGTCCCGCGCCACCGCCGTCGGCCTGCTCGACACCGCGGAGCGGATGTCCGAGGTGGAGAACCGCGAGGTGAAGAAGCTGCCCGTGCTGCGCGGGCGCACCGTCGTCAACCTCTTCTTCGAGGACTCGACCCGCACCCGCATTTCCTTCGAGGCCGCCGCCAAGCGCCTGAGCGCGGACGTCATCAACTTCGCCGCGAAGGGTTCCTCGGTCTCCAAGGGCGAATCGCTCAAGGACACTGCGCAGACGCTCGAGGCGATGGGTGCCGACGCCGTCGTCATCCGGCACTCCTCCTCGGGCGCCGCCGAGCAGCTGGCCCGGTCGGGCTGGATCGACGCGGGCGTCGTCAACGCCGGCGACGGCACCCACGAGCACCCGACCCAGGCGCTGCTCGACGCGTTCACGCTCCGTCGGCACCGCGCCACCGTCGCCGGTACCGATCCGGAGGGCACCGACCTGGCCGGGATGCGCGTCGCCATCGTCGGGGACGTCCTGCACTCGCGCGTCGCCCGCTCCAACCTGTGGCTGCTGACGACGCTCGGCGCCGACGTCACCCTCGTCGCGCCGCCCACCCTGCTGCCCGTCGGCAGCGCCGGGTGGCCCGCGCGGATCAGCTACGACCTGGACGAGGTGCTCGCCGAGGGCGTCGACGCCGTCATGATGCTGCGCGTGCAGGCCGAGCGGATGCACGCGGCGTTCTTCCCGACGGCCCGCGAGTACGCCCGCCGCTGGGGCTTCGACGCCGCCCGGCTGGCCGCCCTCGACGAGGCGTCCGCCGCCGGCGGCCCCGCCGCGGAGACGGTCATCATGCACCCCGGCCCGATGAACCGGGGCCTGGAGATCGCCGCCGAGGCCGCCGACTCGCCGCGCTCGACCGTCCTGGCCCAGGTGCGCAACGGCGTGTCCGTGCGCATGGCCGTGCTCTACCACCTGCTCGCCGGCGGGCCGGACGAGGCGGCCGCCGACGCGGCGCGCGAGTCCGGCGCCGACACCGCTTCCGACCCAGTGAGGACCTCGTGACCGATTCCCTGACCGATGCCGGCGCCCTGCCCGCGGGCACGGGCCGCTACCTCGTCCGCGGTGTCCGTCCCCTCGGCGGCGAGCGCACCGACCTGCTGATCGAGGACGGGGTGATCGCCGGGACCGGCAGCCTCTCCGCAGCCGGTGCGCAGGTGGTCGACGCCGACGGGCTCGTCGCCCTGCCCGGGTTCGTCGACCTGCACACCCACCTGCGCGAACCCGGCCGTGAGGACGCCGAGACGGTGCTCACCGGCTCCCGGGCCGCGGCCCTGGGCGGCTTCACCGCGGTGCACGCGATGGCCAACTCGGACCCGGTGGCCGACACCGCCGGCGTCGTCGAGCAGGTCTTCACGCTGGGCCGGGACGCGGGCTGGACCGAGGTCCGCCCCGTCGGCGCCGTCACCGTGGGCCTGGGCGGAACCCGGCTCGCCGAGCTCGGAGCGATGGCCGACTCCCGCGCCCGGGCCCGCGTCTTCTCCGACGACGGGATGTGCGTGCACGACCCCGTGCTGATGCGCCGGGCCCTCGAGTACGTCAAGGCCTTCGACGGCGTCGTCGCCCAGCACGCGCAGGAGCCGCGGTTGACCGAGGGTGCCCAGATGAACGAGGGCGCCGTCTCGGCCACCCTCGGGCTGACCGGCTGGCCCGCCGTCGCCGAGGAGGCGATCATCGCCCGCGACGTCCTGCTCACCGAGCACGTCGGCTCGCGGCTGCACGTGTGCCACGTCTCGACCGCCGGCAGCGTCGAGCTGATCCGCTGGGCCAAGCAGCGCGGTATCGCCGTCACCGCGGAGGTCACCCCGCACCACCTGATGCTCACGGACGAGGCGGTCACCGGGTACGACCCCGTGTTCAAGGTCAACCCGCCGCTGCGCACCGCCGAGGACGTGCAGGCGCTGCGCGCGGCGGTCGCCGACGGCACGATCGACGTCATCGGCACCGACCACGCCCCGCACCCCGCGCAGGCCAAGGAGTGCGAGTGGGCGCAGGCCGCGATGGGCATGACCGGCCTGGAGACCGCGCTCTCGGTGGTCCAGGAGGCCCTCGTCGAGACCGGGATGCTGGACTGGGCCGGCGTCGCCCGGATCATGTCCCAGACGCCCGCCCGCATCGGGCGGCTGCCCTGGCAGGGCGGCTCGCTCGCGGTCGGGGAGCGCGCGAACGTCACCCTCGTCGACCCCGCCGCGCGCCGCGTGATCGACCCGTCCACCATGGCCACCAAGGGACGCAACAGCCCCTTCGCCGGTCGCGAGCTGCCCGGCCGGGTCATCGCCACGTTCCTCGCCGGCCACCCCACGGTGATCGACGGCGAACTGAACACGCCGCTGACCAGCGCGGCGACCGCCGGGAGCGCTCGATGACCCGCGCCGTCGCCGTCGTCCTCCTCGTCGCGTTCGTGCTCGTCGTGTTCTCCCTGATGCGCCGCGGCTGGCGCGCCCGGCAGGGCCGGCAGGGCGACCTGCCCGCCCCGGCGACCTCCGCCGACCTCGGGCCGGTCCTGGTCGGTGCCGAGGGCATGTACGTCGTGACGACCAGTGCCGGCGACTGGCTGGACCGGGTCGCCGTGCACGGCCTGGGCGTGCGCACCGCCGGCACCCTCACCGTGCACCCCGGCGGCGTCCTGATCGCCCGGCGCGGGGCCGACGATCTCGTCATCCCGGCCTCCGACCTCGAGTCGGTGACCACGACGTCCGGCATGGCCGGCAAGTTCGTCGAGCGCGACGGCCTGCTCGTGCTCACCTGGCAGCTCGGGCCACGCCGCGTCGACACCGGCTTCCGCGTCCGCCGTGCGGGGGAGCAGGAGGGCCTGATCGAGGCGCTGCTCACCCTGCCCGGTGTGCGACGACGGGAGGCGCCCGGCGGCGTGCCCGACGCCGAGCCGATCCCGGGCGCCAGCACCACCGACGACACCACCGATCCTTCCCGCACCAATCCCACCGACCCCACCAACGGAACCAGGGGACCCTCCGCATGACCACTCCCGCCATCCTGATCCTCGAGGACGGGCGCACCTTCCACGGCCGCTCCTACGGCGCCGTCGGACAGGCGCTCGGTGAGGCCGTCTTCGCCACCGGCATGACCGGCTACCAGGAGACGATCACCGATCCCTCCTACGCCGGCCAGCTCGTGGTGCAGACCGCACCGCACATCGGCAACACCGGTGTGAACACCGAGGACGCCGAGTCCGTCCGTATCCAGGTCGCCGGCTACATCGTCCGCGACCCCGCCCGCCGCCCGTCGAACTGGCGCAGCGAGTCCTCCCTCGACGACGAGCTGGTGCGCCAGGGCGTCGTCGGCATCGCCGGCATCGACACCCGCGCTCTGACCCGCCACCTGCGCGACGCCGGCTCGATGCGCGGCGGCATCTTCTCCGGCCCGGCCGCCGAGCGGCCCGTCGCCGAGCTGGCCGCCGAGGTCGCCGCGAGCCCGCAGATGACCGGCGCCCGGCTCGCCGAGACGGTGTCCGTCAGCGAACCCGAGGTGATCGAGCCCGCCGACCACGGCTGGGACGGGCCCGTCCGCTTCACCCTCGCCGCCGTCGACCTCGGCATCAAGGCGATGACGCCGCACCGGTTCGCCGAGCGCGGCGTCCGCGTGCACGTGCTGCCCGCGGACACCACGTGGGAGCAGCTGACCGCGCTTCAGCCCGACGGTGTCTTCTACTCCAACGGCCCCGGCGACCCCGCGACCGCGGACGACCAGGTGGCCCTGCTGCGCCGCGTCCTGGACGCCCGGATCCCGTTCTTCGGCATCTGCTTCGGCAACCAGCTGCTCGGCCGGGCCCTCGGCTTCGGCACCTACAAGCTCCGGTTCGGCCACCGCGGCATCAACCAGCCGGTGATGGACCGCAGCACCGGCACGGTCGAGATCACGTCCCAGAACCACGGGTTCGCCGTCGACGCGCCGCTCGACGGTCCCGTACCCGCCCCCGCGGGGGACTACGGTCGCGTCGAGGTCAGCCACGTGTGCCTCAACGACGACGTCGTCGAGGGCCTGCGCTGCCTCGACATCCCCGCGTTCTCTGTCCAGTACCACCCCGAGGCCGCCGCCGGCCCGCACGACGCCGCGTACCTGTTCGACCGGTTCGTCTCCCTCATGGAGGAGGACCAGCAGGACGCGCACGACGGCCGCGAGGTCACCGGCGCCGACACGGCCGACGACCCCGCCCGCACCGGCGACGCCCAGCCGGCCCAGCCCCACGCCCACGCCACCACGGAGGACTCCCACTGATGCCCAGACGCGACGACCTCACCTCGGTCATGGTGATCGGCTCCGGGCCGATCGTCATCGGGCAGGCAGCCGAGTTCGACTACTCCGGAACCCAGGCGCTGCGCGTGCTCAAGGAGGAGGGCCTGCGGGTCATCCTCGTCAACTCCAACCCGGCGACGATCATGACGGACCCGGAGCTGGCCGACGCCACCTACGTCGAGCCGATCACCCCGGAGGTGGTCGAGAAGATCATCGCCAAGGAGCGGCCCGACGCCCTGCTGCCGACCCTGGGCGGGCAGACCGCCCTGAACACGGCGATCGCGCTCGACGGCAACGGGGTGCTCTCGACGTACGGCGTCGAGCTGATCGGCGCCAACGTCGAGGCGATCAACCTCGGCGAGGACCGCGAGGCGTTCAAGGGCGTCGTCGAGCGCTGCGGCGCCGAGTCCGCCCGCTCGCGCATCGTGCACAGCCTCGACGAGGCGTTCGCCGCCGTCGAGGAGCTGAACTACCCCGTCGTCGTCCGGCCCTCCTTCACCATGGGCGGCCTCGGCTCGGGGATCGCCTACGACGCGACGGACCTGCGCCGCATCGCCGGCGCCGGCATCCAGTACAGCCCGACCTCCGAGGTGCTCCTGGAGGAGTCCATCCTCGGCTGGAAGGAGTACGAGCTGGAGATGATGCGCGACCGCAACGACAACGTCGTCGTGGTCTGCTCCATCGAGAACCTCGACCCGGTCGGCGTCCACACCGGCGACTCCATCACCGTGGCCCCCGCCCTGACGCTGACCGACCGCGAGTACCAGAAGCTGCGCGACGTCGCGATCGCCGTCATCCGCGAGGTCGGGGTCGACACCGGCGGCTGCAACATCCAGTTCGCCGTCGAGCCGTCCACGGGCCGGGTCGTCGTGATCGAGATGAACCCCCGCGTGTCCCGCTCGTCCGCCCTGGCGTCGAAGGCCACCGGTTTCCCGATCGCGAAGATCGCCACCAAGCTGGCCGTCGGCTACACCCTGGACGAGATCCGCAACGACATCACCCGGGAGACCCCGGCGTCGTTCGAGCCGACCCTGGACTACGTCGTCGTCAAGGTGCCGCGCTTCGCGTTCGAGAAGTTCCCGGCCGCGGACCCGACGCTGACCACCACGATGAAGTCCGTCGGCGAGGCCATGGCCATCGGCCGCAACTTCACCGAGGCGCTGCAGAAGGCGATGCGCTCGCTCGAGCAGTCCGGCTCGTCGTTCGACTTCCGGCCGGCCGCGGCGGGGGAGAAGGAAGCGGCCCTCGCCGGCGCCGCGAGCCCGACGACGGCGCGCATCCACCAGGTGCAGCGGGCGATGCTCGCCGGCGCGACCGTCGAGGACCTGTTCGAGACGACGGCGATCGACCCGTGGTTCCTCGACCAGATCGCGCTGCTGAACGAGGTGGCCGCGCAGGTGCGGGAGGCCGAGGGCCTGACCCCGGAGTTGCTGCGCCACGCCAAGCAGCACGGCTTCTCCGACGCGCAGCTGGGCACCCTGACGCACCAGTCGGAGGCCGTCGTCCGCGGCATCCGGCACGCCCTGGGGATCCGGCCCGTGTTCAAGACGGTCGACACGTGCGCCGCCGAGTTCGCCGCGTACACGCCGTACCACTACTCGGCGTACGACGAGGAGGACGAGATCGCGCCCCACGCGAAGCCGTCGGTCATCATCCTCGGCTCGGGCCCGAACCGCATCGGGCAGGGCATCGAGTTCGACTACTCGTGCGTGCACGCCTCCCTGGTGCTCGGCGAGGCCGGCATCGACACCGTGATGATCAACTGCAACCCCGAGACGGTCTCCACCGACTACGACATCTCCTCCCGGCTGTACTTCGAGCCGTTGACGTTCGAGGACGTGCTCGAGGTGATCGCGGCCGAGCGCCGCACCGGCGGGCTGCTCGGCGTGTTCGTGCAGCTGGGCGGGCAGACCCCGCTCAAGCTCGCCGAGTCGCTGCAGGCCGCGGGCGTGCCGATCCTCGGCACCCCGCCGGAGGCGATCGAGGCGGCCGAGCACCGCGGCGTGTTCTCCCGCGTGCTCGACGCGGCCGGGCTGACCGCCCCGAAGAACGGCACCGCCGTCAGCTTCGAGGACGCCAAGGCCATCGCCGACGAGATCGGCTACCCCGTGCTGGTGCGCCCCTCGTACGTGCTCGGTGGCCGCGGCATGGAGATCGTGTACGACGAGGAGGGCCTCGCCCGGTACATCGCCCACGCGACGGAGATCACCGAGGACCACCCGGCCCTGATCGACCGGTTCCTCGAGGACGCCATCGAGATCGACGTCGACGCCCTGTTCGACGGCACCGACCTGTACGTCGGCGGGATCATGGAGCACATCGAGGAGGCCGGCATCCACTCCGGGGACTCCGCGTGCGTGCTGCCCCCGATCACCCTGGGCAGCGACGTCATCGACCGGGTCCGCACCGCGACCCGCGCGATCGCCGACGGCGTGGGCGTGCGCGGGCTGATCAACATCCAGTTCGCCCTCGCCTCCGACGTGCTGTACGTGCTCGAGGCCAACCCGCGGGCGTCCCGCACGGTGCCGTTCGTCTCCAAGGCGACCGGCGTGCAGCTGGCCAAGGCCGCGGCCCTCATCGGCACCGGCGCGACGATCGCGCAGCTGCGCGCCGGTGCCGCGGACGGCGCCGGGCGGCCCGCCCTGCTGCCGGCCGAGGGCGACGGCTCGGCGCTGCCGCTCTCCGCTCCCTTCGCGGTCAAGGAGGCGGTGCTGCCGTTCAGCCGGTTCCGCACCCCGGAGGGCACCGTCGTCGACTCGCTGCTCGGGCCCGAGATGCGCTCGACCGGCGAGGTGATGGGCATCGACACGTACTTCGACACCGCGTTCGCCAAGAGCCAGGCCGCCGCGAACAACGCGCTGCCCTCGGGCGGCACGGCGTTCGTCTCCATCGCCAACCGCGACAAGCGGGCCATGGTGATGCCGGTCAAGCGGCTCGTCGACCTGGGGTTCACCCTGCTGGCGACCGAGGGGACGGCCGAGGTGCTGCGCCGCATCGGCATCAAGGCCGACACCGTGCGCAAGATCGGCAGCCGGGAGGGCGCGAGCGGTGAGGCCGTCGGTGAGGGCGACACCCCGACCATCGGCGACCTGATCACGACCGGCGGCGTCGACCTCGTGGTCAACACCCCCACCGGGGGAGCGGCCCGCGAGGACGGCTACGAGATCCGCGCGGCGGCGACGTCCACGGGCATCCCCGTCATCACGACGCTCGCCGAGCTCGGCGCCGCGGTGCAGGCCATCGAGGCGCAGCGCACCTACACGTGGACCGTGGCCAGCCTGCAGGAGCACGCGGCCCGGCTGGCGGCGGCGCGTGGCGCGGAGACCGGCGGCGCGAACGGTGCTGCCGGTGGTGCGGCCCGCGGCGCCGGGAGCCCCGACGCGGCGCAGGAGCCTGCCCGTGCCTGAGGCGACTCCGGTGCCGGACGCGCCGCAGGCCGGGCGTCCGGCACCCGAGGCCGGTCCGCAACCGCGGCCGGAGGCGCTGCCGGGCGCCGGCCCGGCCGCGACGGCGGTGCTCGGCTTCGGGCCGCGCCTGCAACGGGCGATGGCGCTGAACGGCCCGCTGTGCGTGGGCATCGACCCGCACCCCGGCCTGCTGAGCGCGTGGGACCTGCCCGACGAGGCGTCGAGCCTGGACCGGTTCTCACGCACCGTGCTCGAGGCCGCTGCCGGACGGTGCGCGGCGATCAAGCCGCAGGTGGCCCTGTTCGAACGGCACGGGTCCGCCGGGTTGGCCGCGCTCGAGCGGCTGCTCGCGGCGGCCGCCGACGCAGGCGTGCTGACCATCGCCGACGCCAAGCGCGGGGACATCGGCTCGACCATGGCGGCCTACGCGCAGGCGTGGCTGGCCGACGGTTCCCCGCTGGCCGCGGACGCTGTGACGCTCTCGCCGTATCTCGGTTTCGAGTCGCTGCGGCCGGCGCTGGACCTGGCCGCGGTGACCGGCCGCGGCGTGTTCGTGCTCGCCCTGACCTCCAACCCGGAGGGTGCGGGCCTGCAGCACGCCGGTGACGACGGGGACGGCGGCTCGGTCGCCGCCCGGATCGTCACGGCCGCCGCCGACGAGAACGCCGCCCGCCGCTCCGCCGACGGGTGGGGCCCCGTCGGCCTCGTCGTCGGCGCGACCGTGGGGGCTGAGACCGTCGCCCGGCTCGGTCTCGACCTGGCCGCCGTCGCCGGTCCGCTCCTCGCCCCGGGGTACGGCGCGCAGGGTGCCGGCGTCACGGAGGTCGCGGCCACCTTCGGCGCCGCGGTGCCGGCCGCACTGGTCTCCTCGAGCCGGCAGATCCTCTCCGCCGGGCCCGACGTCGCGCGCGTCCGCGACGCGGTGGAGCGCAGCGTCGAGGACCTGCGGAGCCTGGCCGGACGGGCCTGACCGGAGGCTCCGGCGGAGGGCGGTCGTCCCCGCGCTGACCTGCGCGCACGGTGGTGAGCCTGCTCCTGTTCTCGGCCGCGACCGGGAGATACACTACGTCCACGACGCGACATGGGGGGCCTTCCACCCGTGTTCCGGTGCACTCGCGGAGCCGGAGCACGGAGCCAGTTCGACCATCCACCAGGCGCGCCGGTCGGCCCGCGAGGCCGGTCCCGGCGGGCGGGACCGTGTACGGGAGTAAATCGTGGCTCTGAAACCGTTGACCACCGACGAACGGGCGCGCGCCCGGGACAAGGCGACCGCAGCGAGGACCGTGCGGGCCGACGCCAAATCACGACTGAAAGCCGGCAACTCGTCGGTCGCGTCCGTGATCGACTCCGGGTCCGCCGACGAGGCGATCGGCCGGATGAAGGTCAGCGAGATGCTCGAGTCCCTGCCCGGCGTCGGCAAGAAACGGTCGGCGGCTATCATGGCCGAGGTCGGCATCTCGCCGTCCCGTCGCATCCGCGGCCTGGGCGTCCACCAGCGCAAGGCCCTGATCGACTACCTCACCACCCACTAGGGCCGCCGTCCGTCAGGGCCGGCGCCCCGCGACGCACAGGACGGCGCCGGCGCACGCGGCACCGCCCGGACAAGGGCCTTCTCATCGTGAGCGACGACTTCCCGACGGCGACGAGCACGGACCCGGCCACGCCGGAGACGGACCGGGTCGGGGTCCGGGACGAGCACCGCGACCGGGACGGCCACCGTGCACGGACCGGCGGGGACGGCACGCCGCGGCTGACCGTCCTCGCCGGGCCGACCGCCGTCGGCAAGGGCACCGTCTCCACCTACATCCGCGACAACTTCCCGCAGGTGTGGCTCTCCGTCTCGGCGACGACGCGGGCGCCGCGCCCGGGGGAGCAGGACGGCGTCCACTACTTCTTCCTCACGCCGGAGCGGTTCGACGAGCTGGTCGAGACCGGCCAGATGCTCGAGTGGGCCGTCGTGCACGGTCGTCACCGGTACGGCACGCCGCGGCCCGCCGTGGAGGCCGCCCTGGCCGAGGGCCGCAGTGTGCTGCTGGAGATCGATCTGCAGGGCGCGCGGCAGGTGCGCGAGGCCATGCCGGAGGCGTCCTTCGTCTTCCTTGCGCCTCCGACGTGGGACGAGATGGTCCGCCGGCTCATCGGACGCGGCACGGAGACGCCCGAGGAACAGCAGCATCGGCTCGAGACCGCTAGAATGGAGCTCGCTGCAGAACCCGAGTTCGACCACACCGTGGTCAACGACCGGGTCGAGCGTGCCGCTGCGGAGCTCGTCAGCCTGATGGGGCTGCCCGCCCGCTGACGCGCTGCTCACCGGCTCCGCCCCGGTTCTGCCCCGCGATCCTCGGCCACCGGCCCACGCCGGCCGGCCCGAGACCCCGACACCTGGAGACGAATTCCGTGACCACTCACGCCGAAGGCATCATTTCCCCGTCGATCGACTCGCTGCTGGAGACGACCGACTCCAAGTACGCGCTCGTCATCTACGGCGCGAAGCGTGCCCGCCAGATCAACGCCTACTACGCGCAGCTGCACGAGGGCCTGTTCGAGTACGTCGGGCCGCTGGTCGAGACGAAGCTGAACGAGAAGCCGCTGTCCATCGCCCTGCGCGAGATCGACGAGGGCCTGCTCGAGCGCAAGGCGGTCGACCCCGACGCCGTGCCCGAGAACGCCTCCGCGCTCGACGACACGGACGTCTTCGGCGACGCCGACCCCACCGCGTGACCCGGGGCGGCGCGTGAAGGTCGTCCTCGGTGTCGGCGGCGGAGTCGCCGCCTACAAGAGTGCGCTCCTGCTGCGGATGTTCACCGAGCAGGGGCACGACGTCACCGTCCTGCCGACCGCCGCGTCGCTCCACTTCGTCGGGGCCGCCACCTGGGAGGCCCTCTCGGGCAAGCCGGCCCCGCGTGACGTCTTCGAGGACGTCGAGCTGGTCAACCACGTGCGGCTCGGCCACGAGGCGGACCTCGTCGTCGTCGCTCCCGCCACCGCCGACCTGCTCGCCCGTGCGGCTCACGGCCTGGCGAACGACCTGCTGACCAACACGCTGCTCGTCGCCACCTGTCCCGTCCTGCTGGTGCCCGCGATGCACACGCAGATGTGGCAGCACCCGGCCACCGTTGCCAACGTCGCGACCCTGCGCTCCCGCGGCGTGCACGTGCTCGACCCGGCCGTCGGCCGGCTGACCGGGCACGACAGCGGACCCGGCCGGCTGCCCGATCCGGACGACATCCACGCCGCGGCTCTCGCGCTGGTCACGCCGGACGCCGTCGGCTCGGACGCCGTCGGCTCGGACCGCACGGACGGGGAAAGCCTCGACGGTGCGCTGCTCGCCGGACGGCGGGTCGTCGTCACCGCCGGCGGGACCCGCGAACCGCTCGATCCCGTCCGTTACCTGGGCAACCGGTCGAGCGGCAAACAGGGCGTGGCCCTCGCGCGGGCGGCCCTCGCCGCCGGGGCCGAGGTCACTCTCGTCGGCGCCAACCTGCAGGTGGAAGCGCCCGCTGGCGTCGACCTGGTCACCGTCGAGACCAGTGAGCAGCTGCGGGGCGCGGTCCTGTCCGCGACGACCGACGCCGACGTCGTCATCATGGCCGCCGCCGTCGCCGACTTCCGGCCGCGCAGCCTCGCCGCGCACAAGATCAAGAAGAGCGAGGACGGCACCGACCCGGTCATCGAGCTCACCCGCACGCCCGACATCCTCGCCGAGATCTCCGCGCACCGGGCTCGACCCGGCCAGGTGATCGTCGGTTTCGCCGCCGAGACGGGCGACGACACCCACACCCCGCTCGAGTTCGCGCGCGCCAAACTTGCCCGCAAGGGATGCGACGCCCTGGTGCTCAACGAGGTGACCGACGGGGCCGTCTTCGGGCAGGACAGCACCGCCGTGCACGTCGTGACGCCGGACGGTCAGGTGGCCGAGGCGACCGGCTCGAAGGATGATGTCGCCGTGTTCCTCGTCCGCACGATCGCCGGGATCGCAGCCAGTACAGTGGGCAGGTGACTTCCACCGATCTGCGTCTGTTCACCTCCGAGTCCGTGACGAACGGGCACCCGGACAAGATCTGCGACCAGATCAGTGATGCCATCCTCGACGGCATGCTCGCCGCCGACCCGGACTCCCGCGTCGCCGTCGAGACCATGGTCACGACCGGCCTCGTGCACGTTGCCGGTGAGGTGACCACGGCCGGGTACGTCGAGATCCCGCGCATCGTCCGCGACACCATCCTGCGCATCGGCTACGACTCCTCCGACAAGGGGTTCGACGGTGCCAACTGCGGTGTGTCCGTCTCGATCGGGGAGCAGTCGCCGGACATCTCCGGCGGCGTGACCACGTCGCTGGAGGTGCGCGAGGGCCGGGCCGTCGACGACCTCGACCGCCAGGGCGCCGGCGACCAGGGCCTCATGTTCGGCTACGCCAGCGAGGAGACCCCGGTCCTGATGCCGATGCCGATCTGGCTCGCGCACCGGCTCTCCGAGCGGCTCACCGAGGTGCGCACCAGCGGCAAACTGCCGGGCCTGCGGCCGGACGGGAAGACGCAGGTCACCATCGGCTACGACGGCCTGACCCCGGTGTCCGTCGACACCGTCGTCGTCTCCACCCAGCACGAGGCCGACTACACGCAGGCGCGGCTGAAGGCCGACATCACCGCCGCGGTGATCGAGCCGGTGCTCGCGTCCTCCGGGCTGGACACGTCGAGCACGAACTACATCATCAACCCGGGCGGCCCCTTCGTCATCGGCGGCCCCGTGGGCGACGCCGGACTGACCGGCCGCAAGATCATCGTCGACACCTACGGCGGCATGGCCCGTCACGGAGGCGGCGCGTTCTCGGGCAAGGACCCGTCGAAGGTGGACCGGTCCGCCGCGTACGCGATGCGCTGGGTCGCGAAGAACGTCGTCGCCGCGGGTCTCGCCGCGCGCGCCGAGATCCAGGTCGCCTACGCGATCGGGCAGGCGGCCCCGGTGGGCCTGTACGTCGAGACGTTCGGCACGGAGAAGACGGACCCGGCCCGGATCACCCGCGCCATCCGCGAGGTCTTCGACCTGCGGCCGCTCGCCATCATCCGGGACCTCGACCTGAAGCGGCCGATCTACGCCCGCACCGCCGCGCACGGCCACTTCGGCCGCGAGGAGCCCGGCTTCACGTGGGAGCTCACCGACCGCGCCGATGCGCTGCGGAGCGCCGCCGGGCTCTGACCCGCGGTCTGGTCGACCGCGCCTCTCTCACGGTTTCATCCGCTCGGTCGTCCGCCCGGGCGGAGCTCCGACGTCGGGCTGACCGGGGGCTCATCGGCGGAGGTGCGCCCGCGTCCGGTTCTGTCGGTAGCCCGTGATGGACTGATTCCGCGAACGAGGGGCGCACGAAGCGCCGGCCCGCGCCGGAGGGAGGGATCGATGACAGCGTCCACACCGGAGGAGCACTCCGGGCAGGCCGCCCTGCTCGACCTTCCCCCGGTCCGCTCCGGGGCCACGCCGGAGCCGGCCGCCGACCCGGTCGACATCGCCCGCGTCGTCGTCGACAGTCCGCTACCGCACCTGGACCGGCCCTTCGACTACCGCATCCCGGCGGCCATGGCCGGAGCCGTCACCGTGGGTTGCCGCGTGACCGTGCGCTTCTCGGGCCGGGTCCGCTCCGGCTTCGTGGTCGAGCGCGTCCGTGAGCCCGATCCGGGTGGACGGCTGGCCGAGCTGCAGCGCGTGGACTCCTCCGTGCCGGTGCTGACGGCCGAGGTGCTCGCCCTCGCCCAGGAGGTCGCCGCCCGGTACGCCGGGGTCACGTGGGACGTGCTGCGTGCGGCCGTGCCGTCCCGGGTCGCGGCGGTCGAGAAGAAGCTGGACCTGCCCACCGATGTGACGCGCTGGAACGGCAGGTCGTCCTCGGACGACGACGGGTCGCGCTCCTCCGACGGTGCGGCGGGCACGGCGGATGGTGATGCGGCCTCGGCCGACGGCGGTTCGTCCTCGGACGACGCGGGGCCGCGTCCCGGTGACGGCGGGGCGGCGACCACGCCGACGCCGGAGCCGGCCGCGACGGGTGCGCACGCCACCGTCGGTGGCGTCGATCCGGGCACGTCCGACGAGTCGGACGGCGCGGCAGCGCCCGAATCGCGCCCCACGGGTATCGCTCGACCCGACGGTGCCGCGCACACCGACGCGCCCGACCCCGCCTTCGCGTTGTATCCGCGCGGCGCGGCCTTCCTCGAGCACGTCCGATCCGGGGGATCACCGCGGGCCGTTCTCGACGCCGCTCCCGGGCACGGGCCGCACGCGTGGCCCGAACTGCTCGCCTCGGCGATCGTCGCCACTCGTGCCTCGGGCCGCGGCGCCGTCGCCGTCGTCCCGGATCTGCGGGATCTCGCCCGGCTCGAGGCCGCCCTCGCCGGCCGGCTGCCCGAGGGCGATGTCGTCCGCCTCAGCGCCGACGACGGCCCGACCCCGCGGTACCGCAACTACCTCGCCCTGCGGTTCGGAACCGCTCGGGTCGCGATCGGCACCCGGTCCGCCGCCTGGGCGCCCGTGCCCGACCTCGGCCTGCTGTGCCTGTGGGACGACGGCGACGACCTGCACGTCGAACCGCGGGCGCCGTACCAGCACAGCCGCGAGGTGCTCCTGCTCCGGGCCGGCCGGACCGGGGCCGCCGTCCTGCTCGCCGGGTCCAGTCGGAGCACCGAGGCGGAGCGGCTCGTCGTCTCGGGATGGGCCCAGCCGCTCAGCCCGGACCGTGCCACCCGTCGTCGTACGGCGCCACGCGTCGTCAGCACGGCCGACAGCGTCCAGTCCGCCCGGGATCCGCTCGCCCGCGTCGCCCGGTTGCCGCAACTGGCCCATGAGACGGCGCGCAGCGCCCTGACCCGGGGACCCGTCCTCGTCCAGGTGGGACGGACCGGTTACGCGCCGGCGCTGTCGTGCCAGCGCTGCCGGCAGCCGGCCCGGTGCCCGCACTGCTCGGGGCCGCTCGCGGTGTCCGGACGGCACGCCCCGCCCGTGTGCCGCTGGTGCCAGCGCAGCGCCCCCGCGTACGCCTGCCCGGTGTGCGGCGGGACCGCACTGCGGATGATCGCCGTGGGAGCGCTGCGAACGGCGGACGAGCTGGGGCGCGCGTTCCCGCAGGTGCCCGTCATCTCGTCCTCGGGCGACCACATTCGCACCGAGGTGCCCGACGAGCCCGCGCTCGTCGTCGCCACGTCCGGCGCCGAACCGGTCGCGGCCGAGGGGTACGCCGCGGCCCTGCTGCTCGACGGCGACGCGATGCTCGAGCGGGAGTCGCTCCGGGCGGCCGAGGAGACGGTCCGTCGGTGGTTCGGCGCGGCCGGTCTGGTCCGCGGTGCCGCCGACGGCGGGGTCGTCGTCGTCACGGCGGGGGAGTCCGCCGCGGTGGCCGCGCTGGTGCGCTGGGACGCCGCGGGGTTCGCCGAACGCGAGTACGCGCTGCGGCGGGAGCTGTCGCTGCCGCCGGCCGTCCGCGTCGCCGCCGTGACCGGCACGCCGGACTCGTTGCGCGATCTGCTGGACCGGGCGGAGCTGCCGGACGGTTGCCGGGTGATCGGTCCGGTGCCCATGGCCACCGGCGCTGACCCGGCCGCAGGCAGTCCGAGGACCGCACCGGGCGAACGGGAGGAACGCGCCCTCGTGTTCTTCCCCTACCGGCACGGGGCGGCGGTGGCCGCGGCACTGAAGGCCTCCCGCGCCCGGCAGTGGGCCGGCAAGCGTGCCGGTCCCGCCCATCTGCGGCTGGACGGCCTCGACCTGGTCTGACGTGTCCCGGACGCCAACGGCCCCTCCGCCGGCGTCGTCGCGTTCCGTCCCGCGACACGCCGCCGTCGGACGGGATCCAGCGCCCTGTCCCCATCTCTCCGGGCATGTCCTGGGACCGGGTGCAGGCGAAGCCGGGTCCGGCCCCCGTGCATCGACGGCTCGACCACACTGCCGCGAGCGCGGACCCGGCTTCCGGCGAGGCAGTGGACAGATGTCGAGCCCGCCCCACCCCATCCCACGACACGCTGTCGCCGATCGAGATCGGGCGCTCTGTCCCGATAGGACCCGGCGTGTCCCGTGACCGGATCCAGGCTCAGCGCAGCAGCAGCCTCGGCGAAAGCCGGTCCGCGTCGGCCGCCCAGCGCGAGCGAGCCCGGCTCATCAGCGGCGGCCGATTCGCGCCGCGACCCGCGACAGCAGCCCCGACGCCGCACCGGACGCTGCGCCGCGCTCGTCCCGCTGCCGCTTGACGTCCTCGGCCAGGGCGAGCAGGGTCCGGGCGGAGGCGTCCCAGTCGAAGTCGGCGGCCCGCTGCACACCCCGTGTCGACGCCGCGGCGAAGGCTTCCGGGTCCTCCAGCTCGCGGACAACGGCGGCGACCGCGGCCGGGTCCGTCGGGGGCACGTACCGCACGGCGTCGGCGCCTACCTCCCGGAAGATCGGGATGTCGCTGGCGATCACCGGGGTCCCCTCCGCCATCGCCTCGACCAGCGGCAGGCCGTAGCCCTCGGCCTGGGAGAGGGTGACCAGCGCGGTGGCGCGGTGCAGCAGGTCCGTGTACTCCTCGTCGCTGACCCCGTCGTGGAAGACGACGCCCGCGCCGTCGGGAACGGCCGCGGACAGTTCCTGCCGTCGCACCGGGGGCACCCGGCTGAGCAGGTGCAGCGTGTACCCGGGCAGGTGTCCCATCGCGGCGACCAGCGTCTCGACGTTCTTGTACGGCAGGAACGCGCCCATGTAGACGAGGGAGCGTTCCGGTGAGACACGGGGGTCGCGCGGGCCCGCGGCGGAGGCCGGCTGGGGTGCGTTGCCGATCACCGTGACCGGCCGGCGGGTCAGCCGGAGGCGGGTGATCGCCGCCGCCGTGGTCGCGCTGACGGTCGCGACGGCGTCCGCGCGGTTCAGCAGCAGCCGCTGCGGCCAGTACGCCCGGTGATAGAGCCGCCACAGCAGCCGCACCGGTGCGGGCAGGAACCCCGGCGGGGTCGGGTGCTCGTAGTAGATGGTGTCGTGCAGCGTCAGGATCAGCCCGTACCGCCGGCCGAAGCTGCCCATCGTCTGCATCGGGCAGAACACGACGTCGGGCTTCAGCCGGTTGACGGTGCCCGCGATCAGCAGTTCGGCGGGGGAGAGGGGACTGGACACCTTGACCCACGGCACGTCCGGCAGCAGCTCGAGCTGCCGCTCGTCGTGGATGAGCATGACGACGTCGGTGTGCCGGGACAGCGCGGCGATCAGGCTCGCCCCGTAGCGGCTGATGCCGTCGTGCCGGCCGATCCGGGTGAACCGCGCGTCCACGAGCAGCCTCACGACGTCACCCCCGTCGCCGGCGCAGCCGGTGGGGCCGGCGCCACCGGGGTCGCCGTGTCGGGAGCGGGGTGCCGGTCGAGGAAGTCGGCGATCAGCTCGGCGACGAGCTCGGGCGTCTCGTAGTGCGTCAGGTGCCCGACGCCGGCGATCACGGACAGCTCGGACCCCGGCAGCAGTGCGTGCAGCCGGTGCTGCGTGTCCAGCGGGGCGATGTCGTCCGCGTTGCCGGCGATCAGCTGCACGGGCAGGTCCAGCCGGTCGGCCGCCTCGGTGACGGTGCCGGTCACGGACGCCGTGAAGGCCTCCTGCACGACGCGCCGCTGCGAGAACGCACTGAAGTACCGTCGGTGCTGGTCGTGGATGAATCGGCGCAGCGCGGGGTCCTTCGTCGTCGCCATCACCTCGCTCATCAGCCGCACGATCGCCCGGTTGCGCAGCAGCGCCTGGCCGACGGGCTCGGGCAGCCGGGCGCCCGCGGCGTAGTAGAGCTGCGCGAGCCGCGACATCAGCGCCTGCGGACCCTCCAGCGCGGGGGCGGCGATCGGGTTGATCAAGGTCAGGCTGCTGAAGGCGTCAGGTCCCGCCGCGACGGCGTGGGCCGCGACGATCGAGCCGAACGAGTGGCCGACGAGCGCTGGGGCCGACGCCGGGCTGACCACCGCGGCGACGCTGCGGACGAAGCGGGCGTAGGCGGGCACGTCATGACGGCCGGGCAGGGCCTCCGCCGCGCCGAAGCCGGGCAGGTCGGGCACCACGACGCGCAGCGTCGGGGACGTACCGGCGAGGGCGGCCGCGATACCGGCGAGCCCGTGGTGGTCGCCGCGGAAGCCGTGTACGAGCAGCACGGTGCGCGCGGACGGTGCACCGCCGTCGGCGCCGTACGACCAGATCGGGGTGGTCGCGCCGTCCGGGAGGTCGAGCATCTCCTGCCGCCCGCTCATCGGACGGTCTCTGGGTCGGGGCCGCCCCGCTCGCCGCGATCCAGGCCGGCGATCCGGTCCATCGTCTCGTCGTCGAGCCGGAAGGAGAACAGGTCGATGTTCTGGGCGATGCGGGCCGGGCTGCTGGCCTTGGGGATGACGACGCTGCCGCGCTGCAGGTGCCAGCGCAGGATCAGCTGGGCGATGGACACCCCGAGCGGTCCGGCGATGGCGGCCAGCTGCGCGTCGTGCAGGCAGGCGCCGCGTCCGAGGGGGCTCCACGCGACCGTCGCGATCCCGTGCGCAGCGTGGAAGGCGAGCAGCTCGTCCTGCTGCAGGTAGGGGTGCAGCTCCACCTGGTTGACGGCGGGCACGACGTCGGTCTCCGCGAGCAGGCGCTCGAGCTGCGGGACGGTGAAGTTGCTGACGCCGATGCTGCGCACCGCGCCCTCGTGGTAGAGCCCCTCGAGCTGGCGCCAGGCGTGCACGTACCGGTCCGCCGAGGGCACCGGCCAGTGGATGAGGTACTGGTCGACCGTGCTGAGCCCGAGCGCGGCGCGGGACTGGGCGAAGGCGGCCCGCGCGTCATCGTGCCGGTCGTTCCACAGCTTCGTGGTGACGAAGACGTCCTCCAGGTCGAGCCGGAAGTCGCCCTCCTCGGACACGGCCTCCCGCACGGCGGCACCCACGCCGGCCTCGTTGCGGTACAGGGCCGCCGTGTCCACGTGCCGGTACCCCGTCTCGAGGGCCTCACCGACCAGCTCGGCGGTCCGCTCGGCCGGGATCTGGAAGGTGCCGAATCCGACGGTGGGCATCTGCACGCCGTTGTTCAGGGTGATCTCCCGGGTCACGGCGGCCGGGGGAATGGCTGGACTCATGGCCACGACTCTATCCGTGCAGGTCGGTCGCGGTTTGGCCCGGCGCGGCCCGGACGGCCGCCAGGTTGCACAACCGTGCCCTTGGCTCGAAGATGTGGTGGGGACCACACCGGTTCACCACCCCACCGGCACCACGGGGTTTCCGTTCCACCCCGCGCACGAGGGACGACGTCGTTCGTCGTGCCCGCTTCCCTGAAGGAGTCAAGGTGTCACTACACGCATTCGTGGCCGAGACATTCGGCACCATGCTGCTGCTGCTGCTCGGCTGCGGCGTCGTCGCGAACGTCGCCCTCGCCAAGACCAAGGGCAACGGCGGCGGTTTCCTGATGGTCAACTTCGGCTGGGGCCTGGCCGTCTTCGCCGGCGTCTTCGCGGCCGCCGCGTCCGGGGCACACCTGAACTTCGCCGTCACCGTCGGCCTGTGGGTCAACCCCGACACCGCGACCTTCGCGCCCGGGATCGACAAGAACTTGGGCAACGCCCTCCTCTACCTGCTCGCACAGATGATCGGCTCGATCCTCGGCGCCGTGCTCACCTGGGCCGCGTACAAGCAGCACTTCGACGAGGAGCCGGACCCGGCCAACAAGCTGGGCGTGTTCTCCACCGGTCCCGCGATTCGCAGCACCCCCTGGAACCTGATCACGGAGATCATCGGCACCTTCGTGCTCGTGTTCGTCATCGTCAGCTTCGGCAACACGCCGAGCGGCCTCGGCCCGCTGGCCGTCGCCCTGCTCGTCGTCGGCATCGGCGCCTCCCTCGGTGGCCCGACCGGGTACGCCATCAACCCGAACCGTGACCTCGGCCCCCGTATCGCCCACGCGTTCCTGCCGATCAAGGGCAAGGGCTCGAGCGACTGGGGCTACGCCTGGATCCCCGTCGTCGGCCCGATCGTCGGCGGCATTCTCGGCGGCCTGCTGGCCCCGCTCGTTCACGTCGCCACCGCCGCGGCCTGAGCCCCGTCCATCCGTTCATCCCCAACGAAGGAGTCACTCATGGCCGACTACGTTCTGGCGATCGACCAGGGCACCACGTCCTCCCGCGCCATCGTGTTCGACAAGTCCGGCAGCATCGTCTCGTCCGGCCAGCTCGAGCACGAGCAGATCTTCCCGCGCGCCGGCTGGGTCGAGCACGACCCGGAGGAGATCTGGACCAACGTCCGCGAGGTCATCGGCACCGCGCTCAGCCGCGCGAACCTGACGCGGCACGACATCGCCGCCGTCGGCATCACCAACCAGCGGGAGACCGCGGTGGTGTGGGACAAGACGACCGGCAAGGCCGTCTACAACGCGATCGTCTGGCAGGACACCCGCACCCAGAAGATCGTCGACGAGCTCGCCGCCGATGGAGGCGTCGAGCGCTTCAAGGACACGGTGGGCCTGCCGCTGGCGACCTACTTCTCCGGCACCAAGGTCAAGTGGATCCTCGACAATGTCGAGGGGGCCCGCGAGAAGGCCGAGGCGGGGGACCTGCTGTTCGGCAACACCGACTGCTGGGTGCTGTGGAACCTGACCGGCGGCGTCGACGGCGGCGTGCACGTCACCGACGTCACCAACGCCTCCCGCACGATGTTCATGGACCTGGAGACCCTGTCCTGGGACCAGGGCATCCTCGACGTCTTCGGGGTTCCCGCCTCGATGCTGCCGGAGATCAAGTCCTCCTCCGAGGTCTACGGCACCGTCGCCGGCTCGCAGCTGCTGCGGGAGACCCCGGTGGCCGGCATCCTCGGTGACCAGCAGGCGGCCACCTTCGGCCAGGCGGCATTCGAGAAGGGCGGCGCCAAGAACACCTACGGCACCGGCAACTTCCTCATCGTCAACACGGGCGAGGAGATCGTCCGCTCGAAGAACGGGCTGCTGACCACGGTCTGCTACAAGCTCGGCGACGCGAAGCCGGTCTACGCCCTCGAGGGGTCCATCGCCGTCACCGGGTCCCTGATCCAGTGGCTGCGGGACAACTTGGGCCTGATCAAGACGGCGCCCGAGGTGGAGGAGCTGGCCCGCACGGTCGAGGACAACGGCGGGGTGTACATCGTGCCCGCGTTCTCGGGCCTGTTCGCCCCCTACTGGCGCGGTGACGCCCGCGGCGCGATCGTCGGCCTCACCCGCTACGCCAACAAGGGCCACATCGCCCGCGCGGCGCTGGAGGCCACGGCCTTCCAGACCCGTGAGGTGCTCGACGCGGCCAACGCCGACGCCGGGGTCGACATGGAGGACCTGCGCGTGGACGGCGGCATGGTCGCCAATGACGCGCTGATGCAGTTCCAGGCCGACATCCTCGGCATCCCGGTGATCCGGCCCAAGGTGATCGAGACGACGGCGCTCGGTGCCGCGTACGCCGCGGGCCTGGCCGTCGGGTTCTGGGACAGCACGGACGACGTGACCGCCAACTGGGCCGAGGACAAGCGCTGGGAGCCGCAGATGGACGGCGCCGAGCGCGACCGCCAGCTCCGGCTGTGGAAGAAGGCCGTCACGAAGACCTTCGACTGGGTCGACGAGGACGTCCAGTAGCACTCGCTCGAACCGCTGACACGGGTCGGCACCGGGGCATCGCGCCTCGGTGCCGACCCGCTGCGCTACCATGGACGACATGCCGTTCCGACTTCTCTAGAGGCTGTGCCGACGAGGGCTGCACGCGTGCAGCGGCGTCACGTCAGGCACAGCGGCCCCTTGCTCAGCGAGGGGCTTTTGTGTGTCCGGGCCCGGAACGGGTCCGCACCGCCCTATGCGTCGAACGGGATTGTCGGACCCACCCGTCGCACACCGTCGCACCGAAGGACTGAGACCAGCGTGAACACCGAGGCGCAGCAGACACCAGCGCAGCACGGAGACCAGCACAGCGACGGGCAGCAGGCCGCCGGTTGGGACTTCGCCGCGCTCGAGGCCACCTGGGGCCCGTGGTGGGAGCAGAACGACGTGTTCGCCCCGGTCGACGACGGGTCCCGGGAGCGGCGGTACGTCGCCGACATGTTCCCGTACCCCTCCGGTGACCTGCACATGGGCCACGCGGAGGCGTTCGCGATGGGCGACGTCGTCGCCCGGTACTGGCGCCTGAAGGGCTACGACGTGCTGCACCCGATCGGGTGGGACTCGTTCGGCCTGCCCGCCGAGAACGCCGCGATCGCCCGCAACGCGCACCCGGCCGAGTGGACGTACGCGAACATCGAGACGCAGGCGGCCTCCTTCAAGCGGTACGGCCTGAGCCTGGACTGGAGCCGGCGGCTGCACACGTCCGACCCCGAGTACTACCGGTGGACCCAGTGGCTCTTCCTGCAGCTGTACCGCCGCGGCCTGGCGTACCGGAAGAACTCGCCGGTCAACTGGTGCCCCAAGGACCAGACCGTGCTGGCGAACGAGCAGGTCGTCAACGGTGCCTGCGAGCGGTGCGGCACCCCGGTGACGAAGAAGGCCTTGAACCAGTGGTACTTCCGGATCACCGACTACGCGGACCGGCTGCTGGACGACATGGACGCGCTGTCGGGCCACTGGCCCGAGCGGGTGCTGGCGATGCAGCGGAACTGGATCGGCAGGTCCACGGGCGCGCACGTCGACTTCGTGATCGAACCCGTCGCCGGCACGGACAGCGGCCAGGCCGAGCAGAAGGTCACCGTCTTCACGACCCGTCCCGACACCCTGTACGGCGCCACGTTCTTCGTCGTCGCCGCCGACGCGGACCTCGCGTCCGAGCTGGTGACGGACGAGCACGCCCAGATGCTGACGGCCTACCGCGAGGAGGTCAAGCACCTCTCCGACATCGAGCGGCAGGCCACCGACCGCACCAAGACCGGCGTGTTCCTGGGCCGGTACGCGATCAACCCGCTCAGCGGCGAGCGACTGCCCGTGTGGGCCGCGGACTACGTCCTGGCCGACTACGGCACCGGCGCCATCATGGCGGTGCCCGCGCACGACCAGCGCGACCTGGACTTCGCCCGAACGTTCGACCTGCCGGTCCGCGCCGTCGTCGACACCGGCGACGAGGACCCGGCCGTCACCGGCATCGCGACCGCCGGCGACGGCACGCTGATCAACTCGGGCCCGCTGGACGGGCTGGGCAAGACCGAGGCGATCGCCCGCGCCGTCGAGCTGGTGGCCGAGGCCGGCACCGGTGAGGCGACCGTCAACTACCGCCTGCGGGACTGGCTGCTGTCTCGGCAGCGGTTCTGGGGCGCGCCGATCCCGATCATCCACTGCGCCACCTGCGGCGAGGTGCCGGTCCCCGACGACCAGCTGCCGGTGCGCCTGCCCGACGACATGCGCGGCGCCGACCTGGCCCCGCACGGCCAGTCCCCGCTGGCCTCGAACGAGGCGTGGGTCCGGGTCGACTGCCCGTCCTGCGGCGGTGAGGCGCGCCGGGACACGGACACGATGGACACCTTCGTCGACTCGTCCTGGTACGTGCTGCGCTACACCTCCCCGCACGACACCGAGGCCGCGTTCGACCCCGAGGCCGTGCGCCGGTGGGCGCCCGTGGACCAGTACGTGGGCGGTGTCGAGCACGCCATCCTGCACCTGCTCTACAGCCGGTTCATCACCAAGGTGCTGCACGACGAGGGCCTGCTGGACTTCGTCGAGCCCTTTACGGCTCTGCTGAACCAGGGGCAGGTGCTCAACGGCGGCCGGGCGATGAGCAAGTCGCTGGGTAACGGCGTGGACCTGAGCCAGCAGCTGGACAAGTACGGGGTCGACGCCGTCCGCCTGACCATGGTGTTCGCCTCCCCGCCGGAGGACGACGTGGACTGGGCCGACGTCTCCCCGTCGGGGTCGGCGAAGTTCCTGGCCCGTGCGTGGCGCCTGGCCGACGACGTGGCGTCCCCGGTCGGGACGGATCCGGCCGCCGGTGACCGGGCGCTGCGGGTGGTCACCCACCGCACCGTCGCGGACGCGGCCGCGCTGCTGGACGACCACAAGTTCAACGTCGTCGTCGCCCGCACCATGGAGCTGGTCAACGCGACCCGCAAGGCCATCGACACCGGGGCCGGCGCCGCCGACCCCGCCGTGCGCGAGGCGACCGAGGCGGTGGCGATCCTGCTCAGCCTGGTCGGCCCGTACACGGCCGAGGACATGTGGCACCGGCTCGGGCACGAGGGACCCGTCAACCAGGCGGCGTGGCCGACGGTCGACGCGTCGCTGCTGGTGCAGCAGACCGTGACCGCCGTCGTGCAGGTCGCCGGCAAGGTCCGCGACCGGCTCGAGGTGCCCGTCGACATCAGCGAGGACGCGCTGCGCGAGCTGGCCCTGGCCGCCGACGGCGTCGTGCGGTCCCTCGACGGCCGCGGGGTGCGCACGGTGATCGTCCGGGCACCCAGGCTCGTCAACATCGTCCCGGCCTGATCCGGCCGGAGCGACGGCGGGTGGGTCGAGGCGCGTGAGTGAGCCCGGGCAGCGCGTGCCGTCGGTGGCCGTGGTCACCGACGCCGCCTGCGGGCTGCCCGACGATCTGCGGGCCACCCTCGAGGCCGAGCACGGCCTGACGGTACTGGACCTGCCGGTCTCGGTGGACGGCGAGACGCTGCCGCCGGGACCGCCCGCCGCGCTCGAACTCGCCCTGGCCTCGGGCCGGGCGGTCGCCACGTCGCGTCCCTCGCCCGGGGCCGTCGAGGCCGTGTACCGCCGGCTGGCCGCCGCCGGGCACACGCACATCGTCTCCGTGCACCTCTCCGCCGGCCTCTCCGGCACCGTGGACTCCGCGCGCTGGGCGGCCGGCCGCGTGCCGGTGCCCGTCTCGGTCATCGACTCCGGCACCGCCGGCATGGCCCTCGGGTACGCCGTCCGGGACGCCTGCGCGGCGGCGGCCGCCGGAGCGACGCCGGCCGCGGTGGCCGCGTCCGCGCGGCGCGCCTCCGAGCGCCACCGGGTGCGCTTCTACGTGCCGAACCTGGAGACGCTGCGCCGTGGCGGCCGGGTCGGTGGGGCCGCCGCCTGGATCGGCGGCGTGCTCGCGATCAAGCCGCTGCTGCAGATCGACGACGGCGTCGTCGTGCCGCTCGAACGGATCCGCTCCGCCGTGCGCGCGATCCGCCGGCTCGAGGCGCTGGCGGCCGCCGATCTCGCCGCGACGCCGCCGTCGTTGCCCCGGGAATGCGCCGTGCACCACTTCGGGAACGTCGCCGAGGCCGAGGAACTGGCGGAGCGGCTCACGGAGCAGACCGGCGTCCGGCCACTGGTGTCCCGGCTGCCTTCGGTCCTCGCCGCCCACGTCGGCCTCGGGGTGCTCGGTGTCGTCACCGGGCGGCCCGGTTCTCCCTCCACAGGCACCGTCGCCCACGGCTGAATCCACATCCGGGACTCTTCCGACACCGGCCGGACGGTGGGCTTCCTAGCGTGGGCCCATGGCCGATCCGCCCGCCCCGTTCGCCTCGCGCGCCGAGTGGCGCGCGACCGTCGGTGGCCGCCGTGGCGGGGGCTCGCGGTGGGGCGGTGCAGGGCGGGATGGTGCAGGGCGGGGCGGCTCGAGGACGGACGGCGCGGGGCTGATCCGGCAGGTCGGCGCTGAGCGTCCGCTCGGGCGTGCTGCTGGGCACGACGGTGCGACCGGCGACGCTGATCTGGAGATCGACCTCGACGCTCGGCGGTGGCGGCGTCCCGCGTACGACGAGACGAGCGAGCCAGGGCCGTCGGGATGGCCGCCTGCATGGGACGAGCACGACGCCTGGAACGATCGGGACGGCCGCGCACAGGGCAGCAGCACGCCAGTTGACGCGCTGGGCAGGGACGACCGCGAGCACGGTGACGCGCCCAGAGGCGCGCGGCACTGGCTGGGCCGGGACGAGGGCGACCTGGTGGGGTGGACGGACCGCGACCTCGATGAGGACGACCACGGCGTCGATGACGAGGACGATGCCGCCATCGATGACGAGGACGATGCCGCGCTGAGGTGGGCTCGACCGGACGCGCGACGGCGTGGCCAAGTCGCGTGGCGGATCGGGACGGCGGCTGCGGTGGTCCTGGCGACCATCGCCGTCGTGCTGCTCGTGCGCGCGTTCGTCGCGCCCGCGGCGACGCAGGTCACCATCAGGCCCGTCACGACGGCCACGTCGGCGGAGGCGTCCGGGCGGGCGACGTCCGCAGCGTCGTCCGTGTCGGGCTACTCGAGCAGCAGCGGTGCCGCCGCGACCGAGCATCCGGCGGCGGCGTCGGCACCCGGCGCCGACGCCGCGAGATCGACCCCGCCGTCGCCAGGACCGTCAGGGGCAGGGTCGACGGGGACGGTCATCGTGCACGTGACCGGGGCGGTGCACCGGCCCGGCATCGTCCGACTGGCCGCCGGCAGCCGCATCGCCGATGCGGTGTCCGCCGCCGGCGGGGCGCTTCCCGGCGCGCAGATGGACCGCATCAACCTGGCGGCACGCGCCGAGGACGGTACCCAGATCCGCGTGCCGGCGGCGGGGGAGGACACATCCGCTGCCGCCGCTGCCGGGGGCGCCACGCCGGGCGGCAGCGGTGGAACGACTGCGGGTGCTGCGACACCACCGGCGGTCTCGGGCGGGGAAACAGCAACCGGTGGAGGCACCGGTGTCGGCGCGAGCCCTGCCCCCGGCACTCCGGTGAACATCAACACCGCCGACGCCGCCGCACTCGACGGCCTGCCGCGGGTCGGGCCGGTGATGGCCCAACGCATCGTGGCCTGGCGCACCGAACACGGACCGTTCGCCGCCGTGGACGACCTGGACGCGGTGCCCGGTATCGGCGAGAAGATGATGGCCGAACTGCGGCCGCTGGTGACCACGGGATGAGCGCGCGATCGGACCCACCCTGGCGGCGGCTCGTCCAGGCCGCCAGCAGCGGACCGGGCGAGCCGAGCGTCCGAGGTCCCGCGGTGACTCAGGGCGGCTCCGATGTCTTCCTCGCCGCCGGCGCCGGATCGGGTTCTCCGGTGCGACCGCCCGGAGATGCCACGCGACACACCTCACCGCCGCCTCGCCGGCAACGGCGCTGGGATCTCCGGCTGGTCGCGCCCGCCGCAGTGGTGTGGGCCGGTACCGCCATCGGGATCACGATCCCGCCCGTGGTGATCGGCGTGGCCCTCGGGTCCGCGGTCGCGGGCGTGCTGGCGTTCGTTGCAGCCCTGCTCCGGAGGCAAGGGCAAGTCCGCCGCGGTCGTGTGTCGACGGCGGCCGAAGAACGTCGATCTGCGGGAGGTCGATCTGTCGCACCCCGTTCTGAGCGACTCCCCGCGCCCTTCCGCCGTCGACGCGTGCCGCTCGTCGCGGTCGGCGCTCTCCTGCTGCTCGGGTCGGCCGGCCTCGTGACGGGCCAGGCGTCCTCGGGCCTGCAGCGCGCGGGACCGATCGGCGCGGCCATCGCCGGTCGAGCGGCAGTGACGGCCGAGCTGACGGTCACGGACGAACCGCGCCCGGTGGGTGCAACCGGTTCGCGGACGCAACAGCAGGGCCTGGTTCTCGTCCGGGGCACGATCACGGCGGCCGCAACGGGAGGCGTCAGGTTCTCGGCAGCGACGCCGGTGCTCGTGGTGGGTGATCGGCGGTGGGCCTCGGTACGTCCCGGTCAACGGGTCCGGGTCGCCGGCGCGCTCGCGCCCACGGACGCCGGATCCCGGGAGGCCGCGTTCCTGCGTGCCAGCACGCCGCCCCGGCTCGTCGCCGAGCCGGCCGCCGTCGAGAACCTCACGGCACGGATCCGGGAAGCCCTGCGCGCGCAGAGCGCCGCCCAGTCGCCCGACGCCGGGCAACTCGTTCCCGGTCTGGTGCTCGGCGACCGGGCACCCCTGGGTGAGGATCTGCGGGCGGCGATGGCGACGGCGTCGCTGACCCACCTGACGGCCGTCAGCGGGACCAACTGCACGATCGTCCTCGCGTGCGTGGTCGGTCTCGGCGTGCTGGTGCGAGCACCGCGCTGGTCGCTCGTCCCGGGCGCGGCTGCGGCCCTGACCGGGTTCGTGGTCCTGGTGGGGCCCGATCCGAGTGTGCTGCGTGCGGCCGTCATGGGCGCGGTCGGCGCGGTCGCTGTCGTCTCGGGCCGGGGCCGGGTGCCGGTGGCCATGCTCTGCACCGCCGTCGGCGTGCTGCTGTTCATCGATCCCTTCCTGTCCACGGCCCTCGGTTTCGGCCTGTCGGTCGTCGCGACGGCCGCCCTCATCGGGCTGTGCGGCCCGGTGGAAGACGCCCTGGCGGTGATGCTGTTCGCCCTGAACGTGCCGCCGATTCCGGGTGGGGTGATCAGGGCCGTGGCCGCGCCCCTGGCTGCGCAGCTGGCGTGCGCACCACTACTGGTGCTGGTCCAACCCGCGATCAGCACGTGGGGCGTGGTCGCGAACGCCGTCGTCGCCCCTGTCGTCCCGGTGGTGACGGTCGCCGGCTCTCTCGCCGCGCTCGTGGGCGTCGTCTGGCCACCGTTGGCGGTGGCCCCGGTGTGGGTGGCCGCCCGGTGCGCCGAGACGATCGCCGTCGTCGCCCGGTCCGCGGCGACGGCACCGGCCGCGCTCCTGCCGTGGCCCGGTGGTCCCGGGGGAGTCGCCCTGCTCGGCGCGGTCGATGCGGCGGTCGTGACGGTGCTGCTGGTCCTGGGTCGCCGCCTCGGCGGTCGGGCAATCACCGCGTCTGGTCGCTCTCCGCGTCCCCGCCCGGACACAGCGCGGACAGCGGCTCGGGTGGCATCGGGCTCGTCGCCCAGGAAGCGAGCGACACCGACGCGCGCGCGACCTCGCGGACCGGGAGGTGCTCGGCTCGGGCCGACGCGGCGCTGCCGTCGACGGCCGCGTCGGACGACGCGGTGGCTGCTGATCCGCGCCGGCATCGTGATGGGCGGCGTGGCGCTCGTCGCGGCCGGAACCGCCGCCTTCGGCGTCGTGGTGCCGGCTCCGCCACCGGGGCAGTGGCAGCTGGCCATGTGCGACGTCGGGCAGGGAGACGGCCTCGTGCTGCGGATCGGTGGCGACACGGCGATGCTCGTCGACAGCGGGCCGCCCGGACCCGCCATGGCCCGCTGTCTGGACCGACTCGGAGTGCATCACCTGGCCGCGGTGCTGCTCACCCACCAGCACGAGGATCACTACGGCGGCCTGCCCGACGCGGTGCGCGGGCGGTCCGTCGACCGCTATCTCGTCTCGGCGGCCGATGCGGCCCTTGCCCCGTCGGTCTCCGCGGTCATCCGGCAGGTCCCGGCATCGGTCGAACGCCTCGTCGCGCCCGCGCACGGCAGTATCGGCCCGGTCAGCTGGACTGTGCTGTGGCCCAGGACGCCCCGACCGATCGGCGACGAGAACGACAACAGTGTCGTCGTGCTGGTCACCGTCACCGCGACGGACGGGCCGCCCCTGCGGGTGCTGCTCACGGGCGACCTGGAGGAGGACGGTACGGCCGCTCTGCTCCGAGCCGACACGGGCACCGGCACCGGTACCGGCCTCGATGTCGGCGATGCGCTGCGCGGCCTGGACGTGATCAAGGTGGCTCACCACGGTGCCCGGAACGGCGGCACCGCGATCCTCGACGCCGTCCGCGCGCCGCTGGCCCTCGTGTCGGTCGGGCGGGACAACGACTATGGACACCCCGCCACCGGCATCCTCGACCACCTGCGCGGGCTCGGCGCCACCGTCTGGCGCACCGATCAGCAGGGCGCGGTCACCGTCCGTCGCACCGGGGACGGCATCGTGGCGACGGCGCTTCCGCCGTGACCGTCGCACGGCAGGGCGACGGCGCCCGCGCGGTTCGTCCGTGTCGCGATTTGTCGGCGGCCCATGGGATGCTCGAAGTCGACGTCGTCACCCTCCCGCCCGGGCCGGTGTCACGCCGTGTCTTCCGCCCCGTTCGTCCCGAGGAGGGCTGCCGTCGTGGCCGCTCGTACCACCGCCGCCTCCCGCGGCAAGGCTCCCGCCGCCCTCATCCCGTGGCGCGAGGTCGCCGCCGCCCCCGTCGTCCTGCTCAGCGGCGCCGAGGACCTGCTCGCCCAGCGGGCGCGCCAGCGGATCCGCGCCCAGCTGCGGGAGAACAGCGCGGACCTGCAGATCCAGCAGCTCGACGCCGCCGCCTATGCCGCCGGGCAGCTGACCATGATCGCCAGCCCCTCCCTGTTTGGGGAGACCATCCTCATCGAGGTCACCGGCCTGGCCGGCATGACCGACGACTTCCTCACGGACGCCCTGACCTACCTCGCCAATCCCGAACCCGAGGTCTACCTGGTCCTCTGGCACGCGGGCGGCAACCGCGGCAAGAAGCTCCTCGACGCCCTCAAGGCGGCTGCGGTGCCGACGGTGGACTGCCAGCCCCTCAAGCGGGACAGCGACAAGATGGACTTCGTCACCGCCGAGTTCCGGGCCGGTCGCCGCCGGATCGAGGCCGACGCCGTGCGGGCCCTCGTCAGCGCGGTCGGGTCGAGCCTGCCCGAGCTCGCCTCGGCCTGCGACCAGCTCATCTCCGACACGGAGACGACCGTCGACGCCGAGACCGTCGAGCGCTACTACGGCGGCCGTGTCGAGGCCACGGCGTTCAAGGTGGCCGACGCCGCCCTGTCCGGCAACAGCGTCCGCGCCATGGCGACGTTGCGTCACGCCTTCGCCACCGGTGTCGACCCGGTGCCGCTCGTCGCCGCCCTGGCGATGAAGGTGCGTGCCGTCGCCAAGGTGTACGGCCTGCGCGGGTCGTCGGCTGCCCTGGCCGGTCAGCTGTCGATGGCACCCTGGCAGATCGACCAGGCGCGACGGGAGGCGTCCCGGTTCTCCGAGGAGCACCTGGCCGCGGCGCTGACAGCCCTCGCGGCCGCCGACGCACAGGTCAAGGGCGAGTCGCGGGACCCCGAGTACGCCGTGGAAAGCGCCGNCCTGGCCGCGGCGCTGACAGCCCTCGCGGCCGCCGACGCACAGGTCAAGGGCGAGTCGCGGGACCCCGAGTACGCCGTGGAAAGCGCCGTCATGCTCATCGCGGCCGGTCGCCCGTAGGCGTTCACGCGCCCCCGGACACAGCTGTGGCCCGGACCGCATCGGTCCGGGCCACAACGGGATCCTCGAGTGCGGGGCGGCCGCCGGCGCGGTGCGTTCGCGCTGCCGGCGTCGCTCGACGCGTCAGCTCAGAGGCTGGAGACCTGCTTGGCGATCGAGGACTTGCGGTTGGCCGCGTTGTTCTTGTGGATGACACCCTTGCTGACGGCCTTGTCGAGCTTCTTGCTGGCGTTCTTCAGGGCCGTGGTGGCGGCCTCCTTGTCGCCGGCGGTCAGCGCGGTGTGGACGGCGCGGATGGCGGTACGCAGCTCCGACTTGTAGGAGTTGTTGCGCAGACGCGCCTTCTCGTTGGTGAGAATGCGCTTCTTCTGGGACTTGATGTTGGCCACGTGCTGATCTCTTTCCTGCGGGAAACGGGTGTGCGGTCTGAGGGCAGTGGGTCGAGAAGACTGAGAACGGCGTGGGGCACCGTAGTGGCGGATCGACCCGGTTCGTGCCCGTCGACCAACGGACACACAGCGGTCAAGTCTAGCAGAGCCCACGACGAGAAGGGGGAGGCCGCCCGACGGCGTGCCGTCGCGGCGGCGGCCGGTGCGCTTCGTGGGAGACTGGAAGGTGAACCGCCGTCGTTGGACGGCCCGGTACTCCACCCGTCCGCCATCCGTCCTGAGTGAGGGCTATCCGTGTCACCGCTGGCACGCACCGCACCGGTGCCCGCCGAGACCGCCCCGGAGATCATCCGGAATTTCTGCATCATCGCGCACATCGACCACGGCAAGTCCACCCTGGCCGACCGGATGCTGCAGTCCACCGGCGTCGTCCAGCCGCGGGACATGAAGGCCCAGTACCTGGACCGGATGGACATCGAGCGCGAGCGCGGCATCACCATCAAGTCCCAGGCCGTGCGCATGCCGTGGGAGGTCGACGGTACCGCATACGCCCTGAACATGATCGACACGCCCGGCCACGTCGACTTCACCTACGAGGTCTCCCGGTCCCTCGCCGCGTGCGAGGGCGCCCTGCTGCTCGTCGACGCCGCGCAGGGCATCGAGGCGCAGACCCTCGCCAACCTGTACCTGGCGATGGAGAACGACCTGACGATCATCCCGGCGCTGAACAAGATCGACCTGCCGGCGGCCCAGCCCGAGAAGTACGCGGAGGAGCTCGCCAACCTCATCGGCGGGGACCCCGAGGACGTGCTGCTCGTCTCGGGCAAGACCGGCGTGGGCGTCGAGGCCCTGCTGGACCGCATCGTCGCGGACATCCCCGCGCCGGTCGGCGTCCCCGACGCACCGGCCCGCGCCATGATCTTCGACTCCGTCTACGACTCGTACCGCGGCGTCGTCACCTACGTCCGCGTCGTCGACGGCGCCCTCACCCCGCGGCAGCGGATCCAGATGATGTCGACGCGCGCGAGCCACGAGCTGCTCGAGATCGGCGTCATCTCGCCGGAGCCCAATCCCACGAAGGGCCTCGGGGTCGGCGAGGTCGGCTACCTCATCACCGGCGTGAAGGACGTGCGCCAATCCAAGGTCGGGGACACCGTGACCGATCTGGCCAAGCCGGCGACGGAGTCCCTGGGCGGCTACGAGGACCCCAAGCCCATGGTCTTCTCGGGCCTCTACCCGCTGGACGGCTCCGACTACCCGGACCTGCGCGACGCCCTGGACAAGCTCAAGCTCAACGACGCGGCCCTGGTCTACGAGCCGGAGACGTCGGCGGCCCTGGGCTTCGGCTTCCGCTGCGGCTTCCTCGGCCTCCTGCACCTGGAGATCACTCGCGACCGGCTCGAGCGCGAGTTCAACCTCGACCTCATCTCCACCGCCCCGAACGTCGTCTACGACGTCACCATGGAGGACGGCTCGGAGACGGTGGTCACCAACCCGAGCGAGTTCCCGACGGGCGGCAAGGTCGCCGAGGTGCGCGAGCCGATGGTGTCGGCCACGATCCTCGCCCCGAGCGACTTCGTCGGCGCGATCATGGAGCTGTGCCAGGCCCGTCGCGGCCAGCTCGGCGGCATGGACTACCTCTCGGAGGACCGGGTCGAGCTGCGCTACCGCCTGCCGCTGGCCGAGATCGTGTTCGACTTCTTCGACCAGCTCAAGTCGAAGACCCGCGGCTACGCGTCGCTGGACTGGAAGGCCGACGGCGAAGAGGCGGCCGACCTGGTCAAGGTCGACATCCTCCTGCAGGGCGAGCAGGTCGACGCGTTCAGCGCCATCACCCACCGCGACAAGGCCTACTCCTACGGCGTCATGATGACGGGCAAGCTGCGCGAGCTGATCCCGCGCCAGCAGTTCGAGGTGCCCATCCAGGCCGCCATCGGCTCCCGCATCATCGCCCGCGAGAACATCCGCGCCATCCGCAAGGACGTGCTCGCCAAGTGCTACGGCGGCGACATCACCCGCAAGCGGAAGCTGCTGGAGAAGCAGAAGGAGGGCAAGAAGCGCATGAAGATGGTCGGCCGCGTCGAGGTTCCCCAGGAGGCCTTCATCGCCGCGCTCTCCTCGGACGACAGCGGCGCCGCGAAGGACAAGGCGAAGAAGTAGCCCCGCGATGCCCAGCGCTCTGCCCCTCGCCGACCCGGCTCCGGCCGACGGTCGGCTGCCCGCCACCGTCGCCGACGGCGCCGCGGACCGCACCTTCAGCCTCTACGTCCACATCCCGTTCTGCGCGGTGCGCTGCGGATACTGCGACTTCAACACCTACACCGCGACGGAGCTCGGCGGCGGGGGCAGCCAGGCCGAGTACGCGTCCCGCGCCGTCGCCGAGGTGGACCTCGCGGCCACGGTGCTGGCGGAGGCCCGCATCGGCGATCGGCCCGTGCACACCGTCTTCTTCGGCGGCGGCACCCCGACCCTGCTGCCGGCCGAGGACCTGATCCGCATCGTCGACGCGGCCCGGTCCCGCTGGACCTTCGCCGACGACGTCGAGATCACCACCGAGGCGAACCCGGACTCGGTGACCCCGGAGAGCCTCGCGCGCCTCGCCGCCGCCGGCGTCACCCGCGTCTCGTTCGGCATGCAGTCCGCCGTTCCCCACGTCCTCGCCGTCCTGGACCGCACCCACAACCCGGACAACGTGCCGCAGGCCGTCGCCTGGGCCCGCGAGGCCGGGCTGGACGTGAGCCTGGACCTCATCTACGGCACGCCGGGGGAGAGCCTCGGCGACTGGGAACAGTCCCTCGACGCCGCGCTGGCCTGCGAGCCCGACCACATCTCGGCCTACGCGCTGATCATCGAGGAGGGCACGCGCCTCGCGGCGCGGATCCGCCGCGGCCAGGTGCCCGACGTCGACGACGACGACCACGCCGCCAAGTACGAGCTCGCCGACGCGCGGCTGCGGGCGGCGGGCATGGACTGGTACGAGGTGAGCAACTGGGCCCGCGGCGTCGACCACGCCTGCCGGCACAACGTGGCCTACTGGCGCAGCGGCGACTGGTGGGGGATCGGGCCCGGTGCCCACTCCCACGTCGGCGGCGTGCGCTGGTGGAACGTCAAGCACCCGACGGCGTACGCCGCCCGGCTGGCGGCGGGGGAGTCACCGGCCGCGGGCCGGGAGACGCTCGACCCGTCGACCCGGCACGTCGAGGACGTCATGCTGCGCACCCGGCTGGCCGAGGGCCTGCCGGTGGCGACGCTCGGGGCATCCGGCCGACGTCAGGTCGCGGCGCTGATCGCCGAGGAACTGGTCGAGCCGGCCGCGGCCTTCGCCGGGGCGCTGCGCCTCACGCTGCGCGGTCGCCTGCTCGCGGACGCCGTCGTGCGGCGCCTGCTCGAGGACTGAGCCGCGGCCCCTCCCACCGGGGAGAGACGCTCTCGTCAGCCCCGGATGAGGCGGAGGTTGACCGGGTACCGGTAGGGCTCGCCCCGGTTGGCGTGCACGCCGGCGATCACGGAGAAGGCGGTGACGCCGAGCCACAGCGCGGCCGCGAGGAGCGCGAACACCCAGCCCACGACGGGGATGAGCGCGAGCACGTTGCACAGCACCGCGACGATGGTCGGCGGGACCGTGAAGTTGAGGGCCTCGTGGGATTCCTGCGCGGTGAAGGGGCCGCGTTCGCGGAACACGAGGTAGATGACCAGCGAGGGGACACAGCCGAGGATGCCGCCGAAGTGCGCCATGGTGGCCCACTGCCGGTCCTCGGTCGCCGTCAGAGGCAGGGCGTTGGCCGGGACACCGGTGTAGTCGCCTGCGTGGCCGTGGCTGGCACCGGGGCTCTCCTGCCGGGGGGTCTGCGACACGACTGCCTCTCTGCGGACCGTCCAGGACGGCCCACGCGTTCGGTGACCGGCGCGGCCACGGAGCGGTCCGCGCCGCGACTATTGTACCGGGCACACGGCACCCTCCCGGTCAGGGAACAGCGCTCCGGGACGTGATCCCGGCCGCGTCGAGATCGCCGCGCAGGTCAGCGCCAGGAGGTCGAACCGATACGGTCAGCCCGACACGGTCAGCCCGAGACGGTCAGGAAGTCGATGACCTCCTCGACACGGCCGAGCATCGCCGGTTCGAGGTCGGTGTAGGTGTGCACGGACGCCAGCAGCCGCTGCCACCCGCGCGCGACGTCGATCGGGCCGGCGTGCGGCCAGCCGAGTCCGGCGAGGATGCCGGTCTTCCAGTCCTGCCCGCGGGCGATGACGGGCCACGCGTCGATGCCGAGCACCGCCGGCTTGATCACCTGCCACACGTCGACGTAGGGGTGCCCGACGACGAGGACGTTCGACGCCGCACCCGGCACGCGCAGGGCGTCCTGGGCGATGCGGGACTCCTTGCTGCCCGGCACCAGGTGGTCGACGAGCACCCCGAGCCGGCGCTGCGGGCCGGGCTCGAAATCGCGGATGGCACCGACGAGGTCGTCGATCCCACCAAGCGGCTCGACGACGATGCCCTCCTCGCGCAGGTCGTCGCCCCAGACCTTCTCGACCAGTTCGGCGTCGTGCTTGCCCTCGACCCAGATGCGGCTGGCGCGGGCGACGCGGGCCCGTGTGGTCGCTCCGCGGACGGACCCCGACGCGGTGCGCGCCGGGGCGGCGGGAGCGGCGGCACTGTTCGTTCCGGCGGCGCCGGGTGCGGTGATCTCGACCGGCCGCCCCTCGAGCAGGAAGCCGTGACCGAGCGGGAAGGAGCGGGTGCGCCCGCCACGGCCCTCGAGGACCATGACGATCATCCCCGCGGTGCGCTCGACACGCATCAGTTCCCCGACGAACCCGCTGGCGCCGTCCTCGAGCACGAGACCGCGGCGGGCGGGCACCGCGGGCACGTCCTGCCGGACGCGCCCGGACTGCCGTCCCGTGTTCGCCGTCGTCAGGTCCTGCGGGCCCCAGTCGTAGTCGTGCACGCGTCCTCCTGGCAGCTCGGATCCGGGAGTCGTCGATCCTCCCGGGGCGCCGGGCCGGGCCGGCCGCGGGCGCCTACATGCTAGCAACGGGGCACCCGTACTAGACTTGGCACTTGAGCTTCCCGAGTGCTAACCGTCAGTGCTCGAGTCCGATGCTCGACCTCGATGCTGGTGGTGCGGGGCGGACCCGTGGTCCGGCCGCCGCGGCGGCCAGCGGCACGAGGCCCGTCGAGACCGCCACAGGAGGTGCGGCAGTGAGCGATTCGCGGCGATTGAACGTGCTGCGCGCCATCGTGGAGGACTACGTCCAGTTCCGTGAGCCCGTCGGATCCCGCGCCCTGGTCGACCGGCACCGTCTCGGCGTGTCGTCGGCGACCATCCGCAACGACATGGCGGTGCTCGAGGAGGAGGGGCTCATCGTGGCCCCGCACACGAGCGCCGGCCGGGTGCCCACGGATGCGGGCTACCGGTTGTTCGTCGACCGGATCTCGGACGTCAAGCCACTCTCGCAGGCCGAGCGCCGCGCGATCCAGACCCTGCTCGACGAGGCGAACGACCTCGACGACGTCATGGAGAAGACGGCGCGCCTGCTCGCCCAGCTCACCCACCAGGTCGCCCTGATCCAGTACCCGACGATCGGCGACGCGCGGGTGCGCCACCTCGACGTCGTCGCGCTCGCCGAGGACCGTGCCCTCGTCGTGCTCATCACGAGCAACGGCCACGTCGAGCAGCGGGTCGTCCCGCTCGCGTCGCCGGTCACGGTCGAGGAGCTCGCCGACGCGCGCACCCGGCTGCTCGGTGCGATCGACGCGCGCCCCCTGACCGAGGTGCCGACCCTGCTCGGCCGGCTGCGCGGACCGATCGACGCCGAGACCGGCACCGACGCCCCGGTCGAGCACCCACCGGCCGATCCGCTGCTGGACCGCCTGGCCGCCGCGGTCGTCTCCCTCGTCGGTTTCGCGGGCCAGGACCGCATCGTGATGGCCGGGACGGCGAACCTCGCCCGGGCCACCCGGGACTTCCCGCTGACGATCCTGCCGGTGCTGGAGGCGCTCGAGGAACAGGTCGTGATGCTCCGGTTGTTGTCGGAGATGGGGCAGGACGAGGCCGGCGTGACCGTGCGCATCGGTCACGAGAACCCGTACGAGCCGCTCAGTGAGGCCTCGGTCATCGCCTCGGGCTACGGGCCGGCGGCCGCGTCCCGGCTCGGGGTCGTGGGCCCGACCCGGATGGACTATCCGACCTCCATGGCCGCCGTGCGCGCGGTGGCCCGCTATCTGTCCCGCATTCTCGCGGGTTGACGCTCGCCGTAGGTGCGCAGCACGCGCCCGACGGTGTCGAGAAACGATGTGAAAGGACGTTGTGGCCAGTCATTACGAGGTCCTGGGTGTGTCCCGGGACGCCACCGGCGAAGAGATCAAGAAGGCCTACCGCAAGCTGGCCCGCAAGCTGCACCCCGATGTGAACCCGGGGGACGACGCCGCCGAGGAGTTCAAGAAGGTCAGCCACGCCTACGAGGTGCTCAGCGACCCGCAGAAGCGGCAGATCTACGACACGACCGGCAACGAGAACGGCAGCGCCAACGGCTTCGGCGGCGGCGGAGGGTTCGGTGGCGCCGGCTTCGGCGGGTTCCAGGACATCTTCGACACGTTCTTCGGTGGTGCCGGCGCGGGTGCGGCCGGCCCGACGTCGCGGATGCGGCGCGGCCAGGACGCGCTGATCTCCGTCGGCGTGAGCCTGAAGGACGCGGTGTTCGGCACCAACACGTCGATCGAACTCGAGACCGCCGTCGTGTGCGAGCGATGCTCGGGCTCGTGCTGCGAGCCGGGCACCTCGCCGACCACGTGCGACGTGTGCCACGGCACCGGCCAGATCCAGCGGGCCGTTCGCTCCATCCTCGGCCAGGTCATGACGACGGCCCCGTGCCCCACCTGCCAGGGCTTCGGCACCGTGATCCGCAACCCCTGCAACGAGTGCGCCGGCCAGGGGCGCGTGCGCAGCCGCCGCAGCCTTACCCTCAAGGTCCCCGCCGGCGTCGCGACCGGCACACGCATCCAGCTCGGCGGCCAGGGCGAGGCCGGCGTCGCCGGTGGCCCGCAGGGCGACCTGTACGTCGAGATCCAGGTCGCGAAGGACCCCGCGTTCGTGCGCGACGGCGACGACCTGCACGCCACGCTCCAGCTGCCGATGACGGCGGCCGCGCTCGGCACCGTCATCGACTTCGACACCTTCGACGGGCCGCAGCCCCTGCGGGTCGCGGCCGGCAGCCAGTCCGGCGAGGTCATCACCCTCAAGGGCCTCGGCGTCACGCACCTGCGCTCGGGGGGCCGCGGCGACGTGCGCATCCACCTGCACGTGGAGACGCCGACCCGGCTCGACGACGAGCAGGAGGAACTCCTGCGTCGCCTCGCCGGCCTGCGGCACGAGGAGAAGCCCTCCGCCAGGCCCGCGACGGCCGGCAGCGGCGTGTTCTCCCGCCTGCGGGAGCGCTTCGGCGGCATCTGAGTCGCCGCATCCACCCCGCGGGTGGCCGATTGCGCCCCGGCCCCATGACGTGTCCCTGACCTGACCCCACCGATCCGAGAGCGAGGCCGCCCCGCCATGAGCGCCCCGGTGTTCTACCCGGCGACGGACCTCACCTCAGTGATGCCCGGGGGCCGGTTCCGGCTGGACGGGCCGGAGGGCCGGCACGCCGCGACCGTGCGCCGGATCGGTTCGGGCGAGACGGTCGAGGTGTGCGACGGTTCCGGCCGCCGCCTCACGTGCGTCGTCACCGGCACCGCGAAGGACGCGCTGGAGTTGAGCGTGCGGTCGGTCGTGGTCGAAGCCGCCCCGACGCCGGCGCTGGAACTGGTCCAGGCCCTCGCCAAGCAGGACCGCGACCTGCAGGCCGTCGAGACGGCCACCGAGCTCGGCGTCGACGTGGTCGTGCCGTGGCAGGCGGACCGGTCGATCGTGCGCTGGAAAGCCGACCGGGCGGCGAAGTCCGCGGGCAAGTGGGAGAGCGTGCTGCGCGCCGCGGCCCAGCAGTCCCGGCGCGCGTGGATTCCCCGGCTGGCGGACCTGACCGGCACCCGGGCCCTGGCGGCGCGGATCGCCGCCGGCACGAAGGACGGCAGCCTCGCCGCCGTCGTGCTGCACGAGGACGCGGCGACGCCGTTGAGCGCGGTGCTCGCCGAGATCACCGGCGTTGCCGGTGCTGACGCAGAACCGACCGGGGCGACCGGTGAGGACACCGATGCGGCCGGGACCGAGACCGGTCAGGACGCCGCGGCGTCCACCCTCCGCCGGGTGCTGCTCATCGTCGGACCTGAAGGCGGTATCGGCCCGGACGAACTCGCGGCCCTGACCGACGCCGGTGCCCGACTGGCGGTACTGGGCCCGCACGTGCTGCGCTCGTCGACCGCCGGCCCCGCGGCCCTGGCCCTGGCCTCCGTGCAGCTGGGCCGCTGGTGAGCAGACCGCGCGACCCGAGAGGACCCGCGACGGTCGACGACTCCCGCGCGTCAGCGCATCGTGATGGTCTTGCTGTCCGCCCAGCGCTGGGCGCCCCCGTCCCCGGGCTCGAAGAACGTGACCCGGTAGTTGCCGGGCGGGAGCTGTTGCTCGAGGGCGAAGCTGCCGCCGTTGCTGCTGTCGCTCTGCAGCTTCGACGTGCCGGTGCGGTAGCGGCGGTAGCCGTCCTTGCCGTCGTCGGTCGCCCGGCCGATCTCCCAGCTGACGCGGTGCACCACGCTGGTCACCCGGCCCGCCGCGCGCACCGTGGATCCGGTCACCACCGTGCCGTCCTGCGGGTCGATCACCCAGATCGGCGCGGCCCGCTCGGTCTGCCGGCTCATCGGATCGCCCAAGGTGATCTGCCCGAACGCCCGGTACCCGGTGTGCCCGTCGACGAGGATGATCACCCGGCTCTGCTGGTCCGTGGGGATCAGGCCGGCGTTCGCGGCGGCCCCGGTGGCCGTGTAGACGAGCTGCTGGATGGCCAGCTCCGCCTCCTCGGGGCCGAGCTGGGCGCCGAATGCGTCGGAGGAGACGTCCACCGTGACGGTGTTGTTGTCACCGATCGCGGAGCCGACGCGGGAGGCCGGTTTCCAGGGCGTGTAGTAGTCGGGGTCCAGCGGCCTGGCGGACATCATCGCGGAGACCGCGGTGGAGACCGAGTCGCCCGCGGCCGGCAGCAGGCGGTACTCCCGGAACAGGTAGGTGCCGTCGCTCGTGCCGCCCAGCCAGTAGACCGGCACCTGCGAGGTGCTCGCCACGGACTCGGCGGCCCCGGTCGGCTGGCTCAGGTCCTGGGCGGCCTGCCCGTCGCCGCTCGCGTCGGCGGTGGGGCGTGGCGTGGAGAGGGCGGTGCAGGCGCTCAGGCCCGGCACGAGCAGCACGACGGTGGCGAGAACGGCCAGCACGCGACCGACCATGGAGAGACGGCGCGGCAGGTGGCGGCGAGCCCGGTGCTCGACGGAGGCAGGCCGGGTACGGCGTCGCAGTACGATCGCAGCCACCTCCTGTCGTCGAGCGGTCGTCGACCGTCCGTCCACCGAGCGCGAACACGGGCCGTGCGCGCCCCGCTGCCCAGTCTGGCACGGAGGGCCGTGCCGTAGAATCGACAGTGCTGGAACCCGTGCGTCCGGTGCGCCGGTGCAGTGGACGGCGGACCCGCCGGGACCGGCAGCGGACCGCGACCACCCGCGGGTCGCCCCGATCACCCGACCGATCCGACAGGAGCGACGGCAGGCCACCTCGGCCGCACCCATGAGCGAGTTCACCGCATCCGCAGTCACCAGTCCCGCCGGCCCCGAGTCGCGCACCATCGACTTCGATTCCTCGGAGCAGATGGTCCAGGCGCTCGGCGCCCAGGACGAGGCCCTGCGCATCATCGAGAGCACCTACCCCAGCCTCAACCTGACCGTGCGGGACCACTCCGTGCAGGTCACCGGCCCGGACCCGGCCGCCGTCACCCGAGCCGCCGAGGTGCTGGCCGAGGTCAAGGAGATGGCCGCGGCGCACACCGTGATGTCCGCGCAGACCCTCCGCCAGCTGATGAGCATGCTCGAGACCTCCGCCGAGGCACGTCCCGCCCAGGTCCTCACGCAGAACATCCTCTCCAGCCGTGGCCGCACGATCCGCCCGAAGACGCTGAACCAGAAGCTGTACGTCGACGCGATCGACGCCAACACGGTGATCTTCGGCATCGGCCCGGCCGGTACCGGCAAGACCTACCTGGCCATGGCGAAGGCCGTGCAGGCGCTGCAGAACCGCGAGGTCAACCGGATCATCCTGACCCGTCCCGCCGTCGAGGCGGGGGAGCGGCTCGGCTACCTGCCCGGCACCCTCAGCGACAAGATCGACCCCTACCTGCGTCCGCTGTACGACGCGCTGCACGACATGATGGACCCCGACTCGATCCCGCGCCTGATGGCGGCCGGCACGATCGAGGTCGCCCCGCTGGCGTACATGCGCGGCCGAACCCTCAACGACGCGTTCATCATCCTCGACGAGGCGCAGAACACGACGCCCGAACAGATGAAGATGTTCCTCACGCGCCTGGGCTTCGGCTCGCGCATCGTCGTCACCGGCGACGTCACGCAGGTGGACCTGCCGCAGGGCACCCAGTCCGGCCTGCGCGTCGTCCGGGAGATCCTCGACGGCATCGACGACGTCGCCTTCACGACCCTGGACGCCTCCGACGTCGTTCGGCACCGCCTCGTGGGCGACATCGTCACCGCCTACAGCCGGTGGGACGAGCAGCAGCGGCAGGGGAGCGAGCGCGCACGGGAGCGGCGGGAGCACCGCCGGCACGAGGATCGTGGACGCGCCGACCGGCGGAGCAACGACCGGCGGAGCGACGACCAGCGCAGCTCGGGTGAGCGGGCCGACTCGCAGGAGTCGGCGTCGTGAGCATCGAGATCTCCAACGAGTCGGCGCAGACCGTCGACGAGGACGCGATCCTCGCCCTCGCCCGTCACCTGTTCGATCGGCTGTACCTGCACCCGCAGACGGACCTGTCCATCGTCCTCGTCGACGAGGAGGCCATGGCGGCCCTGCACCAGCAGTGGATGGACGAGCCCGGGGCCACCGACGTCATGTCCTTCCCGATGGACGAGCTCCGGCCCGGCAGCGAGGACGCCCCGTCCGCGGAGGGTCTGCTCGGCGACATCGTCGTGTGCCCGCAGGTCGCCTCGCGGCAGGCGGCCCGCGGCGGCCACAGCGTCGGCGACGAGATCCTCCTGCTCGTCACGCACGGCGTCCTGCACCTGCTCGGCTACGACCACGAGGAGCCGGACGAGAAGGCGGAGATGTTCGCCCTGCAGCGAGCACTCCTGACCGAGCACCTCGGCCGGCCCTCCCCACGGGAGACCGACTCGTGACGGTGGCCCTGCTGTTCGTCCTGGTCGTCGTCTTCCTCTGCGGAGCGGCGATCACGGCCGCGGCAGAGGCCGCCTTCACCTACCTGCCCCGGCACGACGCCGAGGCGGCGCTCGGTGGCCGGAACGCCGGGGCGCTGCGCCGCATCATCGACGAGCCCGCCCGGCACATGCACGCCACCCGCTTCTGGCGCGTGTGGTTCGAGATGGCCGCGGCGGTCGCCGTCGCGATGCTGCTGCTCGGCGGGATCGGCAACCCGTGGGTCGCCGGGCTCATCGGCACCGTGGTGATGGCGGCGATCGGTTTCGTCCTCGTCGGTGTCTCACCCCGCCAGCTCGGCCGCACCTACTCCGTGGGCGTGGTCACCGCCACCGCCCCGCTCGTGCACTTCCTGTGCGTCATCCTCGGCCCCATCCCCGGCTGGCTGATCTCGGTCGGCAGCCTCGTCACACCGGGCGCCCCGCGGGCCGACGCCGCGTTCTTCACCGAGGACGAGCTGCGGGAGATGGTCTACCGGGCCAACGAGTCCGAGATGATCGAGGACAACGAGGCCGAGCTGATCCACTCGGTGTTCGACCTGAACGACACCAAGGTCCGCGCGGTCATGGTCCCGCGCACCGACATCGTCGGCATCGAGACGGGCGCGACGCTGCGCCAGGCGCTCTCCCTGTTCCTGCGGTCGGGCTACTCCCGGGTGCCGGTCATGGGGCAGAGCACCGACGATCCCCGCGGTGTCCTCTACCTCAAGGACGTCGTCGCGGCCGTCTACGGCGCCGAGCGGGCCACTCCCGGCGCCGGCGCGGCGGCGGACGCGGCCGGTGCCACGGTGGACACCGTCGCCCGCCCCGTCCGCTTCGTCCCCGAGTCCAAGCCGGTCGCGGATCTGCTCAGCGAGCTGCAGCGGGAGGGCACGCACGTCGCGATCGTCATCGACGAGTACGGAGGCACCGCCGGCATGGTCACCCTCGAGGACCTGATCGAGGAGATCGTCGGCGAGATCGTCGACGAGTACGACTCGGAGCGCCCCGAGGTCGAGGACCTCGGCGACGGCCGGTACCGGATCTCCGCGCAGCTCTCCGTCGAGGACCTCGGCGAGCTGTTCGACATGGAGCTCGAGGACGACGAGGTCGACACCGTCGGCGGCCTGCTCGGCAAGGCGATCGGCAAGGTCCCGATCGTCGGCAGCGAGGCCGACGTCGCCGGCATCCACCTGGACGCCGAGCGGCTCGAGGGCCGCCGGAACCGCGTGTCCCACATCATCGCGCGCCTGGCCGACCCGCTGCCGGTCGAGGACGATGAGGACGCCCACGGGAACCACCGCCCGGAGGACGCCCACGACGGCGGGCGTCGCGGCAGCACACGACACGACGACAGTCGGCAGGACAGCACACGACACGACAGCACCAGCCAGCAGGAGGTCGCCGGATGAGCCGCGGACCCGCATCCCCGTCCGGATCGAACGCCCGCCGGGCCGAGGGCGGCACGCCGTCCGTGCTGCAGTCCCGCCGCGAGGCGGCAGACACGCAGGACGACGGCGCCCCCTACCGCGCCGGGTTCGTCAGCCTCGTCGGCCGCCCCAACGCCGGCAAGTCGACCCTGACCAACGCCCTGGTGGGGCAGAAGGTCGCCATCACGTCGTCCCGGCCGCAGACGACGCGCCACACGATCCGCGGCATCGTGCACCGCGCCGACGGGCAGCTGATCCTCGTCGACACCCCGGGCCTGCACCGGCCCCGCACCCTGCTCGGCCAGCGCCTGAACGACCTCGTCACCGAGACGCTCGGCGAGGTCGACGCCATCGGGTTCTGCCTGCCCGCCGACGAGAAGATCGGTCCGGGGGACCGCTTCATCGCCGAGAAGCTGGCCGGCCTGCGCCGCCGCCCCGTCTACGCGCTCGTGACCAAGACCGACCGGGTCGGCCGGGACGCCCTGGCCTCCGCCCTCGTCGCCGTCGAGTCGCTCGGCCGGGACGCGCTCGGCGGGGAGGGCTGGGCCGGCATCGTGCCCGTCAGCGCGGTCGACGGTTTCCAGGTCAGCACCGTCGCGGACGTGCTGATCGGCGCGATGCCCCCGTCGCCGCCGCTCTACCCGGATGGGGAGCTGACCGACGAGCCCGAGGCCGTCATGGTCGCCGAACTCGTCCGGGAGGCCGCCCTCGAGGGCGTGCGCGACGAACTGCCGCACTCTCTTGCCGTGGTCGTCGAGGAGATCCTTCCCCGCGAGGACCGCCCGGAGGACCGGCCGCTGCTCGACGTGCGCGTCAACCTCTTCGTCGAGCGGTCCTCGCAGAAGGCCATCGTGATCGGCCGGGGCGGCTCCCGGCTCCGGGAGGTCGGCACCGCCGCGCGGAAGGGGATCGAGGCCCTGCTCGGGACGCCCGTGTACCTGGACCTGCACGTGAAGATCGCCAAGGACTGGCAGCGCGATCCCAAGCAGCTCGCGCGCCTGGGCTTCTGAATCTCCATGTCATCGCCGCGGTCGTGACGCTCGCCACGGGCGGCACCCAGGAGTCCGGAACATCAGCCGGCACCCGGATCGGTGTGCCACAATACAGCGAGCCCGGGGGTGGGGAGCACCCGGGCGGCCGCACCGTTCGCGGTCGATCGACGCTGTCCCCAGGATCCGTTCGCGCACCGGCGCCGAACGCCGGACTGCCAGGAAGTAGGGGTGGATGAGCCGACGCCACGTCGCCGATGACGAACACCCGGTCGAGCCCCTCACCGACGAGCCCGTCGACGGACACGGTCCCACGCGCGCGGAAGCGAAGCATCCGGTGCCCAAGCACCTGGGCCGCGGCAGTCACGCCGGCCGGGAGCCGCGGCACCGCGGACTGAAGATCACCGCCCTGGTGGTCGCCCTGCTCATGGTGGCCGGAGCGGTGTTCGCCGGCGTGCAGGTGATGCGGCTGCAGGGCAACCTCGTCTCCAAGCCCCTCAACCTTGACGCCGCGGGCGGCTCCAGCGCGGACCAGAACCTCGATCACCAGCCGATCCAGATCCTCGTCCTCGGCACCGACACGCGCACCGGGTCGGACTCCCGGTTCGGCAATCCCTCCGACTCCTCGACCGCCGGCAACTCCGACGTGATGATGCTCGTGCAGATCTCCGCGGACCGGAAGCGCGTCGCCGTGGTCAGCTTCCCCCGGGACCTGATGGTCCACATCCCCGCCTGCAAGGACCCGGAGTCGGGCAAGGTCTACCCCGCCAAGGCGATGGGCCAGCTCAACAGCGCCCTGGCCTCCGGTGGTCCCGGCTGCACCGTGGCGGCGATCAACCGCCTCACGGGCCTGAACATCGACCACTTCATGATGGCCGACTTCAACGCGGTCACCGAGCTCTCCCGCACGCTCGGCGGGGTCGACGTGTGCGTCAACCAGGCGATCGACGACCCGGACTCCGGGCTCAAGCTGCCCGCCGGCGTCAGCTCCATCGAGGGCGACCAGGCGCTGGCCTTCCTGCGCACGCGGCACGGCTTCGGCAACGGCGGCGACGAGGGCCGCATCCGCGCCCAGCAGAGCTTCCTCGCCTCGATGGTCCGGAAGGTCAAGTCGCAGGGCACCCTGACGGACGTCCCGCGCCTCTACTCCATCGCCGAGACCATCACCAAGAACCTCACCGTCGACGACCAGCTCGCGCAGATCCCCGCGCTGATCAACCTCGCCACCCAGCTGCAGAACATCGACCTCTCCCGCGTCGCCTTCGTCACCGCACCGGTCGAGCCCTACACCGCCGACCCGAACCGGCTGCAACTGAAGGCCAGCGCCGCCAACCCGCTGTTCGCTCGCCTCCGAGCGGACGAGGACCTCACCGCGAAGCAGGCGTCGCCCAGCGCGAGTGCGAGCAGCGCGTCGTCCTCCGCCACCGCCTCCCACGCAGCCACGCACTCCGCCACCGCCAGCGCGACGCCGTCCGCATCGTCGAGCGCCACTGCCACGGCGACCGACACGCAGCAGGCCGTCGCGGCACGCGCCGACGTGCCCGTCGCCATCCGCAACGTCTCCGGCACGACGGGGCGCGACAAGACCATCGCCGCCGCGCTGGTCAAGGACGGCTACACACAGGCCGCCGCGGAGACCGCGACCGGCACCCGGCCGGGCACCCAGGTGTTCTACGGCGCCGGCTACGAGGACCAGGCCCGGGCGCTGGCCACCGTGCTCGGCATCAGCCGGGTGCAGGTCGTCCCCGCCGCGAACCTGAACGGCGTCCGCGTGGACATCGGCAAGGACTTCACGACCGGGACGAAGATGACGAGCGGCTCCGACCTCGGCGACCTGAACGGCCAGACCGCCGACCAGCAGACCTGCCAGTCGGCCTTCGGCAACTACTGACCCGCAGCCACGGGTTCGCGGCCCTCGCGCGGGCAGGGGAGGTTCGGGACGACGGCGCCGGGTCACGTTTCGCGGCGCCCTCCGCGCGGCGTGTAGGGTGACAACGTGCCCCAGGGACTTCTCCTCCTTAGCTGCCGCGCCAGGGTCTGAGCCTTCGCTTCGAGTCCAACACTCGCGAAGGCGGCCGACGCCCCGGTGCGGAGTCGTTGTGTCAGGCCAGACCCACTTCGTACCGGTCCGCGATCGCCGGCCGTTGCGCCACAGGAGAGAAGGCGACCCCGATGCAGAACCTGCAGAAGCCGTCCGGCATGCCGGTCCACCGTTACGTCCCGTTCCACGAGCAGATCACCGTGGACCTGCCCGACCGCACGTGGCCCACCAAGCGGATGACCACCGCGCCGCGCTGGTGCGCCGTCGACCTGCGGGACGGCAACCAGGCCCTGATCGACCCGATGAGCCCCGAGCGCAAGCACCGCATGTTCGACCTGCTGGTGCAGATGGGCTACAAGGAGATCGAGGTGGGCTTCCCCTCGGCCTCGCAGACCGACTTCGACTTCGTCCGCCAGCTCATCGAGCAGGACCGGATCCCCGACGACGTCAGCATCCAGGTGCTGACCCAGTCGCGTGAGCACCTGATCGAGCGCACCTACGAGTCGCTGCAGGGCGCGAAACAGGCCATCGTGCACCTGTACAACTCCACGTCAGTGCTGCAGCGCCGCGTCGTGTTCAAGCAGGACGAGGACGGCATCATGGACATCGCGCTGTCCGGGGCGCGGCTGTGCAAGAAGTTCGAGGAGACCCTGACGGACACCCGGATCACCTACGAGTACTCGCCGGAGTCCTACACGGGCACCGAGCTGGAGTTCGCCGCGCGCATCTGCAACGCCGTCGCCGACGTCTTCGAGGTGTCCGAGGACAACCAGGTGATCCTCAACCTGCCTGCCACCGTCGAGATGGCCACCCCGAACGTGTACGCCGACTCGATCGAGTGGATGGGACGGCACCTGTACAACCGGGAGAACATCATCCTCTCCCTGCACCCGCACAACGACCGGGGCACCGGCGTCGCCGCCGCCGAGCTCGGTTACCTGGCCGGCGCGGACCGGATCGAGGGCTGCCTGTTCGGCAACGGGGAGCGCACCGGCAACGTGGACCTGGTGACCCTGGGGCTGAACATGTTCAGCCAGGGCATCGACCCGATGATCGACTTCTCCGACCTGGACTCCGTGCGCCGCACCGCCGAGTACTGCACCCAACTGGGCGTGCCCGAGCGGTCCCCGTACGGCGGTGACCTGGTCTTCACCGCCTTCTCCGGCTCCCACCAGGACGCCATCAAGAAGGGCTTCGAGGCGATGGCCGCCGACGCGCAGGCCAGCGGCAGCGAGCTGGAGGACATGGTCTGGGGCGTCCCGTACCTGCCGATCGACCCGAAGGACATCGGCCGCTCCTACGAGGCGGTCATCCGGGTCAACTCCCAGTCCGGCAAGGGCGGCGTCGCCTACCTGCTCAAGAACGAGCACAGCCTGGAGCTGCCGCGCCGCATGCAGATCGAGTTCTCCGGCGTCGTGCAGCGGCTCACCGACACCGCCGGCGGCGAGGTCAGCGGCAAGGACCTGTGGAAGATGTTCATCCACGAGTACCTGCCCTCCGCCGAGCACGAGCGCGTCGGCGAGCCGCTGCCCGAGTGGGGCCGGTACGCGATCCGCTCCTTCAGCACGCACACCGAGGGCGAGACGACGACGCTGGAGATCGACCTGGTCGTCGCCGGCGTCGCCCAGCACCGGACCGCGACGGGCAACGGCCCGCTGTCGGCGCTGTTGAGTCTGCTGGCCGAGGACGGCATCGACGTCCGGGTGCTCGACTACACGGAGCACGCCCTGTCCGAGGGCGGCAACGCCAAGGCCGCCGCCTACGTCGAGGCGGCCGTGGGGGAGCGGGTGCTCTGGGGCTCCGGCATCAACGAGAACACCACCCTGGCGTCGCTGAAGGCCGTCGTCTCCGCCGTCAACCGCGCGGTCCGGGACCAGGACTGAGCTGACGCCGTGGCCCGGACGTCCTCCTTCGCCTCCCGGCAGTACCGCGATCACGGGGTGATCCTCCGTACCCACAAGCTGGGCGAGGCGGACCGCATCATCGTGCTGCTGACCAAGCGGCACGGGCAGGTGCGGGCGGTGGCGAAGGGGGTGCGGCGCACCAGCAGCAAGTTCGGTGCGCGGCTCGAGCCGTTCATGGTGGCCGACCTGCAGCTGGTCACCGGCCGGAACCTGGACATCGTGTCCCAGGCCGAGTCGGTGGCCAGCTATGGTCAGCCGATCGTCGCGGACTACGCCAAGTACACGGCCGCGGCCGTGATCTGCGAGACCGCCGAGCGGCTCAGCGACATCGACACCGAGGCAGCCAGCAGCCAGTACGGGCTGCTGCTCGGGGCCCTCCACGCCCTGGCGGCCGGCTCCCACCCGCCGCAGACCGTCCTGGACTCGTACCTGCTGCGGGCCCTCGCCGACGCCGGCTGGGCGCCGAGTTTCACGGACTGCGCGCGCTGCGGTGCGCCCGGCCCGCACCGGGCGTTCTCGGTGCCGGTCGGCGGGGTCGTGTGCCCCGACTGCCGGCCCCCGGGGTCGGCGTCCCCGGATCCGGCCACCCTCGCGCTGCTGGCCGCCCTGCTCGCGGGGAACTGGGCCGGGACCGCGGCGGCGGACCAGACGCAGCGCAACGAGGCGTCCGGCCTGGTCGCCGCCTACGCGCAGTACCACCTGGAGCGCTCCGTGCGCTCCCTCAAGCACATCGAGAGGGTCTGAGAACCGATGCCCGACCACCTCGTCGGAAAGCACCGTCACGTCGCCCCGGAGCCCCACCCGAGCGGCGCGCGGCCTCCCGCCGTGCCTCCCGCCCTGGTGCCCAGGCACGTGGCGATCGTGATGGACGGCAACGGCCGCTGGGCCAACCAGCGCGGCCTGCCCCGGAACGAGGGTCACCGGCGCGGTGAGGCGGCCCTGCTCGACGTCGTCGCCGGCGCCATCGAGATCGGCGTCGAGTACGTGAGCGTCTATGCCTTCTCGACGGAGAACTGGAAGCGGTCCCCGGAGGAGGTGCGCTTCCTCATGGGGTTCAGCCGTGACGTGCTCCGCCGGCAGCGGGACCAGCTCGACGCGTGGGGCGTGCGCGTCCGCTGGGCAGGCCGGCGCCCGCGGCTGTGGCGCTCGGTCGTCAACGAGCTCGAGGTCGCCGAGGAGCACACCCGGGACAACGACGTGTGCCACCTGACGATGTGCGTGAACTACGGGGGCCGGGCCGAGATCGCCGACGCCGTGTCCGCGATCGCCGAGGACGTCGCCGCGGGACGGTTGCGGCCCGGGTCGGTCTCCGAGAAGACGATCCAGCGGTACCTCGACGAGCCGGACCTGCCCGACGTCGACCTCTTCCTGCGCACCTCCGGCGAGCAGCGGATGAGCAACTTCCTGCTCTGGCAGTCGGCGTACGCGGAGTTCGTCTTCCTCGACACGCTGTGGCCCGACGTGGACCGGCGCACCCTGTGGGACGCGATCGAGATCTACGCCCGGCGGGACCGCCGGTACGGCGCAGCCGTGGACCGGGCCGCCGACCTGCCGAGCGGGAGTAACACCGGCGCGGAAGCCGGCTGAGCGGAGCCGCCCTCCCGCGAGGAGCGCTCGGGCGACCGGGTTCCGTCGAATCACCCGCTCCGCCCTAAGCTGGCAGGCGTGACTGGCACCCTCGTCGCGAAGGACCTGGCCGGTGGCCACGGTCACCGCACCCTCTTCGAATCCCTCGACCTCACGGTCGCCCCCGGCGACGTCGTCGGGGTGGTGGGGGCCAACGGCGCCGGCAAGTCCACTCTGCTGCGGCTGCTCGGCGGCGAGGCGACGCCGATGGCGGGCACGGTGTCCACGGCACCCGCGGGCGCGTTCGTCGGCTGGTTGCCGCAGGAGCACGAACGGATCCCGGGGGAGACCGTGGCGGCCTACCTCGGCAGGCGCACCGGCGCGACCGCCGCGACCGAGGCGATGGAGGCGGCGGCCGCCGCGCTGGACTCCGACGACCCCGACGCCGCCGACACCTACGCCGACGCCCTCGAGCACTGGCTCGCCACGGGTGCGCCGGATCTGGAGGACCGCGCGCCCGCGACCCTCGCCGAACTCGGGCTCGACGTCGGGATCGACGCGCTGATGACCGGCCTGTCCGGTGGCCAGGCCGCGAGGGTCGCCCTCGCCGCGCTCCTGCTCAGCCGGTTCGACGTCGTGCTCCTCGACGAACCCACCAACGACCTCGACCTGGACGGCATCGAACGCCTCGAGCGTTTCGTCGGCGGCCTGCGTGCCGGCGTCGTGCTCGTCTCCCACGACCGCGAGTTCCTCGCCCGCTGCGTCACCCGGATCGTCGAGCTCGACCTCGCGCAGGGCCAGGTCGCGGTGTACGACGGCGGCTACGAGTCCTACCTCGAGGAGCGCGCGATCGCGCGCCGGCACGCCCGCGAGGCCTACGAGGAGTTCGCCGACCGGAAGGCCGACCTCGTCAGCCGTGCCCGCACCCAACGCGAGTGGAGCTCGCAGGGCGTGCGCAACGCCATGCGGAAGTCGCCCGACAACGACAAGGTCCGGCGCCGCGCCCAGACCGAGTCCTCGGAGAAGCAGGCGCAGAAGGTGCGCCAGATGGAGTCGCGGATCGCGCGGCTCGAGACGGTCGAGGAGCCCCGCAAGGAGTGGGTGCTCCAGTTCGACATCGCCGCCGCCCCGCGTTCCTCCAGTGTCGTCGCCACGCTCGACGCGGCGAGCAGACGGCTCGGCGACTTCGTCCTCGGCCCGGTCTCCCTCCAGGTCGCCGCCGGGGACAGGATCGCCATCACCGGGCCCAACGGCGCCGGCAAGACCACGCTGCTGCGGCTGCTGCTCGGCCGGGTCACCCCCGACGAGGGGCGGGCCTCCCTCGGCGCCAGCGTCGCGATCGGCGAGATCGACCAGTCCCGCACCTCGCTGGACGAGGGCCTGCCGCTCGGTGACGCCTTCGAGGCCGCCGTCCCGACCATGGCGTCGTCCGAGGTCCGCACCCTGCTGGCCAAGTTCGGGCTCAAGGCCGACCAGGTCGCCAGCGCGGTCGGGCGGCTCTCGCCCGGGGAGCGCACCCGCGCCGCGATGGCACTGCTCCAGGCGCGTGGGGTCAATCTGCTCGTGCTCGACGAGCCGACCAACCACCTCGATCTGCCCGCGATCGAGCAGCTCGAACAGGCGCTCGGGTCCTACGACGGCACGCTGCTGCTCGTCTCGCACGACCGCCGGCTCCTCGCCAACGTGCAGCTCGACCAGCGGTGGGAGGTCGACGCCGGGCGGGTCACGGTGCGCTGACGGCACCGTCCGGGTGGAACGAGCGCTACGCGCGCCGGGACCGGCGGTACGGCAGTGAGATAGACCGCGAGGTGGCCTGCGCCGTCGTCGCTGCCGTGACGTCGTCGGGTGAGAAAGCGGCGCCCACGACCGCTGCCGGCGGGTCGAGCGCCGGTATCTCGGAGGCCGCGGACCCGAACACGTACGCCTGGGCCCACTGGTCCATCGCCGTGTACACCGCGGCCCGGATGCCGGCGGGGGAGAGCAGCACGTCGTGCAGGGCCCCGTCGAACCGGTTCACCGTCACCCTCGCGCCGAGGTCGAGGGCACGCTGCGCCATCGTCGTCACGTCGAGCACGCAGTCGGCGGTCCGCATCCGCTCGTTCCAGCGCGGGGAGATGACGGAGCGGGCGCTGGTCAGCACGAGCGCGGGGCAGTCCAGATCCAGTCCACGGGCCACCGTCTGCTGACCGGCGACGACGGCGCGCAGCCAGCCCGCCCGGACCGGGAACGAGAACCGGGGGCGCCAGCGCGGGTCCAGTTCCCACTCGCCGTCGGCCTGGTCGCTGAGGGTGCGCCAGTAGTGGTCGACCGCCGGCAGCCGCAGGGCCGTCCGTGGCCGGCGCCGGGCGAGCTGCTCGAGCACCGGTGTGGTCGTGGTGCGCACCAGCGCACTGCCGTGCGCCTCCAGCCACGGGCTGTTCAGCACCAGGGCGTGCACCCGACCGGGGTGCCGTGCGGCCCACAGGCTCGCCACCAGGCCGCCGGTGGAGTGGCCCATCAGCACGAGCGGGGCGCTCGGATGGCCGTCCGCCGCGATCGCCGCCAGCGCGGCGTCGATGTCCTCGTCGTAGGCGCCAAGGTCGTCCACGTATCCCGGGGTCTGCCCGTCACGCAGGCTCCGGCCGTACTTGCGCAGGTCCAGCGCGTGGAAGGCGCACCCGCGGTCGGACCAGAACCGCGCGAGATCGCGCTGGTGGAAGTAGTCGGTCCACCCGTGCACGTAGAGCACGACCGGCTGCTCCGGGCCTCGCTTCCGTGCCGTCCGTCGTGACGACGGCCCCCGCCGCTCCGGGTCCCGGTAGCGGATCACGGTGGCCGAGACGGGGCCCTCGTCGTCCTCGCCCAGCGGCAGCCGCAGCGCCGTGAAGCCGGGCCCGAGGAGGTCGGGCGCCCATGTCTGCACCACATCGTGAAAGCTATCACCGGCGTCTGACGTGCCGCCCGCGGCAGAACCGCCGAACGGAGCGCGGAGGGCGTCGGGTACCGCCCGGCCCGGATTGGCCGCCGCGGCACCGGTGTGGCACGGTTTGTGCATGCGCCTGTACCCCCTCGTCTTCCGTGCCGCCTTCTCGTGGATGGACGCCGAACGGGCACACGGGATCGGGGCGGGCATGATCGGCCTGGCCCACCGCGTCGGCGCGGGCCGCGTGCTGCACCGGATCGGCGCCCCGGACCCGGCGCTGCGCACCACCGTGATGGGCCTGGACTTCCCGTCGCCGTTCGGTCTCGCGGCCGGGTTCGACAAGCACGGCCACCACACGGTCGCGCTGACCGATCTCGGCTTCGGGCACATCGAGGTCGGCACCATCACCGGAACGGCCCAGCCCGGCAACCCGCGGCCTCGGCTGTTCCGGCTCGTCGCCGACCGCGCAGTGGTCAACCGGATGGGGTTCAACAACCACGGCGCCGCGGTGCTCGCGCCACGCCTGGCCGCGGTCCGGGCGGACCTGGAGCGGCGGTACGGGCGGGAACGCCCCCTGATCGGGGTCAACATCGGCAAGACGAAGACGGTCGAGCTGGCCGACGCCGCCGCCGACTACGAGCTCTCGGCCCGCACGCTCGCGCCCTACGCGGACTACCTCGTCGTCAACGTGTCCAGCCCCAACACGCCCGGCCTGCGCCAGCTGCAGGAGATCGACGCGCTGGCCCCGCTGCTCCGCGCCGTCCGGTCCGCGGCGACGGCGGCGGGGCGTCCCGACGTGCCGCTGCTGGTCAAGATCGCCCCGGACCTGGCGGACGAGGACGTCGACGCCGTCGCCGCCCTGGCGCTCGACCTCGGCCTGGACGGGATCATCGCCACCAACACGACGCTGCGCCGCGACGGGCTGACCACCGACGCCACGACGGTGACGGCCGCCGGCGCCGGAGGCCTGTCCGGCGCGCCGCTGGCCGACCGGTCGCTCGCCGTCCTGCGCCGGCTCAAGGCCGCCGTGGGGGATCGGCTCGCGCTCGTCTCGGTGGGCGGCGTGACCACCGCCGACGACGTCGCCGAGCGGCTCGTGGCCGGCGCGGACCTCGTGCAGGGCTACACGGCCTTCCTCTACGAGGGGCCGTTCTGGGCCGCGCGGATCAATGCGGGACTGGCACGCCGGCTCGGCGCCCGCCGCTGACGACGCCGGACGCCGTCGGTTCCGTCACGAGTGCCGTCGTCGGTCCACTCGGCGCGACTGATCCCTCGAGTGGACGACTCCGGTGAGCGTTGGTGCCGATGGGCGACATCGTCGGTCTACTCGGCGCGACACGGTGATGCACCCCGTCCACGGGAACGGCCGGCTTCGGCCAGTGGGCGGCTCCTGTGAGCGTTGGTGCCGTTCGGCGACATCGTCCGTCCACTCGGCGCGACTGATCCCTCGAGTGGACGACTCCGGTGAGCGTTGGTGCCGATGGGCGACATCGTCCGTCCACTCGGCGCGACACGGTGATGCACCCCGTCCATGGGGACGGCCGGCATCGCCGAGTGGACGGCTCCTGTCGGCACTCGTGCCGTTCGGCGACATGGTCCGTCCACTCGGCGCGACACGGTGATGCACCCCGTCCATGGGCACGGCCGGCTTCGGCCAGTGGGCGGCTCCTGTGAGCGTTGGTGCCGTTCGGCGACATCGTCCGTCCACTCGGCGCGACTGATCCCTCGAGTGGACGACTCCGGTGAGCGTTGGTGCCGATGGGCGACATCGTCCGTCCACTCGGCGCGACACGGTGATGCACCCCGTCCATGGGGACGGCCGGCATCGCCGAGTGGACGGCTCCTGTCGGCACTCGTGCCGTTCGGCGACATGGTCCGTCCACTCGGCGCGACACGGTGATGCACCCCGTCCATGGGCACGGCCGGCTTCGGCCAGTGGGCGGCTCCTGTGAGCGTTGGTGCCGTTCGGCGACATCGTCCGTCCACTCGGCGCGACACGGTGATGCACCCCGTCCATGGGCACGGCCGGCTTCGGCCAGTGGGCGGCTCCTGTGAGCGTTGGTGCCGTTCGGCGACATCTTCCGTCCACTCGGCGCGACGGATCCCTCGAGTGGACGACTCCGGTGAGCGTTGGTGCCGATGGGCGACATCGTCCGTCCACTCGGCGCGACACGGTGATGCACCCCGTTCATGGGGACGGCCGGCATCGCCGAGTGGGCGGCTCCTGTCGGCACTCGTGCCGTTCGGCGACATCGTCCGTCCACTCGGCGTGCGCCGAGTAGCGCCCAGACCGGCCCGTCCGCCGAGCCAGCCGAGCAGCGTCCAGACCCGCCACGGGGGCGACGCGGCACCGAGACGCCGACACGCGAAGGGCCCGTGACACCGTTCGGTGTCACGGGCCCTTCGCGTGATGCGCCGGTCAGGCCGGGCGCTTCTCCGGGGAGACCGTCTTGGTCGCGTCGCGCTCGATGACGCCCGAGAGCGCGTCGTCGATCGCCTTCATCGCGTCCGCGTCGAGCTTCACCCCCGCCGCGGCGACGTTCTCGGCCACCTGCTCGGGCCGCGAGGCGCCCACGAGGGCGGCCGCGACGTTGTCGTTCTGCAGCACCCACGCGATGGCGAGCTGGGACATCTTCAGCCCCGCACCGTCGGCGATCGGGCGCAGCTTCTGCACCGCGGTCAGGGTCTGCTCGTCCATGAACCGGGCGATGGTGTCCTGCCCGCCCTTGCTGTCCGTGGCGCGCGAGCCGGCCGGGGCGTCCTTGCCGGGCTCGTACTTGCCGGAGAGCACACCCTGCGCCATGGGCGACCACACGATCTGGGAGATGCCGAGTTCACGGGACGTGGGCACGACCTTCTCCTCGATCACGCGCCACAGCGCCGAGTACTGGGGCTGGTTCGAGACGATGGAGAAGCCGGCCTGCCGGGCCAGCTCCTGGCCGCGTCGCAGCTGGTCGGCGTCCCACTCGGAGACGCCGATGTAGAGCGCCTTGCCCGAGCGGACGACGTCCGCGAACGCCTGGATGGTCTCCTCGAGGGGCGTCTCGTGGTCGTACCGGTGAGCCTGGTACAGGTCCACGTAGTCCATCTGCAGGCGGGACAGCGAGTTGTCGATGCCCTCCATGATGTGCTTGCGGCTGAGCCCGACGTCATTGACGCCCTTCGGGCCGACCGGCCAGTACACCTTGGTGAAGATCTCCAGCGATTCGCGCCGCTCGCTCTTGAGCGCGTCGCCGAGGACCTTCTCCGCCGCGCCGTTCGCGTAGGCGTCGGCGGTGTCGAACGTCGTGATGCCAGCATCGAGGGCCGCGCGCACGCACTGCGTGGCGACGTCGTTCTCGACCTGGGAGCCGTGGGTGAGCCAGTTGCCGTAGGTGATCTCGGAGACCTTGAGACCACTGTTGCCGAGGTATCGGTAATCCATCTCGCCAGACTATGCCCGCTGGTCAAGAGGCGGATGCCGCGCCGTCACGGACTGCGCGGCGAGGGCTCAGGAGGGGTACTGTCCGCGCTTGACCATCGGCTTGGGCAGCCGGATCCGGCGGAACTGCAGGCTGCGCATGAACGCGTACCAGTACACGCCGCGCTCCAGCGCGCCGAACTTCGCGGTCAGCCGCTGCTTGAGCGTGCGCCGCAGCCACAGGCCGTCGATCGCGACGACGGCGACGAAGGCGTAGAAGAAGACGAGCACGATCGAGCTGAGCGTGGGGTTCGGGATGAACGTGAGGATCACGAAGACGAGGGCCAGCGGCAGCAGGATCTCGCCGACGCTGAACCGGGCGTCCACCCAGTCGCGGGCGAAGCGCTTCTGGGGTCCCTTGTCCCGCAGGGGCAGGTACTTGTCGTCGCCGGTCTCCATGGCCCGCCGCGTGCGCAGTCGCGACTCGCGGCCGGCCTCCCGACTGGCCTCGCGCGCCGCCTTGCGGTCGTCGGGAACGAGCGGGCGACGACGGGCCGCCTCCTGGTCGCGCCGCTTCGGCGTCGGGGCACCTTTGCCCACGGTGCGGTGCGCCTCGACCGTCTCCTCGACGTCGGCGGCGGTCACGGCTGTTGATCCCTTGTTGCGTCCGAACACCCGACAAGGATACCGGCCGCACCGGCACGCGCGCGCCGTCCCGGCGTGCGGCTCTGCGCGGCCGAGGCGCCCGGCCCCGAGCCGTCGACGGGCGCCGGACTAGGTGTAGGAGGTCATGACGTTGGCGACGCGGGTTGGGACGCGGGAGGCGGGTGGCTGGTCGGCGCAGGCGGTGT
>NZ_JBAJMW010000006.1:0-262563 GCF_036881825.1 Tersicoccus mangrovi | reverse complement strand
CAGGACCAAGGGTTCTGGCGGTTGGGATGACGGCAACATTCACCGACAAGCGACGTCAGCATTCACGTGCGTAGCCAAGCGGCTGATTCCACCCGGTGTACTCGGTGCTCACGCTGTGCTCCTTCGAGGCGGTGACGTCGTTCACGGCACCCATGTGTGCGGACGACGCCGCGGCGCGCGCACTCACCGGGTCAGGGAGGCGCGCACGTCGGCCATGATCTCCGCCCAGTCTCCATGCAGCTCGACCTCCTGGTCGCGCCCGATGTACTTGTACCAGCGGACCTGGGTGCCGGTGGGGCGGTGCAGGAAGTTGGCTGCTCTGCTGACCACCTGGGTGCAGTAGGCGCACCGCGGGCCCGGACCGTCCTCGAGGATTGGCCGCGTCCGGTAGTCCAGGCCCAGCCACTCCTCGAAGCTGATCTGCTCGCCTGCCAGGTCTCGGTACAGATCCGCATCCTCCGGGCAGGTGCATCGGACGCACCACGGGCAGTCGTCCTGTTCGCACCAGCAGAAGGGGTGCATCATGAACGTCGCGTTCTCGAACTCGACGCCGTACCCGTAGGTGCCGCCGAGGCCGCCGTAGTGGTTCTCGACGCCGGCTCCGACGAGTGCCTGGGTGAGGGCGCGCAGGTCCGTGGAGATCTGGTCGCTGGACGCGGCGGGGAGCACGACGGTGAGCCGTTCGGTCATGAGGTGCTCCTGGTGCTGGTGGGGAAGGGCCGGACGCGGGCGGCGAGGACGGGGTCGGGTCGCCACCGCCAGTCCGGGCGCCCGGCGGGATCCTGGGAGGCGAGGATCGAGCGCACGACGCCGGCCGGGTCGGCGTGGTACGGGTTGGAGGACCAGGAGGCGTTGGGTTCGACCACCGACCAGGCGCCGTTCTCGTCGAGCCCGACGTCGAGCACCCACCCGTCCGGCTGGCCGCACTCGGGCGCACCGGTGGCCCGGTGGCCGTCCTCGAGTGCGTCGACGACCTGCTGGGCGAACCGGACCGCAGACTCGACCGGCGGGGCCTGCTCCGCGGTCTCGAACGCGTCCCAGGTGATCTCGCCACCGGTGCGCGTGCGCAACAAGTAGAAGCTGGCGGCCGTGACCTGCCCGTGGGCGATGAAGCATCGGTACTCGGCGCGGAACACGATCGGGGCGGAGACCAGGACCTGCAGGTCCTCCGCGGCGTCGCCGAACACCTCGCGCAGGCGGGAGGCGAAGGCATCGATGCTCGGGTACACCCGGGCGGGCGCGGATGGGGCCTTGTGCTCGGCGAGCTTGCCGAACACCGGGCCGGGCAACGACGCGGCGGCCAGCCACCGCACGTCGCTGAGTCGGTCGGCGATCACGGTTCGCCGCAGGAATCGGTGCGGGAAGAAGAACGGCCAGTCCGGGCCGAAGGAGGCGAACGGGTGCTCGAGGCCGGTGGCGACCATCCGGGTCGCGTACACGCCGGGGCACCACAGCGCCGTCGCCCCGTCCAGGACGGGCGCGTCCAGCCCGATATCACGGGTCACCGGAACCACGCCGGCGGCGTCCAGGTCGCGGGCCAGCCACGCGGCGGAGGTGACGACGGTGAGCTTCTCGTACCCGCTCACGCCGCCTCCTGCCGATCCGGTCCCGCCTCGTCCGCCGGGGTGGTGACCGGCATGGCCAGGGTTCGCGGGGCGGCCGGTTCCACGGCCGGCAGCTGTGCGGTCAGGGGCAGCTGGGTGCGCGCGTGACGGACGCGGAGCCGGCGGACCGCCCACCGGATGGCGGCGATCACCGAGGGGACCGGGATGGCCACCAGGACGATGACCGTGATGCCGATGGCCAGCCACATCGGGTTCAGGACCGTCGGCATGGGGGAGATGGAGAGCAGACCGGCGATGTCGCGGGCGGGGTGGATGAGCGGGTGCATCAGGGGTTTCCGTTCGAGTTCAGGCGGCGGCCGGTGTGGGCGAGCAGGCTCTCGATCACGGTTCGTCCACAGTCCCGGCCCAGTAGGTGTCGGTGGTCTCCACACCGAGGAAGGCCAGGGCCGTGCGCAGTTCGCTGAGCGCGGCGTCGTAGCCGGTGATCCCGTCGCGGCGCCCTTCGATCGCCACGTTCGGCCGCACCTGCAGGGCCGTCGCCGCGGACGCGGCACGGTCCAGGGCCACCATGACCAGGTCCTCGTCGATGGGGGTGTCCCCGACGCCGAAGCAGTCCTCGCAGTGGGTGTTGAAGGGGTACGGGGAGGCGGAGGCCAGCCACAGGGTGTGCTGGAGCTGGCCGAGCAGGTGTTCCTCGGACCAGTCGCCCTGGTGCCAGTGCCGTTCGAACGCCTCGGACGGGGAGCAGGAGAGCTGCGTGAGGATGTTGGCGAGCCGGTCTACGACCTGGGCGGTGGTGACCACCGTGATCGGGACGCCGCTCATGCCGCCGGCTCCCAGATGGCCGCAGGGTCGTCCAGATCCCAGCGCGGTGCCCGGGAGGGCATGACGGGCATCAGGGTGGTCGGCGTCTCGTCGCGCGCGGGCCGGGCAGCTGCGTCGCGGGCGCGGCGGCGACGCTCCTGGGCCACGTCCAGGTGAGCGAAGGCCAGGATGACGATCACGACGGCCACGAGCAGGACGAGGCCGATGACGAGGCAGCTGGTGTAGAGCTGGGCGAGCAGCTGGACCGGGTCGGTGACCTTCACAGCCCGAGCTCCGCATCAAGGTTGGTCTCCGGGCACAGGTTGGCGGCGGTGACGAACAGGATGTCCTCGTTGGTGGTCGCGCGCAGGGCGACGGCTGCGGCCAGGCCACTGGGGGCGGTGACCGTCAGCTTCACCGGGGAGTCCGGCTGACCGTCCACGGCGAGCCCGCCCTCGAACTCGAACACCCGGTAGGGGTTGTGCACGGCGAGCATGGCCGCCAGGACGGCGAACTCGCCGGAGGCCGCGGTGCGGTCGTTCGCCTGCAGGTGGGCGCCGACCATCGCGTGGATGGCAGTGGAACCCTGGCGGCCGAGGTTGGCCAGAGCGGCGATGCAGGTCGCGTAGGTCGGCCCGGTGACCGTCACGGTCGCCGCCGGGCGGGCAGTGTCGGGGTCCTTGCCGGCGAGGAAGGCGGCCACGGGCAGGTCGATGGTGACGACGGCGGGAGCACCGTCAGCCGGGGGAGCGGTCAGGAAGTCGGGGTCGAGGGTCTTCATGCCGATCATGTGTGCGGCATCGGGGCCCTCTCGCTCAAGCGGCCGCGAGCTGCTCGAGCAACGCGCGCAGTCGGGGTTCGGCGGCCAGGGCCTGCCGGGTGATCTCGGCATACCCGTGCTCGCTGACCATCCCGGCGAGGTCTCGGTTGGTGGTGATCTCCCGGACGAAGGTGCCCGACAGGGGCAGGTACTTGCGGGCCAGTTTGGTGACCATCCGCCGGTTGGCGGGCACGTTGTTGTGGTGCAGGCCCAGGGCGTTGTCGACGTAGTCGGAGAACTTGAGCAGCAGGACGGCCGCGTTGCCGGAGACGGCCTCATCGACGTGGGCGGCGTAGAGCAGGCGCCGCCACTCGGGAGTGATGTCGCGGGGCAGTGCGGGCATCGAGACGGCCTCGACCAGGGAGGCGACCTGGACCCCGTGCACGTCGGCGATCCAGCCCAGGGCCGCGGCGCGCAGCTGGTGGTGCGGCACGGTGGTGGGGGAGTGGCCCAGGAAGTGGGCGGCGATGTGCGGTGCGCAGTCCTCGACGACGTCGTGCAGGATCGCGGCGATGATCACCTCGACATCCCGCACACCCCAGCGGACCAGGCGCAGGGCGTTGCGCAGCGGGTGCTCCACGTACGGGGTGCGGTCCAGGGTGCCGCGGTTGGCGCGGGTCTGGTTCCGGTGCAAGAACGCGGCGTGGTGGGCGGCGACGGCGATCCGGCCGTTGCCGTTCATCCCGACCGTCTCGTCGAGCAGAGCGATGTGCAGGTCAGCGGCGGACATGTCCTTCAGGGGCCTCATACCCCCCGATGTGTGCGGCAGTGGCCCCCTCGCGCACGCGGGGACGGTCAGAGGTCCTTTCCGCAGGCGCCGCAGACGTCGTCCTCGGTGGTCTGGTCCCGGAAGATCACCTTCGGGAAGTCATCCGAGTCGAAGCTCGCCTCGTCCTCGCGGTCGATGCTGAATGCGAACGCCAGCTCCCGCAGGGAGTCCTCGACCGGCTGGCCGGACAGGTCATCCCACCCGTCGAACGCCTCGCCGGGACCGGTGGGCAGGGCGTCGAGCAGGTCCTCGGGGCAGTACTGCTCGGCGCGGAAGGTGTAACCGACGAAGTCGTAGCTGGCGGCGAGAGCGGGCATGGGGTTCTCCTCGAGGAGTCGGGGCGGGGGCACCGGGCAGGGGTCATGTGTGCGGCAGCCGCGCCGGCTCGCGCCCCTTCCCGGTCTCTGCCCTGGCGCGCCACTGGCGTCAAGGAGCCGTCGGTGCGGTCACTGTCCGGGACCGCCCAGCGAGACTCCGGAGACGACGCTTGAGAGCCTTGGTCGCATCGGACCACCAGTCGTCGTCGTCCTGGTAGCCGCGCCAGTCCCGGGCGTAGATGTACGCGCAGGCGGCGTCGACGAGCGCGAACACGGGGCGTCCGTGGGTGGCGTCGGTGATGGCGCTGGCGACGAAGAAGCCGAACAGCACCAGGCAGGTCGGCTTGAGGATGCTGGACAGCACGTATCGACGCCTTGTCCTCCGAACTGACAGGTGCCAGAGCACGTTGAGCATGAAGTACGGGACGAAGACGGCGAAGTAGAGGTCGTTCAGGACCCAGGTCCACTGCATGCGAACCATGTGTGCGGCAGCCCGCCTCTCCTCGCGCCTCTCAGGCGGCGTCGTCCTCGGTGTCCTGCGGGGGCAGCAATTCGGCCTTGGTGGGGCGGGAGGCGAACGCGAACGACGGGTCGTCGTGGCTGGGCTTGAGGGTGGCGTTGAACCGGACCCGGGAGCCGGCCAGGTACTGGTCCCGTCCGCTGTTGCGCACCGCGTCGCGCAGGGTGGCTGGGGCGGTCGACCACACCTCGAAGCCGCGGTCGTCCTTGACCCGCATCTTCATGGTCGAGCCACCGGAGTAGCTGAACGAGTTGTCCACGAATTTGGTGGATATGACGACACCCTCGATGGTGGCCGGGCCGACCGGGGCCGGGGGCCGGGCCGCCCTCTCCGCCTCGCGGGCGGCCTCCCGCTCCAGTTCGGCCCGCTGGGTGGCGTGGTACCGGTCGATCGCCTTGGCCGCGGCCGACATCTGGTCCTCGGAAAGGGGCCCGGCGAACAGCTTGGTCCGGTACTGGTCGACCCAGGCCATGGAGGCGATCTCCCAGTCCTGCAGCAGCGCCAGGGACGGGTGGGCCGCGACGGCGGCAGCCAGGTTCTCGTTGAACCGGTCGACCCGGTCGATGGACTCGTTGGCCCGGCCCACCCGGCGCCGCTCCCGTTCCCGGGCGGAGGAGACCAGGAAGGAGTGCTTCCCGGTGCCCATGCACCCGAAGCAGCCGGTGTCGACCGCCCCGACGGCGGGGGTGTAGAAGCTGTGCCCGTATGGGCCGGTGTACAACCCGGTCCCAGCGCACTTGCCGCAGTCCTCGACGATCCGCTCCGAGCCCTTCCGGTCCGGGTACGGGTCGCGGTAGACCGCACGCACCGGCTCCGCGCCGGCGGGCGGCTCGGTGACCGGCTCCGGGCCAGGTACGGCGCCGAGGGCGATGTCCGGTTCGGCGTGTTCGGTGGACCGGAACTGGCCCCCGGTGGACGCGGCGGCACCGGCGGGCTGGCGGGACTGGCTGCTCATGACCCCCATGTGTGCGGCAGTCGCCGCGCACGCTCCTCGGCCACCGCACCGACGGTGATGTCAGGCGGGCGAGAGTGCCTTCACGTCAGCGCCGGGAACGTCGTCAAACGTCGCCTTCGCCAGGCTGACGATCACATACCGGCTGGGGGTGCCGTCGGTGTGCCCGTTGGAGGCCGTCACGTTGACGGCCCGGTACTGCCCGTCCCGGCACAGCCAGCGGATCATGAGCGGCTCGTCGGTGCGGTTGCCTTCCACGCACATCGTGGAGAACGCGGTGAAGTCGTCCGGGTGAACGGTGTTGGGCAGGTACCCGAAACGCGGAAGCAGCAACCGGGTGGTGCCCCAGTTGCTCGACGTGGAGAAGGTCTGCCAGTACGAGGTGTCCACCATCAGCAGAACCTGGTCGCGGGTGAGGGCGAATGCGGCGCTGATCAGGGCCGCGGTGTCCAGCTCGGCGTCGGCCAGCGGTGCCGGCTGGAGAGACGAGATCTCCCGGGTCAGGCTGCGTAACCACTTCACGCTGGTGTCCGGCTCGTCGATGATCTTCCCCCACGCCTCCAGCTGGCGTGAGCCCGGGCTGTCGGTGCCGATCCCGGTGAAGATCCGGTAGCTGATCGTGGTCCGTTGTTCGCCGGGACGGGCGATGTTGCCGTCGATGAGCAGCTTCATCCGAATCCGGTCCTCCGGGGCGACCAGCGTATTCAACCACTGGGCCATGTCCCCGGTGGCCGATCCTCGCCCGGCTGGGACCACCCCGTAGAGGCGGTAGACGTTGTCGTCCCACACGGTCTCGATCCGGCGTCCCTGATCGTAGATCGCCCACTCGAGGGCGCCCACCACCGGCTTCTCCGGCAGCTCCCTGGGCGGCTCGGTGTAGATGGCGAGCACCCCGATGATGGTCCGGGTGATGGGGGAGCGGATCGGTTCGCAGTAGACCCGCCACTGTTCGCCACCGAACTCGACGACGTCATCGACCTGTACCCCATCCTGGGCGGCTCGGTGGATGCGGTCGATGGCGATGTGCCGGCCCGCCAGGTCCAGGTTCTTGCGCATGCTCGCACCTGAGTGGTTGATCTCGCCGACGCTGAGAAGTGCGAGTCGGTGCGGGATCGTCGCGTCAACCAGGATCCATTGGTCGCTCGTCCGCGTGGTCTCCGCCGTCAAAGTCGTCATAGCTGGGCCCCTCCAGAAACCCACTCAAGGGTAGCCGGACGGAGCCCTCGCCAGACCCGCGACGCGGGGTACGCGACACACGGGGTACCAGACACGCCGGAGCTAGTTGCTCACAGCGAATCCACGTGTTTGAATCTTCAAGCAGCGTCCCGGGCGGATGCCTCAACCGCTGCCTCTTCCAGCTCGATCTTCCATTGAGCCCCGCAGGGCGGATGCCCCGAAGGCTGCCTTCATTTCCCCCGTTCGCCGCCCGTCACAACCGGCCGGCATCCGGGCATGCTCGAGGACAGCCCATGGCATCACCACGATCACCCCTGCCTACCGAGGTCGCACCGGACGTCTTCTTCGTCCGCGGCCCAGCCGCCAACTGGATCATCCTTCGCGACGGCTTCGACTTCACGCTCATCGACGCCGGCTACCCGGCCGACACGCCCGCCGTCCTGTCCAGCATCCGTTCCCTTGGACTGGACCCGGCCCACGCCGAAGCCGTCGTCCTCACGCACGGCCACGTCGACCACACGGGTGCAGCACGGCACCTCTCCGCAGAACACGGCACCCCCGTGCTGGCCTCCGCCGACGAACGCCCCGCCGTGCGCGGGGAGGTCCAATATCAGGTCACCGTCCCGCAGCTGCTGCCGCACCTGTGGCAGCCCCGTGCCCTGCGCTGGATCGCCCACGCCGTCAAGGCCGGCGGACTGACCCCGAACGCGATCACCACCGACGCCGAGGCCTCGGTCTCCCGGTTGGTGGACCTCCCTGGCGCACCAGCGCCCATCCCGACTCCCGGGCACACGCCCGGGCACACCGCGTACCGGCTCGCCGGCGGTGCGGTGGCCACCGGGGACGCGGTCATCACCGCCCACCCCCTCAACCACGGGACCCGGGTCCAGCAGATCCACCCCGTCTTCGACCACGACCACGCCGAGGCAACCCGCTCTCTGGGGGAGCTGACCGCCCTCGGCAACGTCACGGTCCTGCCCGGTCATGGGCCCTTCCTGGTCGCGCACCCTCTCGTGGTCGCCACCAGTACGGCGCCCTGAGCCACCCCCGCCCACCGCATCCTTCGAAGCGCCCACGCTTCCAGGGCGCGGCGCGCACCCTCGGCCCGCCCTATGGGCCTGAACCTCATCACCGCATTGGTCTCACCCTGCAAGGACTCATCCACTATGGCTATCAGCTCTGCCTGCCTGACCGAACTCGTCTGCAATGGAACCGTCGACGAGCCGTGCCCCACGAACGCCCGCATCGTCGTCAACGCCCCCTCGACCCTGGCCCGGGCGCGTGCCCAGTACGAGGGCTGGGTGACCACCACCGCGATCGCGTGCCCGCGGTGCATCCGGTTCGGCAATGCCGCGCCGGTGGGCCGGACCCGCCCGGCCGCGATGCCGCCGGTCCTGCCGGCGGCCATGCTGATGACCGCGCCGATGCCCGTGCTGGCCCGCGCACCCTTGCAGGCGGCCTGACCGGTCTCCCGGGCAGCGCGAAGACTCCGCCGCACCCTTCCGGGGGGAAGCGGTGCGGCGGTTCGTGGCGGTGACGGTTGCGCGTCTTCTCTCTGGGGGGAGAGGACGCTCAGGCCGCCTCCGCCATCTCCGGGGTGTCCTCGACATCCTGCGCGTAGGCGATCGCCTCGAAGTCCTCGACGGTCTCAGCGAGGGCAACGGGGCGGTCGCCGTGCGCGTCGGCGGTCAAGATGGCCGTGCCGAGCTCGAGCTCGAGCTCGATGATGTTCTGATACATAATCACCATGTGTGCGGCACCGTCGGTGTCCGTACCGGGTGGACGACTCTTCCCCCGCGCCACAAGCCAAGGAGGCTCATGAACGGCTGGCAGATCTTCGGGATCATCGTGCTTGTCATCGTCGTACTGATTGCGGGGTTGATCGGCTACGCCTACCTCGATGACCAGAAGCGCAAGCGGCGCGAGGCTTTGCTCAGCCCTACCGACCTTGCCCGGTGGAAGGCGTACCGCGCGTACGCGATCAAGACCGTCAACGCGGTGACCGACAGCAAGACCGACCGAGAGGTCCTCGAGAGGAAGCTGGCCGAGGCGCGCGGCCTCATCCCGGCAGCCAGTGCGATCACGTCAGGCGGAACGGTGCGGGTGTTCCCGAGCCACGTGGTCATCGACGGTGTCGAGCACCCGCTGACACCGGCCTTCTCCGCCGCGGTGGACGGAGACGGCGCGGTCGCTGTCAAGTCCCGGACCACGGCCACACGGGTCATCACCGGCGCTGTGGTCGCCGGACCGGCCGGGGCGATCGTGGGCGCGGTGGCGAAGAAGAACCAGGTGGTGGATTCGCGCACGACCTATTTGACCATTAGCGACGGGCAGAAGGTCATGGTCTTGGTGGGCGGTGCCCAGTCGGGTCAGGCCCTGCGGCACGTAGCCGCAACCATCAACACGCTCGCACCCAACAGTGCTGACCGCTGGGTGCAGCGGTCCGCGCGGATCGCCGAGGTGGAGCAGCAGTTGGCCGCCTTCGACCAGAGCGCCGGATCCCCCAACGCGGCCAAGCAGCAGTACCAGCAGCTCAAGGGCGCCAAGCTGATCCTCAACCGGGACGGCACCCTGACCTACACCGGTGCGCCGGGTGCCGAGCCGTGGATGGCCGGCCCCCGCTGAGTCGAGGAGGGGGTCAGCAGGCGCCCATGAGGCCGGCGCCCACCGCGGTGATCGGGATGCCGGCCGTTTCGCATAACGGCTCGAGCCGGTCCGATGCCAGGTAGGCGTGGACCACCCGGTGCCGGCGCAGCAACCCGGCCACCGGGCCACGGGCACGGCCCAGGTGCAACACCCGGCGCCCCATCAGCGTCTCGATCTGCAGCAGGGCCGCCAGGCGTGAACCGGGAGCGGGCACGTCGGTGATCACCGCCTCGGCGCGGGTGTCGGCCGGGCATGAAGAGTCCATGGCCCGCATGTGTGCGGCACCGGTCGCCGGCGGCGACGCCGCGTCTCAGGCGAACTGGCGGTAGGTGCCCTCGGGGATCTTCGAACCCTCCAGGGCGCGGGCCGCACGCGCTTCGTCCCAGTGCGCCCCCGAGATCATCTTCTCCGCCCTGCCCGTCCACGCCGTCCCGGAGACCGGGATGAACGTGTCCTCCTTGCCGGTGAACAGCCGGCGCCGGTACATCGCCCACGTGAGCGCTTCGGCGAACAGGGTGAAAACCGCCTCGGCCCGGTCCTGGGGTAGCGGCACGTCGGTGATCAGGTGAGCCTCGCACCAGGCCAGAACCGGCTCCCATCCGGTGGCCGCCAGGGCCATCAGGACGGTCGACCCGGCCGGCAGCTCGTGCCGCAGCGGGGCCAGACCCAGATCCGCGCGCAGGTCGGGCACCTCCGGGGGCACCAGGTCCGTCCCGTCGGTCCACGTCCCGAACGGGGACCCGTCTGGGTGCAGGGCACGGTCGTTCTCGACGGTCAGGTTCCGCCACGGGTCCTCTGGGTCCAGGGACCGGATCAGGTCGGCGAGGTAGCCGGCGCCCCAGGCGCAGAACCACTGCGGGTTCGTTGCGATGAGGGCGCGCAGGTGATCTTCGATGTCTGTGCGGTCCGCGGTGGACACGAGCGGCTCGCTCAACGCCACGACCCACCGACCCACCCACTGCACGAGCGGTTCGATCATGGTCGGGGGATTCCTTCGGGTCGGGGCAAGGGCGGGCTGACTGGCACAAAGGATACCGGGTCACCCCCGGAAGGCGGAGATGACACCTGTCGCGGGGCGGGACGCATATACCTACCGTGACCACTTCTTCTTCCTCACGCAAAGCGCCGCACCTGGGCGTCCTGGAGTTGCCGGAGTTGACCCCGGTGCTCGAGGCGGCCGGCATCACCGTCATCACCGGCCCGAAGTTCCGGGACGCGGCGCTGGCCGTCAAGGCCGCCATGGCCACCCACGGGGCGTTCCCGCTCATCGTCGGCGACGTCCCCACCAACGGCCTGGCTACCTGGGTGCGCGCCGTCTACGACCACGCCGCCCGCAGCAACCAGACGATCCCGGTCGCCGTGGTCCGCAACCAGGCCCTGCCCATCGTCGCCGGGGACCACGTCACCGACCTGCCGACCCGCTTCACCGTCGACGAGCTGCTCACCGTCCTGGGCCTGGACCCGATCGGCGGGCACGCCGGCGCCCTGACCTACCCGGCCGCGGCCGAGGAGCCGGTCGGGCTGGAACTGCCGGACGTCTTCGATGAACTCGAGCCGCAGCCTGTCCCGGTCCCGGCGGCCGTGGACCCGTTCGCCTTCGACGAGGCCGGAGAGGACACGCCCGCCGCCGCCGCGCCCGCACCGGTGCCCGAGTTCGAGATCGTCGATGACTGGGCCGAACCGTCCCCGGCCCTGCCCACGCCCGCAGCGTCCGCGCCAGTCGCGCCGGTCGAGCCGACCCGCGACCAGATGTTCGACCTGATCCGCGCCGGCGAGGTCACCCCTGACGAGGCCGCCGCCCACCACGTTCGCACCCGCGTCGCCACGGCCGAAACGGCCCCCACACCCGCCCCGCCGACCGCCTTCACCCCCGCACCGGCGGCCACGACCGCCCCGACGGCCGCGAACCTGGGCCTGGGCATCGACACCGACGTCACCGACCTGTTCGACGAGATGGCAGCCGCGCAGGAGGCCGGCACCGGCCGGTCCGAGTACGGGGACGCCGCCGTCATCTTCGCCGTGGCCGGCAAGGGCGGGGTCGGCAAGACCACCTTCTCCCAGCAGCTGGCCCAGGCGGCCGCCGAGAAGGGCCTGCGGGTCATCCTCATCGACGGCAACCTCGGTCAGGGCGACCAGCGGACCTTCCTGCGGATCCAGAAGACCACCCTGCCCACCATCTACGACGCGGCCCTGGGCCCCATCGACCGGGTCATCCTCTCCCCGCGGGTCATCAACGAACACCGCAGCCCGGACATGGGCGAGGTCGCCTTCGCCTTCGTCGGGGCCCCCACCGACACCATCAACGACGCGACCCTGGTCACCCCGATGCTCTACCGCAAGGTCATCGAGCACTCCCGGCGCCGGGCCGACCTGGTCGTCGTGGACACCCAGATCATCGAGAACATCGACCAGACCGGGTTCCTCTCCCACGTCATCCTCCCGGGCCTGCTCCAGCCCGGCGGGTGGGTGCTCGGGCTGACCGAGATGTCCAACGCCGGGGCTAACAACCTGCTGGACCGGCTCAAGCGCCTGGTCGCCGACGGGGTGCCCGCCGACCGGGTCATGGTCGCCGTCAACGCCGTCGACCCCGCGCAGGGGCAGGTCGACAACAGCCTGCGCAAGATGTTCAGCCGGTTCACCTACCTCGGCCTGGCCTGGCAGGACCCGGGCGTGGAGGCGGCCATGAACTCCGGCCGCCTCACCCTGGGCAACCCCGGGATCACCACCATCGTCACTCGTGCCCTGCACCGGGTCACCGGCATGGACCAGTTCGCCACCAGCGGTGACACCGGTCAGGCCCCGACCGCCCCCGGCACCGCCACGACCGGCAAGCGGGCGCGCACCAGCCTGGTTGGGCGCATCTTCGGCAAGAAGGCCGCGTGATGACCGCCATGATCGACGAGCCGTACACCGTGCCGGCCCTGGAGCGGCACCGCCCCCTCGAGGTCCTGTGCCGCCGCCTCGAGCGGATCATCCACGGGCAGGCCGCCGAGGCGCTGCTGGCCGCGGACCTGCCCGAGGCCGCCGGCCTGGTCATCCTGCCGGCCTGGACCTGGGCCGAACCCCTGATCAACGTCGGGCGCAAGGGTGTCGCCCTGGGCGGGGGAGCGGCACTGCTGATGCCCGTGCGCGTGGACTGGGCCAGCGGCCCCCTCGCCCTGGTCACCGACCCGCTCACCCTCACCTACCGGGCCCGCGGCCTGGGCCACAGCCTGGCCGGGCAGACCCGCCTCATCGTGCGCGAGCACACCCTGCCGATCACCTGCCCGGTCACCATCCCGTCCCTGGCCCAGCCCGTCTTCGTCGGTACCACCGGTACCCGGCGCCTGCGCTCCGAGCTCGAACGCCTGGCCCGCGACGGCAAGACCGCCCGCTGGGAACAGGTCGCCGAGATCGAACCGGTCCTGCGGTCCCTGCTGCACAAGGCTCATTCCTTCGTCAGCCACGAGGTCGCCGGCCAGGTCGGGGTCTCCGGCGCCGACGTCCAGCCGGTGCTGGACGAGGTGGGCCTGGACGGGGTGCTGGCGACCATGATGTACGGGGACCAGGACAGCGCCGCCACCTCCCCGGTGCTGCGGCTCATCGACCTGTGCCTGGAACCGGGACGGTTCATGAAGGTCGACCCGTTCAAGTTCATGGCCACCCACCTGCGCCGGGACGCGGAGAAGGCGATCCGTGACCGGCTGGGGGACCCGCACATCGGGCCCAAGATCCGTGAGCTGGCCCGACGGTTCCCCGGCGCCGACGTCGCCACCATCGTCGCCGAGTACCGCAAGGTCTACCCGCAGGACCGGCTCGCCGCCGCCCGCGCCGAGGCCGCCCTCTCCGTCGGCCCCGACGCGATGGCCCGCTGGACCGCCCGGCACCGCGCCCTGGACCCCGTCGGCGGGGATCAGGGGTACGCGGCGTGAGCGGCCGGCCGGCCAACAGCCTGACCACCCTGAACACCGCCCGCCGGGCCGCGGCGACCACCCGCGCGCGGTGGCTGATGGGCGTGCACACCGGCGAGGTGAGCATCCACGACGTCCTGCGCGCCGCCGCGACCACCCGGCACAAGGCACTGCTGAGGGTCTCCCTGCGGCAGCTGCTCATCGCCCAGGTCGGGTGGGGCCCAAAAAGTGCGACCCGGATCCTTTCCCACGTGCAGGCCGTGGCCGATAGTTCATCCACGGTGGCCTCGATGAGTATCGGCTGGCTACTCGATCCGCGAGCAGGCGGACGCCGGTTCGCAGCGTGGGAGGACGCCTTTGCCAGCAAAGACTGCCCCCCGTGGCCCGGCTTCCCCCACGCGAGGAGCACCCGCGATGTCTAGCACCACCCACGACGCGATCGCCCTGATCGCGGCCGCTCCCGCCCACACCCGGGCCCGCCTGGTCAACGACTTCATCGCCGACCGGATGGGCTCCTTCCGGCGCATCGCCAGCGCCCTGTGCCGCAACTTCGGGGTCGCCCCGGGCCAGTACCTCGAGGACTTCTCCCAGATGGTGTGCGTCGAGGCGTACACCATGCTCACCGAGCAGCTGGAGGAGACCGGTACCGGTAGCGAAATCATGAACTTCGAGGGTCTGCTGCACCACCGGGCCCGGCAGGTCGTGCGCACCTACCTGGACACCGACGACGCCCCCGCCACCGAGATGACCTCGATCATGCGCCGCAAGCGCGTGCTGAAGGCCACCCGCGACGAGATGGCCCAGAACCTGGGCCGGGTCCCCACCGACCGGGAAGTCGTCGACGAGCACAACGATCGGATGCACCGCCAGCGGGCCAACCCGGCCAAGCAGGGCGTCCTGGCCTCCGTCAACGACTTCCAGACCTTCCGCACCACCGCCGAGATCGGGGACCACGACTTCAGCCAGCCGATCGACATGGACTGCGTGCTGCACCCCGTGGAGGGCCCGCAGGTGGTCAAGATGATCGTCGAACGCACCCGCCAGTACAGCGAGCAGCTGGGCTGGTGCGCCGAACTGTGGCTGGCCGGGGTCTACGACCGCGGCGAGGATGACGCGCCCCGGTACAACGACAGCCCGAAGGAGATCGCCGAGACCATGGGCGTCACCGCGGCCACCGTGCGCAACTACATCCGCAAGATCAAGGAGCACGCCATGGTCATCGTCGCCGAGGAGTTCGGCATCACCGAGGACACCGTCTAGCCCCCGGCACCGACACAATGGTGAGGTGGAGGACGTCGAGCAGGTCCCGGACGGGCTGACCGGCCCGGTCCCGGTGATGCTCGCCCGGGCCGCCCCCGACCTGCCCGGCCCGACGGCGCTGCCCGGCGGGACCCGGTGGGAGCCGAAGTGGGACGGGTACCGGATGGTCATCACCGTCGAAGCGGACCAGGTGCGGTTGTGGTCGCGGCAGGGCAAGGAGCTGACCGTCGCGTTCCCCGAGCTGGCGGCCACGGCCGCGGCCCAGATCCCGACCGGCTGCGTCCTGGACGGGGAGGCCGTGCGGTGGGCGGGGGAGTCCCTGGACTTCGACGCCTTGCAGCGCCGCCTGACCGGCAGCCCCCGCACCAGCGCCCGGCTCGCCCGCACCGAACCGGCCACCTTCGTCGCCTTCGACCTGCTGGCCGTCGCCGGCCACGACACCCGCGGCCAGCCCTACCGCGCCCGCCGGCAGCTGCTGGAGGCCCTGGCCGGGAAGTGGGCGCCGCCCTTGTCCCTGTGCCCGGCCACCGACGACCTCGAGACGGCCCAGCGGTGGATGGTCGAGATGCCGGCCCACGGGATCGAGGGTGTGGTCGCCAAGGGCGCCGCCCAGCCCTACCGCGGTGGGCGACGGGACTGGATCAAGGTCAAGCACCAGGACACGCTCGAGCTGGTGGCCGGGGCGGTCACCGGCACGCTGACCGCGCCGGGGGAGCTGATCCTGGGCCGGTTCGTCGACGGGGTCCTGCGGATCGTGGGGCGCACCGTGCCGATCGGCCGCGCCCACAGGCCCGGCCTGGTCGCCCAACTGCGGGCGCCGGCGGGGGAGCACCCGTGGCCTGATGTGATCCGCTCGACCGCGCTGGACCGGTTCAACGCCTCCCGGGACAGCACGCCGGTGACCTTGATCGAGCCGATCGTGGTGGAAGTGCTGGCGGACACCGCCACGGTCGGCGGGTCGCTGCGCCACGTCGCCCGGTACGTGCGCACCCGGCCCGAGCTCGACCCGGCCGACGTCGGCTGACCGGGGCCCGTCAGGGGTGGGGTTCGACTGGCGCTGCCGCAGCCGTCTCGGCGGGGGAGCCGAATCGTTGCCGGGCGGCCTGCGCGCCCGTGTCCAGTGCGGCGCCGATGACGGGCCACGAGTCGCCGGCCGCCCGCGCCGCGGCCACCGCGTCGGCCAGTTCGCGTTCGGCGGCCTCCATGCGCTGGCGGGCAGCGATGATCCGGCGTAACGGGGTTGCGTCTCGCGCGCGGTGAATGGCGGGGTTGAAGGCGACCGCGGGGTCATCCTCGTCGTCGACGATGTCCATCGGGCAAGGCTACGGCGACCGCGAGCCTCTGCAGCCGGCAGGATCTTGCCGATCCTGGGCGAACGACCGACGTCACCCTTTCGCCAGCACCTGTCCGGCAGGATCTTGCCGATTCGACCCGACCGGTGCGATGATCGAGGCAAGTCGATGGGAAGCGGCAGGATCCTGCCGAGATTGGGGGACCGGTGGACGACAGCGGCACCATCGGGACGGCAATCCGCGCTGCCCGCAAGGAGGCCCGGATCACGCAGGAGGTCCTCGCCGAGCTGGCCGGCCTCTCGGAGCGCACCGTCCGCAGCATCGAGGCGGGCGCCGGGACCAGCAGCCTCGCCGCCGTCGCCGCAGCTGCGAACGCCGTGGGCCTGCACCTGACCGCCGTCGCGTGAGCGCCGTCCTCGCGGGCTACGGCGACGAGACGATGGCACTGCCGGTGCAGGGCAAGACGCGACGGCTCAAGGCCGGCGACTGGACAGGCCTGGCCGCCGACATCGGCCTGCCGGCCAAGGCCGCCGCCTCGGCGGCCCGCATGGCGTTGTCCGCCGCCCAGCGGGCCAACTTGTCAGCCCTGCCGTTCACCGGCTCGGGACTGCACCGGGTCGAGCGGGAACTGCGAACCCGACGGCTCGAGATCGCGGAGATGTAGCGCCCTCACCGACCCGCCGGTTTACATAAGATAAATTATCGGCGCAGCGTTTCGGCACGACGAACGGGGTCACTTCTCCGTCTCGCCAGCCTCATTCCGGCGGCGTTCGAGCATCTCGCCGACGTCGTACCCGCGCTCAGCCTCATCGGCCCACGCCTGGATCTGCTCATCCGACACCGGTCGCCCGTGCATGGTCCTGTCCACGGGTCCATCCTCGTGCAAGCACGCGCTCGAGGCCAGGATCAGCCCATCCGGCATTCATCCAGTCGCGGGATCGGACGAGGGTCGTGGCGGCGCTGATCCCAGGACTTGATCCAGCCCGGCGGCTCCGTCTCCTCCGAGCTGTCCCACGCGAAGGCGGCCATGAACGCCGCCGGCCCCCTCGGGTAGCACCAGTACCGGTCGTACGTCATCGGCGATCGCTTCGGGGTGAGGACCAGCCGATCGTTGTACAGGGTCGGCATGATCTCGATGAAGTGGGTCTCCGTCTCGCCCACCCGCCAGCCGGTCTCGTCCTCGCGCAAGCTCACGCGCTCGACCAGGCCTGCGGGAAGGCCAGCGGCCCAACACGGCAGCGACGACGTCGCGCCGGCTGCCGGCCTCGCCTCGGTGCCACCGTCAGATCTCCAGGTCGTCGTGCACGCCGACGGTCGCCAGGGTGATGTGCCCGTCGTAGCCGCGCCAGAAGTGCAGGCGTCGAGCGGAGGCCGTCTTGACCTGCAGGCTCACCCGCCACGCGGTGCCCAGCACCGGGTCCTCGATCGTCGGGGCCCCGGCCACGCCGCCGCGCAGGCGGTGCATCTCCCGGCCCGGGAGGCGGTCGGCCAGGCCGGTGAGGATCTCCACGACGACGTCGACGACCTTGGACCGGTCGATGCCCTGCAGGGCCTCCAGGTCCGGCAGGAACCTCTCCCCCAGGTCGAACCCGGCCATGGGGTGCTCGTCCTTGGCCGCGGCCGGGAACCGGTCCACCCAGGCCAGGTACACCTCGTGCCGGAACTGGTGCTGCGGGTCGGTGAAGGCCGGTCCGGTCGGCGCAGCGTCCGCCGATCGTGAGGCGCGTCGGGCGGCCGTCGCCTTGGCCCGCTCCGCGCGCAGCTCCGCCCGCAGCCGGTCATTCTCCCGGCCCACCCGGTCGGCCCGGTCAGCCTCCCGGACGGCGTCGGCGACCGCCTCGTCTCGCTCGTCCTCCAACTCGCGCGTACGCCTCAGCTGCGCGGCGAGGCGGACCTTCAGCCCAGCCACCTGCGGGTCCTGCACCGGGTCCGGGACAACCGCCGCGGCCGACGGTGCGGCCAGCAGGTCATCGATCTCCTCGGAAAGCGTCTGCACTGTGTCGGTGAGGTGGGTGTTCTCCCGTCCCAGGCGTTCGTTCTCGGCCAGCAGCTGCTGGATACGGTCCCGGACGCCCTCCAGATCCTCCAGAAGACCGGGCCCGGCCTCGCCTCGCTCGTCCTGGTGCGGGTCGCGGCTACTGTCGGCAGTCTGTCTCAGGGTGGTGGAGGCCTGTACGTCGGGCGCGGGAGGCTCTGTGGAGGGCGGCCAAGTGATCCACGGCTGCCCGCCCTCCAGCAGCGGCAGTGCCGGGCTCACCTCGTCCGGGTGGGGGTCGGTGACGGTGGAGACGGACCAGCCCTTGCCGTCGGCGCGGCCGACCAGGTCAACCCGGACCGCGATCACCGTGCCCGGCGCTGCTGGCACACGATGTCGCACGGTCAGGCCCGGGAACAACAGGACCGACTTCTCGGAGGCGACCAGCGCCGGGACCGTCATGTTCTCGGTGACGGCGTCGACGACGTCGGCGGCGGTATGCAGCCCGTCCACGTCCATGGTGTTCTCGAAGACGGCTCCAGACACGACCGCCCCCACCGGCAGCACGGAGGACAGGTCGATGCCCGCGTCGGTGGCCGGGACACGCACCTGCACCGTCCGGCCGTCCTGCAGGGTCACCAGCACTCCGTCAGAACCCAGACCTGCGGAGACGACTCCGTGTTCCTGCGGGACCGGCGGCGCGGCGCGTGTGGGGCCGGGCACAGTCGAGGGCCTATAGGCCATCGCCGCGACGTCCTCGCCGATCCGTGCCAGCTTGCCCATCGCCTCGGCGACGCTGAAGGCGAAGTGCAGGGGCGCACGGTGGAGGTCGGCCAGCCAGTCCGCGCCTGGCGGGTAGACCCGGGCCGCTCCCCCGTAGACGTTCGCGTCGGCCGGCATGAGCTCGCCGAAGTCGTACGCGACCGCCCGGGTGGCCAACAGGTAGACCTGTGCGCCCGATCCGACCTCGCGCGCGACCCGCTCCGGGTCGAAGAACGCGACCTCGTCACCGTTCACCGAGACCACCACCACGGCGCGTTCACGCAGTGGGTCCGTCAGAACGGAGGACAGGTCGTCGGCATCCCGCCGGGAGGTCACGGTGCGGTACATGGTCGACAGAGGACGGAACGTCGCTTTCACGGTCAGGGACTCCAGGGGCGGTCGGAACAGGGACTCGTCCCGCATGTGTGCGGCACGCGCCCTCTCCCAGCCGACACCAACGTATCGCGGCCCGTCAGCCCACCAGGCCAGGAAGCGTGTTCACGAGATGCTCAGCGGCCTCGGGCGCGTCGGTCGCGTCTGACCGATGTACGAGTTCCCACAGCACCATCAGGGGGTCGCTGTAGCGACGGGAGTCGAGAATGACCGAGGTGCCCCAGAGGCTTCGATCCTTGGGCACCACCAGCTCGAGGGTTGCGGACGGGGTCAAGTCCGGGACGAAGCCTGCAGAGCTCAGGTCGATCGGCTCTCGCACGTACAGCCGGGCAGTTCGAGGGGTGCGCCATGGCGCATATCGGTCGGCTGCTGTGTCGCCCGAGATCAGCGGGGCCACTCCGAGCGTTGACGCCAACGTGGCCGCCTGCTCCGACTGCACGTTAGGAGCATCCAGTCCGTACCACCACGTCGAGTGTCCACCCGGGCCGCGGTAGGACTGCAGCCACAAGGTGAGCGCGCGGTCACGGTCGGCGAGCTGCCAGCCGCCTGAGCTTCGCGCGACGACCTCCGCCAGCGTCGGCAGGATGCGTGAGACAGACTGCTGGGTGATCTCGAGGCGCTCAGAGAGGGCCCGCTGGGTGACGGGCCCTGGCTCCAGGAGCAAGGCTCGCAGAACCGACCACCGGCTGCTCGGTGGCCGGCCCCGAGTGCCGTCGGTCGACATCCCCATCGCCTCCCCTACAACATAAATGGGCTTGTCACCCCATTATGTTGTACGAGAGGTCGGCGTCAGGCGAGGCGCTTCTTGACGATCTCGCTGATGGTCTTGCCGTCGAAGCGGCCGGCGACCAGGGCCTGGACCGGCTTCATGACCCGGCCCATGTCCCGCACCGTCAGGGCGGTGCCGTCGGCGGTGAGCCCGGCGATCGTCTCCTCGACCAGCGCCTCGACCTCCTCCCGCGTCAGCGGCTTGGGCAGGTAGTTCTCCAGGTACTCAGCCTCGGCGATCTCGGCGTCGGCCCGATCGGGCTGACCGGCCTCCCGGTACGTGGCCGCGGTCTCGCGCCGCTTGGACGCCTCCTTCTGCACCAGCCCGGTCAGGGCCGCCTGGTCGAGGGTGACCGGGGTCTTGCCTGCCTTCTCCCGCGTCTCGATCTCGCCGAGCACGTTGCGGGCGGTGCGCAGCCCGACCCGGTGGGCGTCACGCTGGCCCTCGCTGATGTCGGTGCCGGCGATCGCGCGCATGTGGGTCGGCACGGCCTCCTGCAGCTGCTCCTTGATGGTCTTCATCCTGATCTCCTTCGTCAGTGGGCTCGCGCGTGCGGCGGCCCTGGGGTTCATGTGTGCGGACCGGGCCGCCGGTCAGTGCGGCGTCGCCTCAGTCGGCCCAGGTCCAGGCGCGGGCGGGAGCGCCACGGCCGCCCTTCACCGCAGATCGCGAGCCCTCGGCGGGGATCACCCCGGGCAGGGCGCGCAGGTCTCGCGCCAGGTTCTTCGTGTACGGCACATCCCGGCCGGCCGCGGCGGCCAGATCCGTGACCAGGCGGACAACGTCGGCGGTCGAGAACACCGCCCCGACCAGGGCACGGGTGGTGGGCAGGTCGGTCATCAGCCCGGTGTCCAGCAGAGCGCCGGCGGCCGCGGCGATCATCGTGTCGTGGTCGAAGGGCAGCCCGGTGGGTTCCCCGATCGGCACCACGGCCGCGAGTTCATCGTCGACGGCAGTGTCCGGCCCGAGGACGGCGAGGTGCAGGATGGACAGGGTCGGGCCGCGGGGGTCCCGGTCGAAGTCGTCGAACACCCCGACCTGGCGCAGCACCCGGATGTCGGTGCCCTCGGCCCCGGTCTTGGTGGTCAGGGCCCGGCCGGCGGCCTCGGCGAGCCGCTCGTTGGCCAGCAGCAGCACCCCGGGCAGTGCCTCGCGCCCGGCGAACGGGTCGACGGCACGCCGGGCCAGCACCACGTGCACCGCACCGTCGCGCACCAGCACCGGGACGGTGTCGATGGACACCAGGGGCTGGTGGGGAAGCTCGCTCATCATGTCTCCGATTCTGCCTGCAGGTCCACGATCACCTGCAGCCGGGCGTTGCGCCCGCGCAGATACTCGGACACCGACCGGGGCGGGTGGGACTCGAACTGGGCGAGTTCGGCCTCGGCGGCGGCCAGCCGCTGCCCCACCCCGGTGGTCTCCGGTTCGGTGTCCATCGCTCAGGCGAGGTTGCCCAGGGTGGCGCGGACGTCGGCGAAGGACTGGCGGCGCAGGAACTGCCCGTTCGCCCAGACCGGGGCCAGCAGGCTTGCCTCCTCCTGCTCGGGGGTGGCCCGCTGGATCAGCTCCAGCTCGCCGTCCTCCCCGCGCACCACGGCCAGGCGCCCGGTGGCGGACTTCTTCATGCCGGTGTCGGTGACCGGGTCCTTGAGCAGGTCGTGCCCGACCCCGTCGATCTGGGCCCAGGTGGCCTTGATCGCCGAGGAGAAGGTGTCGCGGGTGACGTACTGGTAGGTGAAGGAGCCGACCCCGAAGACGACGTTGGAGGCGGCGAAGCCGTTGCGCTTGAGCCGGTGGGTGATGTCGGAGGCCCGTTCGATGGTGATCGAGTCCCCGTAGATCAGGCCCACGTGCGGGTCCAGGACCTTGTAGCCGGCCTCGTTGATCGTGCCGCCGAAGACCTCCCACAGCAGCTCGACGGCGCCCTTCTCCGCGGGGGTGCGGGCGTCGGCGGGGCGGTTGTGGTTGGGCCCGCAGATGATGTCGGCCGGGTCCCCGGAGTCGGGGCGGATGACCAGCTTGCCGTCGCGGGCCAGTATGCGCTCCTTCAGGGCCGGCAGGATCCCGGTGAGCACGTTCCACAGGTCGAAGGTGTCCGAGACGACCGAGACGATGCCGGAGGGGTAGGCGTCCAGGATCCGCTCGAAGGTCGCCTGCTCGCTCTCGGCGCTGATGCCCGCGCACATCACCGAGTGCTCGGTGGCCGGCACGGAGCCCAGGACCAGCCCATTCTCGCCCGGGTAGTACCGGTCGACCCAGTCGATGCTGGCCAGGGAGTCCGAGCCGGTGAAGGAGAGCAGGTGCCCGGCCCCGGAGGCGGCCGCCGCGGCGGTGCCGGCCATGCCGCGGAAGGAGAAGTCGTGCAGCTGCCAGTTGATCGACGCGGAGTCCCCGCCGGTGTTCGCGGCTGCCTTCTCGAGGACGGTGCGGTACCGGTCGGCCAGGGTGGCGGTGGTGGAGGGCTGCCAGATGGCCGCGGAGAGGACAGTCTCGATGTAGTTGGTCAGCCAGAAGAACTCCGGGTCGGTGTTCTCCACCGTGAAGGTGGGCACGCGCAGCGGCACGCGGGTGCCCTCGGGCAGGGACCGGAAGATCAGGGGGAGGTAGCCCTTGCGGTGCAGGGCGCGGATGTGGTCGGTGCCGATGCTGTTCGGGCCCAGGATCGAGGCCAGGACGGTCTCGTACTCGGCGACGGCGGTGTCCTCCTCGGCGGCGAAGAACGGGGCGAAGGCCTCGATGCAGTAGGACTGCAGGAAGGCCTGCAGGCCGAAATGGACGACGTGGTGCACCCCGGTGACCCGGGAGGCCCGGTTGGTGTAGTTGGACAGGATGAACTCGGTGCCCGAGGGGTAGAGGTCCTTGTGGCCGAGCTTGTACGCATCCGTCTCGAACAGGGCCGCGGTGATGGCCGGGATGGTGATCGCGGTGGTGACGGCGGGGGCGAGGGCGGTGGTGGTCATGGGGGTTCAGTTCCTCTCGAGCAGGTGGGGCATGGCGGGGTGGATGGTGGCCGCGACGCCGGGGTTGGTCGCGCCGGGGTGGGAGTCGGTGGTGTGGATCGCGCCGTAGTGCTCGCGCAGGGCCGGGGCGGCGCCGGAGAAGACGCCGTGGGAGACCCACAGGTCCAGCCGGTCCGGGCCGAGCCCGGTGGCGGCGGCCAGGCCGCGGAAGGTGCCCCCGCCGTCGCAGATGTCGTCGACGACCAGCAGCTTGCCGGCCTCCGGGAGGGCTTCGCACTCGAAGCCGGAGAGCTTGCCGGTGGCGAAGTCGCGGCGCTTGGTGGCGTGGAAGACGGGCAGGCCCAGGTGGGCGGCGGTCTTCTCGGAGCGGGTGCGGGCCCCGGCGTCGGGGCAGATGATGCCCACGTACTGGTGCAGGGTCGGGGCGAGGGCGGTGGCGATGACGGTGTGCGGCTCGACGACGCGCAGGTTGGCGATCAGGTCCGGCATGACCGGCGAGTGCGGGTCCAGGCAGACGACCTCGTCGGCGCCGATGCCGTTGATCAGGTTCGCGTAGACGGCGGCACCGAAGGGGTTGCCGCGGTCCTGCCGGGCGCCGGGCAGGTACGGGATCAGGGCGGTGATCTTCGCGCCGGCCTGGTGCGCGTAGTCGGTCCACATGGCGGCGGTGACGTAGTCGTTGGCGTCGGTGCCGGTGACCAGGAAGTGGGTGGGGGTCTGGCCGGCGTCGAAGGCGGGGTCGGTGACGATGTGCCGCTCCCCCGCCGGGAAGGTCATGGGGGCGGCCAGGGAGGGGCCGGCCTGGCCGGCGGTGGTGGCGTATGCGGTGAACATGACACCACCATAACCGTTTATTCTTCGTCTGAAGATAATTAGTGGTGTGACACTGCCCACAGCGATCAGCGGGGGTCGTGGCAGGCCGACCGTCCGACCAGGCCGACCGGTTTGACCGGGTTCGCGAAGGGGCCGCTATGTGTCGACGAACCCGGATCATGCCGCACACATGGGGGGTATGAGTCTCACTCCCCCGCAGCAGCCCGCTGTCCCCGCCACCGGAACCACCCCCGCCACCACCGGGACCGAGGCCACCGCGCCCGCTCCCCTGCCGCCCCTGCCGGCCACCCTCACCTTCGACACCCTGCCCCAGTGGGGCATGGACGACTACGGCCCCGACCTGGCCGGCTCCGCCGCCCTCAAGCTCGCCGACTCCGGTGTCGCGCCCCTGGTCGCGGCCGCCCGCGGGTACACCCGGATGGACGCCGAGAACTTCACCCCCACCGCCAAGGCCATCGGCCTGAAGCTGACCACCAAGCAGGGCAAGCACCTGAAGGACACCATCGGCCGCGGCGGGCGCGACGCCATGGTGATGCCCTGGTACGCGATCGCCAACGTCCAAGCCGCCCACCGCAACGGCACCGCCCTGGAGGCGATCACCCACCAGCTGCGCCCCGAGCTGCCGCGTCTGAACGACCACGACAAGCCGGTCAAGTACGAGTTCCTCTCCCAGGCCGTCACCCCGCTGGACGTCCACCCCTCCACCCCGGTGTCCTGGATCGACGGGGCCCCCACCGTGATGATCGCCGAGGGCATGCTCAAGGGCGACTCCGCCCTCTCGGCCTACCTGCGCCACAACGGCGTCTCCTGGGATGACCTCTCCCTGGCCGGAGTCACCGACGCCCGCGCCAAGCTCACCACCCTGCTCGAGGCCATCCCCGAGGAGCACCGGGTCACCATCGTCAACATCGCCGGCATCAACAACGACAAGCAGAACCCCGCCGACTGGCGCGAGATCGACGTCCGCCACCGCATCGCCTGGATCGCCTTCGACGCCGACCTGGGCACCAACCCGCACGTGCACCGGGCCGCCGTCACCCTGAGCAAGTACCTCGAGCAGCGCCAGGTCAGCCAGGTCCTCTACCTGAACCCGCAGATGACCGGAGGCGAGGGCGGACAGATGGCCAAGGCCGGGGTCGATGACTTCCTCGCCAAGGCCGGTACCTGGTCCGACCTGGTCGCCATGATCACCCCTGTCATGCCCGACGCCCCTGTCCGGGACAAGTCCGAGAAGCCGGGCAACTGGCGCATCACCAAGGACGGCACCGGGGTGGAGGAATGCTCCGTGCAGACCGACAGCAACGGCATCGTCGTCGGCTACACCTGGACCCCGGTCATGGACCTGGGCGGCCGGGTGGTCGCCCTGGAGACCGTGCGCCAACCCACCGACAAGGAGATCCGCACCGGCCACTTCGACCCCAACGTCACCCCGCAGGACATCGAGGACGCCCAGGTGGAGATCGAGATCTCCTGGGACGACGAGGGCGACACGCGCACCGCTACGGTCACCGGGCCGGAGACCATCCTGCACTTCACCCCCGCCGAGTGGGTCCGCCAGGGCGCCACCGTGCCCCGGGACCTGCTGCTGCACCCGGCCTGGCCCCCGCGCGCGGCCGCCGGCGAGAAGTGGCTGGCCGCCATCAAGGCCCACCGCCCCCACGACCGGGACTTCCGCACCAAGTGGATGCAGATGTCCTGGGTGCCCGTCGAGGGTGGCGACCCGGTCTTCCTCATCGGTGACCAGGTGATCGGGGACATGCTCACCTCCACCGCCTCCTGCGGGGTCGATGACCGGAAGGTGCCCGTCGCCCAGCACTACGGCGTCGGAGAGCTGACCGAGGGCGACTACGACGACGAGGCCTACCGGCAGCAGGTGCGCGAGGACTTGCAGGCTGTCATCGACGCCTATCTGAACAACGGGGCGTGGACCGAGACGTCCGCCGCCGCGGTGGTGCTGGGCACCGCGCTGCGTCCTGTGATCCCCCTGCGACCGCGCACATCTGTGATGCTCCACGGCCCCAAGGGAGCGGGAAAAAGTTGGAGTGCCGAGGCGATGATGAAGTTCTGGGAGCGGCGCAAGGGCGTCTGGCAGGGCCGGCTGCCCGGCCAGGCCAAGGACACCGCCGCCGCCATCGAGAACGCCGTCGCCTACACCCCGATCTGGGTGATCGACGACATGGCCCCCTCCGCCTCCAAGCGGCAGGCCGAGGACGAGGACAAGAAGCTCTCCGACATCACCCGGGCGATCTTCAACAACGCCGGCAAGAACCGCATGAACGCCGACATGACCTCCCGGCGCACCAACAAGCCGATGGCCCAGCTGGTGATGACCGCGGAGAACCAGCTGATCACCGCCTCGGCCAAGGAGCGGCTCATCCCCGTCTACATCGGACCCGGCAAGCTCTCCGCTGACCGTGCCGCCACCGACCGGATCGTGCACATGGCCTACCGGGACGGCACACAGGCGCGGCTGACCCAGCACCTGATCAAGTACGTCCGCCACGCCGCGGCCAGCGCCCCCGGCGGGTGGGAGGGTCTGGTCACCCAGCTGATCGAGACCCGCGACCAGGTCAAGGCCGCCGCGGCGACCATGATGGAGCGCATGGGCGCCTCCACCGGCTCCCTCGAGCGGACCACGACCCTGGCCTCGGACCTGCTGATCACCTTCGAGCTGCTCTCCATGCTGGCCCAGGAGCTGGACATGGACCACGACTTCGTGCGCCAGTTCGGGCTCAAGTCCGGCATCGGCAAGGAGGTGGTCAAGCTGATCACCTCCACCCACGCCCAGAACCAGCAGGCCGCCCCGGGCATCTCCCTGATCCGGGCGATCTCGGCCCTGCTCTCCTCCGGGGGCGGGCACATCGTCTCTGGTGACGCGCCGCTGGCGGCCCCCATGGTCGGCACCGATGATGCCGAGACGCTGGCCAACACGCAGCTGGGCTGGATGCCCTCCAGCAGCGGGGACTCCACGATGCGCCCGTCGGGCCCGAAGATCGGCACGATGGTCATCCACCGGGACGCGGCCGGGAAGAACCGTCGGATCGTCCTCTTCGACGTCCAGACCGCCTTCAACCGGGCCCAGTCCGCCTACCCGGCGCTGATCCCGTTCGGGCAGTCCGCCTCGGCCGGTTGGGCGTCGGTGTGGGACGAGAAGCTGGCCGCTGCGGAGCTGAGCCGGGTGGTCAAGGACGGCAACCAGCTGGTCACCGCCCGGGTCCGGGTCGGGCAGAGCCGGGTCTCCGGGGTGCCGGTGGATGTGGACCTGCTGCTCAACGGCGGCCCGATCGAGGCCGACGGCGAGGAGGAGTACAGCTCGCTCGCCGCCTGATCCACCGGCCCGGGCACACCCACCCCGGGAACCCAAGAGGCCCCATCTGCCCGACGGCGGATGGGGCCTCTCTCGTCCCCAGCAGGAAGTGGCAGCCCTGCCACCCCCCCCCCCCGTGGAGGCTTGACGAAGGCGCTGAAGGCGCTGGAGGGGCGGGGACGGCGGCTGGGGGGGCAGCGGGACGACTCCTGGCACCTGATGGTGCCCCGCCCAGGGCCGCACCGGCAAGAGTGGCCGCCGACGGCCTCCGACGGCGCACACGGGGCACAGCGGCAGCGGGCTGAGTGGTCCCGACGCGTGGAGCGGCAAGGGTCTGCGGAACGGTCCACGGACCGCGTCGAGGCTGCACGAGCGCCGATCGCAGACCCATGGAGCGGCGGCTGGCCTGTTCGCGCCGCGGGGCGGCTAACGGGGTCAGATTCCCTCGTGTGCTACGCCCCGAGCCTCCTCGGCGGACTCGTCTCCCCGGAGCGTAGCACACGCCAAAAAATCCTCCAACCGGATGGGCGAGCCGGGCGCGCCGGATGGCCACGGTCCGGGCGACCCGCTGATCGGGGGTGGAGGGGCCTGCTTCCCAGTGTTGGCGCGGTTTTTGCTGCTGCTGGCCGACCAGCCGACCTTGCCGACCTGAAAGGTACGGCTATATAGGGGGAAGAGTGTGTTTGTTGGAAGGGAGGCATATATAGGGGGGTCCTATATGTAGTAGTAGTTGTAGGTAGGACAAGTAGTAGTAGTAGTAGTAACCCCCTTGCTTCCCAGTGATGGCGCGGAAGTTGCTGGCCGACCTCCTGGCCGACCACCCCCGATCCTGGTCGGCCACCTCGCCCAGGCCGGTCGCCCGACTCTCATGGGCCCCCCAGCACCGGGCCGCGGCGCCGGAGGCCGACGGGTCCGCACACATGGGGGTCATGACGATTACCGGCTCCCCGCGCACCAGCACCCTGACCACGCTTCCTGACGGGGTCACCCGCAACCGCCGCACCGGCCACTACGAGGCGACCGTGCGCCGCACCCCGGACGCGACCAAGGCGTACCGGCTCGCGTTCTCCTGGTACCCGGCCGATCCCGAGTACCGGGTCGCCGGCCCCGACGGCGCCGCCCCACTGCCCGGCGTCAGGATCACCCCGCAGTCGGCGTCCTACCCGGCCTGGCTGCACGACCGGATCGAGGAGCTGAAGCCGGCGGTCGCCGCCTACGAGCAGGCCCGGCACGGGGTGCGCCCGCGCACCGCCGAAGAACAGGAGCGTTGCGGTGCGCTCACCCGCGCCGTCGGTTCCGAGATCGACACCCTGGCCGAGGGCATCCGCGAGTACCGCGACGACGTCGACCAGGACTTCATCGACGAGGGGCTCCCGGAGGTCGCCGTCCGCAACGTTCTGCGCTTCGCCCACGAGGAGGGCTGGTACTCCCCCAGCGAGGTCGACGAGCAGCAGGACCACGTCAAGGAGCTGAAGACCCAGGTCGAGGCCGCGGAGCGGGAGAAGGATGGGCTGGAGGAGAAGCTCCAGGCCGTCGAGGAGGAGCGGGCCGCCGTGCGGGCCCTGCTGGCGGACCTGGGCGATTTCTTCGACGGCATCGACCCGGCCGGGATGCGTCCCCGCCCGACCGGTGCCACCCCGGCGGCCCTGGCCGCGGTCTGGGACGAGGCCCGGCACGTCCGGGAGACCTTCGAACGCATCCGCGTCGAGTCGGACTGACGAGCCGCCCGCCGCGCCGTACACAGACCGGGTGCCATCACACCCGCCGATCCTGGAGACTGGACACCGTGACCGACCAGCCCCGCCGCCCATCCGGCCAGTTCGACGCCGTCGCACACGCCGAGCCGGACCTCAGCCTGGCCGGGCAGCCGGCCCAACCGCTGGACCACACCGAGATCGCCTCGGCCGCCACCTCGATCGGGGAGCTGGTGAACCTGGACGCCGACGGCGCGGTGGACGCTGACCCGCCCTACCAGCGCGGGCACGTCTGGGGCGAGGACCGACAGCGGGCCCTGGTCGCCTCCATCCTGCGAGGCTGGCCGGTCGGGGCGATCATCCTCAACGACCGGCTCACCGCCAGCCGGACCGCCGGCGCCGACTTCGAGGACCGCGACCCGACTGCGTTCGCCGTCGTGGACGGCAAGCAGCGACTGAACGCCCTGGCACGGTTCGTCAGCGGGCGCCTGGCCGTCCCGGCCGTGTGGTTCCCCGCCGAGCAGATCGCCGCCACCCCGCACCGGCTCGGGCCCGACCAGGTGGTCACCTTCCGGGAACTGTCCGCACCGGCTCAGCGCAGCTTCCGGCGGATGGCCGTGCCGGTCGCGACCGCCACCTTGCCCACACTGGCGCAGGAGGCCGAGTTGTTCGAGGCGGTCAACACCGGCGGCGTCCCGCAGGGCGAGACGGACGCCGACCCGGCCTGAGAGCGGGCGCACCGCCCGCGGGTGGACCGTGGGCGGGAGGGGCGGCGGTTGCCGCACACATGAGGGTCATCACCGACCCGACTCCCGACTGGACCCCCCTCATGTCGATCGCCCCGACGCTGAACCACCCGGCCACCCGCCACAAACTGACCCGCCTGGCCACCGCCCACGCGGGTCTCCTGGCCGACGCGGCATCCTTCACCACGCTCGGCCCGTACGTCCGCGTGTCCCTGACCCTGCTGGGCACCGCCATCCGCGCGGTCCAGCCCACCGCGACGCTGCTGGTCATCGACCAGACCGTCACCCCGAACAAGATCACCGTCCTGGATGCCTACGGCGAGGAGCTGTGGCTGGACCCCGAGGAGCCGATCGGCGGGCTCACCCCCTCGATCGACGCCCTGGTCCTCGGGCTGCACCGCGACACGACCACTTGGGGCTCCGGCGTCGTCCTCTCCGCCGACGAGACCGCCACGGTGGTCGACCTTGTGGCTGCCTCCCAGCTGATCCGCTGAACCCGGGCCCTGCCCTGCGCGTGCCGGCGTTTCGCCGTACACAGTCCGGGCAGAACACCCCCACCAGCACTCCCCCGCCAGCCAGGAGCCCCCGATGACCCGCACGATCGCCCGGCACGCCGCCGGCACCCCCGAGAGCATGGGCGGCAAGTTCGCCGCCGTCGAGAAGGCCGACGCCGACGTCACCCTCACCCCCCCGCCCCTGCCGCGGCCCCGCTGCCGAGCCCGGCTGCGGAGCTCGAGGAGCTGAACGAGGCGCGCAAGCGGGCCAGCATCCTGGGACTCCGCGCCGAGCCGCTCACCCTCAAGCACCTCTCCGCCCGGGTCCGTGGGCACTTCCCCACCGCCGACCGCATCGAGTTCACCCGCCACGACGAGGACCCGAACCAGTACCGGCTCGCCGGGGCCCTGAACGCCGACGGTACGGACGCCGACTCGCCCGCCGGAGCGGACATCGACGAGCTCGAGTTGTGGGAGGGCGGGCCCTCCGCTTCCGAGGCCATCACCGAGATGGGCGACAGCGACCTGCTCGAGGACGCCATGCAGACCGAGATGGTCCCCTCCACCCAGGGCCCGTGGTGCAACGAGCGGCTCACCATCGCCCTGGATACTCTCGACGCCCTCCCCGTGCCCGAGGTGGCGACCCCGTCGCGGGACGAGCGCGCCACCTCGAACGGACTGCCCGTCCCGGCCGCGGCCGCTCGACGGATCGCCGAACTCGAGGAGCAGCTGAAGGCCGAGCGCGAGACGTACGAGACGCTCGGGCTCAAACACCTGGCCGCCCGCCTACGCGAGACCTACCCGACCGCCACCACCCTGGTGCTGGCCCGCGACGAGGACGATGAGGAGCGGTTCGTGCCGGTGAAGATCGACGACGCCGAGGGCTGGAACCAGGAGGAGTACGAGGGTGACATCGCAGGCCTGCGGCTGTGGGATGGCGGACCGGCGGCCGGGGAGCTGACCCGCAGACTCACCCCGGACGGCGTCCGTGAGCAGGTCATCGACTGGCGCGAGGGCCCCGGTTACTCGGACGAGTACTTCATCGACCTGGCCAAGATCGATGCCCTCCCCACTCCGACCGGCGACTGACCGGCTGTGCGTGACGTCCGACCGCCGCACACAGTCCGAGTAGAGACGATCCCGACCCACCAGGAGCACCCGATGAGCAACACGATCCAGCCGCACAAGCCCAAGGGCGTGCCCGGCGCCGGCCAGTTCGACACCATGCCGCACACCGAGTCCGCCGTGTCGCTGGACGCCCCGCAGCCGATCGTGATCAACGACATCGACACGGCCAGCCCCGAACTGCGCCACCAGCTCTCCGATCTGGACGAGCAGCGCAAGCACATCTACGAGGCTGCCATGGACGGCCGGTTCGGGCCGGTCGACCGGCACTACCAGCGCCTCTCCGCCAAGCTGATCGGCACCGCCCTGGCCCACACCCACCCGCAGGCCACCGAGCTGCTGATCGAACCCAACGTCGACGGGGAGCGGCAGTTCGACGTCATCGCCCTCCTGGACGCCGACGGCAACGAGATCGACCGAGTCCGTGGCTGGGAGGAGCTCGGCGAGGACGAGGGGACCCTCGAGGAGACCCGCCTGGTTCCCGACGACGGCACCGCCCTGTGCGAGGCGACCTGGGCCGTCGACCCGACCACCTGGTCCCGGATGGACGGATTGGCCGTCCGCACGGTCGAGGACCCCTCCCGGTTCACCTTCGACGGCACTGCCCTGGCCGTGGACCTGGCTTCCGCCCGAGCCCTCGACACCACGACCGCTGCACCGGCGGCCGACACCCTCTGACCTGAGACAGGACCCACCGACGATGAGCAACGACCAGGCCCGCCACCCGGCCGGCACCCCGGCCAGCATGGGCGGCAAGTTCGCCCCCGACATCCACGGCGAGTCCGCCGTCGCACTGGCCGACCCGGACACCGTCCCGGTCGACGTCGCGCCCGGCGACTCGTACGAGGTGCCCGGCTTCGACCACACCACCGGCATCGAGCAGGTCTCCGTCACCCGCTCGGAGGATGAGCCGCCGGTCTGGTTCGTCGACGCCACCCGGTACGTCAACTTCCACGACCTGCTCCAGCCCGAGCAGCCCCTGTCCGAGGAGGCGATGGACACCTACCTGAACCGCCACCAGGGCCCGATCGCCGAGTTCATGCGCGACCGGTACGACGTGGAGCTGAACGGGGACGACTGGGACGCCCAGGAGGCCACCGCCAGCGTCCGCCTGGACGCCGCCCCCACCCCGGCCGAGGCCGGGCAAAAGGCGTGGGAGCAGACCCGCATCGTCGCCCTGGCCAACGAGTCCGACCCCGGCACCTTCGGCAGCCCCTACCTGGGCCGGATGCTGCGCGAGCACCTGCAGGCGTCCAGCACCGTGGCCCAGCCGTTCGTCGCCCGCGCCGAGGCCGCCCGGATGAGCCCTACGGATATCGACCGGATGGTCTACGACCGGTTCGGAGCCGGCAAAGGTGAGATCAGCGACGGCTGCGCCATGGCGATCGCCCGCGCCTTCGCCGAGCAGCCCGGCGCCGACCGGCCCGTCCTGGCCAAGCTCGGCGAGCAGGGGCACTGCACCACCGAGGCGGCGTTCGACGAGCTGCGCGCCATCTTCGCGTCCGTGCCGGACTCGAGCCGGGACAGCATCCGGACCAACATGCTCTTCACCTGGTTGCTCAACGGCGGGACCGACTGATGACCGTCATCGCCCTACCGGCACCAGCACCGGCACCGGTCCGTCACTCGGCGCACGTACTCGTCCAGGCCCCGGCCCGGCTTCCGGAAAAGGTGGACCTGTTCCTGGCCGGCGGGGTCACCGGCACCGCGCCGTGGCAGTCCGAGGTGGCCGCCGCCCTGGCGCACCTGCCGGCCACGGTCGCCAACCCGCGCCGCGGCACCGACTTCGACGCCACCGGCCCGGAGGCGGCCGCCCAGATCGGCTGGGAACGCCGGGCCCTGGCCCGCGCCCGGTTCGTGCTGTTCTGGTTCACCTCCACCAGCATCCAGCCGTTCACCCTGTTCGAGCTGGGTTCGATGCTCGGGGCCGGCAAGCCGATCATCATCGGCGCCCACCCGGAGTATCCGTACCGGCGCGACGTCGTCCACAACCTGCAGCTGGCCCGCCCCGCCCAGCCGGTGCACGCCAGCCTGGAGGACCTGGTGTCCGCCACGATCGACCGGCTCGGCCACCGGCACGCCCCCGGCCTCGACCAGCCACTGGCCGCCTGAGTCGTCATCCCACCGACCCGCCGCACACAGGATGAGCATGAGCACGAACACTCCCGCCCGCCACGCCGCCGGTGCCTCCGACGGCACTGCCCACATCGGCGGACGCTTCCGCGAGACAAGCCACTCCGAGCCGAATCTGAGCCTCATCGAGGACCAGTTCATGCACGGCATCGCCCCGGAGGACTTCGTCGAGGACGGCACCCTGCACGGCATCGCCTGGGCGGCCGTCCACGAGCACGAGGACGGCTCCACCACAGTGATGGCGTTCCTACCGGCGGATCACCCCTGGGCCCGGATCGGCGCCACCCTGCCCACCGGGCTGCACGCGAAGTTCGACGACGCGACCGGTCACCGAGTCGAGCAGCCGGCCTACTTCCGGAACCAGCGGCTCACCCCACTGCAGCAGCGGGCCGAACGGCTCACTGCCCTGGCCGCCGGCGTGCCCGGCGAGTCCACCCCCGTCACCGTCGAGCCGGGCACCGCACTGGACCACGTGACCTCCCACGGCAACGCCCTGCTCCGCCAGGCGCAGATCCAGTCACTGCTGCGGGAGGACTCGAAGGCGCAGACCGCTGACGCTCTCGCCCTGACCCACCGCCGGTTCCCCACCGCCACCCAGCTGCACGTGGCCGCTCACCTCAGCGGTGACGGCGGCCCCGAGTTCGCAGCCACGCGCGTCCTGGACGCCGACGGCAACGACCTCACCGGCGGGGACCCCTCCTGGGCCGACGAGCCCAACGACAACCCCGCCCTGCCGACCGTGGCCGACCACCTGCGCGAATCGCACTCGTTCATCACCACCATGGTGGACCTGGACCGCGACGGGCGCGAGACGATCCTGCCGATCGATCTGCTCGCCGACCCGGCCAAGTACGCCCACCGGTTCCGCGCCGTCTGAGGCGAGGGGCGCCCCCCCCCCGACACCGAGGAGTAGGCGCTGCGCGCGGCGGCGTCTCGCCGTACACAGTCCGGGTGGAAGCCACTCGACCACCTGCCAGGAGCCATGCCCGTCATGAGCAACCACGTCCAGCCGCACAAGCCCGCCGGTGTGCCCGGCGCCGGCCAGTTCGACACGATGCCCCACACCGAATCGTCCGTCAGCCTGCCGAGCACCCAGGGTGCCGGCCCGGTGCAGTACGGCACGGTCAACCTCCCCCTGGACGGTGCGAAGGTCACGCTGTGGCCCGACGACTACGACGGGCTGCCGGACTGGCCCGAAGGTGTCTCCGAGCCGGTGGTCAACTTCGATGTCGAGGACAACACCGAGACCACGGTCTGGATGGACGGCAAGCGGATGCGCTTCTGGACCGGCAGCGACGGCTCGATGTACGACACCGCCGGCGCGCTGAGTCGCGATGAGGAGCACCCGTGGGCGCACCTGGACGAGGACGCACGAGACGAAGCGGTGGATTGGGCGCACGCCGTGCACCGTCGCATCGAAGACGGCGCGTACGCCGCCAAGACCGCCGCGACAAACGCTCCCGGAGTGCATGAGGCGATCCTGGCCACCGCCACCGGCAAGCCGATCGAGAAGCCGCAGGCCGACCTGAGCATCCTGAACGGCTTTGGCACCGACCGGGCCCACGCCGAGGGACAGAGGCAGACGCCGCGCGAGCGGGCGCAGAGCTTCCACCTCGCCGGCGCCACCAGCGAGCTGCAGGACCGCTTCCCCGACATCGCCTTCTTCCGTCTCCGAGAGAGCACCTCGGGCCCCGAGCCGGAGATCCACGACGTCGTCGACTGCGACGGCGATCAGATCCCGCCCAACGTCGTCGCTGCCGCGAACGCGGAGGTGTTCCGGGGCCGCCGGATCGACGACTTCCGCCCCCGGGCCGACGGCCAGTGGATCAGCGTCGCCGACGCCGCGGCCTACACCCCCACGTTCTGATCAGCCACCCGCACGAAGGAGTACCACCGTCATGACCCAGCAGCAGACCCGCGTCGAGAAGGGCGTCCCCACCGGCGGCCAGTACGCCGCCACCAACCACACCGAGCCGGACGTCGCCCTTCCCGCTGCGCCGCAGCCCAACATCTCGATCCATCACACCCGAATGCCCCTGGTCACAACCCTGGACCTCTACACCCCGGTGCCCAACGAGTTCGACGCGACGTGGCCGTCCTCCCTGCCCGACCCCGAGGTGGACATCGACCTCGACGGCGGTGTCATCGAGACGCACGTGACCGTCGACGGCAGCGTGATGAAGTTCTGGACCGACCGCGAGGAGACGCTCGACTCCACCGAATACGACGCCGACGCGTGGTCAGGCATGGACGAGGAGACCCGCGATCAGGCACTCGCCTGGGGCCGGGAGAAGCACGCGACCATCGAAGCGGCCGCCAACGGCGCGCAGCAGGCCGCCGTCAACGCCCCCGGAGTCCGTGAAGCGATCCTCGCCAACGTCACCGGCAAGCCCATCCCGGTCAACGGGCCCAAGTACGGGCCCAAGGCGATGCAGCGCGACGGCAACGATCGCATCACCGCGTCCCTGGCCGCCACCTGGGACCACTTCGGCGACGGCGAGGACAAGACCTTTCCGGCCGAATCCATGCTCACCGACCTGCGCCACTACGCCGCCGCCCGCGGCCTCGACTTCGACGCCATGGTGGCCAACTCCGCCGACCTGTACGCCAGCGACCTCTCCAACTGACCAATCCCCCGAGGAGACCATCAAGATGACCCAGCAGCAGGCCCGCGTCGAGAAGGGCGTCCCCACCGGCGGCCAGTACGCCGCCACCAGCCACACCGAGCCGGACGTCGCGCTCACCCCGGCCGCCGAGGCGCCGACGCACTTCACCGTCCCGCTGACCGGCACGGCCAACATCCCGGCCGGAGGGCCGACCGAGTTCGACGCCCCGTGGCCGTCCTCCCTGCCGGACCCGGAGATCGACGTCCAGATGAGCGACAACTGCACCGTCGAGACGTATGTGAGCGTGGACGGGAAGACGATGTCGTTCTGGAACGACAGCTACGGGTCGATGGACACCATCTCGTGCGGCGATGAGGACCCGTGGGAGGACATGGACCACGAGACCCGCGAGCAGGCCCGCCGGTTCGGTCGCAGCGCCCACCGGCGCGCCGAGTGGGCGGCGCACACGGCGATGGAGCTGGCCATCGCCGCGCCCCAGGTGAGGAAGGCGATCTGCGCCGCGGCCGCCGGCAAGACCCCGCAGCCGCAGCAGGACCTTCGGGACAAGGAAACCCGCGACGCCACCGCGATGCGGCTCGAGTCCCGCTACCAGGAGGTCCGGGAGCAGATGCAGCGCACGTACCTGGTGGGTGTGGCGGTGGAGCTGCAGGCGAGCTACCCGCAGGTCGCCTCCTTCGAGCTGCGGGAGGCCGACTACGACTCCGTCCCGGAGATGCACGACGTCAGGGACGTCGACGGTAACGAGATCGGAGAGGAGCTCGTCGAGGCGGCGAACGACTTCATCTTCAAGTACCGGGACATCCGCGACTTCGAGGCGCTCACCGAGGGTGACCGGATCGACGTGGCCGAGGCCGCGGCCTTCGTCCCGACCATCTGACCGGCACCCGTACGATCGTGGGCGGCGCCATCGCCGCCCACGATCACCCGCCAGGAGCCACCCCTTGAGTCAGCCCGCCACCGTGTGCACCCAGGCCGAGTGTGGCCGGGTGGTCGCCGCGCGCGGACTGTGTGCGGCCCACTATCGCCGGCGTGCGCTGGGGCTGCCGATGGACACCCCGATCCGGCACCTGACCACCCCGGCCGAGGTCGAGGCGGCACTCCCTCGGATCCGGGATCTGCGGGCCAGCGGGGCGACGTTGCCGCAGATCGCCGACCGGACGGGCCTCACCTACCGGGCCGTCCGACGCATCGTGGCCCAGCACGGGGTCCCCTCCCCGCCACCCGTGATCCGTCACGGGACCACCTCCGGGTGGATGAACCACGGCTGCCCCTGCCCGGCCTGCACGACGGCGAAGGCCCAGTACAAGCGGACGCAGAACCAGCGCCGGATCGCGCGGGCCAACATCACCGCCGAGCACGGCACGGTCCTGGCCTACGAGCAGGGCTGCCGGTGCGAGGACTGCTCGGCGGCGACGGCGGCCGCCTCGAGGGAACGCAACGCCCGCACCCGGGCCCGTGCAGTCGCCCACCGGGCCCGATGGACCGAGAAGGACAAGGGGATCGCCACCCGTGCGGATCTGACGATCGAGCAGAAGGCGGCCGAGCTCGGCCGCCTTCTCGGCGGTGGACAACTGGCTCCGCCGACACCGACCCTCCGGCTCTACCGGCTGACGCCGGCGTCGGAGGGGCGGGTGTCCGCACACATGGGCACCAACCAGCCCGCACGCCGCGGGCCCGAACACCAGGAGCATCCCATGAGCATCACCCCCGTGGCCGTCGACATCGACGGCGCCATCGCTTCCTTCGAGGACGGAACCTTCACCGGCGACCCGGTCATCGTGGTCGCCGCCATCGAGGCCGTGGAGCTCGGCTCCCGGTTCCGGCTGGGTTCGATCGACGTGACCGCCGGCGCGGACACCGAGCTGGGGGTCGCCGCGGCGCTGGCCGCCACCAATCCCGGTCGGGCGTTCTTCACCGAGATCAGCGAGGAGACCGGGCAGCTCATCTACGCCGGCGGGCACCACAGCCTCGACGAGGACCCCACCGAGGACGACGACGATGCTCTCGAGGGCGACGAGGCGTAGTTCCGACACGGGGCACCATCCCACACCGTGTACGACGGGGCTGGCCCTCTCCTAGTGCGGGACCACGGACACCCAGTCGGCACGAGCCGGCACCGTGGGACCCGGAACGGAGCATCGCCATGGCGCGACACCTCGCACCCACAGCCCACCGGATCGACCCGACGACGCTGATTCCCTGGCTCAGCGTCGGGACCTGCATACTCGCGCTGCTCACCCGCGCCGTCGAGCTCGTCGTGGCGATCAGCGGCCTGTGGCCGTGACGGCAGCCGCCGTCATCCTGGCGATCCGCCGTACACAGGAAGGGCATGAGCACCTTCGCCCCCGCCCGTCACGCCGCCGGCACCAGCGACGGCACCGCCGCCATCGGTGGCCGCTTCCGTGAGACCGCCCACGCTGACCCCGACGTCAGCCTCGACGACGGCTGGGGGTGGGGCGGCGCCGCCCTGGACGTGGAGGCGATCCACACGATCGCCGAGGACCTGAAGGACGCCCTGATCGTCACTCCGGTGGTGATCGGCCGCCCGGAAACCTATCGCAGCCATGAGCAGCGCGATCAGGAGATGGACCGGCAGGTCGCTGCCAAGGCCCGTCTGGAGGAGTTCGGCACCGTCGACCAGGCCGCGATCTACGTCGGTGAGATGGTCGCCGCCCGCGCCGAGGAGATCGCCGGGATCACCACCGCCGAGGTCCAGGCCTCCTGGGGTGAGCGGGCCACCGCCGCTCAGGAGACCCACGCGTCCGTCAAGCAGCGGGTCGCCGACGCACGCGAGGCCGGCGCCCCGGTCGATGACGCCCTGTTGATGGAGGCCTACCGGGCTTCCACCGCACACGCGATGACGATGTACGGTCGCGACGAGCAAACCAAGACCGACCTGCGCCGCCTGGCCGACGGCTACCAGGCTGCCCTCGCCGAGGTCCGCGAGCTCGGTGGCAATCTCGCCTTCGCCGAGGGCGGCCAGAAGACGGCGGCCACCCAGTTCCAGCGGATGAGCGAGTTCTTCCCGGCCGACTGGGTTCAGGCGTCCAACGAGTACGGCATCGATATGGTGCCCAAGACCACCAAGGGCCGCGCCCACTACATGAACGACGCGGTCAAGACGCGCGTCTCATCCGAGCGGACGTACACCAAGTACCGCGCCGAGGGCCGCCCCGACCCCGCGCAGGAGAACAACCCGCGGTTCGACTGGGTCGCCACCGGCGAAAACGTGCCGGGCATGGGCGAGAAGTACGAGTCGATCGAGTACGAGGTGATCGACCCCGACACCACGTGGCGGTCCACGCCCAGCGGCGGGTTCACCCGGATCAAGTACACCGCCAGCGGAGCCCCGACCGGTGGCCGGTGGAAGCCGTGGGTGCACCCGGAGACCGGGCGGACCCACTGGCGCCGCCCCGAGCTGACCACCCGCAACCGCTGGTCGCGGCAGGCGGCGGAGATCAAGACGGGTGGCCGGTCGGAGGTCTACGCGGAGGGGCGGAAGCTGAACGACGACGTCGCGACCCACGAGCTGTCCCACCGGTTCGGGTACGCCGTGGGCAACCTCAACGCCCTGGAGGAGTCGTTCCTGCGCCGCCGTACCACCATCGAACCCGACGGTGAAGGCGGCTTCGACCAGCAGAAGCTGCAACCGGTCTACCAGACCATCCTGAAGTCCGACGGCAAGGGCGGGGTCACCGAGCACAACGGCCGCGCCCTGCGCGGGGAGTACACCCGCCCCGACCACTTCGTGAGCCGGTACATCGGCAAGCGCTACGATCACCCCGCCACCGAGATCCTCTCGATGGGCACCGAGGCGGTCTTCCACGGCTCCTACGGCGGGCTGATCGGGGTCGGGAAGCACAACTCCGACCTCGAGCACCGCAACTTCATCCTCGGGGCCCTGGCGACGGCCGGCGGGAAGAACACGTACCGCCCCTGACGGTGGGAGGTCAGGTGGTCGTGGCCTTCTTCGGCCTCGGGCGCCGACGCGCGGCCAAGTAACGCTCGACCTCGTCCCGATCGAACCCCTTCTCGCGTGCCTGTCGGATGAAGGACGCGCGTGACCGCTCGCTCACGCCTTCGAGCAGGTCGCCGTACAGACCCTCCGGGTACGTGAAGTCTTCGCGTTGCTGGTAGGGATGGGCCGGGGCCGGCACGGTCCACTCCTCGCCCCACTCCCCGGCCGGCCGACCGTGTTCGACCTCGGCGCGCCAGTTCTCGTCGACAACGGGGGTCCACAGCCAGCGCGCGAGGAAGTTCCGGCGCACGAGCGGCTCGGGCGTCGCACGAAACGGTGCTGCTTCGATGGCCTTCGCGAGCTGGTCCCGGTACGTCTGCACGGCGATGATGGTCGGCGGGTTGTCGTTGCGCACGGTGTTGCACCACCGGTGCGCCAGCTGCAGGTTGCCCCACCAGTCGCCGCCACCGGGCACGACATGGTCGACGGAGGCCATCGCCGGGTGCAGCGTCGCTCCCCCATCCTGCGTGGCGATGGAGCGAAGGGAGATGTCCACCGCCAGTCCGCATATCTGGCAGATCCCGCCGTCGCGAATCCACAGCTTGACCGCTCGACGCCGAGTGTCCTTCGGGGCCCACACATTCTCATCAGGCCGCAGGGCCTCCAGTTCGGCACCGGTGAGCCCCGTCGGGTGCTTGCGCAGCCACTCGACCGGCGCGGTCTCTTCGGGGATGTGCTCGAAATCCCATGCCTCCTCCGGGGTGAGGCGGAGCAGGCGGCCGGGCAGCTTCTGACCGTCGAGGCCGATGTCGGTGGGCATGGTCGAACCGTACCGCCCCGCGCCGACACCGTGCCGGTAGCCTGAGCGCAACTGACAGGGAGGTGGCCGGCATGGGTGAGACGGCGGAGGCGCTGCGCGCGTGGGCGAAGGGCATGTACGCGACCGAGGCGGCGGTGGAGCTGCTGATCCGAGCGAACCTGGGCGTGTACGCGAGTGCCCCGTGGATCGTTCCGACCGGCGACTCGCGCGCCGCCCTGGACCCGGATGCCCTGCTTGACGGCTCGGGCGCCTGGTCTGGCGGTGAGCGGCGCCTGGTGGCGATCGTCGTCTCCCTGCTCGGGGCCGAACCGGTGAACCTCGCCGAGGCGTTGCCGGGCCTGGACCGGGAGCACCTGGATCTGTTGTTGGCGGCCCTCGCGCACGCCGCCGGCTCCCACGAACACTCCGGGCTGGTCACCGACGAGACGGGCCGACCGACCGGCTTCACCCGACTGGACACGCTCTACCCCTGGCCGGCCGCCTCCGCAGCCCACTGATCGGTCCCGCGTAGCCTGTCGGGCATGGACGACCTCGGCCCAGGCGCGCCGGTGGACCAAGAGCACGACGGGTGGCTGACGCTGCGCTCCCTCAGCGTCGACGACGTCGCCCAGGTGCGGTCGGTGACGCCGGAGGAGGTCGAGGCGTGGGATCACGCAGGCCTGCTGTACCGGGCCCACACCAGTAGCGGCATCCGGTACCCGGCCTGGCAGTTCGCGATCACCGACCCGTCCGGCGGCACGTCACCGGAGTGGCTGCGCGAAGTGGTCGCCGCGATCGACCCGGGGCTGGACCCCCTGCTGGTCGATGACCTGATGGTCGTCCCCGCCCGCGCCACAGCCGGCCAGACACCGATCGACTGGCTGGCCTGCGGCGGCTCTCCGGACCCGGTGATCGTGCTGCTGCGCGAGCTCGCCTGGCGCCCCTGACCGGCAGCTCGGCCGCCCCGCCGAGCACATAGGCTGGCCTCCGACCAGCGCGACGATCCGACGAGGCGAGGCAGGGCGAGCATGAGCGAGGCACCAGGACAGCGGCAGATGCACAGCACGACGATCGCCGATCTGATCGCCGCTGGACTGGTCCGGCCCGGGGAACGCCTCGTCTTCATGCGCACCGGGTACGCCGGCAGCGCCTCCGTGAACGCCGACGGCACCGTCAACTACGACGGCGTCGCCTACAAGACCCCCTCCGCCGCCGGCAAAGCGCTGCGCGAGGGCGCGGAAACGAACGGCTGGTACAACTGGGCCGTCATCCGCGGGGACAGCCGTGTGCGGCTGACGGAACTGCGGAAGCAGTACGAGGCCGGCGCCGAGCTCTCTACGTCGGCGTCTGCCGTGCAAGAGCTCGAGCAGCCTCGCGGTGTGGCGTCCGCGGCGCCGGTGGATCTGGACGGGTCCGCCGACGAGCTGCAGGATGTCGCCGACCCGTCCGACGCGACCGTCCCGCAGGCGGCCGACCTGGAGGAGGCCGAGAGCTCGGGCCTGATCGCCGCCTTCGGGATGTTCTGGCGTCGGGACAGCGTGGACTGGCGCCGATCCTCCGCCCCTCCGCTCCACGGTCACCTGGCCGGGTCCGACATCGAGGTCGACTTCTCCGAGCAGGTGGGCGTGTACCTGCTGCATGACGGGGCACGCACCACCTACGTCGGCCGGGTGACCAAACCCAGGCTCGGCCGCCGCCTGTTCGAGCACACCAAGGATCGGCTCTCGGGACGCTGGGACCGGTTCTCCTGGTTCGGACTGCGGCCCGTCCTGGTCGACGGAACGCTGGGCGAGGCGGCCGAGACGTTCGGCACCGACCTGGTGGTCGGCACTATGGAGGCCGTCCTGATCGAGGGGCTCGAGCCGGTCCAGAACCGCCGCGGCGGGGACTACATGACCGGTCAGGAGTACCAACAGATCGTCGACCCAGGGCTGCTGCAGGACCAAGGTCTCGTGGCGCTGATGAACGCCGTGCGCAGCTCCGGCCGCTGACCCGGCATTCGGCAGGGGCTGGCAGCAGTCGTCAGTAGTTAGCCGCGATGTAGGCGTAGGCGTGGTCGAACAGCTCGCCCTGCACCGGCAGTCGGTACTGGCCGAGCACCTTCATGATCGAGGTGCGCACGAGCCGGTCGCCGCGCTTGGTGTTGACCCAGCCGGGGTACTTCACCTCGGTGACGATCTGGTCGATGTCGGTCACGACCTTCTCGAGGATGACCGGGGTGTCGGCGGGCTTGTACTCGTTGAAAATCTGGGTGAGGGCTCCGATGTGCGGGTCGGGGATCAGGTCGAGCCCGTCCCGGCCCGCGCCGTCCTCAGCCTTCTCCGCGGCGGTGAGATCGGTGGCGACGTCGAGCATCTCCTGCAGGAAGCTGATCGACTCTTGCGCTCGGGCGAACTGGCGATCCCGCAACTTCTCCAGCCGGGCGGCCAGGGACAGGTACACGGCGTGGGTGCCGTTGCCGCCCTCGAGGCGGCGCTTCAGGCGCGCGGCGATGGAGTCGAGGACCTCCGAGGCGGTCAGCGTCCTGGCGCCCTTCTCGATCTCGTCCTCCTCGTCGGGGTCGATGATGCCGGCGGCGATCAACCGGGCGATGGTGCCTTCGTCGGCGATGACGACGTCGACGCCGGGCTTGTTCACGGAGACCTCACCGATGTGGCCGTGCACCAACTGCGTGGTCTTGGCGCCGAGCCGCGCCCACAGCAGTTCCCGGCTGACGTCCGAGGGCATCACCGAGGCGTAGACCTTCGACAGCCACCGGTAGTCCTCCAGGTGCGCCTCCAGGCCCTCGTCGGGCCACAAGGCCTCCCAGATGCCCTGCACGAGCCCGTACTGGGCGGCGAACCGGTCCTGCGCGGCGGTGTCGGGGATCCGCTCGTGCGCGGCCTGCAGGGACTCGAAGCTGGCGGAGGTGCGGTCGATGCCGGCGAAGCGGTCCAAGGCGGTCGCCAGCTCCGCGTCGAACTGGGCGACCAGGGTCGCGGTGTCCAGTTCCTTGCGGGCGGTCTCGGGGTTGGCCGGGCTCATGGCGCGGGCGAACCCGTCCCCCAGGCCGACGTAGTCCACGATCAGGCCGTAGAGCTTCTCCTGCCCGGTGGCCGGGTTCTTCCAGTTGCGGTTGGTGCGGGTGATGGTCTGGAACAGCGTGTGCAGCTTCAGCGGCTTGTCCAGGTACATGACGCCCTCGATGGGGGCGTCGAACCCGGTGCCCAGCTTGGAGGTGACGACGAGGAACTTCAACCGGTCTCCGAAGGCGCGGAACCGGCCCAGCAACTGGTCCTCGGCGGCGTCGGTGAGCTTGTACTGCTGCCAGTCCGGGTCGTCCTTCGAGGACACGGACATGACGACGGCCGACTCGTCCGGCGCCCCGTCACCGGCACGTTCGGCCAGCAGCCGGGTCAGCTCCTGCTGGTAGGCCACGCACAGCCCCCGGTCGAACACCACGACCTGCGCCTTCATGCCCAGCGGGTTGACGGTGGCGTAGAAGTGCTCGACGATGTCCTGGCAGATCTTGCGGATCCGCTCGGGGTTGGCGAAGAACGTGCGGGTGGAGATCGCCCGGGCGGCGACGGCGTCCCGCTCCTCCTCGCTCAGGCCCTCCTCATCGGCCAGCTCCTCGAACGCGGCGTCCAGCTCGGCGCTGCGGATCTGGAAGTCGACCAGGCGCGGGGAGACATGCATGGGCACCGTGTTGCCGTCGGCGATGGACCGGTCCGAGCCGTAGGTGTTCATCACATGCCCGGGGTCGTCCGGGTCACCGAACAGCTCGAACGTGTTCCGGTCCGCATCGGCGATCGGGGTGCCGGTGAACCCGAAGAACCGGGCGTTGGGGAAGGCGCGGCGCAGGTGGGTGCCGAGCTGGCCCTCCTGGGTGCGGTGCGCCTCGTCGATCAGCACGATGATGTTGGACCGCTCGTTCAGCACCCCGGCGTTGCGGAACTTGTGCACGGTGGAGAAGAACACCCCGCGCTTGTCCGCGGACAGGGCGGCGCGCAGCTGTTCGGCGGTCTCGGGGGCCTCGATGGTGGGCATCCCGGCCCGGGCGAACTGCTGGTACATCTGGGTGACCAGCTGCACCCGGTCGGCGATCATGATGATCGACGGGTTGGCCAGGGCCGGCTCGTTGATCAGCCGCACCGCGGCGAACAGCATCGCCAGGGTCTTCCCGGAGCCCTGGGTGTGGTGGATCAGGCCCTGCCGCTTGACCCCGTGCAGCGCCCGCGCCACGATCGCGGTCACCGCCTCGACCTGCGGGTAGCGGGGCACGATCTTGACCAGGGTGGGGGCGCCGGCGTGCCGGCCCTTCAGCTCGAACGCCGTGTAGTCGTTGACGACCGAGAGCACCATGCCGGGGGTGAGCAGCAGCTCGACGGCCCGCTTGACCCGGTCCCACCCGTGCGCGGTGATCGGGTCCGTGGTCGCGCCCCACACGCCCCAGTGCTCCAGGTCGGTGCGCACCCCGGCGTACCGCAGCTCCTTGCCCTCAGTGGCGATCGAGAAGGCGTTGGGCACGAAGAACTCCGGCCAGCCCGGCTCGTAGACGTCGTGGATGTCCTTCGCGCCGTCCAGCCAGGTGATCTTCTTGCCCGTGGAGGTGCGGGACTTGGTCTCGATCACCACGAGGGGGATGCCGTTGACCCACAGCACGAGGTCGAACCGGCACTCGTGGCCGGGGGTGCCCATCGTCACCTCGTCGGAGACGACCAGCCGGTTCGCGGCCGGGTCCGCGTAGTCGATCAGCCTCACCGGCTCGTACCCGTCCCGGCCCTGGAACCGATGCGTCTGCTGCCCACGAAGCCACGGCACGAACCGCTGGTTGGCAACCACCAGCCCGTCATCACGGGCGGCCAGCACCATCGCGCGTAGCGGGGCGAGCACCTCGGCCGCCCGGGCCGGGTCCTCGGCGACCGCCGGGTTCAGGCGAGCCAGCGCCGCGGTCAGGTCGGACTCGACGAACACGTCCTCGCGGTTCCGGTCCAGATCCTCACCGCGCACGTGTTCCCAGCCGATACCGACGAGCAGATCCAGGATCGGTTTCTGCACCGTGGTCGTCTCGTTGAACCCCGCCATCATTCCCCCGTCGTCGCAGGTCACACTCCCGGTCAGCCTATGTGCTCACCGCCCGGGAGCATGCGCAGACGATCCCCACCAGAGGTGTCACGCTGCGGCGTCGCTGGCCTGACCCATCAGCTCGTCGTACGCCGCCGGGATCTCGTGCTCGCCGGAGAGCAACGCGGACAGGAGCTCGGTGCGGGAGTCTTCCAGAGACTGCCGGACGGCGGACGCGGCCCGGACATCTTCGAGCAGGGCATCGCCCAGCGCGCTGATCCGCTGCTGCTCTTCGCGGCTTGGCACGCGAATCGTCTCGTTGGCGAGGTAGTTCGGGATGTTCAGGTTTCGGATGCCGGTGGTGAACTTCTGGTATGGCGCGGCGCGGCCGGCCTCGTAGCTGCTCCACATGAGCCAGAAGGCGAAACTCGGGTCCACGATCTCTGAGTTCGGTCGGAGCAGCCGCATGAAGTCTGACGGCACGACACTGGCGGCGTCTTCAGCCATGCGGATCACCCGGCCAACCGGCTGAGTGGGCGAGCCGCCCGAGCGTTCGAGCACGATGTCGCCGGCCTGGAGGGTTCGCGCATCGGCACGCTTGCGGGAGAGGCTTCGGAGGGTACCGAGGGAGGGTTCCACCTCGGTTCTTGCGTCGGTGAACGCGGAGGTTCCGAGCGCGGTCACCGCGGCTTCTTCGGCGCCAGGCGCACTCCCCCATGACCCGCCGATGACGTAGCTGAACAAGGCGTCGAGCGGCTTCTCTTCGCCCATTGCCTCCATGATCGAGTCCTGCAACACGCTCGCCTGCAGCGCCGTCGCCGCAGTGCGTCTTCCCTCGGCGGCGGTGATGGTGTCGTCGAGGGCACCGATCAGGTCAACGATGCGCCGCTGCTCAGTGATCGGCGGCAGACCGATGCGATGAGCAGAGAACTGAGCCTCTTTCCACCGCTTCCGGCTCTTGGTCGTACCCGTGCATTCAGCGGCCACCTGCTCCCAGACGGCCCGCTGTTGGAAGTGCAGGGCGAGATACTCGGGCACGATCCGACCGGCGTCAAGATCGAACACCGGGAACTCGTTCGATGCGACAGCCTCAGCGTCCGCCGCGTCTACAAGCGCGAACGATCCCTCCGAGGCGAACAGCCGGTTGTACACGAACTGGCCGGGTTGGACTCGGAATAGCCGCTCCGCCTTGATCTCGGACCCGCGCTTCGGCTCGCGAAGGAACGTCCCCTCGGCATACCAGCGGACACCGAGATTGCGGTACTGGTGATCCGCCTCCAGCGTGACGGGAGAGACCCATTGGGTCGCAACATCACCAAGGGGGACCCTGGCCCAGCCGTCACGCATTGAACCCGGCCGCCTTCAGCTTCTCGGCGAGGACCGACTCGGCGGTCGCGAGCTTCTCGCGGGCCTCCTGGTAGGCGAGCAGGGCCTCCTCGACGTTGGCCTCGGCGGCGGTCTCGGCTCGCAGGTATCGGCCGATGTTCAGGTCGTACCCGTTGCCTGCGATCTCGTCCAGGTCGACCAGGCGGAGGCTGAGGCCGCCTTCCCCGTCGACGTCTTCGCCGCGGTGGTAGGCGGCGCTGATCGCCTCGACGTCGTCCTCGCTCATGGTGTTCTGGTTCTTGCCGGGCACGAACCGCTTGGACGCGTCGACCATCAGCACGCGACCGGCCCGGTCCAGCGGCTTGGTGGCGCGGAAGATGAGCAGGCAGACGGGGATGGAGGTGGAGTAGAACAGGTTGTTGGGCAGCCCGATGACGGCCTCGAGCAGGTCGGATTTGAGGATCTCCTCGCGGATCTTGCCGGCTCCCTGACCGCGGAACAGGACGCCATGGGGCATGACGACGCCGACGCGGCCGGTGCCCGGCTTCATGGTGGTGAGCATGTGCTCGATCCAGGCGAAGTCGCCGTTGTTGGCCGGCGGCACCCCGAACGTGGAGCGACCGTAGGGGTCGGTGGCCCAGGTGTCGGCGCCCCAGTTCTGCAGGCTGAACGGCGGATTGGCGATCACCACGTCGAACCGCTTCAGCCGCGCCCCGTACAGCAGCTTGGGCTCCCGGAAGGTGTCGCCGCGGACGATGGTGAAGTCCTCCAGGTCGTGCAGGTAGAGGTTCATCTTGGCGATCGCACTGGTGGTCAGGTTGATCTCCTGACCGTTCAGGCGCAGCGTGTTCGGGTTGCCGCCGGCCTCACGGACGGCCAGGGCCGTTTCGATCAGCATGCCCCCGGACCCGCAGGCCGGGTCGGCGATCTCGTCCCCAGGGCGGGGGTCGAGCAGCTGAACGAGCAGGTGGACGACGTGGCGCGGGGTGAAGAACTCCCCGGCTTTCTTCCCCGACGCCTCGGCGAACTCGCGCAGCAGGTACTCGTAGGCGGAGCCGAGCATGTCGCCGTTGACGGAGTCGGGGTCCAGGCGCACGCCCTGGAAGGTGTTCAGCAACGCCATCAGCGCCGACTGGGGGAGGCGCTCGGTGTTGGCCCACTGGACGTCGCCGAAGACGCCTCGGAGGGTGTCGGGGTTGGCGGTCTGGATGCGCTGCAGCGCCCAGTCGAGCTTGACGCCGGTGTTCTGGGCGGTGCCGATGACGTCAGCCCAGTGACACCCGTCGGGAAGGGTGAAGGTGTGGAACTCGGCCTCGACCTCGGCGGTGATGTCCTCGCCAAGGGCGTCGACGGCTTCGGCGTGCTCGTGGTCCCAGTTGTCGGAGATCCACTTGAAGAACAGGACGGGGAAGACGTAAGCCTTGAAGTCGCCCGGGTCGACGGGCCCGCGCAGAGCATTGGCGGCCGCCCAGAGGGTCGACTCGAGCTGCTGCTGGGTCAAGTGCCCGGCTTCGGTGGATGAAAGCGTCACGCTCGTCCTGTTCTCCTGATGGCCGTCGGCCGCGCCGGCGCCGCTGGTGGTCGATGTTCGTCCACCATGTGTGCGGCATCCACGTTATCGGTCGACGCCAAGCTGCCCTGTCCTCATTCGCCGGTGGGCCGTCTACGCATGTCCCCCGCCGAGCTCGTCGTCGAACCCGGAAGGATCCCCATGGTCTGGGCCATCATCGCCACCGTCGGCCTCGGCGGTGTCCTGGCGCTGCTGGCGGTCTGGTCGCTGGTGTACGCGCTGCGCACGTCAGGGCAGATCAACAACCAGGTCCGCTACCTGATCTCGGGGCTGCTGATCGCCCTGTCGGTGCCGATCTCCCTGGTCGGCGGGTCGCTGCTGGCGAGGGTGGCTGCCCCGATGCTCACGGGGGTTCCGCTGCCGGTGGGACCGGAGGTGGTGTGCAACCTGGTGTGCGCCGCGGTCCTGGCGTTCATCGTCTGGGACGTCGTGCCGACGGACCGGGAGCTGTACGCCGGCTACATCTCCGGCCGGGCCGTCTGAGACCGCCCACGAGCCCTGGGTCTACGCATGTCCCCGGGCAACGGCGGCGCCCTGGGCCGGTCGTGACTGGCCTCTCGCCGGTCCGGGGCGCTGCCGGTACGCGATCGTTACCGGACACGACGGGCGTGCCGTCGCCGGCGCCGGTAGCGTCCCGTCCATGGGGTCCCTGGTCTCGTTCTACGTCGCGTTCGCCGCGCCGATCTTCGCCGCGTTCGTCCTGCTCGCCGTCGCCGTCGTGCTCATCTCCCGCCGCCGCGCCGAGGTGCGCGTGCGCGCCCGGGAGCGGGCGGCCGCCTACCTGGCCGAGCGCACCCCGGCCCAGCTGCAGCACCACTGACCCGGCCCGCACCGTCTGTGCGCGGGAGGCTGGGCCTGCCGCACACATGGGGTGCACGCGGACCTGCCGGGGAGCGCCCCAAGAGCCCCTGGCGGGTCTGCCGCCAACGTCACCGCCCCGTCTGAGGAGTACCGCGATGTCCACCGCCCTGGCCGCCGAGCCGGTCACGATCCCGGGCCTGGACTTCGTGGCCATCGACTTCGAGACCGCCAACCCCAAGCGCGCCTCCGTGTGCCAGATCGGGGTGGCGAAAGTCCTGGACGGGGTGATCACCAAGACGTTCACCTCCTACGTGACCCCTCCCCCGGGTCACCGCGAGTTCGGGCACCGCAACGTGGCGATCCACGGCATCACCGCCCGCGACCTGGTCGGCGCCCCGCACTTCGGCGACATCCTGGACCGGCTGGTCCGCTTCACCGGTGACCTGCCCCTGGTCGGGCACAACGTCTCGGTGGAGCGCTCCGTGATCGTGCAGGGCTCCGAGGCGCTCGGCCTGGCCGCCCCCGACTTCGCCTACCTGTGCACCCACACCCTGGCCAAGCACCGGCTCCCCGGCCTGGCCTCGTACCGGCTGAACACGCTCGTCGACCACCTGGGCCTGCCCGACTTCGGGCACCACGACGCCGGTGAGGACGCCGTCGCCTGCGCCAACCTGGCCATCCACCTCGCCCACGCCGGCGGCTACGACCACTGGAGCACCCTGTGGCCCAGCCAGAAGCGGGTCCGCCGCGACTGAGGTGTGCGCTGCCGCACACATGGGGTGCATGAGCATCTTCGACGGGACCTACGTCCCCCGCCCGGCACTGGCATCCCGCGCCACGCGCCTGGACGACGCGGCCGCCCTGGCGTACTGGTGGGACACCTACCGGGACGAGCCCTTCGCCACGGGCACCTACTCGTTCATGCGCTACGGCCACCGGCTCACCGCCAGGGTCTGTGACATCGTCCTCCTCGAGCAGATCGGACCCGACGGGACGGTCGCCAGCCACGAACTGGTCCCGATCGAGGAGTTCGAGCAGGTGTATATGCCCGCCCCCACCACCGAGGCCGTCGCGCCCGGGGCGGCCCGCTACCAGTACGGCATCGCCCGCGCCTCCCAGCCCGAGAAGGTGCACCCGCACATCAGCCTCGCCCAGGCCCGCTGCGCGGCACGCGCGAAGAACCGCAGCGCCGTCACCGACTGGATCGTCGTCCGACGCGGTGCGCCCGTCCAGTGGGAGCCGGTCCCGGCCGACGGGTGAGGCCGGCGGTGCCGCACACATGGGCCCCATGACCGCCGTCACCTATCCCCGCCCCGTCACCGCCACCTTGCACGTCCACCTCGAGGACGGGCACGACTGGCCCGCCGACGAGGCGGACCTGGCCCGCTTCGGCTACACCCCCACCAGCCCCGCACCGGCCGCCGAACCGGAGGCGATGACGGCACTCGAGCACCCGGCGCCCGAGCCTGCCCCAGAGCCCGATCCGGAGCCGGTGCCGCTCTCGCCCACGCAGGTGGCCACCGAGATCTTCAACCTGGTCTGGGCGATCGGCCAGGTCGAGCGGCACCAGCTCAACGAGGGCACCCACCGGCTGCTCACCGCGATCCACCACAACGTCGGTGACATCCTGGGCATGCCAGCCCCGGCCGCCGCGCCCACCCGGAAGCGCCCGGTCCCGGCCATCGAGGACCGACCCCTGACGGGCCAGGAGCTGCAGCGCGCAGTCGCTCTGCGCCGGTCCGGGCTGAGCTTCCTGCAGATCGGGACGGAGCTGCGCGCCCCGGTGGGCGCGATCGCCGACCTGTTCGACGCGCGCGGGTCCGGCCGTCAGATCCTGGACCCCCTGCAGGTCCGGCAGGCCCGGCGCCTGCACAGTGAGGGCCGCACCGTCACCCAGATCGCCGACCTGTACCGCGTGCCCGCGGCCAGCATCGCCCGGCTGCTGGTGGCCGCGTGAGCACCGGTGCGGGAGCGACGGCCGACGCCGCACACATGGGGGCCATGATCACCGCAACCTATGACCGCCCCATCGAAGCCACCCTCGCCGTCCAGCTCGAGAACGGGGAGGAGTGGCCGGCCACCGCCGAGGACGTCGCCCGCTTCGGCTACCAGCCCATCGACCAGGTCTCCACCTCCGCCCCGGTCGCCGAGCCTGCACCGGCTGCCGTCGCCAGCGCTGATCACGAGCTTCTGGGCCGCAAGGTCCTCGGCCTCGTCGGGCCTCTCCTGCAGGACCCGGCCTCCGCCCACCGGCAGGCCATCCTCGACGCCGGCGGCGAGGCCCTGGCCACCGGGGTGCACACCTGGCTGCTGTCCCTGTCCCAGTACCTCAAGTCCGAGTCCACCACCGCTCCAGAGAAGCTGCTCACCGACCTCACCAGCCTGCTCACCACCCACGCTTCGCCGCAGCTGTGGCCCTCGCAAGCGCTCGACCAGCTGGCCGCCAAGCGCACCCAGAAGGTCGCCGCATCGGCTCCGAAGGGCAAGGGTGGGCGGCAGCCAGCCCTGTCCACCCAGCGCGCCTCCCGCGTCCGGAAGCTGCACGCCGAGGGCATGAGCGTGGCCGACATCGCCCGCAAGCTCGGTGTGGCAAGCGCATCGGTCGAGCGCGCGCTGGACACCGGGAGGAAGTTCAGCCCCGCGGGGACCCCGGCGGCGATGATCGAGGCGGCTCGGAAGCTGCGCGCGGAGGGCAAGACCTGGCCGCAGGTGGGTGCCGAGCTCGGAGTCAACGTCAAGTCCATCACCAACGCCGTCAATCGGCTGGAGCGGCTGGAGCGGGAGGCCGCCTGATTCAGGCTCTCCATCCGGGCGCGCCGTCACCCACACCGGGGACGGCGCGCTCGGCCGTTCCGGAGCCTGTTCTGCGCCGAGCGCGGTGCCGCACACATGGGCCCCATGCACACCGCCACCTTCGACCGGCCCATCTCCGGCACGCTGATCGTCCGCCTCGAGAACGGCAACGAGTTCGAGGCGTCCGCCGAGGACGTGCGCCGGTTCGGCTTCATCGATGAGGACGCCCCGGCCGGCCGCTTCAGCGCAATTGTGCGCGACCTCGAGACCCTCTCCGCCCACACCCGGCCGCTGGACGCGTCCGACCGGCCGGTCATCGATGAGGCCATCGGCACGCTCGCCACCCTGGTCAACCACCTCACCAGCACGACCCCGGCCGCAGGCGACCACCGCCATGTCCTCCGGCGCATCAGCGCCCTCCTCACCCGGACCAGCCCGAGGCGCGCCGGTGAGCGGCGCGCCTCGGGCATGATCGGATCCAGAGCAAACACGAGCAGAACCAGGAGAGCTGAACATGGCGATCGCCGACGCGGTGCACCGGGACGCGGTCCTCTCCGCCGACGGCGTCTACCGGTACCGGCTGACCCGAACCTGGGGTGAAGGCAGCACCGTCCTGTTCGTCATGCTCAACCCGTCCACCGCCGACCACACGGTGGACGACCCGACGATCCGCCGGTGCATCGGCTTCGCCCGCGCCTGGGGCCACGGCAGCCTCACCGTGGCCAACCTGTACGCCTACCGCGCCACGAAGCCCGCGGACCTGTGGCGCGCGGCCGACCCGGTCGGCCCTGACTGCGACGAGCACCTGGCCCAAGCAGCGGCCGCCGCGGACCGGGTCATCGTCGCCTGGGGCGCCCACGGCCGACCCGACCGAGTCGCCGCGGTGCACGCCCTGCTCGGGGACCGGGCGGAGGCGCTGAAGCTGACCGCCGCCGGCGCGCCGGGCCACCCGCTGTACATCCGGGCCGACACGGTCCCCGTCCCGTGGGCCGGCCTCGTGACCATGCCGAGCAACCGCCGGCGGACCGCCCCGACGCGGAACTAGCCGTCGCCCAGCGCGGCGGTCAGGAGCCCTCGTCCTGCCGCACCGTGACGGTGAACGTGGACGGGTTCAGCTCGTAGAGGGTGACGATCGAGTCCTTGACCATCGCCGGGGCGTCCTTGAGCCGTCGCACCTGGGTGGCGGTCTCGAACGGCCCCTCCACCTTGAGGAACCACCAGCGCCCGCCCCGGGTCGCCGTCGCCTCGATCCCCATGCTCCCCCCCCCGGCGTCGGGCGGTGCCCGCCCGTCTCACGGACACTACCTTGGCGCGCCACCCCGAATCCGGGCTCGCGGGCCCCTCCACGACCCCCTGGTTGTCTCACCGACCCGGTCTCATGGGCGGATCTCACGGCTCTACAAGGAGAACTGACACAGGCGACCGCTACAGTCCGGGCCATGGGAATGCTCCTGGGTTACGCACGTGTCTCCACCACCGACCAGCACGGCCGGCTGCAGTTCGACGCCCTCACCTCCTACGGTGTGGCCGAGGAGCGGATCTGGTTCGACCAGATCACCGGGGCGAAGTCGGCGCGCGAACGGCCGGCGATGTCCGAGCTGCTCAAGTACGCCCGCGAGGGCGATGAGATCGTCGTCTACCGCATCGACCGGCTGGGCCGATCCATGCTCGACATCCTCAACACGGTCGCCCTGCTCACCGAACGCAAGATCGGACTGAGGTCCCTGGTCGACAACATCGACCCCTCCACCCCGGCCGGCCGACTGCAGCTGGGCCTGTTCGCCACCCTCGCCGAGTACGAGCGGGAGCTGACCAACGAGCGGGTCCGCGCCGGCATCATGGCCGCCAAGGAGCGCGGCGTGCGGTTCGGGCAGAAGCCGGTGGACCCCGACACCGTCCAGGACAAGGTCGAGCTCGCCCGCCAGATGCTGGCCGACGGCAAGACCGGGGAGCGGGTCGCCAAGGCGGTCGGCTGGTCCCGGGCCACCCTCTACCGGTACCTGCGCCAGTACGGCGCCGAGACCCCGATCGACGCCCAGGTCGCCGTCGGCCGCGCCCGCTCCCGGTACGCCGACGTCAAGACCCTGCCCCCACGGGACTGAGTCTTGTTGACCCTGTTGACGCCGGGTAAGGTGGCATCACCCCACATCCGAGGAGGTACACACGATGGCTGACGCAGGCCTGGTCGACGGCGCCGAGATTCCGCGTTACGTCGGGCTGCCTCCGGGCGACGACATCATGGTCGTCGACCAGAGTGGTGACCGCATCGGCGAGATCAGTGAGGTGTACGTCGACGAATCGACGGGCAGCCCATTTTGGATCGCGGTCAAGATCGGCGCCTTCGGGACTCGGGAAACCTTCATCCCGCTCGGGGGTGCAGACGCAGGCGAAGACCAGGACAGCCTGCACGTGCCGTTCGATACGTCGACGGTAGTGCGCGCACCCGCAGTTGACCCAGACGAGGAACGGCTCACCTTGCCCCAGGAGCTGGCCCTGTTCCGCTACTACGGAATGACATCGACAGCCGCCGCTGCGGCCAGTAGCGCCGTGGCCAGCATCGTGCTGAACGGCATGGACGTGTCCAGGTTCGCGACTGCTGGCCTCATCTCAGCGCTCCAATCTCGGTTCGCCAACCTCAACCTCGGACCCATGATCGGTCATGCCGGATCCATCGAGGCGCTGGCAGACCGGATGATCGCAGCGATTCCCACCGCTGGACCGTTCGACGAGGAGGTCGGCCCGTTCTACGACACCGCTGGGCTCAGGAAGCGCTTCGATCTCAGCCGGCAGGCGATCGACCAGCGAGTCAAGCGCGGGGACCTGCTCTGCCTGAAGACCTCGGACAACCACCGGCTGTACCCGTCCTTCCAGTTCGACGAGCACGGAGATGGGATTCCGCGGCTCCGAGAAGTGCTCGAGCTTCTGCCGGAGGAGAAAGAGTACGGGCCGTGGCAAGCCGCTGCATGGCTAAACGCCGCTGGCGACGATCTTGACGGCTTGACTCCTGCCGAGGTGTTGCGCACTGGCCGCTCGGACGATGTGATCCGCCTCGCCCGGCAGGCCGGTGCACCGTGGCGGAGGTGACCCGTGATCAGTCCTTCCAGGACGAGCCGGATCCCAGCCTCGACTTCAGTGCCTTCCCGTCAGTGACCTGCGCCCTCGACAGCGGGCATCGCGCCCACTCGGCCGACTTTGGGCCCGGGTGGTACTCAAGCAGCGGGGACGGCCGGTTCGACCTTGCCGAACCGCTCGGCACCCTCTACTCGGCGGACGACGTCGAAACCGCGACGCGCGAGTACGTCGGGCCCTCTCTTCGCGGACGCCGGAAGATCAAGAGGGAGCTGGCGGAGCGATTCGTCGTCTCCGAGATCACACTGCCCGAAGGGAAGAACTACGCCGACCTCGGCTCGCGCACCGCTGAGCGCTTCGACGTGATCCGAGAACTGCTGACCACCACGGACTACGACCTGACCCAGACCTGGGCGCACGCCTTCGAGGACAGGGCGAAGTTGGACGGCGTCCGGTATCCGACGCGGTTCACCCTCGGGGAGCCGAACGCGTGGGCACTGTACGGCCCCGCCGGAGCAGACCCATCGATCACCTCCATCAGCATGATCGACGGACCGACCGCCTGCACCGAATCTGGTCTGCAGGTCGTCGACGGGCCGGGCCACAGTTCCAGCTACCGAAAGATCACGTAGCCGCGGGCTCCTCGAGGTCGAGGTGCCAGAGGGCCTCGGGGTCGATCCACCATGACAGCATCCGGGAGGCCAGGATCGCCGGCAGGTGCTGGCGGGTGTGGTGGGCGCAGAGCATCAGCTCCCCGGACGCGTAGCCGAAGACGGCCGCGGCCGCGGAGGCGGGACCGCACTGGTCGCATCGGTCGTTCAGGTCGGGGCGCAGGTCCTCGGACTGGCCGGTCAGGGCAGTGCGGACCAGCTCGGTGAACGAGGCGGGGGCCTGCACGTCGGCCGGGACGGCGATGGGCTCGATGACGGGGGTGCTCATGGTCCCCATGTGTGCGGCACCGGCAGTCTCCCCGCACGGCACCGCTGCATTTGTATCAGTCAGGCGATACAAATGCAGCAGCCGCCTCGTCTAGGACGGGTCGGTGGCGATCTCCACGGCGGCCGGGCGGTAGTGCTCGATGACGCCGCGCGCGATGATCGCCAGGGCCAGGCCCGGCACCCCGAACATGGCCGGGTGCGCAGAGACGAGGGCGGCGATGCTGAGCACCAGGGCGGCCACGCCGAGGATCGGTTCGACCGGGTGGCGGAAGCCGATCAGGGACCGGACCGTGACCGTGCCGATGACCTGCCCGGCCACGATCAGCCCGACGACGGCGGAGAGCATCACCACCGTCCAGGCCTCGATCTGCGCGCTCGAGCCGGCCAGGGTCAGTGCGGTCAGCTGGTCGGGGTCCGGGTCGATCACCACGAAGAGGCGGATGAGGGCGGCCGCGGCCAACAGGAGCCCCAGACTCGCGCCGGCGAGCATGCGGATCAGCGGCACGTTCACGGTGGTCGTGGCGGTCGGGGTGTCGGTGGTGCTCACGGGAAGACTCCTGTCGGCGGGTACAGCAGGTCGGTGATCAGGTCCGCCAGGTGCTGGCGGTGAGCGAGCTCGGCGGCGTACAGGGGCCCGGGCCAGGTCTGCCTGCAGCCGCAGCCGGGGATCCCGGAGGTGACGGTGAGCCGGTGCTCGCCCAGGAACCGGAACAGGCCGGCGGCCAGGGGGCGGCGCCGGTCCTCCCGTGGGGCGCGTGGCGGCGCGAGGACCGGTGCAGTGAGGGCGGGCATGCGCCTCAGCTGGCCTTCGACTCGGGCAGGTGGGTCTGGGCGTGGGCGAGGTCGATCCGGTGCGGCTCCTGGTCGCCGATCTGGATGACGGCGTCGTGGCGGCCGGCGACCGCCGGCGCTCCCCCGGCACCGAACAGGGCGACCCGGGCCAGCCCGGTGGTGGGGCCGAGGCTGACCCGGGCGTCGAAGGTGGCCGCAGGCGGCAGCCCGAGCTGGCGGGACGGGCTCTGGGTGGCGATCACGACCTGGACGGCCACCCCGCGGGCTGCGGTGAGCAGGCCGGTCAGGGCGGTGCGGAGCCGGTCGAGGTCGACGAGCTGCGCCGGGGTGGTGGTCGGGTCCGAAGCGAGCAGGACATGCGCGTCGTCGATGACCAGCAGCACCGGGTCGTCGGTGTTGGCCCCGCCTTCGAGGCGGTTGTCGGTGAGGGTGCGGACGCACTGGATGAGGGTGTGCGCGTCCCAGGCGGTGGTGGCGATGCCGGCGAGCCGGTACGCGAACGGGGCGTAGTCGGCCAGGGTCCGCTGCGTGCCGGCGACGTAGACGTGCGCGTCGGCGTCCAGGTGGGCGGCCACGATGGTGGCGGCGAGGTGGCTTTTGCCACTGCCGGCGGCGCCGGTGATCAGCAGGTGTTGGTCACGACCGAGGCTCACCGGTGCCCCGGCCCGGTCGGTGCCCATGATCGTCCCGGGTGTCGGGGTGGTCGGCGGTGCGCTCACGCGGGTGTGCTCCTGTCGGTGACGGGTGTGTCTGTTCGCTGGACATGCGTAGATCGACTCAGGCCGCGGCGGGCCACGCGTCGACGTGGTAGCCGAGGGCATCGAAGGCGCCGGCTGCGGCGGGCAGGTCTCCGGCGGCGAGCAGGCCGACGGCACGGTCGAACGCGTCGGCGTCCACTACGGCCGCGGGGTGCGGGTCGGTGCGCCCGGTGAGCGCGCGGCGCAGGCGCTGGCGGCGGGATCGTCGCGGGGTGCGGTAGGCGAGCTCGATGAGGACGGTGCCGTGGCGCGCGAGGAACCGGTGGCGGTGTTGTGGGGTCATGCCCGTGGACATGCGTAGGCCGCCGCGCCGGTCAGTCCCCGGCGACGGGCTCCGTGTCCTCGCGGGCGAACCGCGCGGCGAGCTCCTCGCGCAGGCCAGTCAGCTGGTGCTCACCCGCGCCGTCGGCGAACAGGTCGACGGTGGGCTCGGCCAGTCGCGGTTCGATCGCCAGGGCTGCCGATTCCCACCGGTTGGTCTCGCGCATCGCCTCGAAGACGATCCTGAACGGGTCGTTGGGCTCAGGGGCCGCCTTGATCCGGTGCTCGGTGTAGGCGTTCCGGGCGATGCGCCGGGCGCGCTGGCGCCGGGTCGGGACAGACCGCAGGATCAGCGACTCCTCCCCGCCTCGGAGAGAGATCGCACTGAACAGGCCCCCGTCGATCTCGGGCCGAAGCCTGAAGGTGAGCATCGTATCGGCCGGCACGCCGATGCCGGGCAGCACCCGGTCCCAGGCCTCGCGCCGCTGACCCCATTCGGCCCGGGTGACGTCGTCGGGTCGATCCGTGTCGTTCCAGTACGGGTAGGGCTCCACGCCGGGCAGCGCTTCGAAGGGCTCGGTGTACTCGCGCTGGTCCGAGGACAGCAGCGCGTGGATGCGCCCGGTGGCCGGGTCGCGGCCGAAGGAGAGCCCGACCGAGTTGGGGTCGCGCTCACGGTCGAGATGGTCGAGGCCCTTCTGCGCCTTCCTCCATTCGGTGAAGGTGTCCACCAAGGGGCGAACGTGTCGGTCCTCCCCGCGCAGGTCAGCATCGTCGATCGTGGTGATCACCAGTTCGGCGAACATGGTGGCGTCGAGCTGGTCCCGGATCGGGTCGAGGGCCTCCCGCACGATGGGGATAATGGCGAACGGGTCGGCACCCTGGGCGAGACGGTACCCGTTGCGGATCGTCGTGCTCATCGGGCTTCCGCCCCGAACAGGGCCCGCAGCGCGTCGATCGCCCGGGAGCCGTGCCGCTCGTACTTCGCGAACCAGTAGTACGTCTCCTCGATGCTCAGGTCCTCGAGCTGGGAGGCGAGGTCGACGATGGACTGCGGGGTGCGGTCGCGCGCGGCCAGGACCAGGAGGGTGAGCAGGATCCCGGAGTCCTGGGTGATCGAGATCGGCTCGTGGGTGCGCTTGGCCTCCTTGATGGCGGCCAGCGGGTGATTGCCCTTGCGGACAGCCCGACCGATCGTGGCCGTCAGCAGGTTCGCCTGACCGCGGTCGATGCGAGAGACCTCCTCGAAGCGCGCCTCGCGACGGTGCTCGCCCCAGCCGACGGGACGCTGGTAGCGGGTGATGACGAGGTCGTGCTCGGTGAAGCCGAGGTGAAAGTCCTTGACGTACAGGAGGGGTTCTGCGCTCATGGGCCCCATGTGTGCGGCACCCGCGGCCTCGCTCACCCCGCCGGCGGCTCGTACGTGTCCGTGAGCCCGGCCAGGTATCGGAAGCTGGCGGTCGCCTTCACGTCCGTGCGAGGGCGTCCTCAGCCCGCTGGACGGAGAGCCGCGCGGCGGCGTCACGTGAGTCGGCCTCGGCCGCCTCGCGGACGGTGACCGTCTGGATGTGAGCCCACAGGTGCTCGGGCAGCGGCTCGGCGCCAGCCCCGGCGATCTCCTCGTAGCGGCGGATGAACTCGGCCAGCGGCAGGGGCGTGCTCATCGGACGTCCACTCGGTACCGGATTCGTGCCGCCTTCTCCGCCGTCGCCCGCAGCGTCACCTGCGCGCTCACGCGGCACCGCGCAGACCCAGCAGGCGGGTGAACTGAGCGGCCTGCTCGTCGTCCAGCCCGGTGTCGCCGCCCATCTCGTCGACACCACCGAGGATCACGGCCGGACCGACGATGACGTCGGAGGCAGAGACACGCTCGTCGACCGCGCTGGTGGCGGCCAGGTTCAGCGGCAACCCCGCGAGCTTGCCCTCCTCGTTGAGATACATGTTGGCGCCGAACCGTGCCGGCACGGCCTCGATGTGGCCGTCGACGAGTCGCTGGAGAGTCTCCAGCTCCGCGTCGATGTCCTCGAACCGGGCGGACCCGTCGGCGGGGATGATCAGGGCGCGCATGATGCTCCTTCACGGGGTCGGCGGGCCGACTGCCCGCGCTCGACTCCCATGTGTGCGGCGCGCGCCGCCCCTCGGACCGAACGCGTGAGGCACCGGGGCTCAGCGCGCCGCCGAGCCGGCCTTGAGGATCGCGATCGTTCGCTGGTCCTGGCTGAGGGCACCGGCGAAGGGACTCATCTGGCGCAGGTCGGTGGCGCGCTCGTCGGTGGCGAGCATGCGGGCCCTGATTTCGGGTTCCGACGCGTTGAGCAGCTGGTCCCATTCGTCAAGCCAGCTCTGGGCGATCTGGCTGCGCGGCCGATCCCGCATCCGCTCGAGGTTGCGCCGGGCTGTCTTCACGACGTGAGCAGGGTCGGCACGGAGCTGGTCGGCGACGGCGCGGTGAAGTTCCCAGGCGACCCGGTCCTCGCGGCGGTCCAACTGCGGCCTTCGGCGGCGGGCCATCGCGATGGCGTCCTGGACGACCTTGTTGCTGATCCCGAGTCGCTCGGCGACGCGGCGGATGGACAGTCCGCCGGCGTGCAGCGCGAAGATCGCCTCCTGCCGCTGTTCGGCGGCACGGAGCATCGCCTGTCGGGCTTCCTCGGACGCTTCCGCCAGGCGCTTCTGCTCGTCGACCAGGCCGTCGATCATCCGTTCCTCCACGGCCGCATGGTACCCCCATACAGTCGGGTCAGCTCAGGGGTGGGATGCTGGGGCGGTGGGACATCGAGGCTCGAGCAGCGACGACCTGGCGGTCGCCACGATCACCGGGGTGGTCTCCCGGTACGCAGCCTCCCGACAGGGCGAGTTCTCCGATGCGGTGGCCGCGGTGCGGGAGGTCGCCGGCGGGCGCGCGGACCTGCTCGGCGTCGTGGCTGGCACCTTCCGCGGCCGGTACCGGGCCGACCCGCAGGACGCCTGGTGGGCGCCGGACGCGGAGCGACTGTGCGTGCAGGCCGGCGCGGACGTCGAGGTGGCCCGCGCTGAGGCCGACATCGTCGAACGGCGGCTTCGGTCCGCGCGGTTCGGTCCTGCCTCGGATCCCGCCGCCCACTCGACCGGCACCTGACCGGGGCCCGCCTCTCAGGCTGCCCGGGCCACCACGGTCGACTGCTGGCCGTACCCGGCGACGATGGACGCACACAGCTGCTCGTACTGCACCCGGCAGGCGGTGACCCCCAGCCGCGCCGCCCGGTTTGATCGCGTGAGGGCGGCGAGCTGTTCGGCGCCCACGGTGAGCCGGTGCGCCGGACGGCAGACGCGGACGGCGACGTCGGCACCGGCGATCAAGGTGGCGACCCGCTGGGCCAGGAAGCCGGTGGAGCGTCGAGCTGCCCGGCCCGGGTCGCCCACCAGTCGGGCCACCGTGTGGGAGCTGGCGTGCACGACCAGGGGGATGGTCCCGTCGGCGAGGCCATGGAACCGGGCGAACGCGGCCTCCAGCCCCACCCGCAGCGCCAGCAGTTCGGCCTCCACCGCGGTGTGCGCACCGACGTCGACGTACCTGCCGCCAGGCCAGGATCGGGTCGAGGTGGGGTGGGCGAGCACCCACCCGCAGCCGGTGAGCCGGGTCCGCCCGTCGAAGGACGCCGCGGTGACCAGTTCGAGGGGCCGGGCCAGAGCCCGGACCGGGGATGTGGTGCTCATGCCGCCACCGGTTCGACCGCGGTGACGGGGCGGGTGAGGCATTCGCGGGCTTCACGGCGGATCCCGGCGACCATGCGGGCGGTGGTCACCTCATCGACCCCCATCTCGTGGTTGCGGCGCCCGAGCACAGCGAGCCGGTCCGCGAACTCGTTCAGGGTGTTGCCGTTGTGCCCGCGCACCCAGTCGAACCGGATCCGCATCCGGCCGGTCATCTCCACGATGCGGCGCGCCTCCGTGTTCGCATCCCCGCTGACGGCCGAGTGGGGCTGGCCCTGCTGAAGACGGGCGATCAGGGCGAGGGCGTCCTGGGAATCGGTGATCACGCGGATGGACCCGGCCCCGTCGGCCAGGCTCGGGTGCAGTCGGATCGTCGCGGCCAGACCCTTGCGGATGGCCGAGAGCTCCCCGGCCAGGATGCCGCCCTTGGGGCTGAGGGTGTGACCGGAGCCGAGGGCCGGTTCGGCGCCGGTGGAGTAGGCCAGCACCCAGCCGACGCCGTTGACCGCTCCCCCGGTGGCCCGGGAGGCGTCGCAGGCGAGGGTGAGGTTGGCGATGATGCGCCGGTCCAGTCGGCGGATCGCCTCGGACCCGGCGGCAACGGCCCCGGCGGGGGCGGAGAGGTCACTGACCATCAGGTCGGTGTGTTCGCGCAGCAACCGGGCGCAGTCGTGGTCGGAGGCGAACACGGTCTGGCCGGGCTCGCTGAGGACGCTCACGGCGGCGGTGATCTGGGCGGCCAGCTCCGGGTTGTTGGGGTTGACCGGTGCCCCGGGGACGGGCCCGGTGAGGGTGGCCGGCTGCCCGTCGAGGCCGAGCCCGGTGACGGCCCAGCGGGAGAGGTTGTGCAGCCGGTGCAGCACGATGGTCACCCCGGTGCGGGTGGCGAGCCGGTCGGCGGCCGGAACGAACCGGCGGGCCGGTGGGGTGGGCAGGGGGATGACGTTCACAGGGTGCCTCCGATCAGGTCCGGCAAGGTGATGGGCTGCAGCTTCTGCAGGGCGACGGTGTACAGGACGTTGGCCTGTTCCATCACGCGTGGGGTGACCCCGTCCGCGTCGGCCTGCTCGTGCACGAACTGGTGGGCGACCTGCTGGGCGCGGGCCTGCCGATCCGGCACGCGGGCGAGGATCTCGACCGCCTCGTCGTAGAGGCCGGCCTCGTCCGGCCAGGGGCCGGTCAGTTCCATCTCCCACACCCGGTCCGGTCGGTCGGCGTCCCGTCCGGCCAGGACCCGGTCCCACACCGCGCCGCGGTGGGCCCATTCGCTGGTGCTGGTCCCGAGGGGGCGCTGTTCGTCCTCGGCCGCCTCATCCCAGTAGGGCCACCACTGCAGGTGCGGGGACTCGTCCAGGGCGCGGGCGTACTCGTCGTGGTGGTGGAAGGCGAGCAGGTAGAGCTCGCGGGGGTGGGCCGGGTCGTGGAGCACGGCGATGCGCACGGTGGGGTCCGGGCAGTCGTGCTCCCCCTCGTAGATCGCCTCCAGGTGAGCGCGGTGTTCGCCGATGGCGGTGAGCAGCACCCCGTCGGGTCGGGCGGTGCCGGCGACGTCGGCCGCGTCGATGGTGTGGGCGACCAGGCCGGCGACGGCCCGGTGATCCAGGGTGCGCCGGGCGGGGGCGACCAGGTCGGCCAGGTGGTCGGCCAGGGCCTGGTACGTGATCCGGCTCGTGACCCGGTAGCCGCGGGTGACGTGGGGCTCAGACACTGGTGACCTCCACGGTGATCGCCCAGTCGGGCACGGGCATGGGCGGGTAGTGGGGGTGCGGGATGAGCAGCACGATCACCGGGATCGGGGGCCGCTGCTCGGGCCAGTAGGTGCCCCCGTCGGTGGCGATGATGATCACGTTGGGCTTGCGGCGCAGGCTGCAGGCGTGGGCGATCGCCTCCCCCATCTCGGTGCCGCCGCGACCGGAGACGTGTCCGATGGAGGCGGCGCCGGTGAACCGGGTGGTGCCGTGGACGACGGTGTCGATGCCGCTGACGAGCAGGTCGTCACCGCGGATGCCCAGCTGGTTGGCGATGCCGATGACCTCGGCGGTGGTGCGCGCCAGCTGGGCGTCGTCCATCGAGTAGGACGTGTCGCGGTAGTAGTGGATGCGCGGGGTGTTCTTGACCCGGCCGGGGACGATGATCTTGGACTCGGTGCCGCGCGCGACGTCGCGCAGCGTCTCGTTCATCCGACGGCGGTTGCGGCGCGTGTACGTGGGGTGGTCCTGTCCGGGTGCCCGGTTCACGCACCGGCGCACCAGAGGGGCGAACACCCGCTGCCACGGGGTGCGCGACGGGGCCGGGACGGACTGGATGACGTCGATGATGCCGCCGGGCACCGAGCCGATGCCGTTGGCCTGCTGGTATGCGGCCATGGCCTGGGCGACGGCGGCGCGGACGAGGTCCTTGTCCATGTCGGTGGCCGCCGGTGCGGCCCCGTCGAGGTCGTCGTTGACGTCCAGCTCGTAGCCGGCCGGGATGCCGGTGGCCGCGGAGCCGCAGCCGGTGTCGGGGACCTGCGCGGGAGCTTGGCTGTTGGGCTGACCCTGACCGGACCGGCCGGCCCCGGAGCCGGGGCGGGAGCTCGTGCCGGTGCCCGGCTCGTCCGACGCGTCGGATTCGGGCTCGTCGTCGGACTCGGAGTCGTCGCCCTCGCCGTCACGCTCGGGGTCCGCGTCGTCCTCGGGGCTGGACTCGTCGTCCTGATGATCCGACTCGTCGTCCTCGTGCTCGTCGTCGACGTCGTCCTGACCCGACTCGTCCTCCTCGGGCTGATCGTCGGGGTCGTCGGTCTCGGTATCCGCGCTCGGGTCAGCATCGTCGTTGCCGGCCTCGTCGTCCGCGACGGGCGGTGGGGTGCGCTCGGCCTGCTTGGCCATGAGGGCGCGCAGCTTGGCCATGTAGTGCTCGACGGTCTGGTAGTCCGGCTCCCCCAGGCGGGCGGGCAGGACACCGTGCGCGGCGAGCAGGTCGCACCCGGCATCCCGCAGGTCATCATTGATGGCTGCATCGGAAGCGACATTCCAGGCGGCGGCCTCGTCGGGGGTGACCCCGGCCTGCGCGGCGGCGGCGGCGTGGTCGGCGACCAGGTGGAACGCCTCGTGCAGCAGCCCCTCGGAGCAGAACTGGGGGCCCTTGGCGATGCAGCGGTCGAAGTTGACGTACAGCCGGTAGTGCTTGTCCACGGCGAAGGTGTCCACCGCGGTGGTCGCCACCGGCCGCAGGGAGTGCAGCAGGGTGGCCAGGTACGGCATCTTCTCCACCGCTTGCCACCGCCACGCCTGCAGGTGGGCGAGCTGGTCCGGGGTCAGGGGCGCAAGTCTCATGGTCCTCATGTGTGCGGCGTCCCGGCCCGCCTGCGACGGATCAGTCCGAGGGCGAACCGGCGACCAGCACGTCCATCGGCACGACCCGGCCCCGCACCCGTTCGACGTCACCGCCGAGCCACCGGCGCCGGTCCAGCTTCCGGGTGCGCAGGTCGAACAGGGGCTCCATCACGAACAGGCGCCAGTTGGCGACCCGGGCCGCGGCGATCAGGGCGTGGGCCTTGGTGCGGCCGGTGACCTGGCCCAGGGCCACGACCCGGTCATCGCCTTCGATGGTCACCTCGTCCAGCGTCATGCCCACCTCGCTGACCAGGTCGGTGATCTTCACGCCCTTGCCGGGCCGGAACTTGAACGGGGAGGACACGGTGCCGATGGTCACCCCGTCGGTGTAACCGGTGACGGTCAGCTCGGACAGGACCCCGGTGATCAGGTTCTCGTCCAGCAGGCCGGGGTCCATGGCGCGCACACGCGCGAACCGGGCGGTGTGCCCCTCGGTCATCGCGTACCGCTGCAGGTCCGCGTTCATCCCGCCGTACCGGCACACCCGGATCAGGTCTAGCTCGGTGTTGGTCAGGGCGGTCAGGTCCTTCGCGGACAGGGAGTCGGGGTCCAGGGGGCTGCCTGCGGTGCGGGCGTGAGCGATCAGGGCGGTCATCAGCGGGCCCGGCGTGTGGGTGGGCACGTCGAACGCCTCGGCCCAGTCGGCCAGGGAGTGCGGGTTCAGCCCCTCGGGCAGCCAGAACCGGTGCTCGAGGGCCTGGGTGAGCACCGGCATCAGCTGGGAGGCGTTCAGACCGCCGAGCACCTGGACGATGCGGCGCAGCATGACGCTGTCCGGGTCATCGCCCAGATCGTCGGCCCAGCGCAGCAGGGCGGCCCGGGTACCGCGGTCGGCCAGCACGATCGAATCCCCCGCGTCGGGGCGGACCCGCTTCTTGCCGTCCTCCGGCGCCGGGGCGTCAGCGGCCTCGATGGGCAGTCGCTCGAGCAGCCGGGTGGCGGTGAGCAGCTGGGAGCGACCCGCGACCGGGTGCAGGCGCAGCTTGCCGGCGTGCAGGTAGATCACCGCACCGGGGGTGCGGGTCAGGCCCGGCAGGTGGCCGCGGATCAGGGGGCGGGCAGCGTTCATGGCCGCCTCCCGCCGGGTGGCGCGGTGGGCGGTCAGCAGTTCACGGGGCGATGCACTGGTCATGGCCCTCATGTGTGCGGCAGTCCGCCCCTCCCCCCAACCTCGGGCCGGCTCCGGTGCTGGGCAGGCGGTTCCCGTCGTCCGGGTCGGGAGGGGTGGCGTGTGCCGCACACATGAGGGGCATGACGACCATCGGCATTGACCTGGGCAGCCTCGGCCTGGATGACCTCGACGACCCCGACCTGCTGCCCCCGCTGGCACCGGATGACGCAGCGGATGCACCGGACGGGCGCACCCTCGTGCCCGGCTCGGTGCTCGCCCGCGCCTTGTACGAGGTGTGGGACGGCACCCCGGTGGTGATCGTCAAGTCCCCGCCCGGGGCCGGCAAGACCACCCTGATCGTCCAGGTCATCACCTACCTGGCCGAGCGGTCCGACCTCTCCGTCGTGGTCGCCACCCCGACCCGCCGCGGCGCGGTCGACGTGGCCCGCCGATGCGCCGCCGCCCTGGGGTCGACGAAGGAGGACCCGAAGATCCGTCTTGCCCTGCGCGACGCCAAGCCGATCGAGGGCGTGAAGTCCGAACCGTCCGCAGTCGACCACTTCACCAGTGACCGCACCCCCGTGGTGCGCACCATCGCCTCCTGCAAGGGCCAGTCCCGACCCAAGTGCGACGTGATGATCATCGAGGAGGCGTACCAGTCCACCTACGGGGACGTCGTGCAGGCCACCGATGACGCCGAGCAGGTCCTCATGGTCGGGGACCCCGGGCAGATCGGACCGGTGGTCAGCGCCAACGTGGACATCTTCCGCGGCCGCAGCGAGGCCCCGCACATGCGGGCCCCGGAAGTGTACGAGCGGCGCCCCTACGCGACGGTCCTGTCCATGGACACCACCTACCGGCTGGGCCAGGAGACGGTGGACGCGATCGCCCCCCTGTACGGGTTCGCGTTCGACTCGGGCCGCCCGGACCGGTGGGTCGCCGACCCGACCGGGAACCGGATCGCCGAGATCGTTCCCGTGCAGGTCCCGGCCCCCACCCGGGTCGATGACCTGGACGCCATGCGCACCGTCGCCGACTACGCGGCCGACATGGTCGGTGTCGAGCACGTCGAGGTCGGCCCCGACGGGGTGCGCACCACACGCCGCCTCGGGCAGCAGGACGTGGCGGTCGTCGTCGCGCACAACGCGCAGGTCACCGCCGTCGCCGCCCTGCTGCGGCAGGAGGGCTACCCGGACATCGCCGTCGGGACCGCCAACTCGATGCAGGGAGGCCAGTGGGCCGGAGTTGTGGCCCTGGACCCGCTGGCGGGAATGGACGAGGCCGGAGAGTTCCAGACGTTCCCGGGCCGGCTGTGCGTCATGGCCTCCCGCCACACGGCCTGCCTGGTGTGGGTGCACGACGGGCAGTGGGAGGCCAAGCTCTCCAACCCGAACCTGGACAAGAAGGAGGCCCGCCTCGGCAAGAAGGTCCGCCGCGCCCTGACCGCCGAGTAGCGCCGCCGGGAACAGCAGAAGGGGAGGCACCCGGTGCGGGTGCCTCCCCTTCGTCGTTGAGGTGGGCGGTCAGGCGGCCTGGCGGGTGTCCTCGTCGGCGTCGACGGCGTGCAGCTGGCGGACCCGGCGGGACCGGAGGGCGATCAGCCCGGCACCGGTGACCAGCACGAGGGCCAGGAGGGAGGCGCCGTTGAAGACCGGGGCGGCCAGGCCTAGGACCAGGGCGGTGGTCAGGAGCAGGATCTGAGCGGTTCGCTTGTTCATGCCCCCCCATGTGTGCGGCAGCCCCCACTGCCCCGGCGTGGGATGATCGCGACCATGTTGACCAGTCCGGTGGAGGACGACTTCAGTACGGTCGAGTTCGCGCGACGGCTGCGCGCGCTGGCGGCCCATCTGCCGCTCTCCGATGCGTTCGAGCGGGACCTGCCGCAGCTGCGCGGCACGTGGTGGACGAGCCAGCGGGAGCACATGGTCCGGTGGTTCGAGAGCCAGGACTCGCACGGCTCGGGCGCGTACTCCCGGAGGGCCCGCAACACGAGCGCGCGGACGACGTACAACCGGCTGCTCGCTCCGGCCGCCATCTTGTGGATGGCAGAAGCCCTCGGCGAGGACCGTGCGGTGGTGGAGGCGGCTGCTGATGCGGCTCGAGCCGAGACGAACGCAAGGAAGCGGCCTGCGCTCCTTCGCCGGCACCTGCCATGGAGCCGGATCGCCGAGCTCGCGCGGGCCTAGCGGCCGTCGAAGCGGATGGCGGCGCGGGTGCGCGCGGAGCGGTTCCCGACCCGGTTGGTCGCGCCGGTGCGGTGCTTGCGGGCACGCTGATCGGCGTGCACACCGGAGGCTCCGGAGGCGGCGAAGGCGACGCGCTGCCGGACGAGGTCCTCGGGCAGGGCGAAGCCGACCCGTGGGCGCTTGGGCTTGCTCATCATCCTCACCTCCTTCCAGGGCTCGTCGGCGTGGCAGTGTCCACCGTCATGTGTGCGGCGGCCTCCGCCGGGCAGCGCGAAGGCCAGGTCCCGTCAACGGGCGGGGTTCCTGGCCTCGACTTCCCGGCCTCCCAGCGGGAGCGGGCACGCCTATCGTAGCCACCGGCGGGTTTCTCTCACGCTCGCCGCCGCGGAACCGGCTACCCGGGGATCTGGCTGATGATCGGGGCGATCCGGTCGGCGACAGCCATGATGTCGACGGCGGCCGCAGCGCCGGTTCCGATGCCGCCCAGCAGTGAGGTGAGTGAGCGGAAGCGGTTGCGCACGGTGTGCTTCTTCGGCTCCGGCGTGTCGAGGGAGTCGCGCAGGTCCTCGAGGGCGACCTGGACGTCGTCGCGGGAGTCCTCGGGCAGCTGGTCGACGAGGTCGAGTGCTTCGTCGACGAGGTCGCGCACGGTGGATGCCTGCTCGGCGCTCAGCACGTTCACCGTCCCGGTGACCGTGTTGTGGGACCCCTGGGAGGCCGCTCCGACGGGGCCGTAGTTGTTCATCGTCTGAGACTGGTCGGTGCTGGAGTACGAGTAGCTGGTCGTCTCCTGCTCGTCGACCAGAAAGCGGTTGGATCCGAGCGCGTCGCGGCCGCTGCCGGTGATGGACAGGCCTATCCAGAGCCCCTGCATCGTCCCGGTTGCCTTGATCAGCGCCGACGCCTTCAGGTATTCGAACCCGTCCTGCACCTCGGTTGCGGTCGGCGAAGGGTCTGGTCGCTCGCTCGGCCAGTCCTCGGCGAGACTTTCCGAGTCGACACGCCGTTCCCCTGACATCGCCATCAAGATCCCGCGGCGGACGGCGTGCAGCCGCAGCCCGCTGCCGGTGGCGCCGTACATGCGCTTGAGTCGCTCGTGGACAGCCCGCCCCCTATGCGTCGGATCCACCCCCAGTCCAGCAGCGATCGAGTCGCTGTCAACGAGGCCCCTCTCCCTCAGCTCCTCCAGCCGGTGGATGGCCTCCGCCGGCCCGATCCCCAGATCGTTCGCGAGCGTGTGTGCCGTCGTCTCACCTTGCTCGTTCACTGCGAGGAGAGCTGCTTCGAGTTCGGGGTCGGTCGCGATGGCGTTGGTGAGGCGATCCAGCGATGACATCGGGGGCCCTTCGGTCGGCAGCGGATGGTTCCACGGTATCGCCCGGCAATGACAGTTCGGTTGCCAGCTCTCCGCGTCGGGGGCGGGAGCCGTGTCCGCACACATGGGGTGGGAGAACGCCGGCGCACGCCCGGCCACCAGCTGAGAGGACACCCCGTCATGGCCCGCACTCGATTCGTCTCCACCCCGTTCAACCGGGCGTTCGCCGCCGCGGTGGACGCCGGGGTCCCCGTCGTGCTGTGGGGCCCGCCCGGTGAGGGCAAGACCGCCAAGCTCACCGGACTGCTCGAGGCCTGGGGCCGGCACGTGGAGACCATCATCGGGGCCACCCGTGAGCCCTCGGACTTCCTCGGCGTCATGGTCGAAGAGGACGACGTCATCAGCTACCGCCAGTTCGGGTGGGTCAAGCGGCTGAACGCCGCCCCGCTCTCCGCCCTGTTCTTCGACGAGTTCAACACCGCCGGCGCCGCGATGAAGGGCATGGTCCGGATCCTGGAAGAAGGCGTCGTCGGGGAGACCGCGCTGCACGAGTCGGTCTCCATCGTCGCCGCGGCCAACCCGGTCGAGTCCTCGGTGGACGGTGAGGACCTGCGCTCCCCGGTGGCCAACCGCATCCTGCACCTGGACTGGGTGTTCGACACCGCCGAGTGGCTGGAGAACGTCGGCTCCGGGTTCGAGGCCGTCCAGTACCCTACCCTGGACCAGCTGCTGGTGACCAACCTCGACGAGCGGCGCGCCCAGGTCGCCGGTTCGGTGACCGCGTTCCTGCGCACCCGCACCCACCTGCTCAACCCAGGCCCGCCGGCGGACCCGGTCGCGGCCGGCCTGGCCTGGCCCTCGCCCCGGTCCTGGACGAAGGCGATCAACACGCTCTCCCGGCTGCACGCTGAGGATGTGCAGGCCCACGCCCTGGTCATCAAGGGCCTGGTCGGTGAGGGCGCGGCCGCCGAGTACCAGACGTGGCTGCGCGCCCAGGATCTGATCGACCCGGTCGCCGCCCTGGCAGACCCCTCGATCGTGCCGTGGTCCGATGACCGGCCCGACCGCCTGTTCGCCCTGCTGAACGCGGTGACCAGCATCGTGCTGAACGACCCGGACCAGTGGAAGCCGGCGATGAAGCTGATGGTCGCCTGCGCCGAGGGCGGCAAGCCCGACTTCGCCGGCCCGTTCGTCACCCGCCTGTTCCCGCACCGGCCCGAGGGCGCCGCCAAGCCGCGCGGGTTCACCCCGGCCTTCGGGGGCCTGGTCCAGCGCTCCACCTACCGGGTGGCGCCCGAGGTCGTGGACACGGAGGCCGCCGCGGCCTGAGCCCCCGGGCGGTACACGGGCCCGGACCCGACTCGCGCCGGTTCCTCTTCGGAGGGGCCGGCGCGATGCGTTTCGGGTTCGCGCCGCACACAGAGGGGGTATGAGCACCACTGCCCAGCCCCGCCACCCCGCCGGACGCCGTGAAGGCGGCCGCTGGGCGCCGCCCGAGTTCGCCGACGCCCTGGTCTCCCTCTCCCCCGCCTCCCGCACCCGGCAGACCATGGCCGAGCGCGCGGAGCTGTTCACCGCCGCCGGTTACGTCCCGGCGACCGCGGTGCCGGCCGTCCAGTCCCCCTACGGGCGGGACCGGATCGAGCAGTGGTGGGGTCAGGAGTTCGCCACCGCCGAGTACCGGGCCGACGGGACCGCGTTCCCGCAGATGCCCGACGACTACACCCCGTCCCGGCACTACGGCAACGCCCTGTCCGGGCACCGCCGCACCCACCGGATGCGGTACGGCAACGGCGAGGTCCAGCTGCGGATGCCCTCGGTCACCTCGATCAAGCGGTACTCGGCCGAGAACGGCAACCCGACCTTCGACGTGCCGATCTCCGTGGCGCTGCACGGCGGTGAGGCCAAGCAGGGCTGGGTGCGGGTCACCCGCACCGGCCCGGACCAGTGGGCCACCACCGTGCTCGGCGGCGGGGACGATGCGACCTCGGCGCGGATCGGTGAGGCCGTGGCCTCCGTGCTCGAGTCCCGCCGCCCCTCCCGCGCCCTGGTCGGGGTGGAGGACCTGCTGGAGAAGGCGCGGCTGCGCAAGGCTCAGGTCGGCACCGAGCTGAACGCGGTGACCAGCCACTTCATCGCCGCGGTCGGCTACGACCGGGCCTCGGGCATCATGGCCACCCAGATCAAGGACGCCAAGTACGGGGACCGCACCTACGGGCACCGGGTGCCCGAGGAGGTCTACCAGCAGGTCAAGGACGCGGACCGGCCCGGCACCCTGTTCAACCAGCTGGTCCGCGGGGCGCCCCGAGCCCAGGTGACCCGGTGCGAGAAGTGCGGCCGGTTCAGTGCCGTCGCCGTCGGGCACGCCTGCGCGAGCCACCACAAGGACGCCTCGGGCATCGGCGCCGAGCACACGGCCGCGGCGAAGGCCGCCGGCGCTGCCTGGTCGCACGCACTGGGCGGCACCACGCGGCCCCCCCAGCCCCAGCCCCAGCCGGAGGTGAAGCCGGAGCGTCCGGCCGTGCCGGTCGAGGAGGTGTCCGCCCGGGTCGCGCGCCTGAAGCAGGCCGCGGTCACCGGCACCGGTCAGCCGGTCCCCCCGGCCCGGCTGGGCAAGATGGAGCTGCAGGCTGCTCGCCGGCGCATGGGCGTGCTGATGGCCCTCAAGCCGGGCACCGACGTGTGGGTGGACGGCAAGCTCATGCAGATCCAGGCCTTCGAACCCGAGCGCCTCGACCACCCCGACAACCGGGCCGTGCTCAAGGTCGGGTACGGGCCGGGCCGGTACAACAGCACCGTGACGGTCAACGCCCTGCGCGAGGGCTACGTCGACGTCCAGCCCGTCACCCCTGCACCCGCCCCGGCCCCGGAACCGGCGAACCCGGACGCTCCCGCGCGGCCGCGGCCGGTCCCGGCGCACCTGCACAACCCGATCAACAGCCTGCCCGCGTACCGGGCCGAGTGGGCCCCGCTGGCCGCCGGTGCCCGGGCCGCCGGGGGCGAGCTGGTCTCGGATCGGCGCGGCTCCGTGCGCGCCTCGGTCAAGGGCGACTCCTGGCAGGCCGCCGTCGAGGTCGACCGTGACGGGAACCTGCACCGGCTCTTCAACGGCCGGCCCGTGGAGACGTTCAGCTCCTCCACCCCGGCGGCCGGGGCGATGGCCGACTGGGCGAACGAGAACGCCCTGAAGCTGGCCCGCATCGCCGACGCCGACGCCCGACGCCGCCCCTGACCCCACCACCATCCCCGTCCGCCCCGGTCCGCTGCTGCTGGCCGGGGTGGACCCGTCACCTGTGGGTGCCCGGTCCGCATAGACACCGGTGAACACGCCCACCCCTCATCCTGCGAGGAGATCCCATGCTCATCGGCCTGCACGGTCACGCCCGGTCCGGCAAGGACACCGCCGGCGCCCACCTGACCCACACCCACGGGTGCGCTCGGTTCGCCTTCGGGGACAACCTGAAGAACCACATGGCCGCCTTCGACCCCCGCCTGGGCGGGACCATCTCGCTGACCATGGCACTGGGCCAGATCGAGGGCGGATTCGACGCCCTCACCCAGCACCGCATCTGGGGGCCGGAGGTGCGCGGGCTGCTCAAGCGGTACGCCACGACCGTCCGCGACGTCTTCGGCGACACCCGTACCGATGCCGAGCTCGTCGACGACCTGCTCACCCTGGACCCCATGCTGGAGGGCCGGGAGTCGATCGGCACGGTCCTGGCCCGGCACAACGGGTGGGAGGGCGCCAAGGACGACCGGTTCGACGGCGGCGAGGTCCGGCGCCTGCTGCAGGCCTACGGCACGGAGGTCGCCCGCGCCACCTGGGGCCCGACCGTGTGGGTGGACCTGCTCGCCACCCAGATCCGCACCGCCCGGGCGCGGGACGTCGTGATCACCGACGTCCGTTTCGACTCCGAGGCCGAGTGGATCACCGGCCAGGGCGGGTTCGTGCTCGAGGTCGCCCGGCCCGGCACCGTCCCGGTGAACGGGCACGCCTCCGAGGCCGGGATCGACCCGACGTACATCGCGGCGACCATCCGCAACGACAGCTCGATCACCGTGCTGGGTCAGCGCCTGGACACCGCGGTGGCAAACCTGTCAGCACCGCAGGACCTGGCCGCATAGGGGAAGGTGAGAGCAGCACCCGCCCCGACCCCCTGGAGGGAAACCCATGTCCTACCTGATCGTCGACGCCGAGACCGCCCTGACCGAGGTCCCCACCCGGGAAGACGGCACTGTCTACCCGTTCGTGATGCTCACCCCGGCCCAGACCGTGCTGGCCGACACTCGCACCGAGCTGGTCGCCACCCTGATCGGTGGCTACGACCAGCACCCCGAAGGTGAGGACGGGGACGACGCGGCCCTGCTGGACCGGTACCGGTTCGCCGTCCAGGTCGCCGGCGCCCACCAGCAGGTCCTGGCCGCCGAGGCGACGGAGGCGGGCACGTTCAACCCGGCGGTGGAGAAGGAGGAGACGCTCACGGCGATCTTCTCCCCGCGGGACGAGCGAGTCCTGACCCCGCGCGAGTGGTCCCACCCGGTCACCCTCGTGCTGGTGGCCTTCGACTACGCCCCGTACACGGGCGTGGACCGGCCCACCGGCAACGTGCTGTGGCTGGACCCGCACACCGAGACGTCGCTGCTCGAGGGGCTGGCCGGGCTCGGTGCGCTCACCGTGGTGACCGCACCGGAGACGGTCCAGGACTGAGTCCGGCCCCGCCGGTCAGGACGAGGCGGAGGGCACCGGCGCGTAGGCGCGCCGGGACGGGGCGAGCCGCTCGTACCCGTGCCTGGCGGCCCGAGCCCGGGCACTGCCGGGCGCGTACCCGCACGCCTCATCGAGTTCGACCCACCGCACCCCGCGCTGGCGGGCTTCATGGATCATCGCCGAGAGCCGCTCGGAGACCACCCGGGCCACCGCCGACTCCGGGCCGGTGTGGTTGGTGCGGGCCTGGTCCGCCAGGGCCCGGAACGTGGCCGTCTCCTCGGCGCTGAGCTGGGTGAACCGTTCCTCCGGGGACGGGTCACCGGATTCGCGGTGGAAGCAGGTGACCGGGGTCGCCTCGGAGGGGATCGGGTCGGTGGCGATCTGGCGCAGCCGTTCGGCGGTCACCCCGAGCGTGCTGGACAGGGACCGGTAGGACCAGCCGGCGGCCTTGCCGGCGCGCAGCACCGTGGCCAGGTGGGCGGTGGCGCGTTCGCGGCGGTTGGCCACCCGGGCCGATGCCCGCCGCCAGGCCCGGTTCAGGGCCTCCTCGCTCGCCCCGGCCAGGGCCGGGTCGGGTCCGCCGGGCCGTCCCAGCAGGATGCCCACGTGCTTGCGGGTCAGGTCGAAGTCGGCGGCGATCCGTCGGGTGGACCAGCCGGCGGCGTCCGCGGCCTGCACGACCGGGGCGAGCCGGTCCAGGGTCCACCGGTCCGACTGGCGCAGCGCGGTCCGGTACGCGGCCCAGGCCGCGTCCAGCTCGGCGATCGCCGCGGCGGGCAAGGGCACATCGCGCGTGGGCATCGTGGCCCCCTTCCCTCGTTGACATCAACCCTTCCAGCGTACGTCCCGCTACCCCGTTGCGGCAAACGAATATGACCACCACCGGGCCGGGCCGAGCGCCCATCAGGTGGTATTTCTCACTTGTCCTAAACGTCTCCGCACATGCTACGCTTGTGCTGCTCGACCATCGTCTTTGACCACCCGTCCACACCTCCTCGAGGAGAACCGCATGAACGCCTTCAAGAACCGCATCGCCTCCGAGTGGGCCGCGATGACCACCACGCGCAAGGCCGTCCTCGGCGTGCTCATCGTGGGGTCCCTCGTCGTGCTCGGCCTGCTCGCCTCCGGCACCTGGGACCCGTTCGCGGTCAACACCGCCACCGTCGCCCCGGTCAGCAAGTAGCTTCATCGCCCGTCCCCCGGGGGGGCGATGTCGACCGGGCGCACCGCCCCACCGGTGCGCCCACCCAGAAGGCCCCGCCAGCGTCACGCCGGCGGGGCCTTCCTGGGTGCGGGCGGAGTCAGGCCGGGTTGAGCAGGAAGGCCACCAGCGGGTCCCCGACGTAGACGACGACCAGGGCGCCGGCGGCCAGGAACGGGCCGAACGGGATCGCCGCGTCCCGCTTGCCGGCGATCATCATCGGCAGGGCCACCAGGCTGCCCAACAGCACCGGGACGATGAACACCCCCAGGACCGTCTGGCCGGGACCGTGCAGGCCGAAGACCAGGGCGAGCAGCCCGACCAGCTTCACGTCCCCCCACCCGAAGCCGCCGGTGAAGGCGGCCAGCAGCCAGGCGATCACGTAGGCGATCACCATAGCCGCGAACGCACCCCCGACCTGGGACCAGGACCGTTCCCCGAGCGCACCCATCGTCACGGCCGCCGCCGCGGCGATCGGGTAGGCGGGCAGGACGATGACGTCGGGCAGGCGCATCACCAGCAGGTCGATCGCCGTCAGCACCACCAGGATCGCTCCCAGCGCCGCGGCCAGCAGTGCCCCGACCGGGCCGGCGGCCGCGTTCGCCCAGCCGGCGGTCAGTGCCACGATCAGGGCGATCCCGGCGACCGGTCCGGCGATCACCGGGTCGGTCAGGCGGTGCGCCCACGGCTCGTCCACATCCGGGCTCAGCTCCGTGCCGTCGACGTCGGCGGCGGTGGGGGCGGTGGTCGTGCTCATGGGTCGATCTTCTCCGTCCAACTGGTCATTTTCATTTGCTTTACCTGCTACACTACCGCGTGAGAACGTCGCGGCCTTCCCCCGGGCCGTGCACGCACCGTGTGGGGTGCCGGCACACCCGGCAGAAGGAGTGCCACGATGACCGGAACCGCCGCCGACACCCTCAGCGCCATCGCCGCGACCGCGGCCCAGGACGGCCGGGGCTGGGACGCCCTGTGCGCCCAGATGGCCTGCGACGCCACCGTCTTCAGCGACCTGCTCACCGAGCGGCCCGACACGATCATCGACATCACCGCCGTCCACCACCTGAACCTGGCCACCGCCACCTTGCACGAGGCGATCAACGCCTTCCGCACCGGCCTGTTCGACGCGCTCAACGCGCGTGGGCTCGGGACCGCCTTCGTCGCCCGCGTCCCCGAGATCACCCTGCCCGACCTCGAACTCGACCCGGCCACCGCCGGCGACTTCGCCGCCCACACCACCGGCGGGCTGACCGTGGAAGCCTTCACCGCCCACCAGCAGGCCCGCGGTGACCAGCTCGCCGCCCTGTCCACCCGCCTGCAGGAGCGGGGCATGGAGGAGGACGCCGCCAACTCGCGCATCGGCGCGGACCGGTCCGCCTTCACCGCCCACCACGCCGAGGACGGGCTGATCACCGGGGATCAGACCCTGGCTGCACTGCGCGTGGCCCACCTGATGCTCACCGAGGCGCTCACCCGCACCGGTACCCACACCGAGCCGGCCGTTCGCCGCGGCGCCGCCCGGCAGGCCTTCGTCCAGTCCACGTTCACAGCCGAACCGGTCCACTTCGCCGCCTGAGCGCGGTAGCGGGTCCCTCGGGGCCGGGGGCGCGGGCCTCAGCGCCACGTGTTGCCCTTCTGCTGGTCGAAACTGCCCGGGCGGATCTCCGCGCGCCGGGCCACCGACTCGTTGATCTTCCGGTCTGCGAACAGGCGGGCCAGGGACACCTCGAACGGGATCGAGCCCGAGCCCTGGTTGCGCAGCTGGTCGGTGATGCTCTCCAGGTTGTTGGTGCGGATGGCGTTGCGCACCGCGTCGTTGGCGACCAGCACCTCCGCTGCCAGGGCCCGGCCTGACCCGCCGACTACCGGCAGCAGCTTCTGGTAGACGGCCGCCTGCAGGGTGCGGGAGAGCTGGGCGCGCACGTCGGCCAGCCGCTCCCCCGGCATCGAGTCCAGGATGCGGGTGGGCACGTCGGCGCTGGAGGAGGCGTGGATGGTGGTCAGCACCAGGTGCCCCGACGAGGCGGCGCTGATCGCCGCCTGCATGGTCGCCGGGTCGCGCATCTCACCGATGACGATGATGTCCGGGGCCTCACGCATCGCGTCCTCCACCCCGAGGGCGAAGGTGTCCACGTCGTCGCCGACCTCGCGCTGGACGATCAGGGACTTATCGCTCACGTGCCGGTACTCGATCGGGGACTCGATGGTGACGATCTTCTTGGCGAACTCGCGCTTGACCTCCTTGATCAGGGCCGCCATCGAGGAGGACTTGCCCGACCCGGTGACCCCGACGAAGACGACCAGCCCGGACTCCAGTCCGATGAGCGACTTGACCACCTCGGGCAGGCCGAGGCTGTCGAACTCGGGCACCTCGTTGGGGATGGTGCGGAACACGGCGATCGGCTGCTTGCCGGCGACGGCGAAGTGGCCACGGAACCGGGACCGGTCGGTGGCGTAGGAGAAGTCCAGGCGCTTCTCCCGCCCGAACCTGGCCCACTGCTCGGCCGTGACCATGGGCTTGAGGATCGCCGAGAGCACCTCCCCGCTCAGGACGCGGCCCATGCCTTCCATCGGGATCGTCTCACCGAAGAAGGAGACCCACGGGTGGGTGCCGGCGGCCAGGTGCAGGTCGGAGGCGCCGATGTCCAGGGTGCGGTCCAACAGCCCGTCGATGTGCCGGGTCGGGGACTGGGTCACCGTCACGGTCGGTGCGGCGCTGGCGGTGGGTGCGGATGCGGGGGCGGTGACGGTCATCGGGGTCTCCTCCAGGAGCGGGCGACGTCGGTACGGGTGACGGGCGGGGTCGGTCAGTCGAGCAGGATGTGGCGTCGCAGCTCGGTCAGGCTGGTGCGCCCCTCCCGGGCCAGGCGTCGCCCGTCCTCGGCGAGGGTGCGCATCCCCGCGGCCGAGGCGGCCGCGGCGATCGCGCTCATCGGGGCGTCGGCGGTGATCAGCTCGCGCACCTCCCGCCCGAACGTCATCAGCTCGTGGATGGGGGCACGGCCGGCGAACCCACGGCCACCGCACGCCTCGCACCCGCCCGGACGGGCGTCGAAGAACACGCCGGCCAGATCCTGTTCGTCCAGACCGAACTCGCGCACCAGGTCCGGGGTGGGGGTGGTGGGGATCTTGCACGCCGGGCACAGCAGGGCGGGCAGGCGCTGGGCGCACACCGCGCGCAACGAGTCGGCCAGCACCGAGGGGCGGATCCCCATCTCCCGCAGCCGCACCACCGTGGTCGGGGCGTCGTTGGTGTGCAGGGTGGACAGGACGGTGTGCCCGGACAGGGCCGCCGAGATCGCCGTGTGCGCGATCGACTCCCGGTTGATCTCCCCGACGAACAGGACGGAGGCCGCCGAGCGCAGCGTGGTGGCCATCGCCGCGTCCCAGGTCAGGCCCTGGTCGGGGTTGATGCTCACCTGGGTCACCCCCTCCGGGAAGCGGCGCTCCACGGGGTCCTCGAGGGTGACGATCTTGCGGCCCTGCTCGATGAACTCCACCAGGGACGCGTAGTTGAGCATCGTCTTGCCCGAGCCCATCGGCCCGACCGCCAGGACGATCCCGTTGGGCTGGGCCAGGGCACGGCGCCACCGGGCCTCGGTGTCGGCAGCGAAGCCGATCCCGTCCAGGGTGCGGGACTGGTCCGCGCCCAGGCGCAGCGTCACCGACTCGCCCCACTGGGCGGGCAGCACCGCGACGCGGATCTCGTGGTTGACGCCCTCGAACCGGTGGGTGAGCACCCCGTCCTGGTTGCGCAGCTCCGCCGCGTCCAGCTTCGCGCGAGTCTTGATCAGCTGGATCAGACGCGGTCCGATGACCTTGGACTGGTGCGCCTCGGGCACGATCCGCCCGTCCACGCTGTACCGCACCGACAGGTAGTGCTCGGCCGGCTCCAGGTGGATGTCCGAGGCCCCGGCCCGCAACGCCCCCTCGATGATGATGTTCAAGGTCGCCGGGATCTCCCCCGCGTCCACGCCCTGGTCGCTGGCCACCACCGCAGCCCCGGCATAAGCCTTCGCCGCGCGGGCACCGGCCTTGCGGGCCTCGGCCGACGTCGAGTAGAACCGGGCGACCGCCTTCTCCAACTCCGGCTTCGGGGACCAGACCGCGCTGACCCCGTGCCCGGACCCGCGCAGAATGCGCAACACGTTCAAGTCCCCGGGCTGGGCCATCGCCACAGTGAGGGTGTCCCCGTCCAGGCTCAACGGCAGGACCAGGTGCTCGCGGGCCAGCGCCGCGTCCACCAGCTCGAGCACCTCGTCTTCGACCAACAGGTTCGAGTCCAGCTGCCGGTAGACGTGCCCACGCGTGTACGCGAACGCGGTGTTGGCCTGCACGTAGGTCAACCGACCGGCCTTGACCAGGGAGGTCAGCAGCGGACCGTCCGCCGCGGCGGCGTCCAGCTCGACCTCGGTCAGCCCGTGCTGAGCCTTCAGGTGGGCGCGCAGGCGCGCCTCCTGCACGGTGATGGTGGTGGCGGGGGCCACGGCGGGCTCCTTCTGGCGGGGCGACATGGGGGTGCGGTTCTGCCCCGGGACATGCGTAGAACGCCGCCGATCGGCCGCCCCGGCCGGTGTTCAGGGCCCCGGTGCGGGCCCGGGGCCGAGGTCTACGCATGTCACCGGGCAGGAACACCCACCGCCGTCCCCGTCCAGAAGGGAGCACCCTGTGGCCGACACCGTCCTCGGCATCGACTTCGGGTCCTCCGGGCTCAAGCTCGCCGTCGCACGCGTCCACAAGGGCGCCACCACCATCACCGACCAGGTGTTCATCCCCCTGGACCCCGGTCTGATCGTCAAGGGCGCCCCGACCGCCGAGGCCGTCCCCGACGTCGCCGCGGCCCTGAAGGCCGCCCTGGCCGAGCGCAAGATCACCGCCCGGGACGCCATCGTGGGCCTGGGCTCGGTCAACGACGTGTTCGTGGACCGGTCCACCACCCCGTACCACCCGCCCAAGGACTACCTGCGGGCCGTGAGCTTCGACATCGCCGCCGACACGTCTCTGCTGCTGGGCGCCCCGGACGGGGTGCTGCTGGACGCGGTCGTCTTCGAGGACTTCCTGGACCCCGACGGGGCCCGGAAGGTGGACGCCCTGCTGTGCGGTACGCGCCCCGAACTGGTCGACCGGCTCGCCGCGATCGCCACCAAGGCCGGGCTGCGGGTCATCGGCGCCGACGTCTCCGGGCTGGCCGTGCTGCGCGCCCTGCCCCTGGTGCCCCGCCCCGTGGACCACCTCGACGTCATCGTCGACGTCGGCCAGGACGTGCTGACCGTCCTCATCCACGAGAACGGGCGCCCCTACTCGATCAGCCTGGCCGAGGACGCCGGCGGTGCCCGCGCCGACCAGCAGATCGGCCGGGCCATCGGCAACGAACACCAGGACGCGATCACCCGCGCCAAGACCGTCATCGGCCGCGACAAGCGGGTCCGCGACGCCATCCAGGACTACGCCTACCTGACCGCCGACAAGGTCCGGGCCGCCATCCAGGCCTACCTGGACCGGCGCCGGGTGCCCGTGCAGATCGCCGGGCTCACCCTGCTCGGCGGCGGGGCCCTGCTGCCCGGGCTACGGGACGCCATCGAAACGGTCCTGCAGGTGCCCACCATCATCGCCAGCGACTTCGACCCCGGCATCGACGGGTCACCGCGCCGGTACGAGGACGTCTCCAACCTGTCCGCCGACTTCACGGTTGCGGTGGGCCTGACCATGGGAGCGGCAGCGTAGTGGCCATCCTCACCCCCGACACCGAGGCCCCCACCTCGAGCCGGCTGCGCCTGGGCAAGGGCCCCCGCCCACCCCGGGCACCGCGCGGCAAGAAGGCCGACGCCCCAGCACCCGCACCGGAGGCGATCGCCGACGGCACCGGCAAGCACCGCGCCGAACCGAAGGCCGCCCCGTGGCCGGACCCGGTCCGGCCCAGTCTCATCCTGCTGCCGACCAAGCTGCGCGGCGCCCGGGCCCGCCGCCGCGCCTCCCGGCACGCGGCCCTGCTCTCCATCGCCGCCCTCGCCCTGACCGGCATCGCCTACGCCGGAGTCACCAGAGGCACCACCGGTGCGGCCGGCCGCCTCGCCGCCCAACAGCAGATCACCGCCCAGCACGAGCAGTACCTGGCCGCCAACACCGGGTTCGAGACGTACTACGAGGGGTTCGTGGCCAGCAAGGCCGCCGTCGCCGGCGCCTTCGACGGGGACCTGGCCTACACCAGCGCCCTGAACGCCATGAACACCGCGAACACGGTCGGGGCGGTGTTCACCAAGATCGCCTCCACCGGGGACGGGCAGACGTGCGCCCGCGGCAACGTATTCACCCCCTCCACCGCGATCGGGTGCCTGCAGGTGGAGGGCCGGGTGCACAACCTGGCCGACGTCGGCCGGCTCGCCGCCGCGATCGGGGCCGCCAAGAAGAACCTGACCGACCCGTACGTCACCGAGTCCACGCACCGGGACGGGGTGGGCACGTTCAAGATGACCGTCGGCTTCACCGCCGACATCTACAGCTTCAAGGGCGCGAAGTTCACGCCCACCGACGAGGAGAAGGCCGCGGCCGCTCCGACCGACCAGGAGGCCGGCCAGTGAACACCCAGCCCCGCCCCACAGCCCCCTATGTGGTGGCCGGCCTGATCACTGCGGTGGTGATCGGCCTGGTCGTCATGATGTTTTTCCTGCCCCAGGCCAAGCGCACCCAGGCCCTGGACCAGCAGGTGCAGGCCGCCGAAGCGCACAACGCGTCCCTGCAGACCAAGATCGACGTCATCGACCGGAACAAGCGCAACGCCGCGGCCCTGAAGCAGCAGGTCGCCGCGTTCACCTCATCCTTCCCGGCTGGGGCATCCCAGACGGACCTGATGGCCGAGATCAACACCGCCGCCGCAGCGGCCGGGGTGGAGCTGACCGGGCTGAACGCCGCGGTGCCCACCACCACCGGGTCCGGCGCCGCGGGCGCGGCCGGGTCCAGCACGGCAGCTGCCGCTGCGGCCGACGTCAACGCCGCCGCCGCGGCGAAGGCCAACGGGCAGGGCAACGCCGCCCTCTCCTCCACCCAGGTCACCGGCAAGCCCACCGCCGCGGCCCCGACGGCCAGCACCACACTGGCCACCGTTTCCCTGACGATCAACGCCCAGGGCGGCCTGGACCGGCTCGAAGCGTTCGTGGCCCGGCTCGAAAAGCTCTCCCGCCCGGTCATGATCCGCACCTTCGCCTTCGGCGGGGACGAGGCCAAGCAGACCCTGTCCCTGACCGCCACGTCCTTCTTCGTCGCCCCGCTGACCGACCCGACCACAACCGGGGCCGGCCAGTGAGCTACGGGCAGAAGGCCCGCACCGGCCCGGCGCGCCGGACACCGGCCTGGCAGCGGTACACGGTGCTCGCCGTCGTCGCCGTCATGGCCCTGAGCACGCTGCTGGCCATCCTGCCCTGACGCCTCCGCCCGGGGCGGGGCCCCGGTGCCGGTCTACGCATGTCCTGACGGTGAGACCACCCCGCGCGGCGGGACGTCACCGACCAGCAGGAGGCCCCGTGTCCACCCCCACCATCGCGGCGACCCGCACCCCCGAGTTCGGCTACCGGGTCCGCCGCACCGACGGGCGCGTCGAGACCGGCAAGGCGACCTCGGCCACCCGGGGTGCCCTGATCGCCCGGCTCACCCGCAACCCCGACTACGAGTCCGTTCTGGACGTGCGCGACCTCTCCGCCGCTGCCGCCAAGGTCGGGTCCAAGGCCGCCCCGAAGCTGAAGTCCCTGGTCGCTGCGACCCGGCAGCTGGCCCTGTGCATGGAAGTGGGCATGGACTCCCTCACCGCCATCGACCAGGTCCTCTCCCAGGGCGAGGTCGGGGACCGGGTGCTGACCTTCGGGCTGGACGAGGTGCGCAAGGAGATGCGCGAGCAGGGCTCGACGATGTCCGCGGCCATGCGCCGCCACCCCTACATCTTCCCGCCGCTGATGGTCGAGACCCTCGCCGCCGGGGAGAAGTCCTCCACCATCCCCTCCTCGATGCGCCAGGCCGCCGATGACCTCGAGGCCGCCGACGAGCAGCGAGCCCGGATCAAGAAGGCCCTGAACTACCCGATCGTCGTCCTGGTCGTATTCTCCCTGGTCTTCGTCCTGCTCATGCTCGTCGTCGTCCCCCAGTTCACCAGCCTGTTCGCCAGCTTCCCCGGCGGCATGTCCAAGATGCCCACCATCACCCTGGTCGTGGTCGGCATCTCCGAGCAGATGCGCTGGATCACCCCCGTCGTGGGGGTCCTGGTCGTGCTCGGGGTGCTCTGGTACCGGCGGAACATGCGCGAGGAGAAGGTCCGCGCCATCGTGGACCCCCTGCTGATGAAGCTGCCCCGGGTCGGGGACCTGTTCAAGCTGATCGCCCTGTCCCGGTTCTGCAAGACGCTGGCCTCCCTGTCCGAGAACGGGGTGCACATCACCGAGGCGCTGGAGATCACCGCGGCCGCGGTCAACAACATCCCCCTGGAGAAGGCGATCCTGGCCGCCCGCGACGGGAAGAACCGGGGCGAGTCGATGGTCGAGTCCCTGGGCAAGGAGCCCCTCTTCCCCAAGATGCTGCTGCAGTTCCTCTCCGTCGCCGAGGAGACCGGCAAGATCGCCCCCTCCCTGCGGGCCAGTGCCCGGCTCTACGACCGGGACGCCGACGCGATGATCACCAACATCGAGGCCCTGCTCAACCCGATCTTCATGATCGTCATCGGCGTCATGGTCCTGATCGTCGGCCTGGCCGTCTACCTGCCGACCTTCCAGCTCGGCGACCTGATCTCCCCGTACTGATCCGGCACTGCCCCGGTGCGGGCAGGCCGGCCGCGTCTACGCATGTCCCCGGTCGAGATCCCCAACCCATCTCACCCCCTCGACCATCAGGTCCCGTTCCCCGAATGAGGTTCTTCGTGAAGACCATGCTCCAGCTCCTGGACCCGGCCCAGTTCCGCGCCCGCGCGCTCGGCCGCGTCCCCTCCGAGACCGGCCGCCGCCGCGACGCCGGCTTCGGGTTCATCGAGACGATCGCCACCATGGCGATCGTGGCGATCCTGTCCCTGGCCGCGTTCCCGCAGTTCGGCAAGTACTTCGAGCGGGCCGCCGTGCAGAACCTCTCCCAGGAGGTCTCCAACGCCGCCCAGGCCACCATCTCGGACAACTCGCTGACCGGCTCCGCCGTGTTCAACGGCCCCCAGGTGCTGGCGTCGGCATGCGGCATCAAGAAGGACACCGGCACCTCCTTCGCGACGTCGGCCAGCGGCAGCGACTTCTCGATCCAGGGCGTGAACAGTTCGGTGACGCACTACTCCGTCACGTACGACTCGAGCCAGGGCGGCGTCAAGGTCGCCGCCCTGGCTCAGGGGGACCCCCACCCGTCCGGGTCCTGCCCGACGTCCTGATCGACCCGGTGGGGGCCGGACCAGCCCCGGCCCCCACCACCCCGAAACCCCACCCCTGGAAGGAGACCACCAGCATGGACGAGACCACCGCCACCGTCGCCCGCACCGCCGGCGACATGGGCACCGCCTTGCTGATGGCCCTGCCCTGCCAGAACCAGCTCATCGACCGGTCCGGCACCACCCTCGGTGACCTGGACGGCTTCCGCGCCGGCGCGGCCGTCACCTTCACCCCCGCCACGGGCGACTGATGCTCGCCGCGATCGCCACCGCGCTTCACCGGCGTGTGCGCGCCGCCCGCGACCGCGGGTTCGTGCTCATCGACGCGCTCATCGCCCTGGGCGTCATGGGCGCCGTCGCTGCCGGGTTCGCCGTCTCGGCCACCAACTCCCAGCTCATCCAACGGGCCTCCGTCAACGCCTCCCAGGCCACCCAGCTCGCCCAGGGCGTCATCGAGACCGCCCGGTCCACCCCATGGGCGAAACTGGGCACCAACACCGCCCCCGCCACCGGCATGCTCACCGGCGCCCAGTCCGCGATCACCGGCAGCGGCTACGCGCTGGTTCCCACCACGACCACCCAGATGCGCGGCACCCCGGTGACCGTCCAGACCGCGGTCGGCTGGGCCTCCACCCCCACCGCCGGGGCCGCCACCTCCGGGTTCGGCACCAAGATCGTCATCGTCAAGGTCACCTGGAACGACCGCACCGGCGACGGGCAGGCCCACACCCACCTCGAGACCGCCACCGTCACCCCCGGCATCGGCGAGGTCGCCCCCTCCAAGGTGCGCCTGAACGACGGCACCCTCGTGCCCAACGTCCCCGACGCGCCCACCATCGCCGGGGCCCTCGTCTCCGGACCCGGAGTGCAGGTCACCTGGTCCTCGATGCCCACCGCCACCTCCTACCGGCTGGCCTACAGCATCAACGGCGGGGACTGGCAGCTGCAGTCCACCGTCGGCACCACCCTGACCGTCAACGCACCCCCGCAGGCGAGCATCAGCATCCACGTCAACGCGATCAACGCCGTCGGCGCCTCCGAGGACTCCAACACGGTGACCATGACGATGCCGGCCGTACCGGCCACCCCCACCGTCACCGGCACGCTCACCGACGCGACCCACGCCACGTTCACCTGGCCCGCCATCGCCGGGGCCGACGCCTACACCGTGGAGTCCTCCGTCGACTCCGGGGCCTTCACCACCGCCGCCGCCCGGCAGCAGGCCACCACCATCACCCTGTCCGGCAACCCCGGCCAGACCCTCAACGCCCGGGTGCGCACCATCGCCGGGGTCATGACCTCCCCGAACTCGAACACCGCCTCCGTGGCCCTGCCCCTGGTCGCCGCCCCCACCGTCACCGGCACCGGGGCCGCGTGGAGCCAGAACGCCACCTTCACCTGGAACACCATCTCCGGGGCCACCGGCTACCTGGTCGAGAAGCAGGTCGGCACCACCGCCTGGACCACCGCCGCGGCCAACCAGACCGGCACCAGCATCTCCGTCACCGGGGCCTGGAACCAGCCGCTCGCCGTGCGCGTCAAGGCCCTGCAGGGCCCCGCCGCCTCCGACTACTCCAACACCGCCACCGTCAGCATCGGCGCTCAGCCCGCCGTCCCCTCCTCCACCCAGATCGGCTCCGGCTGGCAGACCTACCGGGTCCAGGGCGCCGGGGACTTCGACGGGGACGGGCGCGATGACGTGCTCGGCAACGACTCCACCGACAAGGGCCTGTACCTGTACACCCGCAACTCCGCCGGCTGGAAGAGCACCCATGTGCAGATCGGCTCCGGCTGGTCCACCACGAACCTGCCCCAGCTCATCGGCGGGGCCGACTGGAACAAGGACGGCAAGCAGGACGTCGCCGTCGTCGACAGCACCGGCGCCCTGCTGAACTACCCCGGCACCGGGACCATCGCCTCCAGCGGCACCTTCGGCACCGCCGTCACCATGGGCAACAGCGGGTGGGGCGCCTACACCCAGGTCCTTTACCCCGGGGACCTGAACAAGGACGGCAACCCCGACCTGCTGGCCATCAACAGTGCCGGGGACCTGTTCTTCTACGCCGGCGACGGCAAGAACGGCTTCGCCCCGGGGATCAAGGTCGGCCCCGGCTGGAACAACTTCACCTACGTCGTCCCGATCAAGGACCTGGACGGGGACGGGAAGATGGACCTGCTCGGCGTCAAGTCCACCGGCGAGCTGTTCTTCTACCAGGGCAAGGGCACTGGGGGCACCTTCGCCTCTGCGGTGCAGGTGCCCCGCACCACCCTCAACGGCGCCAGCCGGTGGTACGGGCTCGGCGACCTGGACGGGGACGGGATCCCCGACCTGTCCGAGATCAACAATCAGTCCTCCAGCGCCGACTACGGGAAGCTGTTCCTGTGGGACGGGGCGACCATCCGGAAGGCGCTGCAGCAGGGATGATCCATACGCTCACCGCCCGCGTGCGCACCGTCCTCCAGGACGCGGTGGCCCGCGGGCGCCGGGACCGCGGCTTCGCCCTCGTCTCGGCCATGCTGGTCGCCCTGCTGCTCTCCGGCGCCATCTTCTTGATGACCGCCACCGCCGGCCGGGCCACCGTCACCGCCACCGCCACGAGCAACTTCACGATCAGCGGCCAGCTCGCCGACGTCGCCGTCCAGGACGCCACCTACCAGGTCAACGAGGGCAACCTCGCCGCCCTGCCCACCAGCCCCGGCACCGCGCGTGTGGCCGCCACCGACAAGGACGGGGACGGGGTCAAGGACTGGTCCTGGTGGGTGGACGCGCCCACCACGGTCGCCGGGCGGATGCAGACCGTCATCCACGCCGAGGGCCACTACCGGGGCACCACCCGGCGGGCCACCGCCAAGGCCCAGTCCCTGATCGTCGGCGGGTTCACCGCCACCTCCGGGCAGCAGATCACCTACGAACTCTCCCCGTACAGCGCATTCGGGCACACCGTCCTGGCCCGCGACACCACCCTGACCGACGGCATCAACGTCGACACCACCTCCGGGCAGCCCTTCCTCAGCGGCAACATCGGGGTCCTAGGCACCGCACCCACCATCACCACCAGCACCGGCGCCACGGTGAACAACCCGATCACCTACATGCTGTACGGGGCGAACACCGCCAGCCTGCCCCTCACCCCCGCCACCCGGGTCCCGGCCGGCCTGCAGCTGGACGCGAAGTTCGTCACCGAGAACGCCGACTGGTGCTCGGGCAAGTACGGGACCGTGGACAACGGCGAGACGTGGGTCGCCTCCAAGCACGGCGGGATCCTGGTCGCCAACGGCAACGCCGGCTGCTACAAGTCGATGGTCTTCGACGTGCCCACCACCATCTCCGGCTCCGGGGCGTTCAACGCCTTCGTCACCGGCACGGTCACCATCTCGGCCTCCATCAGCGCCAGCACCGACCCGGTCTCCCCGTCGGGACTGAACATCTACGCCGGCGGCAACCAGGTCTCCTTCAACCTGGCCGCAGCCACCGAGTCCACGGTCACCGTGCAGAACACCTTCATCTACGCCCCCACCGCCGCCTGCACCACCGACACCGGCACCTCCGGGGTGCACCGCTCGAGCACGGTCGGCTTCGACTTCACCGGTTCCCTGGCCTGCGCGAGCGTCAACGTCGCCGGCAAGCTCACCGGCACCACCCCGGTCGGGGCCCTGGGCGGGGACAACGACTCGGTCACCGCCGCGCAGGGCGGCACCGTCCTGGACCAGAACACGTACAACGCCCGCGTCTGGTACCTCGTGGACTACGACCAGCCCTCCGGTTCGCGCGACGGCTGACCGCCCGTTCGGGTGCTCGTCGTGGACGGGACGTGGTGCCGCACACATGGGAGGTAGATAGCCCGACCCGACACAGGCTGGGTGTTCCCGATGAAGCCGCTGATCAGCGATGATATGACGGCGACTCGCGGGCCACCGACTGGGGGCGGTCGGCGGTCACCGACGAGAAAGCGAACACGATCATGAACCGGTCTCACCCGAAGGCGGCCCGCGCCCTGCTGGCCGCCGCCCTGACTCTGACCCTGTCCATCGGCACGGTCTCCACCGCGGTCGCCGCCCCGGCAGCCCCGGCTGGCACGCTCACCTCCACGGCGAGCACCTTCACCCGCACCACCGCGACGACGGCCACGACGGTCACGGCTGCCGGCCCGATCACCGGCCCGTCCGCTGCCTACAAGCAGCAGGTCACCGACATCTTCAACGGCATCAACAACTTCCGCGCCTCCAAGGGGCTGCCCAAGCTCAAGCTCGGTGCCGCCGCCGGCGCGGTCGCCCAGGACGGCATCGTGGCCGCCTCGCAGATGGCGGTCCCGGATCACAACAAGGGTTTCGGCACGGACCCGCGGGTGGCGGACCAGATCAGCGGTGGCGCGGAGAACCTGGCCGGGTGGCAGACCACCAGCGGCCAGGACGCCGTCAACGGGTGGATCGGCTCCCCGGATCACAACCTGAACATGTCCGGCCCGTCCTACAACGTCGTCGGCATCGGCTACATGACCGACGACCCGGCCTTCTCCTCCCTGGCGATGGCCGACTTCTACACGTACGCGAACCTGCCCACCAACGTCTTCGACACCCCGGATGACTACTTCGCCTACCTGGCCAAGCCGGAACTGACCGCCGGGACGGTCGCGATCACCGGCAAGCCGCAGCAGCGTCTGGCCCTGACGGCGACCACCTCCGGGTTCACCACTCCTGGCACCACCCTGGCCTACCAGTGGTACCGGAACCGGACCCCGAGCACCGGGGCCACAGCCGCCTCCTACACTCTCAGCGACGCCGACGTGGCCCAGACCGTCCAGGTCCGGGTCGTCGCGACCGCGCCGGGCTACCGGCCCCTGGACACGAACGTCGCCGGCCCGCAGATCTGGTCCGGCCAGCCCAGTGCGACCGGGTGGAGCATCATCACCGGCAACCCGCAGGCCGGGGAGACTCTGCAGGCGGCGCAGGTGCAGTGGTCCCCGACCGAGACGGTCGTGACCTACCAGTGGCTGCGTGACGGTGTGGACATTCTTGGCGCAACCGGCACATCCCTGCTGCTGACCACCGCAGATGTCGGCCACGCCATGAGCGTGCGCCAGACCGGCACCTACTTCGACCTGACCAAGTCCTACGTCTCCAGCCCCACGATGCCGGTCACCGACCCGGCCGTGGTCAGCCACACCACCGAGCCGACCATCACCGGTCAGCTGGTCGTGGGCAAGACCCTCACCGTCAACCCCGGCACCTGGGAGACCGGCACCACCTTCACCTACCAGTGGCGGCGCGACCGCACCCCGATCGACGGGGCAACCGGAACGACCTACACCCTGACCGACGCTGACCTGAACACCCGGATCTACGTGGACGTCACCGCGACGAAGGATCAGAAGCTGCCGTCCACCGTCTCCGCCTTCTCCGGCGGATACGTCACCCCGGTCCCGATGACCTGGACGACGCGGACCCCGACGATCGGTGGCACCCTGACCGGGGTCGGCTACCTGCGGGTCGACGGCGGGACCTGGCCGGCCGGGGTGGGCCTGGACTACCAGTGGTACCGGGACGGGGTGAAGGTCGGTCCCTCCACCACCCAGCCGGTCTACCTGACCACCAGCACCGACATGGGCCACCGGTTCATGGTCGCCGTCACCGCCTCCGACGGCTACACCAGCGTCACCCGCCAGTCCGCGGCCACCGCCCCGCTCGGCCCGGTCGCCGCACCGGCCCCCACCCCGGCACCGGCACCGGCACCGTCGGGTCCGACCCTGCGCCTCGGTGACGTGATCGCCGTGGATCCGGCCGGGGTGCTGTGGAACTACCACAACCAGATCGGGTCGCGCACCCGCGTCGGCACCGGCTGGCAGGGCGCGACCACGGTCGTGGACACCGACTGGAACGCCGACGGCGTGCCCGACATCCTCGCCCAGTGGAACACCGGGGAGATCCGCCTCTACCGGGGTGTGCGCACCGGAGGGTTCACCATGAGCGTGATCGGGCGGGGATGGCAGTCCATGACCATCGCCGTGGGCAAGATGGTCCGTGGCGCGTCCCGGCCCGAGATCATCGCCCGCTCCACCAGCGGGGCCCTCTACCGGTACGGCAACCCCTCTGGCGGGTTCATGGCCCCTGGGGTGAAGATCGGCTCGGGCTGGCAGGGCCTGACGTTCATCATCACCGACTGGGCCAACGACGGGACCCCCGACCTGCTGGTGCGCAACGGTCGTGGCCAGCTACTGGTCTACCGCACCGACGGGCGCGGCCGCTTCCTGAGCCAGTACCGGCCGATCGTGGGCTACGGGTGGGGCGGCTACGCCTACTACGCGCACACCCTCAACGGGCGCAACGTCGTCCTCGGCGTCGACCCGGCCGGCGGCCAGTGGGCCTACCCCCTGCACACCGGTGGCGGTTTCGACACCCGCACCTGGATCGGCAGCGGCTGGCGCTCCTACAAGATCGGCTGACACGCTGCCCTCACCGCACCGTCCCGCTGGCCGGTCACCCACCCCGGGTGGCCGGCCAGCGGCGTCCCACGGGCCTGCGGGCACGGCGCTGCGCGGTCGCTGAGGGTGGGTGGAGTGGTGGTCTGAGCCGGTGCCGGACGGCCGTCTCCGGCGGGGATCGGGCTCCTTCTCACCCCTCCCATGTGTGCGGCACCACCGGCGTCCACGCCCCGGATCGGGGGCCTGCCGGGTGTCTACGCATGTCCCCGGGTGGAAGTGCTCGAGCGCCCTGATGTGCGTGACGGGCGACCGCCGTACACAGGGGAGGTGTGAACATCATGAGTCTGCTCGAGCTCCTGCTCAGCCGTCTGGGCCGCCGCCGCGACCGCGGCTTCGGCATGGTCAGCACCATCGTCGGCATCGCCCTGGGTGCCATCATCGTCGGCGGCATGGCCGCCCTCTACTTCACCGCCAACCAGAGCCAGGCCAAGTCCGCCGCGCTCGAGGCGTCCAACACGTCCATCACCCAGACGATCGACCGTGTCTCCCAGAACGTGCAGGTCGCCTCCACGATCCTGGTGGCCGCACCCAACCAGCTGGTCACCGCCAGCACCGACCCGACCACCAAGGAGCGGGTGTACACGCGGTGGGTGCGGGAGAACACCGCCCTCTACCAGTCGATCTGGCGATCCGCCCCGGCCGACTACCCGTACGGGAACGACACGGCCTGGCCGGCGACCAGCCAGACCGGAGACCGTCCCGGCCCCGGCGGCGGCACCCAGTCGGTGCGGACTTCGGTGCGCGACGTCTCGGCCGACGTCACCGCGGTGTTCGCCTACTTCGACCGGGACGGCAAGCCGATCAGCGCCTCCCCCGCGCTGAGCGCGAAGGCTGGCACTACCACGGCCATCCGCCGCATCGACGTGCACCTGAAGACCGACCTTCTCGCCAACGGCAACGCCGAGCACCAGACCGCCATCGCCGTGCGCAACGCCACCGGCGGGGTCTCCGACGGCGCGGCCGCCGCGGCCGTGTGCCCGCAGAGCGCATTGGACGCGCACTCCACCGGCGCGCCCGCCCTGCGGTGGAACACCGTCTCCGGCTCCACCACCTACCTCATCTACCGCAACTCCGGGCTGGTGGCCACCGTGACCACTGACCCGTCCGCTCAGGTCGGTGCCTGGAAGGACACCAATCTGCAGACCACGGCCGGGCAGGCCGTCGCCTACACCGTCATCGCTAAGTACCCCAACGGGGCGAAGTCCGCCGGCTGCCGGCCCGTCATCTGGCGCGCCGAGATCGTCGCCCCCGACTGGACCACCGCCACCGTCACCACCGGCCCGCCCAGCGTCAAGGACCCCAACGTCCCCGGATCCAAGGACACCACTGGATGGGAGTCCACCGCCCTGACCGCCCCGCGCATCAACCTGGGATGGAACGCCGTTGACGGTGCCAGCGGCTACCAGGTCTTCTACCGCGAGGTCGACTTCTCCTCCGGCACGCCCCTGGGCACCGGCAACTTCACCGCCGCACCGGGCTACACTACCGGCACCAGCTACCAGTGGGACGGGGGCGGGTACGGGCACCGCTACGAGTGGTACATCCGCGCCACCGCACGCTCCGGTGAGTCCGCCGACTCCCTGCACGTGCACACCGCCACCCACCCGGCCACCCCGACCAACGTGCGCGTCAGCGCCCAGTACGGCACCGGTGCGACCCGCAACACCACCGGCCAGAACGTGCTCACGTGGGACGCCGTGCCGACGGCGTCCAGCTACCGGATCTGGCGCTACACGTCCGGCGTCAGCGGCTCGGTCGACGTGCTCAGTACCACCGCCTCGACCACCTTCACGGACGCGGCTGCGGGCTACGGCAGCACCTTCAGCTACTACGTGACCGCGATCAACGCCGGCCCGCGCGGGCTGCTGCCCGGCAGCACCAGCACCGACACCTCCAACCGGTCCAGCGCCAACCCCGAGGCCACCGCAGTCCCGGCCGCCTCCGTCGTCACGCAGCTGCAGTACCCGCCCATCCCGGCCATCACCCCGGTCAGCGCCGGCGGGTCCCAGGACAACGCGGACCGGTCCAACACGGTCCGGTGGTCCGCCGCGGCCTCGGCCACCGGGTACACCGTCCAGCGCCTGACCCCCACCACCAAGGTGCCCACCTGCCTGACCGGCACCTGCGCCGCCAGCGGCGGGACCACCGCCCTGTCCTACGTGGAGAAGACCGTCCCGGCCGGCTCCCAGCGGGACTACCGGGTCAAGGCGTACAACCGGACCGGGCCGAGCGTGGACTACTCCTCCTCCGCCCGCATCACCCAACGCCCCGCCACGCCGTCTCTGGTGCTGCAGACCGCCCCGAGCCTGACGGACGATCGCGCCGCCATGGCGATCACCGCCAACGGCGACACGGGCAACGACTCCTCCAACAGCTTCTGCACGAACGCCTCCTGCGCGTACGAGCTGCGCACCACGACGAAGTCGATCGGCCAGCAGTACCAGGCCACCGGGTCGAAGGTGACCTGGTCCGGGGTTCTCAGCGCTCAGGGCCAGACCACGGGCTACACCGCCCGATCGCAGAACGACGCCATCACCAACGGGGGCTGGTCCGACACCGACAGCGTCGACGTCAACACCTACCCCGGCACCCCCAGTGTCGTCGTCCACCGCGGCGACGTGAACAACCACGCCTCCCGGCGCATGAACCTGACCTGGCAGAACGTCGACGGCACCCCGCAGGACACCACCCAGCAGACCAAGCAGTACGGCTACACCACCGTCACCTGGTCCGGGGCCACCGGCGCCGCCAGCGTCACCGCGCGCCGCTCCGTGCCCGCCAACAACGAGGCCATCAGCACCGACACCACCGAGTACCTGCCCGCCACCCACGACCTGTCCACCACCAAGACCGGAGAGACCGGCTACGCCGACGACGTCGCCGCCCCCGGCATCGTCTACCACTACGACCTCACCGTCACCGGGCAGAACGGGCTCAAGCGCCCCGTCACCGGCGGCGACATCGCCACCCCCGCCGACTTCCCCCGCCACGGCGAGGTCATCGTCGTGTGCAGCGGCACCCGCACCCAGACCGACCCCAAGGTCGACGACCCGAACCAGCTCACCGGCGGCGGCCTGCAGAACTGGGACAACCAGCCCCAGTACGGGGTGCGCAACGGCTCCACCGTGCTCGGCATCGCCAACACCAAGACCTCCTCCACCCCGGTGCCCAACAACCGCGAACAGTCCCAGGGCACCTCCCCCGGGATCTGGCGCAACCAGGGCGGAACCGCCTACTTCTACGGCAACTCCAACGGGTTCCGCATCGCCGGCAAGGGCTCCGGGTCCATCCCGGACTCGATGTCTGTGGACTTCTACACCACCCAGCTCGCCCAGTACCCCGACTGCAACCCGGCACCGCAGGGAGCCACCTGGTTCAACATGGTCGAACCGGCCATGGCCTGCTACGGGTACGTGCCCGGCATGACCTGCGACAACCTCAACCCCGACCAGCGCCCGATGTGGTACACGGGCAAGGACCCCAGGAAGTGATGAGCACTCTCGCCATGCGGCCGCGGCGCCGCACCCTCCTCATCGTCGGCGCTGTCGTCGCGGTTGCGGTCGGTGCGGCCGCCGTCGTGGCCCTGCTGATCGGGGCCGGCATCAAGAACGCCGCGCCCTCCCGCATCCCGGACCTCATCCCCGCCAGCTCGGACACCGCGGTCCTCACCCCTGCCGGCAAGGACTGGTGGACCAAGGTCGCCGGCATGTACACCGCCGACCGCGCCCTCGTACTGGCCGCCCCGCCCGCGGACCTGAAGCTCGTCGGGCTGGGCTACTCCCACGGGCCCGACCCGGTCAAGCGCAACATCACCGGCACCGGGGCGCTGCGGCAGGTCTACCTCGAGGCGCCCGACGCCCAGTCCGCCGTCCAGGTCGGCGAATGGGCCAAGAGCATCGCCGTCAAGAGCGACCGGGTCAGCGTCGAGGGCACCGTCGTCACCATCTCGCCCCTGTGGGTCGACAAGCCCGTCCACCCCACCCAGCCGCTCAGCCAGGTCCCCGGGTACCGCAGCCGCGACGGCAAGGACGCCACCATGTGGCGCAACCCCGGCCAGGACGCCGCCACCGCCGTCACGGACCGCACCGCGGTTGCCGCCACGTTCACCCGCTCCGCCTTCGGCTTCAAGGACGGCACCACCTGGAACGGGACCAGCACCGACGGCGGAACCTGGACCGGGCACTTCGCCACCGGCGGGGTCGACAAGACCAAGATCGACCTGAGCCTGGCCAGCTACCGGATCGCCTCCACCGAGAAGACCATCGCCACCGTCGGCGGCACGACCCTGAAGGGGGCCCAGACCACCAGCACGGCACGGATCTTCGACCCCGGCATGGACGTGCTGCTCAACCGGTCTTGGGTGGCCACCGGCTCCCAGAGCATCGGGGCCAACCCCGGCGGGCTGGTCGCCAACATCCCCTCCGTGAACCAGCCCCTGGTCTCGGCGAAGATCAACCAGTTCGACTGGGAGATGGCCAAGGACTCCAACACCGGGTCCGCGACGTGGCTGGCCTCCCAGTCCATCTCCGCGAACGAGCACGACATGACCGTCGGGCTCACCTTCACCGACCCGAACGCGTCGTGAGAGAGCGCCGGCGCCGCACACATGCGAAGTGCTGCGCCCGCGGTCCCCTCGGCGTGCCCGCCTGAGCACACTGCAGCACCCCTGACCCCCGTCCGCCACCGAACCGAAGGTCTCACCTTGGACACCACCACCAGCACCACGACCACCCAGGACGTGCTCGACCAGGTCCGCGACGAGGTCAACGCCTCCCTCGGCCGACTCCAGGACGCCGTCACCGCCAGCATCACCGCGCTGCAGGACGCCCAGAACGCCAACACCGACCTGCAGGCCCAGCTGGACACCGCCCTGGGCCGGATCACCGAGCTCGAATCGGCTGAGGCCACCATCGCCGACCTGCGCGCCACCGTCACCGAGCTCGAACAGGGCCGGGTCGCCGACCAGGCCCGCAACGCCGAGCTCGCCGACACCAACACCGAGCTGGAAACCCAGCTCGCGGCCCTCACCGCCGAGCGGGACGCCGCCCGCGTCGCCGCCGAGCAGTCCGTGCGGGACGACGCGTCCGACCTGAAGGAGCGGCTCGAGCAGATGAGCGCCCAGCTGAGCACCGCCGTCGAGCAGACCCGTGCGGCCGCCCGCACCGAGGCCCGCGTCGACTCCGCCCGCATCCTGGACGCGATCGCCGTGGACCACCCGGACCTGCCGCTGGCCCGGGCCGTCGATCTCGCCCAGACCGCCCTCGGCGTCAGCGCCGACCAGCTTCCCACCGGTCAGCAGAGCGCGGACCAGCAGGGCGGCACCGGCGAGGTGCAGAATCCGTTCGCCGACCTCGATGACCTGCCCGGCATCGACGCGTTCCTCGAGCCCGACGCCGGCCCGCTGGAGGAGCAGCCGGCCGTCCCGTTCACCCACCCGCAGGACTCCGACCCCTTCGACCCGGTCATCCTCGACATGAGCGGCCTCACCTTCGACGACGGGTCGAAGGTGGACGGCAACGACGACCCCCAGGTCGAGGACCCGTTCGCTCCGACGATGACCACGCCGGCGGCTGCCTGAGACCCAGCCTGCCACCAACGGGGAAGGCCCCGCCCGGATCCCGGGCGGGGCCTTCTTCTCGTCTGCGGGGTCTGTTCAGGACGCCTTGGCCAGGCGCTGCAGGTGGGCGGACTGGGCCGCGGCCAGGGCCGCACCCTTGAGCGGGTGTCCGTTCTCGTCCAGCCCCGAGTCGCCCATCATGGCGGCCATCGGGTCGCCCATCTTCTCGCGCCGCGCCGCGGTCTGCTCGCGCTCGTCGCGGGCGGCGTTGATGTCCAGGGTCGGCAGATGCCGCTCGATCTCGGCCGACGTCGGAGCCGCGCTTTCGCGCTCCGCCACCCCGAGCCGCCGCAGGGCGCGCTGGTAGTCGTCGGTGGTGGCGAAGTAGGACTTGTAGACGGCCGGGGAGACCGCCTCCAACGCGGCGACGCCGACGCCCTTGGCCCGCTTGCCGCCGGCCTTGACGTTCTCAGGCACGCCGAGCACCGCGGTCTCGTCGGCGAAGATTTGCGATCGGGCCGCCCGGGACGGGTTCACCCCCTGGAGGATCTTGTGCCCGATCAGGGTCCGCAGTCCCGGGTCGACGCCCGTGTTGGCGTTGGTGGCCTGGGTGGAGATGACCATCCGGACGCCGACGAACCGCAGCTCGGCGATGATCTTGCGCATGTAGGACTGGATCATCGCCCGCGCGAGGTTGCGCTCGGCGATCTCCATGAAGAGCGGGTGATCCTTCGGGATGCCCTTGGGCACCGGGTCGGGAACCACGAGGGCGGAGACCTCGTCGATGATGACCAGGATCGGCTGGAACCGCTTGCCGGCAGGCATGTCCAGCCAGTTGTTGATCCCCAGCTCCTTGAGGTGCCTCGCCCGCCGTGCTCCCTCTTCCCGGATCAGGCCCAGGGTCGCAACGCCGGCTTCGAGGGAGTCGCAGCCCCATCCGCCGGCGCGGCAGAACGGCTTTGCCCACTGGAAGTCGATGGCCTTGGAGACATCGTCGACGATTGCGAGGGCCGACCCGTTGGACAGAGCATCAGCGATGATCGCACTGAGTGCCACGGTCTTTCCCGACCCTGGCGTCCCCGCCAGAAGGCACCACGCAGAGGCGGTCCAATCGAGGCTGATCTCCTCACCGAGCTCCTCACCCGGGGCCGGGAGCGTCATCCCGAAGGGGGTCCTGTCCAGATGGCCCTTGCCGAGGCGACCGAGCGGGAACGGGATGCCCTCCGGGAAGGTGGGCGGGTCCGAGGGGATCAGGGACGCGCGCAGAGCCTTGGCGTCGGCCTTGACGTACCAGCCGTCGCGGCCCACCACGGTGGTGGCGACGTCCTCGAGCTTCGACTCGTGCTTGGAGGGCTGGTAGGTGCGGGGCAGCTCCAGGTCGAAGCCACCGTCGCGGCGGGAGGACACCTGCACATCCCAGGGCTTGACGCCGAGCGCGACGGCGACCGCGCCGCGGCACCGGGCCTCGTCATCGGTGAGCTTGGTGAGCACGGCCTTGCCCAGGAACGGTTCGAACCGGGTCATCTCCCAGCCGTCGCCGTGCTGGTCGGCGAGCTTGGCGGCCTGCTTCTCCCCGTCGGAGGGCTTCACGCTCTTGGGCAGCCGCACCTCCTTGGTCTTGGTGCTCTTGCTGTCGCGCACGGACAGGACGGCGGCGTGCCGGGTGACGACCGCGGCCCAGCCGGGGGTTCCGTCCTCGAGCACGGTCTCCTCGTAGGACTCCAGCTCGAAGCCTTCCCCGTATGTCTCGGTGGCCTTGACGAGCACGGACCGCTCCGCCTTCGTGCCGTGAACAGACGGGTCGAACCCGGCGGGCAGTTTGATCCGTGCACGCTCGGTGCTGGACGGCATGGGTGGCTCCTCGGTCAGCGTGGTGTTCTGACCGGGGACATGCGTAGAGGCCAGGCAGGCGGCTGACCTGACCGCGGGGCACCCCGAAGGAGTTCGCCGACCTGAACGTGTTCCTCAACGACCAGTCACTGGCCGGGCAGGTCGCACCGGTCGCCGAGGAGGCCCTCCGGCCGGAGGCTTGAGCGTCCTGATGCTGCTCTCTCCGGCACCCGTCAGTCCCAGTCGCCGTTCTCGTCGGCGCGGTCGGCGCAGTTGCCGCACAGCCCGTCGTAGCCCTCGCCGTCGTCGTTGAGCTCACCGCACTCGGTGCACACCTTGTCCTGGCAGGACCAGCACAGTGGCTCGTCGGTGATGTCGACCTCCTCGTGGCACCGGTCGCACAGGCCCTTGCCGCCGTCGTCGCCGAGGGCTTCGCTCTCCATGGCGGGCAGCTCGATGGCCGATTCGGTGTGCGTGGGGGTGGCGAAGCGTCCGTTGGCCTCGCGAAGCTGCGTGCTCATGCCCACCATGTGTGCGGCACCAGCCCGGGTTGACGACCGCCGCCGATCAGGGGCCGGTGGGCACCCTGGGCAGCCAGTCGGGCGCGGCCGTGTCCAGGGCGGTGCGGCGCTGCTCGGTGAGGGTCCCGGCGCGGGCGACACCGCGCACTCCCATCAGCCAGACCGCCAGGACCCGCTCCACGCCTGGGTCGCCGTAGCGGGTGGGTAGCCGGTGGTGTTCGGCGACGAAGGCGGCCAGCTGGTCGACCCGCTCCGCGAAGTGCCCGTCCTTGGGTGCGCCCAAGGCGGGGCGCTGCCACCGGCCCAGCTGGTCCAGGGCGGCCCTCCGGTCAGCGGTCAGGGTGCCGTCCCGGTCGGCGGCGCGCTGCCGGCGGATCCAACCCGCGATCGTGCGCTCCAGATCGGTGTGGCCGTGCTCGCGTGGCTGGTGGCCGGTCGTAGCGAGCCACCACCGGTACTCGGCCAGCTTCTGATCGAACCCGTACCGCTGAGCGTGTGTGGCCGGGGCCGGGTGCAGGTGCCGTTTCAGGCGGCGCACCGGCAGGGTCGGGTCGCGGCGGACACGGCGGTCGATGACCTGCTGGACGTCCCAGCGCCCCACCCCACACAGGGCGGCGATTTCGGCCGACTCGAGCCCGGCCATCCACATCTGCACCCACTCACCGATGCTGCGGTGCGGGTGGGTGCAGCCGAACTCGGCGCAATCCGGGTCCGCGATGACGCGTGGGGGTGGGCGTAGTCCCACGTTCAGGCTCATGCGCTCTCTGGGAAGCCCGCGTGAGGGGTGGTCGCTACCGTGCGCTCTTGGCGAGCCGGAGGATGGCGGGGTCGGTGTCCTTCTTCAGGATCTTCGTGTTTACGGCGACGATGGCGCGGGCGGCAGCGATCGCCTCACCCCGGCTCACCGGGTCGCGGCCACTGGCCCGCATCGCGTCCTTGTTGGTGCTGCTGCCGGAGCGCAGCGAGGTGCTCTTCGCCATGGTTCCCTCCTGGTGCACAGGCTACTCCTCCTCGTCCGGGCTGTCCTGGGCGTCCGCCGCCCAGTTCGAGACGCTGATCGTGGCGACGCGCGCGATCAGGCGACCATCGGCCTCGTCGGTGAGCTCTCCATCCTCGACAAGGGCCGTGAGTGTCGTCAAGGCGATTTCCCGGCTCAGGCTGTCCCCACTGTGCATCAAGTCGAAAGCCCACTGGGCGCGCTTCCAGGTCTCCTGTTTACGGGCGGCCGCGGCGTCCCGGTCGGTCTTGCGGCGGGTCTCGATCGCCTGACGCCGAGCGCCCCGGTAGGCGATCCAGGCAGCCCCCACGGCGGCCAGACCGCCGACCAGCGCGGCAGCACCGGCGAAGCCGGGGGTCTGTGCCCAGGGGATCAGCCAGGAGCCGACCCACGGCCAGAACGGGGCCGGCAGCACGGCCATGACCGCGGCGACGGCGACCGCCACGAGACTGAGCACGACCAGCAGCGACAGGGCGCGCCCGAGAATCCGGGCCGCCTCCTCGTGCTCGTCCATGCCCCGATTCTCAGCCATCGGCCCCGTCGAGCGGGTGTGCCCCGCCGGTGGAGCCGAAGCCACCGGCACCGCGCACCGACTCGGGCAGCGCCTCGACGATCGTGAAGGTGGCCTGCTCGACCCGCTGGATGACCAGCTGAGCGATCCGGTCGTTACGGCGCAGGACGATCTCGTGCCGCAGGTCGGTGTTCAGCAGGGCGACCTGGATCTCCCCGCGGTAGCCGGCGTCGATGGTGCCCGGGGTGTTGACGATGGACAGCCCGTGCCGGGCGGCCAGACCGGAGCGGGGGTGGATGAGCCCGACGTACCCGGCCGGCAGGGCGATCGCCACCCCGGTGGGCACCAGGAGGCGCTCTCCCGGCGGGATCTGCACGTCCACCCGGGTGCGCAGGTCAGCGCCGGCGTCCCCGGGCTGGGCGTAGGCGGGCAGTTCGATGTTGTCGTCGAGCAGGCGGACGGCGATCTCCGGCTGCGGCGGGCGGGGCGGGGCGGGCTTGCGGGGCGGGTCCCACGGGTCCTGGCGCACGGTGTTCTCCAATCGGTGAGCGGTGTGAAGTCAGAAGGGGGCGACGTCGCTGAGCTCGTGGGCTTCGCTGGCGTCAGCCATGGCGTTGAGCATCTGGCGGACCGTGTTCCCGTGGCTGTCCAGGGCGTGGGAGTCCCGGCGGCCGCAGCCGCCGCCGGCCCGGCACTTGGAGTCGTGCACGCGTCGGGCGATCGCCCGGACAGTCGTCTCGTCCATGGCAGCGAGCACGGGGGCGCGGTGCAGGATCGTCTCGTCGATGACGGGGATGGCGGGCATGGTCAGGCTCCTCACGGGTGGATCGGTTCGATGACCCCCATGTGTGCGGCACAGCCCGCGGCCGCCACCATCGGCGGTGCTGTCGGGGCGTCCCCGTAGGCTGACCGGCACCGGGCCGGAATGCGGGAGGGAGGCCGCCGATGGGGACGTCGACCGAGACGGCGGCCTGCACGGTGTGTGGGGAGCCCACCGACCGTGCGGTCCTGATCTGGGCGCGTCTGCTCGTGGAGGAGGTCGAGCAGTCCGTGGTGCGGCTTCTGGCGGTGTGCCTGGCGCACTGGGCCGAGGCGGTGGTCCGGGTGCGGTACGAGCTCGACCTGGCCGGCACGGTGGCCCGGTTCAGCGAGACGGGGCCAGTGGCGATGTGGCACGCCCGCGCGCAGGCGACCGCCCTGGCGGTGCACCTGCAGTCCGATCCGGCCAGGTCGGCTCAGGCGTAGCGACGCCACACGATCGGGCTGGTTTTCTCCGGGCCCACCCGCCGGTGCCGTCGGGCCATGAACGCCTCGAGTCCCAGCACGGCGCTGTCGATCTCCTGCGGGGTGGCCGGGCGTTCCGGTCGCTGCCCGGACGACGTCTCGGCGTTCGCCTGGTTCTGGGCCTGACGTCGCTGGTACAGGCCGGTGTTGGGCTGGGAGCAGGACTTGCACCGGCCGACGGTGCCGGTGGCCACGGTGCCCGGGGCGTGTTCCTTCAGGACCCCGCGGGGGCGCATCGTCCGCCGGCACACCCGGCACCGGGCACTCTCACTCCCCTGCCCGGCAGTCGGGTCGGGCGGGTCAGTGCTAAGGCTGGGCATGAGACGGGTCTCCACGGGCTCGGGCAGGGGTTCGGCCCCCATGTGTGCGGCACCCGTTCCCTCCTCCGCCTCAGATCCCCCAGGCGTCGTCGACGTAGATCTCCACCCTCAGATCGGGCTCGCCGAAGCCGGGCACCAGACGGGTTCCGGCCGTGCCCGCGCCCTTCTGGTTGGTCGTGCGGATCGGGGAGCCGTCCTCGAGCATCGCCGGCAGCGTCTCGACGAAGTCGCTCATCGCGGCGCCGAGATCGTCGACGCGGGACTTGGTGGTGTCGGCGTCGACGATGAACGAGTAGGGGCTGTCCCGCTCCGGTTCACCGAGCGGCTCGCCGCGCACCGCGGCCTTGTACGCGTACCCGGTCAGGGCGGCCAGGTTCCGCTGCTCAGCATCGGTCATAGGCCGGTTGGTCTGCAGGCGCAGGCGGTACGGGGTTGAGGCCTCCACCCCGGGACGCAGCCGGTGGAAGGTGGTGCCCTCGACGGTGATCGTGTCGAAGACCTGCCCGTCCTGCACGCGGGGGTCTTCGGCGGGCACCGGCTGGTGGGTGCTGCCCTCCGGAGTGGCGTGCGTGCGGGTGTTGAACAGCCGGTCGACGGCCTCGGCCAGGTCCTGGTGCCCCTCGCCGCGCAGGACGAAGACGGCGCTGCGGGCGTTCGCACCGTCGCGGAGGCTGATTCCGGCCCGGGCCCGGTAGACGGCCTCGGCCTCCCGCTCGATGTCCTCGTCGGCGAAGGTGCGGGCGGCGTTGAGCCGGCTCGTGACCTGCCCGATCTCCGCTTCGCCCAGCAGAGCGCCGAAGCCTCCGGCCTCCAGCCGATCCTGAACGAACTCGGTGGAGGCGACCGGGGCTCCGAGGGCAATGACCGGCTCGGTGTGCGTGGTCGCGCGGAACCGGCCGCCGACGCTGGTGGTGCCGTCGCTGGTGCCGGCCGCGTGGCGGGCCGTGGTGGGGGTGCTCATGCCCTTGCTGTGTACGGCGAGGGGCCGTGGCGTCACGCCGCCGGGCGGGCCCCGCACCCGAGGTCGGTGTAGATCTGCCGGGCGGTGGTGGTGACGGCCCGCTGGATGCTCCTGCTCATCTGCTCGTGCACCTGCTCGTGCGCGTTCTCGGCCCACTCCTCAGCGGCGGCGACGTCCTCCCAGCCCAGCCCCCGGGTGCCGCGCGCGGTCGCGTCGTACCCGCCGTGCCCGTCCATGCGGGTGTCCACCTCGATGACCAGGTCGTGGCCCGGAACGGTGATCGTGGTGGTCGGGGCCCGGTCGCCGGCGGCGTGGTCGTAGGCGATGCTCACCACCGGGGCGGGCAGGTCACGGGGCCAGCCGTCCAGCTCCTCGGGCCGGTCCTCCTCGTCCTCGACGGGACTGCCGGTGCCGACGAGCTCGGCGGGCAGGGTGGCGGCCTTCTCGTCGATGACGGCCTGGATGGCCGTGTTCATGGCGGCCTGCACCTTCTCATGGGTGGACTCGGCCCACGAGGCGGCGTCGCCGAGCTCGGCGTCGCTCAGCCCGCCCTCCCCACGGGTGGTGGCACCGTACCCGCCGTGACCGTCGGTGCGGGTGTCCACCTCGATGCACAGGTCCCCGTCGGGGATGGTGACGATCGTGGTCGGGGACCGGTCCTCGGCGGCGTGGTCGTACTGGATGCGCACGATCGGGTCCGGGAGGGTCTCGGGCCACCCGGCCAGCGCCGCCGGCCGGTCCGGCTGGGTCGCCGGCAGGGTGAGAGCCGGCTCGGCGTGGTTGATGCGGGCGAACTGGCCTCCGGTGCTGTTGGGGGCGCCCTCGGGCTGACGGGCGCGGGGTGCGGTCGCGGTGCTCATGGTGGTGGTCCTCGTGCTCAGTCGGCGACGTGCGGGTAGGTGGCGGCCCAGGCGGGGGCGTCGGGCTTGGCGGCGGCGTCGGCGAAGGAACGGTCCATGTGCCAGCGCAGCCGGTCGGAGGTCGTCTCACCGGGGGCGTCCAGGCCGGTGCTGGCCATCAGCTCCTCCAGGCCGTCGAAGCGGGCCAGGACGCTGTCCACGTCGTCGGTCTGCTCCCCGTGGGCGGTGAAGATCCAGGCCTTCCCCGTCGCGGGCTGGTAGGTGATGTCGGCGACGTCGCCGTTGACCGTGTCGATGATCATCTCGATCCTCGGGGACCCGTCGTCGTTGCGCTCGACGCGGAAGTCGCCGAGCGTGGCGTGGCCGCCGTCGACGTTCAGCGTGCACGCGGACCGTGTCTGCGAGATCCAGGTGAGGGTGGCAAGGTCGGTGCCGGTCGTCTCCGGGGCAGTGGAAGCCAACTCGTCGTACTCGTCATCCAGGCCCGCCGACTGCAGGGGCATCTGATTCGCCCGGATCAGCGTGTACTCCTCGCCCGGTTCGATGCTGAAGGAGTGCTCGCCACCGGGCACCGTGTAGGTGATCGTCTCCCCGTCGGTGGTCAGGGTGCCGGTCAGGCCTGCCTTGGCGATGGAGTCGACCATCACCGGGTGGGTGTTGGCGATCTCGGCGTCGGCGGTCAGGGCACGGCCGGTGCCGGTGAGGCTGACGGGCGACTCGATGCGCGGGGTGGCAGCGAACTGGCCGCCGCGCTTCTCGGCGGCGCCCGCGGGGTGGCGGTTCTGGTCCATGGTCTCCATCCTCGGTGGTTCAGGCCGCGACCGGGCGATCAGCAGCGGGGTCGGCAAGGGCGGGGGTGATGGCGTTGGCGGCGGCCAGGGCCTGGGCGCGCAGCTCGGCCTCCCCGTACGGCCAGGTGGCGGCAGCGATGATCCGGTCGGTCTCGTCCTGGTCCAGGACCCGCAGTTCGTCGTCGACCAGGCGCAGCGGTCCCCCGTCGGCGGGCACGGTCAGCTCGTAGGAGACGTCCAGGTGCCGGGCGTCCAGGGCCCGCATGTCCAGGCGCGCGTCCCCAGTAGCGGTGCGTTCGGGCAGGGACCACCGGGTCAAGGTGCCGCTTCGGATCGGACCGGCCTGCACCCAGCCCTTGACGCGGGCGGCCGTGGCAGTGGAGGCGGCCAGCGCCTTCCGGATCGCGGTCGCGGTGTCAGTCGTCGCGTCGATCGGCACCCACGAGGCGGTGTCCGTATCATGCTCCGGGTCGGCGTCCGGCCCGATGTCCTCGGACCACACGTCCACACCCTGCGGGGACACGGCCAGCCCGAAGGCGTGACCGCCCTGTTCGATGCGGCCCACCTCAAGCCCCTGCCGCCGCACGGTCAGCCCGTCGATAGGCCCAGCAATCCCGGCGTCGGCGAGCACACGGCGGGCGGATTCCGCACTCGTGGGCACCGAGCTGGCGGTCAGGCTGACGCCGGATTCGGTGTGCGGCATGGTGTCGAACTGGCCGGCGCCGGGCACGCCGCGAGGCTTGTGCGGCTGGGTATGGGTGCTCATGGTGGTCACGCTCCGGGGTTCCAGGTGGCGGCGGTCTTCAGGTCGAGGTGGTCGCCGTCGGCGGCGCGGGAACCGAAGCGGTACCAGTACGGCTGAGCGGCGGTCGGGTCGTGGCGAAAGCTCGAGAGGTAATAGAGCGGGATGGCTCCGTCGTCGCCGGCGACGGCCAGGTGGTTCCCGTCGGTGTCGCGGATCTCGGCCTGGCTGTGAGGGTGCCGGCGAGTCCCCAACACCGGGGTGAACACGGCGGTGGCTGCGGTCGGGTGTTCGGTCAGGATGGTGCGGGCGACGTAGCTGAGGTCGCTCAGCTCGGCCTCCTCGCGCATCCGGTCGGCGGCCCGCTCAAGGTCGGCGGCGTGCAGGAGCACGTCGTCGTCATCCATGGCCGGGGCCTTGCCGGTGAGCTTGGCCAGCAGGCGAGGGGCCGCGAGTTCGGCCGTCTTGCTCAGCTCCGTCTGCAGGTCGCACTGCAACTGGCGGTGCTTCCCGCGCGCCCAGGCGACGGCAGCCTGCAGATCCGTGTAGTCGACCCCGAACGCGCCGTCCTCAAAGTCGTTGCCCGCGTCGGTGCCCGGGTCGTCGGAACCGGACGGCTCCCACACCTCGAACGCCGAACTCCCGAACCGCACCTCCATCGCGGCCCGCGGTCCGCTGCCGGCGTCGAGGCTCAGCTCCGGCTCCGGCAAAGACTCGGGCCACCCGTCGAGTTCCGCGCGCCGCGGCACGACCGTCGGGGTGAGGCTGACATCAGCCTCGGAGTGCGGCACCGTGTCGAATTGGCCGGCGCCGGGCACGCCGGCGGGTCTGTGCGGCTGGGTGTGGGTGCCCATGGTGGTCACGCTCCGGGGTTCCAGGCCGCTGCCGCCCGCAGGTCGAGGCGGTCCATCTGTCCCTCGTGGCTGCCGCCGAAGGTCGTCCAGAAGGCGTCACGGTCGACGGGCAGGTTGCTGAGGTGCTCCCCCATCGCCGGGGTCTCGTTGTCGAGGTAGCCCAGCTGGTTGCCGTCGGTGTCACGGATGTGCGCCTCGGTGTAGAAGGTCCCGTTGCTGAACTCGTCCGAGTCCAACTCCACGTAGGCCGCCGTCGGGTAGTCGGCCAGGATCGCCCGGGCACCGAGGCTGGCGTGCGCGAGCTGCGATTGCTCCTCGGCGGCGTTGCGGGCCTGGTCGAGTGCGATCGCGTGGCTCTCCAGCTGCTCGTCGGTCATGACGGTGGTCTTGCCGGTGACCTGGGCGAGAACCCGGGCGCTGACCCGGTCGGCGGCCGCCCTCATCTCCTGGCTGATGACCTGCTGGATCATGCGGTGCTTCGTGGTGGCCCAGTCGAGCGCGGCGTCCTCGGTCTTGGGGGCCAGATCGAGGTTCGCGGTGAGGTCATAGCCACCCCGGTACACCCAGATCTCGCCGTCGCCGACCTTGACCGTCGTGTTGACGCTGCCATCCTCCTGGACGTCGAAGTCGACCTCCGGCTCGGGCAGGGACTCCGGCCAGCCCTCCAGCTCCGGGCGGCGCGGCTCGGCCGTCGCGGCGAGGCTGACGGCGGACTCGGTGTGCGGCATGGTGTCGAACTGGCCGGCGCCGGGCACGCCGGCGGGCTTGTGCGGCTGGATCGTGTTGCTCATCGGGGTGCTCCTGGACGTCGGACGGGCTGCTATCCGGACTGTGTACGGCGAGAACCCGAGATGCGCAGCCCGTAGGCTGGCTGGCCATGACGAAGCCGAGCACGGGGAACACCGAGACGTCCGAAGCCGCGGTCGCGAACTGGGTCCGCTCCACCTGCGCCGCCCAGGGCATTCCGGAGCGGATCTCCGACCCCCGGGTGCTGCGCGAGGTGGCGGCCCTGTTGGGCACGTCCGTCCGCCGTTCATCGCCCAGCCCGTAGGCTCGGTCCCGTGATCAAGGTCGTGGGCCGGGTGCGGTCAAGGGAAACGCAGGAGCTCGTGGTTGAGGCGGACACCTACGAGGAGGCCCGCGATCGGCTGATCGAACAGATCCCCGACGGTTGGGAACTGCAAGACCTGCGCGCGCAGAGATAGCTGCTCGACGTCATTGCCGGGAATCGCGGACACGCCTAGGAAGAAGGGCGCGAAGAATGCGCCCGGCTCGATAGGTTCGGAGCATGTCCAGGCACACGCAGATCGAAATCGTTGACGACCTCGATGGGTCCCCGGCAGAGAAGACCATCACGTTCACCGTCGACGGCGCGCGTTACGAGATCGACCTGAGCGAAGCGAATGCCGCGGCGTTCACCGACGCGCTCAGCCCGTACCTGAAGGCAGCCCGCAAGACCGGGCGCCGCACCTCCAGCCGCAGCCGGGTGAGCTCGACCAATGCCGCCGGCGCACCCGCCAAGATGGTGCGGGACTGGGCGAAGGCTCAGGGCATCGCGGTCAACGAGCGGGGCCGGATCTTCCAGTCCGTGATGGACCAGTACGCCGCCGCCCACTAGAGGCGGAGCCGCGGATCAGAGGATCCGCCAGGAGAACCCGCCGCCGAGCCGGATGTGCACGTGCCCGCGCGAATTGATGGTAAACGGGCCGAACCGCTTCGAGACCGACGCTCCGGAGCCGGAGTAGTTGATCCAGGTGTCGTTGCCGAGGTTCTGGCGTCGGCGGTACTGCAGGGCCATCAGGCGTCCTTCCGTTCGCAGGCCAGTCGCTCCGGCCCGTCCCCACCCATGTGTGCGGCAACCCGGCCCTCTGTTGCGCACCACTGACATGGGCCTGCAGTGGTCTACGCATTCACTGCTTCCGGTACGGCCGCCGTAACTCTATGCTGAGCGCACTATTTCCGAGGGACACCGAGTGCCTTGGCCAGGGGGCCGGTCCCCGGCGTTAGGTTCCCTCCACGGAGTCGGTGGAGCGAGGCACCTCGATGCGGGCTTTCTCGAACGCGCGGCACAACCTGCTGGTGGCGACGATGCTGGCCGGGTGCCTGACGCTCAGCTCGTGCGGCCTGTTCGGCCAGAACAGTCCGCCGTCCCCCACGTCGACGAGTTCAAGCCCGGAGACGAGAACGGGCCCGACCCCATCATCGAGCAGCCCATCCGCTGAAGCGAGAACGGATCCTCCGCCGGCATCGGCGAGTCCATCCGCCGAGGTGAAGACCGGAGTCGACACGGTCCTGGGCTCCTCGAACGGCTCGCCTGAGATTTCTATCCCTGCTGGCGCCGCTACCGGACAAGGGAGCCTTTCGGTCGCTCCCGCGGACGGGCCCGACGGGCGCAAGGGGTGGCACATCAGTCTGGCCGGCGCCCAGCTGACCGGGCCGGCGACGATCCGGTTCAGGAACGCGGTGACGCCGGGGAAGCCAGCACCGCTGGTCGGATTCAACGAGAACCCGGGCGACCCGATCAGCTACGACGTCCAGTCGCACGTCGACGGATCCGACGTCGTGGTCACCAGCACCCACTTCTCCAACTGGTTCACCGACGGCTGGGACTGGCTCATGGGGTGGGCCAAGGACCACGCCCAGAAGATGCTGTCCGCGACCGCCGGCGGTGACCCCAAGTGCGACCGGGAGTCCGAGGCGATGGCGAGCGGCCTGAAGGTCACCAGTGGAAGCGGGGACCGGGTGAAGTGGTGCGTGGGGAAGAGCCCGGACGGCAGCACGGTTCTGAAGGTGAACAACTCGAGAAGCTACGGCGTGAGCCTCGAGCGGACCCCTGGACTCACCATGACCCGGCGAGGTGAGAACATCGGCGACGGGTTCCAGAAGCTAATTGGCAAGATCACGACCAGCCCGTCCAAGCCCGGCAACGCAGTGGACATCCTCGGACCCGGAGAGACCGCCGAATACCGGCTCGGTGCCTCAGCCAGCACTGTCGGGGTCAAGGTCGACCCATCACCTCCGGCCTACCTCGCCACCGCACTCTGGTTTGGTGTCCAGACGGCCGCCATGGCGTGGTCCAAGGTGGGCAAGGTCGACCTCGTCAAGATCTCCGAAGGCATGGACGCCCTCGACTGCGCAGGAGGGCTCCAGTCGATGTCGACCGCCCAGGTCACCAGCGCCGTGGCCGCTGCCGACTACCTTACGACCGCGATCAAGACGGTGATGCCCTGCACCGGGAAGGTGTTCAAGAAGCTTGCGAAAGGCGTTCTGTTGGACGTCGTTGCCGTCGTGATCGCCAGTACTTTCGCCTGGATCGCAGGAGGCATCGAGACGGCCATCAACGGCATCAAGGCGGCGATCGACACGGCCACCATAATGAACGGGTACCAGATCGTCATCCGGCCGCCGGCCGCGGTGTCCATCATCCCGGGGTTGCCGGCCGAACTCAACGGCAAGTGGTGCACGCGGGGTACCCCGGTCGCTGCGGCCGACCAACTCGGGCGCCCGCAGAGTCGGCCACTTGGCCCTTTCGACTGCTTCGTCGCCGCAGAGTGGAAGAAGGCGATCCCGGACGCGCGGGTGATCGAGAGTCACATCCTCGCCGGCAACCACGACGGCTTCTTCGGTGCCGACGTCCCCGGGGCAACTGACTACACGATGTGTCTTGGCCCGTACCCTGACGATGCTTGCCCGATGTATGCGCAACACGCGCTGCGGTATTTCCCAGCGGGCGTCGCCTGGGATTGCACGAAGGCGGTCGTTGGCCCGAAGTACTGGCCGCGCTGCGAGCCCGACTACACCGCGCTGCACGACCCATCCCAACCCAGGCTCGTCACCATCCCAAACCACCAACAGGCCAGGAACTACTACGACTCTCGGCCGATGTACCGGGTGGGTGACTAGCGGTCCGTGTTCTCGTCGATGAAGGCGGCCAGTTGGGCAACATGCACCGGGGTCAGGCCCAGCGCCTCGTTCGGGGACAGTGCGAGGGTCGGGATGTCCAGGGACGCCAGCCACCGGGTCGACTCCTCCTGCCGGGCGAGTTCGTCGTCGGCCCACACCACGGCATCCGGGGCGGTGGCCGCCACGTCCGCGCGGATGGCGCGCAGCTTCCACCAGTCCCCCGGGGCGTCCCCGATCACCCCGTCGAGCACCGGCCAGGTACGGCCGGCCAGGCCCGTGGCGGGGGCGAATCCGCCCGGGGCGTGCTCCTCCCATGAGGTGAGCCACCGCGGTGCCACCCCGGGCCGGGTCACCGCCTGGTTCAGGGCGCCGATCATGGCCGGGTGGAAGGCGACGTCACGGAACCCAGCGATGTCCTCCCGGTCCCACCGGCCCTTCCACGCGGACTCGGGGGGCACCAGGAACGCGGGGAGTGGGCTGAGCACCCCGTCGACGTCCAGGTAGACGGCGATCACGGCTCGAGCCTCTCGACCGGCTCGGTGCGGGCGTTCGGCCACTCCTCGGCGCGGGTGGTGCGTTCGTGCCAGGACCGGCCGGCCGGGTAGAGCCGCGGCCGGGTGCCGCCGTGCGGCACATGCCGGGAGGACTGCACTCCGGACACCTCGCCGTTGTCGTGCAGGATGCGCTCGGCGGGCGTGCCGTCTGCACCGTCCAGCGGCGAGCCGAAGTACATGCGCTTCTCCCGTGTCGTCCTCCACGACTCGTCTCGTTCGACGAGGGCCGGCGATCCGTCGTCACCGTCCCAGGCCCAGTTGTCGTACCGACGGACCTGCCGGGTCAGCCGGCCGTCCGGGGCGTACTCTGCTTCGCAGGCCGTCCCGTCGGGCAGGTCGGAGGCGGCACCGAACGGGTAGTGCATGGTGGTCCGGCGGCCGTCCGGGTAGGCGACGACCCGGGCAGGCACACCCGGCCGGGGGTCCTGCCGATGGTCGGCGGTGTAGTGGGTGGTCTCGACCTCGCCGTCGTCGTACCGGCGCACCCAGGCGGGCTGACCGTCCGGGGAGTCCTGGTCGACGATCCAGCCCCACCGGGGGTGCCGCACGCCCCGGGTGGTCGTGGTCATGACGCCGGGCACGCGGGTGACCCTCGTCGGGGTGTCCCCGGTGCCGTCGTGCAGGCGCCCGTCCCGGTAGTGCGTCTCGGTGACGGACCGGTCGGCGTAGGTGATGATCGCGGCGGTGCCGTCGGGTGCGTCCTCGGGGCGACTGTCAGCGCGGGAGCGGACCTGGTGCACGACCCGACCCTCGACGTCGAGCACGCTGCGGTACTCATGCGTCCCCTGCAGTCGGTGGCCGCCGGCGGCGACCATGGGGCAGCCCGCGGCGAAGAACGCCCCGATCTTCTCCCCCAGCCGGGCGCACATCTCGTCCATCGGCTTGACGGTGCTATCGAGGTAGGCGGCACTGTTCGGGTCAGCGAGCTTCCGGGCGTAGGGCTCGAACTCGGCGCGCAGCAGTCGCTGCACCCAGTCCCGAACCCCGGGGTCGGCGTCCCCGGCGATCGCGTCCGCGGCGATGCCGGTACGGGCGCGCAGCGCCTTCAGACACGGCTTCGTCGGCTTCCCGTCGCTCCGGGCCAGGCGCAGCCACCCGATCGGCGGGGCCAGGTGGTGACTGATCTCGGAGATCACCCACCAGGGGTCCTCCGGCCGCGGGCGCCGCTCGGCGGCCAGTTGCACATCGGGCTCGGTGTGCGGGACCTCGGCGAAGCGTCCACCCTCGGGGATCCCCGCGGGCTGGCGGACGACCGCCGGGCTCACGCCGCCCACCCCTGCACCGCCTCGACGGGGCTGATCAGGGTGGCGGGCAGGACGGTGACCGTGGCGGGGGCCTGCTCCTCGGCGGCCAGGGCGCACAGGGCGCACACGGTGTGGGCACCGGACTCGTCGGCGATACCGCTCGAACAGCTGATGCAGTCCAGCACCGACAGGTCGCCGGTCCGCTTCCTCGACCGAGACATCAGGCGGCCACCCGTGCCGGGGCGGTCACGGCGGGGGCGGCGTCGGCGACGACCACTCCGAGGATCGCGGTCTCGACCACGGCCTGCAGGATCCCGGCGAACTCGTCGTCGACGACCCGGACCGCGGCACGGGTGAGGATCTTCTCCTGCAGCGACTGGATGCGCAGCAAGTCCTGCCGGGCGTCCAAGGGGGCGAGCACCAGGTTGACCGTGGCGAACATGATGTCCGCGCTCACCCCGGACCAGTCGCGGGCCTCCGCGAAGCCCAGGCGCAGGCCCGCGCGGACCGCGCGGCGGTGGCAGTACCGCTCCACGGCGCCCACCCCGTCCTCGAGCACGGCCCGGCGCCGGGCCAGACCGGTGTCGTTCCCGTAGCCAGCGGCGACGTCAGCCAGCACCTCAGCCAGGGCTCGGGTGTCCACCCGGCCCGGGCGCAGCATCCGGTCCAGTGCCTCGCGCAATTCGCTCATCGTCGGTCTCCTCCTGATCGGGCGTCCGGTGCTCACCGGCCACCCGTCATGTGTGCGGCACCGGCCAGGGACGACACCTCGCCGCGCATCTCCGCCTCGAACACCACGCTTTCGGCCCAGGTGAGGCCACCGCCGGGGCGCACCTTCTCCACGACGCGGCGTGCCGACTCCTCTGCGTCAGCGCGGGTGGTGCGCAGGTACACCGCGGCGGGCAGCAGGTCCCGGTCGGCCCAGCGTCCGCTGCGAGTGAGCCGCTTCCTGCCGTGCCCGACGGCGTACGTGCCGTCGCCGTGGTCGATGACCGTGACGGCGTAGTGCTCGACGTGCGGATGATCGGGCTCCATCCCGGTAGGCAGGAACCGGGCGACGATCTCAGCCACGATGGGTCTCCTGACGGGTGCGCTGAGTGTTGGCGTGATCGAGGGAGGCGGCGATTAGGTCGCGGCCCCGGGCCGGGTCGCCGAGCGCGTCCAGCACGTCGGCGGCGCCATCGTCTTCGGCGGGGCGGTCCCCGGTGCGGGCGCTCACTGGGCAGTCTTCGCGGCGGTGATCGCGGCGAGCATGCGGTTGCGGATCTCGGTGGCGAAGGCCGAGGCGACGATGTCCTCGTGGCGGTCCAGCTCGTCGGCCAGGTCGAGGGCGGCGGTAACGGCGGCGGTGAGGGTGAGCACCCGGTCGCGGGCCTCGGCGAACAGGGCAGCGTCGGCGGAGCCCTCGTAGGGGCCGTAGTCGAACTCCCCGGCCACGGCCAGGCTGTTGCCTGACTCGCGGACGTAGAAGACGTGCTCGTCGTCGTCGATGGTGAACGGGCCGGCGGTGGCGTGGGTGGCGGTGGCCACGGCGCATTCGAGCTCGTAGCGGAGTTCGCGGACGGGGTCCTTGGTCTGGTTGGCCATGGCACTCATGTGTGCGGCAGGCACCGGCTCTCCGCTCACGCGGCGGCACCGAGGGGGCGGCCGGCACGGCGGCGGGCCAGTCGGGTCAGGATCGCCGGGTCGTTGCGGGAGGAGACCTGCCGGGTGGTCTCGTCGAAGGTGACGGTAGCGGCGAACCGGTACGCGGACGCGAGCTCGGATGGGACGGTTCCCGGTGCGGGTGCCGGGTCGAGCAGCACCGCGGTGCGGGCCGGGGACGGTCGGCGGGTTGCCTTGATCCCGGTGGCGGGGACGACGTCGAACGGCTCCCCCACCGGGATCGCGCCCTCGGGCCCGAACGTGGCGTACATCAGGGCCGCACGGCCGGGGGCATCCGGGGTGATCATGGTGTGGACCGGGCGTCCGAGCCGGTCGCGGTCGATGGCGCTGACCAGCAGCAGCCGATCGGCTGGGTCGTGGGGTGCCTCGCGCTGGGAGATCGGGGTGGGCCCGGCGACGGCGGCCAGGCACTTGGCCATCGACTCGGCGTCCAGGAACGTCGCGCCCTTCACCTCGACCCACAGCCGGTGGCCCGGCAGGTAGAAGTCCGGCAGGTACCACAGGTCCGCCCCGACCCGGTAGTGGCAGGGCTCGTAATCCCAGTCGATGCCCAGCTGGTCGAACAGGATCGCCCACCGCGCCTCGAGCCGGGAGCGGAACAGTTTGCCCGAGTAGAGGACCTCGAGGCCGCGGGGCTTGGGCGCCCGGGAGGGGCGTCGGGCAGCCGCCGGCTTCCTGGGGGACGCCTTCCGGCTCGTGGCGGATGGCGGCGTGGCGGTGAAGCCAGCCGCTGGTTTGGCCTTGCGGGCCGCCGGCTTGGGCTGCGCCGCGCGAGACTTCCCGGCGCGGGGCGCCTTCGCGGAGGTGGCCTTCGATCCGCGGCCCGCGCGCGGGGTGCTCGCGCTCTTCGGGGTGGCTCGAGCCCGGGCGTTGCGTCGATCGCTCATGCCCGGGGACATGCGCAGATCCAGGCGGGTGCGCCGCCCCGAGCACGATCGGGGCGGCCGGTGCCCGGGGCGGCGTGGTGGGGCTGGGCGACCATCCTGGGCGAGGTGGCCGACCAGGAACCCGGGGTGGTCGGCCAGAAGGTCGGACAGCAACTTCCGCGTCATCACTGGGAAGCAGGGGGTTACTACTACTACTACATACTTGTCCTACCTATAACTACTACTACTACATATAGGACCCCCTATATATACCCTCCCTCTCAACAAACACACTCTTCCCCCTATATAGCCGTACCTTTCAGGTCGGCGAGGTCGGCTGGTCGGCCAGAAGCGGCAAGAACCGCGCCGGCGCTGGGAAGCAGGGCTTTTGAGGCCGTCGTGGCCGGTCGCCCGGATGGTGGCCGTTCGGCGCCATTCGCTCGCCCACCAGGTTTGTGCATTTGGTGGCGTGTGCTACGCTCCGGGGAGACGAGTCCGCCGAGGAGGCTCGGGGCGTAGCACACGAGCCCGAACCGCCCCCGACGCTGTCGGGAACACCCCGCCGGCCCGTGGCGTTGCACCCGGCTCCGGACCACCCCGTTCACGACCATCCCGCACGCTGCTGAGGGCCGATGAGAGAAACCGGCCACTCGGTACGATCGGGACCCGACAACCCTTGACCAGCCTGGAGGACGGCTCGCGTGGCATCCCGCACCCCTGACCAGGAGCAGCTGACCTGCTCGTTCTGCGCCAAGACCAAGGACCAGGTGCACAAGCTGGTCGCCGGACCCGGGGTAGCCATCTGCGACGAATGCGTGGACCTGTGCGTCGACGTCATCGCCGAAGAAGACGAACAAGACGCTGTCGAACCGCCCACCGACCTGCCCACGCCCCGGCAGATCAACTCCTACCTGGACGAGTACGTGATCGGGCAGGACGCCGCCAAGCGGGCCCTCGCCGTCGCCGTCTACAGCCACTACAAGCGGATCTGGCCGCGCCCCGGGACCGACACCGCGGCGACCGGTGACCCGGTGCAGATCGGCAAGTCCAACATCATGCTCATCGGGCCCACCGGGTGCGGCAAGACACACCTGGCCCAGTCCCTGGCCCGGCGCCTGAACGTGCCCTTCGCCATCGCCGACGCCACCGCCCTGACCGAGGCCGGGTATGTCGGGGAGGACGTGGAGACGATCCTGCTCAAGCTCATCCAGGCCGCCGACGGGGACATCGCCCGCGCCGAGCACGGCATCGTCTACATCGACGAGATCGACAAGATCACCCGCAAGGCCGAAGGCCCCTCCATCACCCGGGACGTCTCCGGCGAAGGGGTGCAGCAGGCCCTGCTGAAGATCATCGAAGGCACGGTCGCCGCGGTGCCCCCGCACGGGGGCCGCAAGCACCCCGGCCAGGAGATGCTGCACATCGACACCAGCAACATCCTGTTCATCACTGCCGGCGCGTTCGCCGGGCTCGAGGAGATCGTCGGGGCCCGGGCCGGGCACTCCGGCATCGGCTTCGGCGCCCAACTGGCCACGGCGGCCGAACGTACCGGGTCCCACCGCGACGTCGAGCCGGCGGACCTGGTCAGGTACGGGATGATCCCGGAGTTCATCGGCCGGCTGCCGGTGATCACTGCCGTCGAGCCCCTGGACCGGGACGCCCTGGTGCGGATCCTCACGGACCCCAAGGACGCCCTGACCGTCCAGTACGAACATCTGCTCGCACTGGACGGCGCGACCCTGGTCATCGAACCGGACGCCCTGGAGGCGATCGCCGACCTGGCCACCGCGCGCGGGACCGGGGCGCGCGGGCTGCGCTCCATCATGGAGAAGGCACTGGCACCGGCCCTGTACGCCGTGCCCGGCTCAGATATCGCCGAGGTCATCCTCACCGCCGAGACGATCACCACCGGAGCCGACCCGATCATGCTCACCGCCGCCGAGGCGAAGAAGATCGCCTGACCTCTCGCCACCGGGGGATGTTGCCGCACACATGAGGGGCATGAGCACCTCACTGCCTTCCCGTCACCTCAAGGGTGCCGCCGACAGCACCGGCGGCCAGTTCCGCACGACCGCCCACGGCGAGCCGTCCCTGAGCCTCTCCCCCGTCCCGGCGCGCCCGCACGCGCACCGGGAGCCGCAGGACATCGACGTCGAGCTCGCCGGCCTGTACAGCGAGCTGAGCACCGCCAAGCAGCGGGTCGCCGGGGCTGCGAGGGGCCTGCACTACACCGCTGGCGACAGCAAGACCGGCCCGTACGGGCGGGGCCCGTGGAAGATGACCGACCAGGAGGCCTACGACGTCGTCGCTGCCAAGAACCCGGAGCACGCGGACCTGGCGTTCTACGACGAGCGGGTCGCCAAGGTCGAAGAGATCGCCGCGGTGATCGAACCGCTGAACGTCGAGTATGCGGCCCGGCCGTGGCCGCGCGCGTTCCTGGCCACCAGCTCCGACGGGCACGTGCACTCCTCGATGCGCTGCCCGACCTGCAACCGGGGCGAGTCCGCCACCCAGTTCCAGTGGATGACCGACTACTCGGACCAGTCGGAGGAGGACATCGTGGCCGCCGCCGGCTACCGGGCGTGCACCACCTGCTACCCGTCCGCCCCGATCGGCGACAAGCACACCCTGCCCACCAAGATGCTCTCCCACGACGAGGTCTCCAAGGAGGCGGCCCGGCGCGAGCGAGAGGCCAAGGCCGTCGAGAAGGCCCACGCCAAGGCCGCCAAGGCGATCGCCGGCCCCGACGGCGGCCCCCTGGTCCTTATCGCCCCGCACCCGAACGGCTGGAACGAGACCGAGTCGTTCACGACCGAGGCCTCAGCGGTGCAGTGGCTGGTCGGCGAGCACGTGGACAACGCCCGCCACGCCCAGCGAGGCGACCACCAGTACGTCGCCGACGTCGAGGAGGCCCAGCGGCTGCTCGTGGACGCCCTGGTCGCCAAGCACGGCACCAGCCGGGAGGAGCAGGAGGAGATCATCGCCAAGAAGGTCGCGGCGAAGAAGAAGCGCGAAGGCGTAGCCTGACCCCCGCCGGGGGGTCAGGCTCAGTTGCTGAGCCAGTCCCGGATGTGCGCCATGACCGCTTCCGGTCGCGGCGCCGTGGCGTAGACGCGGATCTCCTTGTAATCCTCGTGCTCGAGCGCCAGGGGCGGCAAGGGGTCCTCGCGCAGGCGCACGACGCGGAACCCAGCCGCCAGCAGGTCGGCGGTCTTGCTCTGGTCGACCAGCACTTTCGCCGCGGCCGCGTGCCAGTAGGCGCCGTCGTACTCGATCACCACGGTGCGGCCATCGACGTCAGCGCTGATGTCCGCCGTCCAGGACTTCCTCGTCTCGAACGCCTCGTCCCGGATGAGCGCGCCGGAGCGCGCACCGGGGAACACCTCGGCAGCGGCGGCGTGGTGCGCCAGCTCGACCTTGGACTTGCCGGCCTGCCGGCACTCGGGGCACTCGGCTCCGTTGGACCGGGCACTCAGCGACTGCTGCCACACGTGCGCGGGGTCGGTGGCGCACACCCAGGCAGGGACGAAGGACGTCTTCGCGTGGGGCCGCACCTGCCAGGGCGTGAGCGGGTTCGCCGAGCTCCACTCGGCGGCCAGGCCCGGATCCTGCCATGCGAGCGAGCCGAGAATGGTGCCGCAGCTGGGGCAGTGGAGCCTGGCGTATTTGTCGCGGGAGCGAGGACTCTCCTGCCACTCGTGCCCGCAGCACTCCGCCTTCCACCACAACACCCGCTTCGAGTCCCACACCACCTTGTCGGGGGTGAGCTTGCCGTTGAGCGTGGGGTGCCACTGGGAGGCGATCTCGGGCAGGATGTCGGCCAGCCAGTCCTTCTGCGCTTGGCGGGTGCGGGCGGAGCGGCAGCTGGGGCATTCTGCGTCGAGGAACCGCGTCGGGCTGACCCGTGGGTGGTGCCCGGCCGGGCACCGGAACCGTCGGAGCTCGAAGTCTGCGACCATCACTGTCCGGGGGTCGGCGTCGTCCGCCCAGGCGGCGAGCAGCTCAGGGACGTCAGAGATCGGCGTGCGCTTGAGCCGCTCGTACCTCTCTTCCCACTCGGCGTGGCGCCGTTCCTCGCAGTCCGGGCAGGTCGGCCGGAGGGCGGTCATGTCCAGCACCTTCGCTGCGAAGGAGAGCCCGCAGTCGGGGCAGACCCACTGGCACGTGCGGCTCGCGCGCATGGTGACGGTGCGGAAGTCTCTTTCGCTGTTGCGGTCGTGATCCCACCACGCCAGAGCTGCGTGCCCGCTCTCGGACAGGAGCACGCCCGCGCGTCGAGGGCGAGTCGGGTGCTCCGACCTGATGTTCTGAGTCGTCTTGGGCTGTGCCGCGGGGGGCGGGGTGGCTGGGGTGATGCTGGCGCACTTGTGGCCGCCGGTGGCGTCGCTCAGGCGGTTCGCCGTGATCCGGAGGCAGGATCGGCAGCGCACAAGAACCGGGTCGTCCACGTTCAAGCCGTCCTGCATTGCGCTCACCAGCTCGAAGCCCTTCGCGCCCAGGCTCGCGGTCACCTGGTCTGCGGAGAGGACGAACGTCGCGGCGTAGTCGCTGGAGGGCCCGTTGGCGGCCGTCCACTCCGTCCAGTGGCAGATCCGGCAGGTCGCCTCGCCCTGCGCGTTCTTCTCCAGGGTGTAGGCCAGCCTGTAGTGAGCTCGGGAGCCGCAGGTGAGGCAGGTGGTCAGCCGCCAGTCGTCGGGCCCGGTGAACGGCTCGGCTGGCTTCAGTCCTCCAGTGAGGAGGATCAGGTCGATGCAGTCCAAGCAGTAGGCCGGCTTCGAGCGCGTCTTGTAGGCGGCCTCGTTGTCACACCCGCCGGTCGAGCAGATCTGCCCCGTGGCCGTCGGCCTGTTCGTGCTGGTGACGCTCACCATCTCCCCCATCATCCTGATCGTCGCCGTCCTGCTGAGTCAGGGTTCGGCGGCAGATCTCATTATCGGGCCGACGTTCAGCAGGTACCCGGAGGCGGGGCCGGGAACGCCCCGACACCCATCACGGGCACCGGGGCGTTGAGCGTTTCGGGCAGGTGTCAGGCGACGCCGCGGTAGGCGGCCGTCGCGAGCACAGTCAGCTTCTCCCGCTGCTCGGCCAAGGCACGGTCCAGGGTCATCTGTTTGCGCTTGGTCGGGTCCAGGCCGATCGTCTGCTGTCCGTTGACGAAGTAGCGGGTGGTGCCGTCGGGGGCGATCTGGACGCGCGCGGCCCAGTCCGCGGTTTCGGCCCACAGGACCGCTTCGCCGCGAGTAGTGCCGAGCTTCACCCCGTCAGGCAGCTGGCTCTCGATCCTGTCGCGGTACCGGATGCCCTCGATCCCGTCGCGGATGGGGCCCTCGCGGTGGGCGAACCGCAGCCCGGCGACGTCGGGGTGCCAGATCATCCGGTCCCGGGTCTCCCGGGCGAGACTGGTCAGGTTGTGGTGCGCCTCCGCGGCGGTCTTTGTCCCGCTGTACATGGCGACCAGAGCGTCAGCGGTCCGCTCGTGTCCCTCGGCGCTCTGATCGTATTCGAAGTGCGCCTCCCCCTTGGCGTCGATGTGGAAGTCCACGGTGCGGCCGCTGGGCTCGAAGGTCGATTCGGTGTCCGTGACGGTGTGCGTGCCGTCCCGCCAGGTGAACCGAGCCTCCCCGGTCTCGTCGTCGAAGTGGCCGTCGAGCTGCCCGGTCTGCGGCGTGTGCGCGGAGGCGGTGCTCATGGCCTGGGCGTCGACGCGGCCGGTGATCTCCTGTGCCCACAGCTGTGCGTCGGTCAGCTCAGACCCGCCGCCGACGAACACCTCGGTGCCGTCCTCCTCGGTCCGGCCGATGAGCAGTCGTCCGTCCTCGTCGGCCTTGACTCGGATCGCGCCGACGCCGTCGGTGTTCACGGTCAGGGTCCCGTCGGTCCGGTCGTCGTAGCAGTTGCGGAATGTCGCGCCGGAGGCCGTGAGGGCGAGCACGTCGGCGGCGGCGGGCCCGCGCCGGAATGACGGCCCGCGGTCGCGCACCCCGGAGGGCAGGTCCGTGAGGTTGTCGCGGATGTCCCAGACTTCGCGGGCCGGGAAGTCGCCGTCATCGGCGATCCTCTCCACCTCATCGACGACATACCAGTCCCGGTCCGCGGCCGCGCGCAGCCGGTCGGCCACCGCGTTGGCCTGCTCCAGATCGCGGTGCGGATAGCGAGCCTGGTAGCCGGCGACCCGGGCCTCTTCGATCGTGGCCGGGACAGTTGCCGGCGCGGTGGTGATGAGGCTGATGGCGGGCTCGGCGTGGCTGGTGGCGGCGAACTCGCCGCCTTCGGGGACACCTCGCTGGACGCGGGCGCGGACGGTGGTGGTGCTCATGGGGTGGTCGCTCCTAGGCCTGGGATGGTCGGGGGTTGGGGTCTGCGGGGCTCAGTCGTCGGACCAGTTGGCGAGCTCGGTCTCCTCCCAGGCGACCTTCCCGGCGGCCTCGTTGCGCTCGTTCAAGTCGACGCCTTCGCGGTCGGACCAGTGGTGCAGGTCGGTGAGCAGGTCGCGGACGATGATGCGGTCGTCCACCTCCTCGTGCACCCCGTACTGGGTGGCGGCGTAGGCGGTCACGATGTCCTCCCCGCGCTCGGCAGCGGTCTGCTGCTCGGGCCGGTAGGCGAGGGCGGCGTCGATGTCGACGGTGGCGACGTTCCGGTCGAGCTCGTGGTTGTAGTCCGAGTCGATGAAGTCGGCCTCCCCCAGGCACCGGCGCACCTGATAGCCCAGCTCGATCTCGTCGGTCTCGAACTCGACGTCGAGCTCGTTGCCGTCGGCGTCCTGAACGCCTTCCAGGGCGTACTCGTGCCGGTCATCGTCGGGCGCCGTGAAGGTGATGGTCGTCGCCTCCGGGTGCCGGCCACGGATGCTGGCAGCCAGACCCTGGGCCGCCATGACACCGATCCGGGTGCTGTTGGCCTGGGCGATGGCTTCGAGCTGACGGTGCTGGTCGACCGCGTAGCGCGTCGCATCGGCGGCCTGACGCGTCGTTGGGGCGCTCAGGCTGATGGTGGGCTCGCCGTGGCTGGTGGCGGCGAACTCGCCGCCTTCGGGTACGCCCCGCTGGACGCGGGCGCGGGCGGTGATGGCCATCGGGTCTCCTGGATGTCGCGACGGGGTGGTTCACCAGGTCTGTGTACGGCGATCCGCCACTGCGTCACGGCGGTTCAATCGCGCCGTCGCCGGCTGTCGGTTCCCGGTGCTACCGTGATCCGGTAATCGAACATGTGTTCTAATCGGGAGGCTTCGCGATGTCCGTCGTCGTGCAGATCAACACCCTCCCCGACCAAGTCGAACGGGTCGCGATCCCGCTCGCCCCGGTGGCCGTTCCGGCCGGCTTCCCGTCCCCGGCGCAGGACTATTACGACGGTGGCCTGGACCTGAACGAGCACCTCATCCACGACCGGACCTCGACGTTCGTGGTGCGGGTGGCCGGGGACTCGATGACCGGCGCCGGGATCAGCGACGGCGACGAGCTGGTGGTGGACCGGGCCCGCGAACCGGTGGACGGGTCGGTGGTCGTGGCGATCCTCGACGGCGAGCTCACGGTCAAGCGGATGCGCATCACCCGCTTCGGGGTCGTGCTGCAGGCCGAGAACCCCGACTACCCCGACGTGCGCGTGCCCGAGCTGGCAGACCTGTCCATCTGGGGCGTCGCCACCACCTGTCTCCACCACCTCTGATGGGCGATGACCCCCTCCCAGCCGCAGCCGCGGACCGTCCGCCGCTCGGGGCCGGTCACCGCACCGCCCTGGTGGACGTGAACTCCTTCTACGTCTCCTGCGAGAGGGCCTTCGACCCCACCCTGGCTGGGATCCCCGTCGTCGTCCTGTCCAACAACGACGGCTGCGTCGTCGCCAGGAGTGACGAGGTGAAGAAGCTCGGGGTCGACAATGGCACCCCCTGGTTCCAGCTGGCAGCGCGCGCCCGCTCCTATTGGTAGTGCGCGTTATTTGATTTGGCGCTATTTGGCGGACGGGGGATTCTGCACGACTTTCCGTTCTCGTCGCTTGGGAGAGCTGAGAGGATTTTCCGTGAGCTACAGGTACCGGCAGACCTGGTCCGCGCTGCACGAGTCGGGGTCGGGCTGCGCGGCGTCGTGCCTGAGCTCGGCGATGGTGTCTCGGAGCGCTGTGAGCTGGGCGATCTGCTGCTCGATCTCGGCGAGGCGCGCGTCGAGGAGATCGCGCACGTGCTCGCAGGGAGCAGCGCCGCCGTCGCGGATGTCGAGGATCTGGCGGATCTGGGCGAGGGTGAGGCCCGCGGCCTGGCCGCGGTGGACGAAGTCGATCCGGGCGGCCGTCTCGGGCGCGTAGTCGCGGTATCTGGACGGCGTGCGCTCGGCCGGGGGCAGCAGGCCCTGCTCCTCGTAGAACCGCAGCGTCTTCGCCGTCGTTCCCGCCCGCTCGGCGAGTTCCCCGATGCGCATCGCAGGCCCCCTTTTCTTTCGGCAGAAGCCTTCTTGACCTTCCCCTGCACTGGAAGGTCCACTATGGCCGAGAAAGAAGAGAAACCCAAGTGACGGGAGCTGCGATGCCCACGAAGTACGACCTCGCCATCATCGGATCGGGCGGTGGTGCGTTCGCCGCCGCGATCCGCGCGACCACGCTCGGCAAGTCGGTGGTGATGATCGAGCGCGGGACGCTCGGTGGCACCTGCGTGAACACCGGCTGCGTGCCGTCGAAGGCCCTGATCGCCGCGGCCGACGCACGGCACTCCGCGGCCGACGCCGCCGACCGGTTCCCGGGGATCGCGACGACGGCGGGGCCAGTGGACATGCCCGCCCTGATCGCCGGGAAGCAGGCGCTGGTCGAGTCGCTGCGGGGCGAGAAGTACGCCGACGTCGCCGACTCCTACGGTTGGGCCGTCCGCCGCGGCGACGCCGCGTTCGCCGGCACCCCCGACGCACCGGTCCTCCAGGTCGCCGGGGACGACGGGAGCACCGAGACGATCGAGGCCGGGCACTACCTGGTCGCGACCGGCTCTCGGCCGTGGGCCCCGCCGATCGACGGCCTGGACCAGACCGGGTACCTGACCTCGACCACGGCGATGGAGCTGACCGAACTCCCTGAGTCGATGCTGGTGCTCGGCGGCGGCTACGTCGCCCTGGAGCAGGCGCAGCTGTTCGCCCGCCTCGGCTCCCAGGTCACCGTGCTGGTGCGGTCCCGGCTCGCGTCGAAGGAGGAGCCGGAGGTGTCCCGGACACTGCAGGAGGTGTTCGCCGACGAGGGCATCCGGGTGGTCCGCCGCGCGCTGCCGACGCGGGTGTCCCGCGACGCCGCGACCGGGCAGGCCGTCGTCACCGCGGACGTCGCCGGCGGCCGGGAGGAGTTCCGCGCCGACCAGGTGCTCGTCGCCCTCGGACGACGACCGGCCACCGATGGGCTCGGCCTCGACAGGGTCGGGGTCAAGACCGGGGACCTCGGCGAGGTGGTCGTCTCCGACCGGATGCAGTCCTCCCACCCGCGGATCTGGGCCGCGGGCGACGTGACCGGCCACCCCGAGTTCGTCTACGTCGCCGCCCACCACGGCACCCTCGTCGCCGAGAACGCGTTCGCCGACGCCGATCGGGCCGTGGACTACGCCCGACTGCCGAGGGTGACGTTCACCGGCCCGGCGATCGGCGCGGTCGGGATGACCGAGAAGGACGTCGTCGCCGCCGGGATCCGCTGCGACTGCCGCGTCCTGCCCCTGCACCACGTGCCCCGCGCACTGGTCAACCGCGACACCCGCGGCTTCGTCAAGATCGTCGTGGACGCCGACACCGGGAAGATCCTCGGCATCACCGCCGTCGCCAAGGACGCCGGCGAGCTCGCCGCCGCCGGGGTCCACGTGCTCGGCAAGACGGTCGCCGAGGTCGCCGACGCCTGGGCCCCCTACCTGACCATGGCCGAGGGCATCCGGATCGCCGCCAAGGCCTTCACCACCGACCCGTCGCTCCTGTCGTGCTGCGCGTGAACGAACTGGAGGAACCCACGATGTCTGACCTCAGCATGCAACTGCCCGAGCGGCTCAGCCGACTGGGAGAGACCGGCCTGCTCATCCCGCTGCTGCGGCTGCTCGCCGACGGTGACCCCGTCACCGTCCAACAGCTGTCCGTGGCTGCGGGCCGCACGATCGACGAGGTACGGCTCGGACTGGCCGCGATGCAGGACACCGAGTACGACGACCAGGGCCGAATCGTCGGCCAGGGCCTCACGCTGCGCCCTACACCGCACCGGTTCACCGTCGACGGTGAGGAGCTCTACACCTGGTGCGCCCTGGACACCCTCATCTTCCCGGCCCTCCTCGATCGCCCAGCGCGCGTGGAGTCCGTCTCCCCGGCCAGCGGAGAGACGATCCGCGTCACCATCGATCCGGTTGCCGGTGTCACCGGCGTCACACCCCCGAGCGCCGTGGTGTCGCTGGTGAACCTGGAGCAGATCACCTCGATCCGCTCGGCCTTCTGCAACCAGGTGCACTATTTCGCCTCCGTCGACGACGCCACCGGGTGGCTCTCTGAGCATCCCGGTGCCGAGGTGGTGTCGGTGGCCGAGGCCTACCGGATCGGCAACGAGCTCACAACGAGCCTGCTCGACCTGCTTCAGGACGACACCCCGGTGGCCGACGACTGTCCCCGCTGCTGTTGACCCGCGACACAGAAGGATTCGAGAACGCTATGACCTCCAAACACGACGACCGAACGCGAGGCGGTGGCCTACTCCTGGGAGCCGGTGCCGTGCTCCTCATGACGATCTGCTGCGCGCTGCCCGTGCTCATCGCCGGCGGAATGCTTACTGGCATCGGCGGGCTCCTTCTCGGCAACCCGTGGGTGATCGGCGTGGGCATTGCGCTCCTCGCGATCGTGCTGCTCGTCGTCGTCCGCCGCCGAACCCGCCGCGGCCGTGTCGAACCTGACTGCTGCCCGCCCACCGAATCCGCTCACCGCACCGACCCGAAGGGCGAACAGAACCAATGATCAGCTCCCGCGCCCGTCGTTCGCTCGCCACCCTCCTGCTCGCAGGCTCGCTCATCCTGACCGCCTGCGGCACCGTTGATAAGGATCCCGTCTCTGCCGAGACTGCCACCGCCGCGACGGTGACCAGCATCGACGCTCAGCGGATCAGCCTGCCCGCCGCCGGGAAGCCCACCGCGGTGTTCTTCTTCTCCGTCGGCTGCGGCGAATGCGTCGGCGGAGTCCGATCCCTCGGTCAGGCGGCAGCCGCGGCCGAGGAGGCCGGCATCGATGCCCAGTTCCTCGCCGTCGACATGGATCCGCGCGAACCTACCGAGACCATTCAGAGGTTCATGGAGTACGTCGACGCCGTGCATGTCCCCGCCGCCATCGACGAGGGCGCGGCGCTGTCCCAGCGCTTCGGGGTCGCCGCGCTGTCTACACTGATCATCGTCGACAGTGACGGACAGGTGACCTTCCGCGCCACCGACCCCGACGCCGATACGATCGTCTCCGCGCTCCACAAGGCCGGGGCCTGAGCGATGGGCGGCCTCCTCGCCCTTGCCTTCGCCGCCGGGATGATCGCCCCCGTCAATCCCTGCGGCTTCGCGCTGCTCCCGGCCTGGATCACCCATGCGCTGGGCGACGCCGCCTCTTCCTCAGCCCCGGTGCGCCTGCTGCGCGCCCTACGGGCTGGCCTCGCGCTGACGATCGGGTTTGCGGGCACGCTCGCCTTGGCTGGCGTCGCGGTAAGCGCCGGCGCACGGGGCCTGATCCAGGCCGCCCCAGCCCTCGGCCTCGCCGTCGGGATCCTGTTGGTGCTGCTCGGCGGGGCGATGCTAGCCGGACGCTCTATGTCCCTCCGGCTTCCCGGCATACCCGGCCGCGCAATCGAACGGCTGCCCAGCGCCGTGCGCATGGTCGTCTTCGGCGTCGGCTACGCCGCGGCCTCGCTGTCGTGCACCTTCGGCGTACTCCTCGCGGTCATCGCCCAGGCCCAGGCGACAGCCAGTTTCGTCGGGCTGCTCCTCGTCTTCGCCATCTATGCCGCCGGCTCCGCCACCGTCCTGCTGCTTGTCGCCGTGGTCGCCGCCGTAGCCGGTTCTGTGCTGTCCAGGCGGATCGCCGCACTGACACGATTCGTTCCCAAGGTCACCGCCGCCGTCCTGATCCTCACCGGCGTCTACCTGGCTTGGTACTGGTTTCCAGTTGTCGTCGGCGATGCCCCTTCCGCAGGGCGCACCGACGTCGCCGCTGTCTCGGCGACGATATCGAACTGGCTCCAAAGCAACACCGGCGTCATCGCCGGCCTGTCTACCACCGTGGTGCTCATCGTGCTACTAAGCGGATTCCTTCATCAACGCCGTCGGAACTCCGGACGGAGGACCGAGGAGGACTGCTGCGACCCTCAGTCGACGCACTCTCCCGGGGACCGGCCGAGCGTGCCGACCGAGCGGCATTGAGCGGCTCCTGCACGTCAAGGTCATACGACGTGGTTGACCGGAACGACGAACTCGGACACCAGACGCCCTCCCACCCGACGCCGATCATCGGACACGGCGTGGGTGTTGTTCGTGGCCTATGTCGAAGGAGAGCGCGGCCACGATCAAGACGAGTTGACCGCCGAGCAGAATCGGTGCCGCCCGATTCTCACGACGTGACATCCCTGGAAACGTCATCGTCAGATTTCAGTGCAGGACGACTGGGAGGGGCATGCCGACGCGCTCGACGACCGCGGCGGCGTAGGCGGTGCTGTTCGCGCCGATCGCGTTGGACCAGGCGATCGCGGAGGAGATGTCCAGGCCAGTCAGCCGGCTGAGAACGACGGGTGGGAGTTCCTGCGCGAGCGCTATCAGCGCGCCGGTGCGGGCAAGTCGCGGCGGGATGCCGGCAGCGCGGAGCCGGGTATTCAGCGTGTCGGGGGCCATGTGATGCCCGGCCCGGGTTCCGGGATAGACCCACTCCTGTTCGATGCTCTCCACGAACATGCGAGGCGCGGTGCGGTTGCTGGCGGCTCCCGCGGCCGCCGGCGCGAGCTCGGCGGGGAGCACGAGAGGTTCCTGGCCGAGGCGGACGACCACGGCCTGGTCCGTGACGGTGACGTCTTCCGCGCGCAACTGGACGATCTTCGCCGCCCGGACGCCGAACATGAGCATCAGCCCCGCGGCGAGCTTCGTGTGCGGGTTGATGGACGGGTCGGAGGTGACATCGGCGAGCAGCCGCCAGCGTTCCTCGTCGCTCATGGCTTGCGGGCTCAAGGCTCCTGATGGCGGGCGTGGAGCGGTGAGCGGTCGGGATGCGCCGGCCCGTGCGGTCCAGGTCAGGAAGTGGTGCAGGAACGGGCGTCGGCCGCCGGTGAGCCATTCATCGACATCCGCCTGGGTGAGGGACACGAGAGAACCTCCGCGGGTATGGATCCATTCCAGCAGTTCGATGATCCCCGCGATCTCGAGCCGCCGCCAGGACAGCTGGCCTGATCGGGACGGCATCGTGTTGCGGCGCAGTGCGCGCAGGTGTCGCCATCGCGCGTATTGGGTGACGGTGCGCTGTTCACCCGGGTCGGGGATCTCGGCAAGTGCGCTGTCGAGCCAGAGCTCGAACCGGGCGAGCAGCTCGTCCCGCGGTGGGAGCAGCCCGTGGTCGATGAGCACGGACCGAACCGCTCGGGTCTGATACTCCGAGCCGGCCTGGTCGAGGTAGGCGTGAGTGCGCAGGGATGGGGCGGTGAGCACTCGGGTGATCAGCGTGCAGGCGACGGTGCCGCGTTCGAAGGCGTAGACGATCTTCGACGGAGCACCCTGGAACCACCGCTCTCGCAGATGCGCGATGCGTGCATCGGAGGCGGCGAGCTCGTCGGGCACCATCTCCCGGATCATCTGATCGGCTCGGCAACGGGGGCAGAGCTTCGCGATCAGCCGTGTGATGGTCCCGCAGCTGGTGCAGGGGCGGAACGACTCCGGTTGGCGGGGATAGCAGAGCGGGCAGAACGGCCGGCCCTCGATCCGGCCGTTCACTATCCGAGCGTCTCCGCAGCTTGTGCAGGTCTCGATGATCGGCGGAACGCAGGCCCAGCAGAGATAGCCGGAGCCGTCTTCGGTGCGCTTGTGGCGCAGCCGGACCTCCCCGCAGCTCACGCAGGGCTGGCGAGGGTTGGAGCACTGCTCGCAGGCGGCGCGCGCGGTTCCCGGCCAGCGGCATTGCCGCTCGTTCCCGCAGATCGTGCAGGTGTCGACGCTGGCCTTGTCGGAGCAGGGTTTGCAGATCGCTTTCTCGCTGCCGTGGAACAAACAGGGCGCAAGCTCCCCGCAGTCCGTGCAGGTGTCCAGCCGGGAGGAGCTCCGACACGTTGAACACAGCGGGCCCTCCGGGCTGCGGTAGGCGATCAGTCGATGGTTGCCGCAGCTCACGCAGACGGCGTTCTCGTCGGGGAGCTTGTTCGTGCAGCGTTGGCAGAGTCGCCGCCCGTCGGAGAGCACCCGCTCCAGGTTGGTGACGTCGTCGCAGCCATCGCAGGGGGCATGGTGCGCGATCCGGTAGCAGCGTCGGCAGCTCACTCGTCCCTCGACGCGTTCGGTGAGCGTGCGCGTGGTGCCGCAGCCTCCGCAGCGTCGTTCGGGCAGACGCGCGCCGTCCGCGTGGAGAAGGTCGTAGAACGTGCCGAACAGCACAGAGCCCGCGGCCGGGTCGGAGAACCACTCCGCGCCGTGGGCCTGCAGCTCGAGCATCAGCCGCACTCGGCGGTCCCTCCCGTCCGCCGCCATCTGCTCCACCGCTCGAAGGATGGTCGCGGTCGCGACACGGCGATGGCGGCGGACTTGCTCGACGATGCGCTCGGCCGCTTCGGGTTTCATGTCGACCCAGCATCGTTTGCAGTACGCGCTCTCACCGGGCCCTGTCTGCACGCGGCGGGTGTGCCCGCAACGATCACAGAGTCCGCTCCTGGAAGCGAGACGGCGACCGCATGGAGCGCAGATCCGCCCGGTCGGCGTGCGCTGCAGCAGCTTCCGCAGCCCGCCGCAGTGTGCGCAACGCGGCGGTCGGACAGTCCGCGCTCCAGCCTCGTGGAGGCGAAGCAACAGACTTGCCAGAGCCGGCGTGGTCTGCGGATCCGCCGCGGTGAGCAGCCCGGGTGCCTGCGTGACCAGGTCGAGCGTCCGGCGGGCAACCGGCAGCTGCCGGAACGAGCCGTTCACGATCTCGGCGATCCGCTCACGCGGAAGAGCCTGCTCGACGGCGGCGATCTGCGTGGTCAGCGCGGCGAAGACCGGGTCAAGCATCCGGCGGGAGAATCTGCGCCCTACGCGGCTTCAGGCCCGACTCCCGGAGTCGGTTCGTCGCCGAATCGCCCCGCTCCGGCCCAGGATCGGTCGTCCCGGTCGCTGCGACCGCGCTGCCGAGGACCACCCGCGGCGCGAGCTCCTCGAACGTGCAATCGAAGATGTCCAGCAGCGCGACCAGCGCCTGCATGTTCATCCGCTCCGGCTTCTCCGCGGCGAGCCGATATACCTGGCTCGTCGACAAGTAGACGCCCCGCTCTTCCAGCAGCGGGACCAGCTTCGTCGTGGAGAACATTCCCGCCGCCGCCATCACCTCCCGAAGCCGCCACTCAAACCCGATCAGTCTCATCGCCCGCTCTCTTCCTCATCGCGCGGCCTGTGCCGCGTCTTCTCGATCGCCTGACTCATCATCGTGTTCATGTAGTCCGCGCTCACGCCCGTATAGATCGCCGTCGTCGACTGGTGCAGGTGCCCGACCTGACGTTGCACGAACGCGGGATCGACCCCGGACTCGATCAGGTGGGTCACGTAGGAATGACGCAGCGCGTGCGGCGTCAACACCTCATCCAGCCCCAGCGCCGTCCGGTAGACGGCGAACCTCGACGCCAGCTCCCGCGTGCGCAGCCTCGTCCCGCGTTCCGAGACCCAGAGCGCCGGCGACCCGTCCCGGACCATCAACGGACGCACCTGCTCGACATACTCCTGAAGAGCCTCAACCGCCCAGCCGAACAACGACACGACCGCCCGCCGTTTCGGCGGCCCGCCCCGCGACGACTTCCCGTGCCGGATCTGCATCACACCGAACTCCCCGAACTGTGGAGCCTTCGAATTCCTGTAGAAGTCGGTCACATCAAGCCCAACCGCCTCGCTCGCCCGCATCCCCCATGCGTAGACGACCTTGAACAGCGTCGCGTCCCGGAACGCAGGCAGAGCACCCTTGCGGCGCTCGTCCAGCAACCGCGTCACCTCGGCGTCAGCATGATCCAGCAAGCGCTGCAGCTCCGACCGCGTCAACGGGCGTCGCCCCGGCTTGCCCTCGTAATCCTGCAGGTGCGCGAGCGTGTTCCATTCATGGCAGACCTGAACCGGGTGCGTCCCGAAACGCTCCATGCACTCGTCAACCCAGCCGTAGTGCGGCGAGCAGATGTAATCGCAGAACGCGCGCACCGCCCCCTGGTACGACCGGATCGTCGACGCTTCGACCTTCCGTTGCGACACCAGCGCCATCCACTCGTCAAAGTCGCCCGCGGACCACTCCCACGGCTTCTTGCCCGCGTACGACTCGAACCTCCGGACCACGCCCAAAGCGCGCGACACCGAATCCTCCTTGAGATGTCGGCCACCGATCTGCTGCATCCGCCAGCCCTCGATCATCGCCTCAAACACGGCCTCATGAGCGTTGAGGAACGACACCCCGCCCGCAAGATACAGTGACGACGCACCGTGTGGAACTCGTCCCATCAACCACCCAATCCATCCACATAACGCGCTAATCGTGCATTAGATGCGAATCTATCAGCCCGTCAGACCTCGTCGCGCGGAAAATCGCGGGGCTATCGAAACGACCGATAGCCTTTCTGACGCAGACGCCCGTTCGGATCTCGCATCTGATGCAATACCGCGGGGAATGGGGCATGATCGCCCGCTCCTCCAACTACGAGCTCTACGGGGACCTCTCCTCCCGCACCATGGAGCTGCTGGGCCGGTACGCCGCCTGGCAGGAGGTCTACTCGATCGACGAGAGTTTCCTCGGGCTGGACGCGCGCCGCGGCGCCTACACCGAGCAGGGCCGGGTGATCCGCGCCGCCGTCGCGAAGCACACCGGACTGCCCGTGTGCGTCGGCATCGCCCCCACCAAGACCCTGGCCAAGTTCGCCAACCGGATCGCCAAGCAGAATCCGCATCTGGGCGGGGTGTGCGACCTGGAGGCCATGCCGGCCGGGCACGTGGACGCCATCATGGCCCGTGTGCCGGTGACCGGGTTGTGGGGAATTGCCTCCCGGCTGGGCAAGCGGCTGAACCTGCTCGGCATCGAGACGGTCGCCCAGCTGCGCGACGCCGATCCGGTGATGATCAGGGACCGGTTCAACGTCGTCGTGATGCGCACCGTGCTCGAGCTGCGCGGGACCCCCTGCATCGAGCTCGAGCCCGTCAGACCGGACAAGCAGCAGATGATCTTCAGCCGCTCCTTCTCCACCCCGGTCACAGGTGCCGAGCGGATGGCCCAGGTGATGGGCCTGTACGCCCAGTCCGCGGCCGCGCGCCTGGCCAAGGAGGGGCAGGTCGCCAAGATCATGACCGTGTTCGCCTCCACCAGCCGGTTCCGCGACGACGTCGTCTCCTCGATCGTCTCGGCGACCGTGCGGATGCCCAACCCCACCGCGGACCCCGTGCTGCTGTCCCGCGCCGCGATCGAGACGATCCGCGCCCGCGTCGTCAACGGGGCGCCCTACGTCAAGGCCGGGGTGATGCTGACCGGGTTGGAGCCGGCCGGAGCCGCCCCCGTGTTCGACCAGTTCATCAGCGTCCACGAGCAGCGCGACATCGGCCGGGTCCTCGCCGACGTCAACGCCCGGTTCGGCGCCCACACCCTGGGCCTCGGCCGCGCCGGGATGACCCGACCACCGGAGTGGACGATGAAGCGAGACCGGATGTCCCCGCGGTACACCACCGAGTGGGACGAGCTGCTCACCGTCAAGGCCGGCTGACGACGGAGTAGAAGTCTCGGGTGCTAGGTCGTGCCGACGTCGCGCCGCGCTGCTTTGCGACGGCTCACGCTGGTCTTCAATACCGCGGGAACATAGAGCCGCGCATCATACGGCGCGCGATGCGGCGGGCAGTCTCCGGACTCATGGGTGCGCGGTCCGGTTGCGGGACGTCGACCGAGGGTGGGCCGTCGACGAGCTGCCGCTCTCGCTCGAGCTTGGCCAGGATGGCCGGGGTGGGGTTCTCGCATGGGCCGGCCGCGCCGCCGACGCACCAGTGCGGGTGCTTCACGGCGGTGGTCGCGGTGGTCACCGTGATGATCTTCGGGTCGCCGTAGATGCGAGCGTCGCGGACGAGCTGGTCGATGAAGAAGTCGCCGGACAGCTGGTTGCACCATGGGCAGACGAACCCCAGGTAGGCGCCCCCGGAGGTCTTGGAGGTCCGGGTGTCCAGCCGCGCCAGCCGCAGCCCCATGGCGTCCGCCTGTGCCGCGGCGGCCGCCCGCACGACGGGATCGGACTCGGGCCGGTCCGGGGCGAAGAGACTGGGCCGGAACGCGCTGCGCGCCTCGACACCGCACCGTCCGGTGACGATCGTCTGCTGGACGTCCCAGACCGCGAACTCGCGCTTGCATCGGTAGCAGTCATCGCCCACCACGATTAGCTCGGTGCGGGACGGACCCGTGTCGGCCAGGTGGGTGCGGTGCTGGATTCTCCCAGTCAGCAGCCCGTGGACCGCGTCGGCCAGCGGCATCACTTTCCCGCCGATGGCGACCTCGGCGTCGGTGCCTTCGATTCGAAGATCGAAGATGGGTATCTCCTTGCCAGCCGGGGGCAGATGGTCGGCGCGGCGGGCGAACCAGGCGGTGCGGGAGATGTCCGCCGCGGCGTACCGGGCTGTCCGGGCTCGGTACGCCTGCTCGTCCTGGCGGCTCCACTGGACTTCGAAGACGATGCGGTGGCCGTGCCGGTTGGTCACCATGACGTCGGCGATCCATTCCTCGGCCACCCCGTCGACGTCGGTGTGCCCGCGGACCTCGGGCTCGGCGTCGTACCCGGCGGCGCGGGCGGCCTTCACGATGATGGACTTGGCGAGGAGGTGCTCAGGCGTCTCACGGGCGCTGCAGCCGTCCCCACCTGGGTTGTGCACGAAGTACTGGGTGCCGAGCTTGCTGACCTTCCCGTGGCCGGGTAGCCCACAGGGCAGCGTCAGGACCCTCCGCTTCGCTCGCACATCGGCCTTCAACGCGTCGAACTCATCGGCGCTCAGGTCGGTGCTCGCAACCCGCTTACCGTTGACCAACCCCACCAACGGCATGCCGTCCCCCGTTCCGCCGGCGCCCCCTGCGCCACCGCGACGGGATCAGGCTACCGAGCGCCGCAGCTGGGCGTTGGGAGGACCGAAGGGCTCAGCCAGCCTTCCGGTCAATGACGCGCTGGATGTCCGCGGGAACGGAGCGGCCCCTCTTCTCGGCGACCTTGGCGTAGGCACGCGCAGCCGCGAGACGGTTCTCTTCGTTCTTCGCCACGAATCGTCCGGTCGTGGCCGATCGCGTCGCTGCAGAGGTCTTCTTGTTGGGGGTAGCCATTCCGCCTCCCTTCCTTGCGGTCATTCTGCCGGGTCCTCGTCCTCGTCGTCCACCGACGGGTCCGTCGCCGGCTCTTGAACACCGAGCCGGCTCAGGATCCGGAGAGCGAGATTGAGTTCGTCGTCGCCGGGCGCCGTCTCGGCGAACTGCTGCAGGGCTTCGATGCCGAGGTACTGGCTCTCAGAGTCGCCGTCGATCTGTTCGATCGCCCATTTCATCTGGTCCCACCAGCGGTCGACCCGGGCGGCGTCGTCCTGCCGCTCGGAGTTCTCCCGCTGGGCAGCCACTCCTTCTCGCTGAGCCGAAGCGTTGATGCGGGCGGCCAGATAGGCCACGCCGGCGGCCAGGACCGCGGCCGTGCCAGCGAATCCCGGGGAGTGCAGCCATCCGTCCACCCACGTCCAGAATGCGCCACCGCCCTGAAGGTCAACCGATCCGACCACGTGGCCGGTCAGGTAACCGACCAGGAGGCCACCGACCAAGGCGGCGGATGCGGGGAGGTAGCGACGGACCTTCGAGCGGGATCGGGCGGTCAGCGGGGCGATCGTCAACGGTGGTGCTCCTCTCAGCCGGGTCAACCAGTATGAGGCCTGCGCACAGGCCGTGGGGCTGGGCGTGCGGGCTCGGCCGCGATCAGAGCGCCGCCATGCCCTCCCGGTTCGGGAACTGGAGCCGCGTCCACAAGACGTCCGGCACCCACCTGATCCGTTCCTCGAGAACAACGACCTGACCCTCGGATTCGAGGCTGCGCACGGTGGGCGGCTGCCGTTCGGACACGCACATCGCTGAGCCCTCCGGTCACCGTCCCGGAGGCAGCCCGAGGAGGGGCGGCACCTGGCCGCCCTCGTAGATCGACTCGATGGCCGGGGCGATGTACTCGCTGACGGTGGACCCGTCGGGCATGACGATGTGCGCCAGGAACTCCTGCTCGAAGGTGACGATCCCGGACTGGACGGCCTCCAGCTTGGCCTTGATCACCAGCACCAGGGCGCGCCAGATCTGCCGGGTCGCCTGCTCGTACGCCTTCTCCGTCTCCGCGCGAGTGCGCCGGAGATCGCGGCTCGGCGTGTGGGTGAAGCGCCGTTCGTTCGGGTCCGGCATGGCCAGGGCGAACCGGATGCGCCGGCCGTTGGCCTCGAACTGGACCTGGGCACGGGTCTCGGACCAGCCGTAGGAGAAGCCGGTGGCGCCGTACCGGCGCAAGGCCTTCTCGATCTCGGCCCGGGAGGCCTCGACGGTGACCGTCGTGGTGCGGGCGTAGTCGCTCACGCCACGGCCTGCCGGGACCGGGCGAGCCGGTGCACGTACCGCAGCAGCCCCATCGTCTGATCCACCCCGGTCCGGTCGGTACGGGCGGCCTCGGAGGCACGCATCCGATCCATCTCCTCCTGCCCCGCGGCGTGCACGGTGACCAGATGTTCGACCAGGGCGTCGGCGTCGGGGAAGAGGCGGTCGTGATCGTCCGGGCCCCACGGCCGGGCCACCGGCTCCCCGCCGGCGGTCAGTCCGGTCAGGTCCATCGGCCGGCCGATGGCGGTATCCTCGGCGCTCAGGGTGCTGGTGCTCATGGGGGCCCTCCGGTGGTGCAGTTGTGGTGTTGCCAGGGGACATACGCAGACGCGGGGCGACGACCGGCGTTCAGGCGCCGACCTGGTGCTGGATGCTGGTGAAGATGTCCCGGACGTTCTGCTCGTGGTCCCCGTCGTCGGGTTCGGCGCGGAAGTCCTCGAGCATCGTGGCCAGCACGTTGTCCCGGCTGAAGCCCTCGAGGGCCTGCCCGTCCTGAAGGACGGCGACGTCGCCGGTGGTCAGGTCGCAGGTGAGGGTGTGCTCGATCTCGTTTTCGTAGTCGTGCAGCACGGCCTCCCCGTGGACGCCGCCGTCCTGGTCGGTGTGCAGGCGCACGGACTGGGCCTCGTAGACGTCGCCCTCCCCGACGAACGGGTGGTCGGTCGGGTCGGTCTCGCTGTCCTGCCACAGGGTCCGGCCGGTGGCGCGCAGGTTGACGCCGGCGTCGGTCTTCTCGGTGGCCTTGAACTGGCCGCCCTGGCTGGCGGCGGCGCCGCGCAGGTGCCGGATCGGGGTGCTCATGGTGGGGTCCTTCGGGGCGGTGATCGGATCGGTCACCCGGTCTGTGTACGGCGCGACGCCTGATCAGTCGAACAGGTGCGTGTGATCGGCGATGCCGTGCCGGGACAGGAGTCCGGCCATCTCGTGCCACCCCATGTTGCCGGCGACGACCAGGTCATCCAGCAGTTCACGATGCGCGCCGAGTGCAGCCAATCCGTCGTGGAAGGCTTCCAGCCGCAGGCTCGCGCGGTGGGGGTCGAGTCGGTACCAGCAGAGCGCGCACTCACCGGTGCCGTCCAGGTCCACCATCCACTTCTTCACGAGGCGCTGTCCGACCCACCGCTCGGGCTCACCGCTGTGCTGGTGGGCGCGGGTGTCCTCGACGCGGGTGTAGTGGGGCACGACCTGCTCAGGCTTCAGGGTGCTGACGACCGGAGCGGCGCAGAGCCGCAGTTACCCACAGCAGGCTCGCGCTGGCGAGCAGGATCGAGACCGACGCGACCGCGACCAGGGCTGTCATGAGGTCCGGCGTGAGGTGGAGGTGATCGGGGCCCGCGAAAGCCGTCGCCAGCATCACAGCAGGGATGACGATCGCGGCGATGAGGAGCGCGACGGCCCACTCGAGAAGGTTCGGCGGTTTCATGGAGTTCTCCTGCGTGTCGGGGTGGTGGACGTGTACGGCGTGTCGGCGGTCATGTGTGCGGACCGAGGGATCTTGCACGTCATCGGTGCAGGTGCAGGGCGTTGTCGATGGCGTGGCGGATCTCGGCCACGGGCACGGTACCGCCGGCCGGCTCCTGGTCCAGGCACGCATCCACGGCGTCGATTGCTGCGAGCAGGGCGCGGAGGTCGGCCGGGGCGTGGGCGATCAGGGGTGCGAGTCGTTCGTCGACCTCGGCGACCAGCCCGCCGCGCTCCGGCGGCGACCAGGCGGACTGTTCGACCTCGAAGACGTAGCGGCCGTCGACGGCCCACCGCTTGTCGACGATGGAGAGGCGGTCCCGGATTCCGGCCAGACGGGGATGGGGTGCGTCGAGCACGCTGCACCGATGGAGGCTCGCCGTCGCGAGTCGCTTCGCGTGGCGGCGGGATCGAAGCCACCCGCCGAGGAGCACGGCACCGAAGACGACCGGAGCGCCGAAGAGCAAGACCAGTCCGACTGCTCGCTCGTCGACGCCGGAGTCGCGGAGGGCAGGGAGGAGCATCGGGAACACGAGCGCGACAGCGAGCACGTACATCGCGGCTGCGGCGATGGCGTGGAACGTGCGCTGGTCGGACCCGTGTGGCTCGGTCGCTTGGGCGGATTGGTGCTGGAAGTTCATCGGGCGGTCTCCTTCGGGCGGGAGGTGGTCGCCTCGAGGGTGAGCATGGGGACGTGGGCGGCGAGGGCGAGGCGGATCGGCTCGGTGATCGTGATGAGCCCGTCCAGCAGTTTGGCCAGCCGCCGGTAGGAGGCGTTGCGCTGGGCCTCGTGCAGGCCCGCGTCCTCGATCTGGTCCAGCAGGATGCGGGCGTCCTTGAGGCGGCGCCGCTCGTCGACGCTGAACCGGGACTGGGCGATGCGGTGCGCGTACTGCTCGGCGGCGTCGAAGGAGGCGGCGAAGTCGCCCACGGAGGCCTGGAATCGGGCAACCTGCTCGGCGATGGGCTTGGCCGGCAGTGCATCGCGCAGGCCGAGGGCCTCTCGCATGGCGGTGACGAATCGCCGCACCATGACGTCGGCCGGGTCGGTCATCATCGGGTAGTCGATCTGCAGGCGCAGGTCGGTGGCGTACTCGGCCTGCCGCGCCAGCAGCGCCTTGAGCTCCACGTGGGCAGCGGACAGTCGGGCGGCCTGCTCGGTCGCCACGGAGCGGGCCGCCCGGAGCGAGGGCGCGACCTTGGTATGGATCAGCCACCCGATCCCGGCAACCAGGGCGAGAAGCAGGACGACCGCGCCAACGACTCCGAGGATGTTCAGCAGCCCCGTGATGTCCACCGGCTGCGAAGCCGCGGCGGGGGTAGTCGGGGCGGACGGCGTCGGGGTGGCGCTGGCTCGCGAGGACGGGGCACCGGCGGACTCCCCGGACGCCATCCGTGCGAGGTCCAGGGCGAAGTTCATCATCGGTTCGAACAGCAAAGCCCCCATCATCAGCATGACCCCTGCACCAATGGGCGCGGTGCCACCGGAGTAGGGGTTGGTGACCTTGCGGTAGACCCCAGTGATGACGAGCAGGGCGCCGATCCCGATCATGGCGAATCGGAGCAGCGAAGTGATGCCGACCGGGATCGCCGGGGCGGCATCACTGGCGGCAAGGACGGTGTGGGTCAGCATGGAGGTTCTCCTAGGTCAGGGGTCGTGACACCCATGTGTGCGGACTCGCCCGCCTCCCCCGCGTGCCGTGGGCAGTAGTCGCGCCGCATCCGGCCGCCGTCGGCGTCGCGGACGTTCAGCACCCACCCGGTGCCGTGAAGCCCGGCCCGGGCGTCGGCCGCGGTGTCACCGACGCCCGCGTCGATCCAATCGCCGCACGAGTCGCATTGAATCGTGATCAGCCGGTACGCGCTCACGCCGCGTCCGCCGTTGCGCCCGCCGCTTCGACCCGGCGCGGGTAACCCCAGTCGTGGCCGAACCACTGGCGGATGGTGACCTCGCTGGCCGGCGGCCGCGAGTAGACCTCGTCCGCCTCATGGCCGCGGACCACGTGCTCCCAGCCCTCGAGGAGGAGCTGGGCGTAGGCCTCGGCGCCAGCCTTCGACAGCTTCCGGCGCCGGTATGTGCCCAGCCAGGTGCCGTCGGCGGCCAGGTAGTGGGCCTCCACGAGGAACATGTCGGTGGGCACGTCGTCGACGGCGCGCCACGGCTCGCGTCCGAGGTCGGTCAGCCGCAGCGGGGACTCTGCGCCGCCGCTGCCGCTCCAGGTGATCATCTCCCGGCGCCGCAGGACTTCGAAGGTGGCGGGGTGGACGTCGCGGATGAGGACGGTCTCGCCGGCGGCGAGGCGGTCAAGGACGCACTGCTGGGCGTCAGGCAGACGAGGCATGAGGATCTCCGTTGGTCGTTTGTGGCCCTCATGTGTGCGGCAGAGGTGGCGACCCGCACCGCGGCGCTGTCAGCTGGTGCGGGCGGCGCGGTTCGTGCTTGATCTGGTGGGACGGCGTGCGACGGCTCCCGCGGTGGGCGCGCCGCCGCGCGTAGTCGTCCCGATCAGACCGACACCGGGGCCTTGATGGCCAGGTGCGGGTCGTAGCCGACTATCTTCACGTCCTCGACCCTGTAGTCGAAGAGGGAGTCGCGGTGGGCCAGCTGCAGGGTCGGGTAGGGCCGGGCCTTGCGCGTCAGCTGCTCCCGGACCTGGTCGACGTGGTTTTCGTAAATGTGGGCGTCGCCGAAGGTGTGCACGAACTCGCCGGGCTCGAGCCCGACCTGCGCGGCGATCATGTGGGTGAGCAGGGCGTAGGAGGCGATGTTGAACGGCACGCCAAGGAAGAGGTCCCCGGAGCGCTGGTAGAGCTGGCAGTTCAGCTTGGCCGGCCGACCGTGCTCGTCGGGGGTGACGTGGAACTGGAACATGGTGTGACACGGCGGCAACGCCATCTTGGGCACGTCGCCGACGTTCCAGGCGGAGACGATGTGGCGGCGGGAGAACGGGTCGGTTCGCAGGGCTTCGAGGAGGCCGGTGATCTGGCCGATGCCGCCGTCGGCGGACGTCCAGGACCGCCACTGGTGGCCGTACACCGGGCCGAGTGACCCGTCTTCGGCGGCCCACTCGGCCAGATGCGCACGTTCTGGTCGCGGAGGGTGTGCTCGTTGGTGTCGCCGGAGAGGATCCACAGCAGCTCGGCGATGATGCCCCGGGTGAACACCTTCTTCGTGGTGATCAGCGGGAAGCCGTCGGCGAGGTCGTACCGGATCTGGCGGCCGAAGACGCCGATCGTGCCGGTGCCGGTCCGGTCGGCACGCCGGACGCCGTTGGCCAGGACGTCGGCGAGGAGGTCCTCGTACGGGGTGGGGATGCTCATGGCTGCTCCTGGTGAGATGGTCTGCTTCTGTCGCGGATCATGCGTAGAGCGCGACGGGAGCCCAGTCACCGCTGGTCCTCGTCGCCGACGGGGGGAGGCTCGGGGACGATGATGTGGCCATAGCCCTTCAGGTCGATACGCCCGCGGGCGGGGTGCCACTCCCCCGGCGCCTTGTTGCGGTGGGACCAGGCGTGGTCGGCGAGCTGGTCTAGGCTCTGCCCGACGACGGGGTGACCGTGGTCGAGGGCGATGGCGACGAGTCCCCACAGCTCACGCGGGTGGATGGGCTGGCGCTGCGGCAGGGTCTTCAGGTGCGCCTCCCACAGGTCCTCGGCGCCGGCGCCGTAGTCCTCGAAGAACCGCTCCTTGGCTGCCGCTTCGATCTCGGCGCGGATGAGCGCTTCGACGGGCCGGGAGTACCGGTACGCCTCGGCATCGCGGGCACGCCGAGCCGCCTGCTCGGTCTTGGCGGCCGCGCCGCACCGGTCGGCGTACGCCTTGATCCGGTCGAGCGCGTGCTCGTCGGCCCAGGCCAGCCGCGGTCGGACGTCGCTGTACCGGTGTGCCTCGTCGGGCCACCAGGGGGTGTCGCCCCAGCGGCTGCCGCCGAGGTACCCGCCGAAGTAGGTCTTCTCGATCCGTCGGGGGTCCCCGAGCCGGGCGCCGTCGGTGTCCTTGACGACGGCGCGGCCGCGGCCGGTGATCAGCGCCGTGTCGCCCCGGTAGTGCCAGGAGTAGGGGTCGTCGGTTGAACGGACCTCAGTGCCCTCGGGGGTGCCGGTGCGCCAGGTGTAGAGGGCGAGGGTGCGGCTGGTCGGGTCGACCGGGTCGAAGATCTCGGTGACCGCCAGCGGGATGCCTTCGGCTCCGTTGACCAGCTCGGCGACCAGGGCCTCCCGCTCGGGGGCGGTGAGGTAGTGGTTGGGGTTGGCGGCGAACTTCCAGGTGGCCCAGGCCTCGGTGGACCAGGCGACCTGCAGCAGGCTCGCCGAGCGCGGGGCGACCCGCTGCCATGTCTTGACCGGCCCGAGGGTGCCGTTGGCCCGGATCGGCGTGATGTCCAGGAACACGCCGGTGTCATGGGCCGGGGTGGATGGGGCGTAGGCGAACCACTTGCCCTGCCGGTTGGCCGCGACGGCGATGACCCCGGGCACGCGGCGGCCGGCGGCGACCATCCGGTCGGCGCGGCCGTCCTCGGATGCGGCGCGCCGAGCCCGGTACTCAGTGATGATCTGCTCGGCGGCCTTCGCCTCGTGCTTCGGCTCACCGTTCAAGGGCCGGGCCCAGGTGTGGGCGACCTTCCACCAATGCACCAGCTCGTCCAGCGTGGCGGGCACCGTCTCGGCCGGCTCGCCTTCGGCCTCGAGCATCCGCGCCAGCAGCCCACGGAACGGCGCCTCCGTCGCAGCCTCGGCGTCCTTGGCGGCCAGGACGGCGCGCAGGGCGGGGACCATGGACAGGAAGTGCTTGGACCGCTCTTCCCGGCTGTTCAGGAAGTAGGCGATCTCGGCCCGGGTGGCCAGGTCGAAGGGCAGCACCCAGTCATCGTGGGTCTTCACGACGCAGGAGGCGCGCTGGGTGGGGGTCTCCAGTCGGTCCCGGTGGTAGACCCAGCCCGGCTTGTCCGGGTCAGGCTCGGTGTACTTGCGCCAGACCTGGTCGGTGCGCTCGAACCGGATGACGAACCCGCCGTCGCGGCGACCTTCAATGAGGTGCGGCTGGTCGGTCGCCGGGCGGCTGTCGACGTTCGGCGGGTTCAGGCGGGTGTGCGCGGACCGCCCTCGCCAGTCCTTGCCCCACAGGTCGTTGAAGCCTTCGGTGCGCCAGTCGCCGGCGATGCGCAGCCCCGGGCGCATCTGGGCGTTCAACCGTCGCTGCCAGGCGGCGAACGTCTCGTGCCCGTCACCGAGCTGCAGGGACGTGTCGCCGTCCTGGATGAGGACGACTCGGCCGGCGTCCTGGTCGGCGACCGAGAGCAGGTTCAGTCCGGTCTCGGGCATGGGGTGCCAGACGGGGGTGCGGTCGATGATGCCCTGCAGGACCAGCACGATGCGCATGAAGTGCCGGCGCCGGGCGTCGGCCTCCTCCTGCATCTCGAGCCATTCCTCGGAGCCGGGGACGACGGGCTTGCCGATGTCGACGCCGAAGAGGCGGCGGCCGAAGACGTCGGTGAACTCGGTGCGGTTGGGCAGGACCCGGTCTGCGATCTTCAGCTTCTCGTCGACGGTGAGCACGTAGAGCTTCTCGCCGTTGCGCAGGAGCCAGTAAGAGGCCTCGTTGTAGGCGTTCTTGGCGGAGTCCTCCCAGATGTTCCCGGAGCAGGACGGGACACGGGTGGGGATGAGGACGACGACGCCCTTGGGCTCGGGCAGGACCCGGTCCAGGTTCTCGGGTGCGGCGATCAGCCACGTCACGAAGGCGTTGATGTCCTTGTAGTCCATACCGGTGGCACCGCGGTCCATCAGGATGAGCGACTCCTCGGCCATGACGAGGACCTTCTGCCGGATCGTCAGCGGGGTGTCGGCCGGCGCGGGCGCGCCGTCACGGACCAGGGTCAGGGACTCGTCTCGGCCCAGGTACAGGTCGACCGTCCAGGACACCTCCTCCAGCTTCTTCAGTTCCGCCTTCAGCGGCGCCATCTGGGCGTCCAGTTCGGCCTGCCGAGCGCGGAAGGCGGCTTCGAGCTCCTGCCGTTGCCGCTCGAGGTCGTCCTTCATCTCCTGCTGCTGGGCCTGCAGTGCGGCGCGCTGGCGGGCGACTTCGGCGCGGCTGGTGGCCACGGAGGCGCGCATCGTCACGGCGTCCTGCCCTCGGGGCACGAGGTTGCCGGCTTCAGCTGCGGCCGGTTCGATCTCGGTCATGCCCCTCATGTGTGCGGCATGGCCTGCCGCCGGCGTCAGGCTCGAGAGGTACTGGGGGTCGTCGAGCCGAGGGCGAGTTGCCGGGCCGATAGAGGGGTGCGGCAGCGACGGCTGATCCGGTTGCGAATCCAGGAGGGTAGGTCAGGCCCGGCGTGCTGCCGTCGTGCCGAGCGCGGCGTCGACGCGGCGACGTTCCTGTTCGGTGTTGACCCGCCTCTTCAGGGAGCCGACCTCGTCGCTCAGAGCCTCTTCGGAGAAGGGGAGCAGGTACCGGACCCAGGCGTCGGCGTCGAGAGTGATCAGTTCTCGATCCGTCGCGTCTCGGATCTGGTCGTCGGTCGTGGCGACGAGCGTCCGCGCCTTGGACACCGCATCGGCTTCCGCCTCGATCTTCCGTCGCGCACTCTCCGCCTCGAGGACATCGATCTGCGCCTGGACCCGCGGGTCTGTCTGCCCGGCGGTCCCGAAGTCGATCAGCGACCGGCGGTACCGGCGCAGCCGGTGCTCCGAGATGGTGCGCAGGCGGGCTGGTTCCTGGGCCATCGCGACACGGAACTTCCGCCGCTGGCCTGCCCGGTAGACCACGGAACCTGCCCGCGCGATGAGCGCCAGGATCGCGAGGACGGCGATGAGGACTCCTCCTGCCAGGAAGACCCTGACGAGGAACTCATCCAGGGATGGGGCGTGACCTTGGAGGATCCGCGGGTCGGGCATTCCGGCGATCATCATGTTGTGTCCCATCTGGAGGCGATCGACTGGTCGTCGGTGGTGGCGACGGCGGTCGGGCGGAGTGTTCTCTTGTGCGGTGGGCGGGAGTCGAACCCACCCTCCCCCTGCCGACAAGCCGGGGGACCGGGCTTCCACCCGGGAGGTCGCCAGACCTCGTCACCGCTCCATCTCTTTTCCGTGCTCCTCCATCGATCCCCGATTGCCGTCGGGGGCCTTCAGTCGCACGCGGCACTATCGCAGCTCGGGCGTCGCCGTCGGGGATTTTCGCCACCGCCATGCACCCGGGAGCTACCCGTGCTGGTGACGAGTCGTCGTCGGCGCGTTGACGACTCAGCGTGGGCTCACCGGAATCGAACCGGCCCCCGTGTGGGCGGGGTGACCGTCAGCCCTGCCGGGTTCCTGACCCGGCCTACGTTTCTGTGCTGCACCCCATGTGTGCGGCACGGGCGTCCTCTCGCGACAGCCCCCGATCAGCGGCCGCGGAGCTCCTGCAGCTGGCCGGAGACCGTGCACCAGTCCTTGGTGTCCAGGCCGTGCAGCCCGGCGGAGGTCGGGTAGCCCGGCGGGACGACGATCTGCCCCTCGAACGGGTTGTCGACGGTGGCGGAGTACTTGGCGACCAGGGACCGGAACGTGGCGGCGCGCGCCGTGGTGGGGTCCTCGAACAGTTGGGCGTCGTCCTTGCTGGTGGTCTTCTTCGCCGAGGCCTGGGCGGTGCAGGCGTTCTCCGCGGCGGCGATCATGTCGTTGTACTGGCCGATCACCACCCCGTACTGCTTCTCGACGTTGCCTGCGGAGATGACGTGCGCGCCGCGGCCGAACCAGCCGAGCGCCAGCCCGGCGACCACGAGGGCGCCGATGACGAGGACGGTGGCGACGATGCCGCCGAGGACCTTCAGCCCGGTGCTCACTTGGTGGCCCCTGCGTTCTTGACGGCGTCCTGCAGCAGCTGGGTGGCCTTGGAGGTGTCCCCTCGCTTGAGGGCTTCCTCGGCGTCCTTCTGCGCCTGCGTGACAGCGTCGGAGTTGCCGGTGATGGACACCTTGGTCTCCTGCCGCTGGTAGTTCTGCAGCTTCGAGGAGCACAGGACGTTGAGACCGAAGAAGTCGACGTAGTCCCCGGAGGGCGTGAACCCGTACCGGTACCCGGGCGGGTTGCCGTGGTACATGCCGTCCACGGACCGCTGGTCGTACCCGCTGGAGTCGGTGCCGCGGAAGTAGCTCACCGACGAGCTGGTCAGCTTCGACCGGATCGGGATGGTGACCAGCGGGCTGGAGTTGTTCGGGAAGCTGGTGGTGCACCAGATGATCGAGTTCGGATCGTCGTACATCTTCTGGGCCGCGTTGTAGTTGTTGTACTCGACGTCGTTCTGCGGCATGTACGGGGACCGGTTCTCGGCCTTGGTGTTGACCTCCTGGCTGGCCTGCTGCGACGCGGTGCACCCGGTCAGCGACAGGGCAGCGAGAGAGATCAGGACGAGCGCGATCGGCGCCTTGAGGTTCATCTTCATGGGGCGGGATTCCTTCCCCGTTGGCCGGGCGGTTCCCGGCGGCTGCATCCCATGTGTGCGGCGAAGACCACCTCGTCGGCGCCGGTGCGCGTACCAGGAGAGCATCAGCGGGATCCCGGGGACCAGACCGATGACCAGTCCGCCGCCGACGCAGATGAGGCTGGTGGATCCGCCCTCGGGGTTGCCCAGAGGTCGACGGCCGAGGCGATGAGGGCTACATGAGCGAGCCCAGAAGGGAGGATGGAGCCATGACCGAGCTGAGTTTCACCTGGACACACGACGCGGTCCCGTGGGACTCCGTCAACAAGGTCGGTACGCCTGCTGCGCTCGACCACCTGGAGCAGGGCCTGCTCGATCACGTCTGGAACGCCGCCGCCCTCGAGGACAACCCGCTGACCCCCGACCAGGTAGCGAGCCTCTTCGCCATTCCCCCGGCCGATCCCGGATTCGATCAACAGCAGGTGCTGGCCCTCGTGGCAGCCCATCACCACCTTGCAGGCCAGGTCCGCTCCGGGTCTTTCCGGTTGGCCAAGGCCACCGCAGACCGACTGCACCGCATCGTCGCGGTGCACGAGGCGATCGAATCCGGGCACTTCCGCGGCGAGGGTTCGGTGACCGGCGGTGGGCACGTCCGCCTCGGCGGGCGCGGCGTGTACTCCGCGACCAGCGCCACAGACCACGGTGCCGCGCTGCGTGCCGAATTCACGGCGGGAATCGCGGCACTCGAACGGCTTTCACACCCGGTGGAGCGGGCAACCGCGTACTTCTGCCTGGGCACCCGGCACCAGTTCTTCTTCGACGGCAACAAGCGCACCTCGCGGATCATGATGAACGGCGAGCTGATGCGCTGCGGGTACGACCCGATCATCGTCCCGGTCGCCAGGCGCCCCGAGTTCGACCGGCACCTGGTCACCCTCTACCGAGAGGCCGACGCCACTGTCCTGATGCGGTTCCTGATCGAGTGCGCGCTGCGAGGCTGAGCGGGCAACGACTCAGAACAGGCGGACCGGTTTGACGATGTCGGCGATGAGCAGCAGCACGCTCATGCACAGCATCAGCCCGGCCACCAGGTAGGTCAGGGGCATCGCCTTGGCGGCGTCGACGGGGCCCGGGTCGGCCCGGCCGAACATGGCGGCGGTGCGGCGGCGCAGGCCTTCCCACAGGGCGCCGGCGATGTGTCCGCCGTCCAGGGGCAGCAGCGGGATGAGGTTGAAGACGAACAGGGCGGCGTTCATGCTCGCCAGGATGCCGATGATGCCGGCGGCCTTGGAGGTGCGGTCGATCTGGTCGGTCGCGGCGACCTCCCCGGCGATGCGGGTGACCCCGAGGACGCCGATGGGTCCGTTGGGGTCCCGTGGGGCGGGGCTGACCAGGGCGGTGGCGACCTGGATGAGGCGGACGGGCAGGGCGATGACCACCCCGGCGATCGAGACGATGGTCTCCCCGACGGCGGGCAGGACCGCGGTGACCGGCTCGGGAGCCCGTTCGCGGGCGAAGGCGACGCCGATCTGACCGGCCCGGGTGGTGACGGGGGTGCCGTCCGCGCGTGCCGCGGGCTTGCCGGCCTCATCGAGCACGGCCACGTCCTTCAGCTGCGGGGTGACCGTCAGGTCCACCTGGGTCCCGTCACGCTGGACGGTGATGCTGGTGGGGGTGGCGTCGTGGGCGCGGATCATCGAGCTCAGCTGCGCCCACGAGGTGACGGGGGTGCCGTCGAAGGCGGTGACCCGGTCCCCGGTGCGCAGGCCCGCCGCAGCTGCCGGGGTGCCCGGCCCCGGGTTCGCCCCGACCGTGGTGGTGGTGCGCGTGGTGCCGATGCCGACCATCAGCACACCGGTCAGCACGACGGCGATCAGCAGGTTCATGGCGGGACCGCCGGCCATGATGACGATGCGCTTGTGCACCGGCAGCGCCCAGAACGAGCGAGCCTCATCCCCGGGCTTCGCCTCAGCCGACTGGGCGGCGCGCGCCCGGTCGGCGATCCTCCGGAACAGGGACGGCTTCACCCCCTCGGGCAGGGGCGCCACTGGTGGGGTCATCCCGGCCATGGCGATGTACCCGCCGGCGGGGATGGCCTTGATCCCGTACTCGGTCTCCCCGCGCCGGATCTTCACCAGGGTGGGGCCGAAGCCGATCATGTACTGGCTGACCCGCACCCCGAACAGCTTGGCCGGGATCAGGTGCCCGAGCTCGTGCAGGGCGATGGAGGCGGCCAGGCCGAGGATGACGGCGACGACGCCGATGACGAACAGCAGCACAATCACGCGGCGGTCCCTTCAGGGTGGGGGTGCCGGTGCCCGCCACGGGTGGCGTGACGGGCACCGGGGCGGGTCAGAAGTCCCAGTCCTCGTCCTCGGTGGCCACAGCCTTACCGATGACGTAGGAGGAGCCGGAGCCCGAGAAGAAGTCGTGGTTCTCGTCGGCGTTCGGGGAAAGGGCGGAGAGAATGGCCGGGTTCACGTCGGTGACGGTGGACGGGAACATCGCCTCGTAGCCCAGGTTCATCAGCGCCTTGTTGGCGTTGTAGTGCAGGAACTTCTTCACGTCCTCGGTCAGCCCGACACCGTCGTAGAGCGACTCGGTGTAGCCGATCTCGTTCTCGTAGAGCTCGAACAGCAGCTCGAAGGTGAAGTCCTTCAGCTCCTGCCGGCGGGCCGCGGACACGGTCTCGAGGGCGCGCTGGAACTTGTAGCCGATGTAGTAGCCGTGCACGGCCTCGTCACGGATGATCAAGCGGATCATGTCGGCAGTGTTGGTCAGCTTCGCCCGCGAGGACCAGTACATGGGCAGATAGAAGCCGGAGTAGAAGAGGAAGGACTCGAGCAGGGTGGAGGCGATCTTCTTCTTGAGCGGGTCGTCGCCCTGGTAGCGCTCGAGGATGATGTCGGCCTTGCGCTGCAGGTGCTCGTTCTCGGCGGACCAGCGGAACGCCTCGTCGATCTCCTTCGTCGAGCAGAGCGTGGAGAAGATCGAGGAGTACGACTTGGCGTGCACGCTCTCCATGAACGAGATGTTCGTGAAGACGGCCTCCTCGTGCGGAGTGACGGCATCGGGGATGAGGCTGATGGCGCCGACGGTGCCCTGGATGGTGTCCAGCAGGGTCAGGCCGGTGAAGACCCGCATGGTCAGCTGCTGCTCGGCCGAGGTGAGGGTCGCCCAGGACTGGATGTCGTTGGAGACGGGCACCTTCTCGGGCAGCCAGAAGTTCGCGGTGAGGCGGTTCCACACCTCGACGTCCTTCTCGTCCTGGATGCGGTTCCAGTTGATCGGCTGCACGGGGGCGAGGCGGGTGGTCGTGGCGCTCATGCGGGTCCTTATCGAGGGGTGCTGGTGGTGAGGGACATGCGTAGAGCCGGGCGTGCCCGGGCGCATCCCGTCGGTCATGTGTGCGGCGGCGTCGGCCTCACGCGACGTCGGCGGCCGCGACGCGTGCCAGGGCATCGGAAAAGATGACCAGCTCTGTGGTGTGCCCGGGCCGGTGTCCGGAGTACCGCATGGGCAGTGGTGCTCGGTGCCGGGCCCGGTAGAGGTCGGGAATGGGGGGCTCGTCGTCGTAGGTGAGCAGCCACTTCGCGTCGGCGTGCTCGTTCAGGGCCGCGGCCAGCCGGACGTGGTGCTGGTCAGCGAAGTGGGACCGGTAGAGGGTGTCGGCCTTGGTCACGTAAGGCGGGTCGACGAACAAGAAGGTGTCCGGGTCGTGGGCGCTCTCGCGCACGACGTCGGCGCCGTCGCGGCAGGTGACGGTGATCCGCTCCGCGTACAGGCCCAGCAGACGGAACCGCTCGGCCAGCCCCTCGCGCGGGAAGCGGGCGTCTATCAGCCAGCGGCCGGTCTGGTCGCGGCCGCCGATTGGGTTGGCGCGCAGCACCCCCGAGTGGTTTGTCCGGTTCAGATAGAAGGCGGCGAACCCGAGGTCGAACCCGCTGGCCGTCCCGGACCGGTAGATCTCTTTCTGTCGGTCCCACTCGTCGATGGTCAGCGGCACGGTGCGCACGGCGTCGACGTATCGGTCCGGTTCGGCGACGGCGGTAGCCCAGAAGGCGTACACCGCGGGGTCCAGGTCGTTGAGGGTGATCCGCTCGACCTGGCCGGTGACCAGCAGGGCCAGGGACAGGCCGGCGCCGCCGGCGTACGGCTCGACGACGTGCCCACCGGTGAGACCATGCTCGCGCAGCAGGGCACGCACGGGGGCGTAGAGCTGTCCCTTGCCGCCGGGCCACCGCAGCGGGGAGATGGTGACACGGCGCCTCACGATGCGGGCGCCGCGGCCGGGTCGGCCGTCGCCTTCGCCTCGTCGTACTGGTGGATGCCCCAGACGATGGCGTGCAGGCACAGCAGGAACCGGTGGCTGTAGGCGTCGAAGTCGTAGCCGATCAGGTCGGTGAACTCGTGGCCGGTGAAGTCGCCGAGCGCCTCGAATGCCGTGTCGCGGTCCTCGACGCCGAACACCTCGTCATCGAGCGCGGCGAGGATCCGTTCGCGCTTGGCCGGGTCGTCCGCGTACTCCTCCTCGATCTCGGCGGTGATGGTCTTCTGCAGCATGTCGGCGGAGAAGCCCTGCAGGTCCTCGCCACGGGCGACGCACTTCTCGGCCCAGTACCCGGCGTTGACGTACCCCAGCGGGTGCCGGAAGAACGCGAGCATGTCCTCCTGCCGGCGGAACGCGAAGGTGCCCAGGTCGCCGTTGATCGTGATGGCTCCCGGCCAGGTGATCAGCTCGAACCAGCCGATGCCGGTGTGAGGCGAACGGAACCGCAGGTGCCGGTACAGACCGTCGTCGTGCAGCACGGTCATCTCGTGCTCGGCGACGTAGCCGTTCAGCTGGTTGAGGGCGTCGGCTTCGAGGGCGCGGGCCATGTCGAAGGGGCTTGAGTTGCTCATGAGCCCCATGTGTGCGGCGGGATCAGCCTCCTGCGCGGGCGCGACGGAGGGCGAGACGGGCCGAGACCCCTCGAGGTCGCGCCGGGCGGTTCGTGCCGCACACATGGGGCTCATGAGCAAAGAGCAGCTGGATCGCGTCCTGGCCACCGTCGAGTACGACCGCGCCGCCCTGGACGGCACCGTGCAGAACTACCGTGATCTGAACGAGCCGTTCCCGGACTCGATCCTGGCGAACCACTTCGACGTTCCTGAGCTGGCGGCAGCGGTCTACGAGCTCGCAGACCGTCTCGCTCAGATCGTCGACCTCACCGACGCCGCCCCGGGTGACGAGCTGCTCAAGCGGGTCGCCGCCATCGCAGCCGGTGTGCACCCGGTCGACCCCCGCCAGGTCGTCGCCGACCATCTCGGTGTACCCGTCGACGGCTCCTTCCAGGACACCGGGTCTCTTGCCCGCGAGCTGATCTACGGTCGCCCCGGCCTCGTCCGCGTCACCTGGTGGACCTGGCGTCTGGAGGACCTGAAGGTGCGGCGCGCCAGACGGGTCTTCGACGTCGACCTGAACACCGGTGCGCTCACCGAACTGAACGGCTGACCTGGGACCTCGAGCACCAAGTAGCCGATCGTGGGGCATGCTGGACCCGACAACGAAGGCACACACGAGGGGGCAGGCATGAGCGAGCCGATCATGGTCAAGGGCTACACCGGGGCGATCGAGTTCGACGGGACGTTCATCACGATCCACCGCACCGGCATGCGGGCACGCCTCACCGTGGGCAAGGGAGACAAGCGGATCCCGATCTCCGCACTGCAGGGCACGCAGTGGCGACCCGCCGGCGGACTGACCAACGGGTTCCTGCAGCTAGTGATCTCCGGCAGCAGCGAAACGAAGAGCCAGTTCGGCTCCCAGGCGATGAGCGCGGTCAACGACGAGAACAGCGTGATGTTCACCAGGAAGCAGGAAGCCGAGTTCGCTCACCTGCGCCAGGTACTCGACCAGGCGCTGGCGGCCCGGATCGCCGGGCACGGCGCCCAGCCGGCCCAGCCGGACGTCACCGATCAGCTGGCCAAGCTCGCCCAGCTCCGCGACTCGGGCGTCGTGACTCCGGAGGAGTTCGAGGCCAAGAAGACGGAGCTGCTCGGCCGGCTCTGACAGCCCGGTGATCAGCCCTTCGTAGGCACACCGTCGACGGGCGGGCACCCCGGCCCGTCGCCGATGGTGGCGTCGGCACGTGCGGTGGCCCGCTCGAGGAAGGTGCTGGCCAGGTCGCCAGCCCGGCGCAAGTCGTCCTCAAGCTGGCTGGTCACGGCACCGGTGTTCGCCCCGCCGTACGAGCCCCGCAACCGCGAGAACTCGTACTCCATGCGCTGCAGGTGGACGGCCGCGTTCTGCAGGGCGAGCACCTGCTGCGCCTCGCGGACGGCGATGACGGCCAGGGTCAGGTACCGGTCGCGGATCTCGGGTGCCGCGGCGATCCAGGGCAGTTGGTGCTCGTGGGCGTACATGGCCTCGGCGGCCAGGACGGCGGCCGCGGCTCCGCCGGTGTCGAGCTCACGGCGCAGGTCGATGCTCACGCGCGGATTCCGTTCCGGTTGATCGCGGCGGTGAGCCAGGCGGCGCCCGGACCGTCGGCCAGGGCGAGGGCGAGGTCCCAGTCTGGGCGTCGGGTGATGCTGGTGGAGGCGCGAACGCCGATGGCGTGGTGGAGTTCGTCGAAGAACTCGCGGACGCCGGCGGGCCCGTTCTCGAAGTAGTACGCGAAGAAGCCGCCCAGGTCGTAGTGGGCGATGAAGTCGAGCCGGACGGTCAGCAGGTCGTAGACGGCCCGGGTGAACCGCTCCCCCTCGAACCCGGAGTCGACGAAGCGGGTGAACGCGGCCAGGGCTCGGCGCTTCTTCTCCGCGGTCGCGTACTCGTCGTCGACCAGCTCGGTGGTCTTCACCCAGGCCGGGGTGGCCACCTTCGTCCTGGCCGGCGGCAACGGGGCCGGGTGGATCCCGGCCGGGTCGGGAAACCGGACGCCTTCGCGGGCCTCACGCTTCAGGATCATGCCGCTGATGGCCCTCCCGTCCTCCGTCGGGGCGCCGAGCAGGTCGGCGTGGAAGGCGTCGCGGGCGACCGGCTCGTGCCGGGGTTCGAAGGTGACCGGGGTGCGCTCGAGCACCCACACGTTGGTCAGCCCGTAGGGGGCGTCGCGCAGGGCGCGCAGGGCGCCGATGGTCTCGGCGTTGATCTGCGGGGCGATCGCGCAGCTGAGCTTGTCGCCGCGGGCGGACTTCACGAGGGTGACGCCGTCGGCGGCCGGGTCGATGATGACCGCGCAGTAGCGCCCGTAGTTCACCCCGTCGGAGGACTGGGAGAGCAACATCTCGGTCGCGGTGGCGCGGCGGGCCGGCGGCCAGAGGGCTTCGAACTCGGCCAAGGTAATGGTCGTGGTCGGCGCGAGTGCCGGAGTGGGGGTCGGTGGGGTGATCGTCATGACCACCATGTGTGCGGCAGGCCGCCTCCCCCGGCATCGAGGGATCGAATTGCCCAACCATCAACCGCTGGTTGAAGGTTGGCGTCGTTCCCGAACACCGAAAAGCTAGTTTCCCCGGCATGATCACCAACTACACCGCAACCCACATCGCAGACGACCTCGCCATGCTCGATCTGGAAGGCCAGCACGGGCCAGTCGAAGCGGTCATCACCGCCATCGTCGAGAGCTGCATCATCCAGCTGGACGGCCTTGCCGTCACCTTCACCGGCATCGCCGCTGAGCAGTGGCGGTTCAACCGCAGCCATGACGGCGACGTCGTCGGGCTGACCGACGGCCGCCCCGCCGTGCACCTCGAGGTCAAGTCGCGCACCGCGCAGACCAACATGACCAAGGGGGCCTGCCGCCGCACCGGGTGTCCCGGGGCGCAGACCCAGTTCCACCACATGGCCGAAGACGGCTGCCCGGTTCTCCTGCTGACCACCCCTTACGGCCACTGCCGTGGCTGGCTCGAGGCCAGCACTGACTCGTCGGTTCTCCCGACCATGAAGACATGGTCCGACTTCGCCGCGGCCCTGCGCGTCTACGGAAACCAGCCCGTCGACCTACTGCCTCACCTGCTGAGGCTCGACCAGTCCAGGCTGACCGCCGCCTGAGCAAGGCTCTGAACGAGGTGGGGCCCGACCCGTTGACCGAGCCGAGCCCCACCTCCGATGTGTGACTTACGTCACAGTGCGCAGGAGACGCAGCCCTCCACGGCAGTGCCCTCGAGGGCGAGCTGGCGGAGGCGGATGTAGTAGATCGTCTTGATGCCCTTGCGCCAGGCGTAGACCTGGGCCCGGTTGATGTCGCGGGTGCTCGCGGTGTCCGGGAAGAACAGCGTCAGGGACAGGCCCTGGTCCACGTGCTCGGTGGCCGCGGCGTACACGTCGATGATCTTCTCGGGGCCGATCTCGTAGGCGTCCTGGAAGTACTCCTGGTTCTCCTCGGTCAGGTGCGGGGCCGGGAAGTAGACCCGGCCGAGCTTGCCCTCCTTGCGGATCTCGATCTTCGAGGCGATCGGGTGGATCGAAGAGGTGGCGTTGTTGATGTAGCTGATCGAGCCCGTCGGCGGGACGGCCTGCAGGTTCTGGTTGTAGATGCCGTGCTCGGCGACGTCGGCGGCCAGGTCTGCCCAGTCCGCCCGGGTCGGCAGGGTGATCCCTGCGGTCTCGAAGATGGCGGCGACCTTGGCGGTGGTCGGCAGCCAGTCCCGGGACACGTACTTGTGGAAGAACTCCCCGGTGGCGTAGTCGGAGCGCTCGAACCCGTCGAACACCTCGCCGCGCTCCTTCGCGATCCGGTTGGAGGCCCGGAGCGCGTGGTAGGCGACGGCGGCGAAGTAGACGCCGGTGAAGTCGACCGACTCATCCGAGCCGTAGAAGATCCGCTCCCGGCCGAGGAACCCGTGCAGGTTCATCTGCCCCAGCCCGATGGCGTGGGAGCGGGCGTTGCCGTCGCGCACGGAGGGCACCGAGTCGATGGAGGACATGTCCGAGACCGCGGTGAGCGCGCGGATCGCCGTCTCGATGGTGCGCCCGAAGTCCGGGGAGTCGATCGCGTTGGCGATGTTCAGGGAGCCGAGGTTGCAGGAGATGTCCTTGCCGACCGAGGCGTAGGTGAGGTCCTCGTTCAGCTCCGACGGCGCTGAGACCTGCAGGATCTCCGAGCAGAGGTTCGACATGATGACCTTGCCCTCGATCGGGTTGGCCCGGTTCACCGTGTCCTCGAACATGATGTAGGGGTAGCCGGACTCGAACTGGATCTCGGCGATCGTCTGGAAGAACTCGCGTGCGTTGATCTTGGTCTTCTTGATCCGCGCATCGTCGACCATCTCGTCGTACTTCTCGGTGACGTTGACGTCGGAGAGCGGGATGCCGTACACCCGCTCGACGTCGTACGGGGAGAACAGGTACATGTCGGCGTTCTTCTTCGCCAGCTCGAACGTGATGTCCGGGATGACCACCCCGAGGGAGAGGGTCTTGATCCGGATCTTCTCGTCCGCGTTCTCCCGCTTGGTGTCCAGGAACTGGAGGATGTCCGGGTGGTGAGCGTGCAGGTAGGCGGCGCCGGCGCCCTGGCGCTGGCCGAGCTGGTTGGCGTAGGAGAAGGTGTCCTCGAGCAGTTTCATCACGGGGATGACGCCGGAGGACTGGTTCTCGATCTGCTTGATCGGCGCACCGTGCTCGCGCAGGTTGGTCAGGCACACCGCGACCCCGCCGCCGCGCTTGGAGAGCTGACCGGAGGAGTTGATCACCCGGAAGATGGACTCCAGGTTGTCCTCGGTGCGCAGCAGGAAACAGGAGACCAGCTCGCCGCGCTGGGCCTTGCCGGCGTTCAGGAAGGTCGGGGTGGCCGGCTGGAACCGGCCGGAGATGATCTCCTCGGCCAGGTGGCTGGCGATGGCCTGGTCGCCGCGGGCCAGGGTGAGAGCGACCATGGCGACCCGGTCCTCGAACCGCTCCAGGTAGCGGGAGCCGTCGAACGTCTTGAGCGTGTACGAGGTGTAGTACTTGAACGCGCCCAGGAAGGTCGCGAACCGGAACTTCTTGGCGTAGACGGCCTTGAACAGGTCCTTGATGAACACGAAGGGGTACTGCTCCAGGACCTGCCGCTCGTAGTAGCCGTGCTTGACCAGGTAGTCCAGCTTCTCCTGCAGGTCGTGGAAGAACGTCGTGTTCTGGTTGACGTGCTGCAGGAAGTACTGGCGCGCTGCCTCCTTGTCGGCGTCGAACTGGATGTGCCCGTCCGCGTCGTAGAGGTTGAGCATCGCGTTGAGCTCGTGGAAGCCCAGGCCCTCGAATCGGGTGGGCATGGTGATCTCCTCGGTGAGGAAGCCGGCGGTCATAGGGACTCCATTCCTTCGCGGACCCGGTCGACGTCGTCGACCGTGCCCATCAGTTCGACTCGGTGAAGAAGCTGTGTACGGCATTTCGCCGCGACGACAGCGCCGGCCAGGCAGTACGTCTGACCGAAGTTGGTGTTGCCGGTGCCGATGACCCCGGCGATCAGTGCCCGGTTGCCGGGCACGTTCAGGAACTTGATCACCTGCTTGGGCACCGCCCCGGAGCCCTGCCCGTCCCCGTAGGTGGGGGTGATGAGCACGTACGGCTCGGTGGCGAGCACGGTGTCCTGACGGGTGTGCAGGGGCAGCCGGTCCGCGGGCAGCCCGAGCTTGGTGACGAAGCGGTGCGTGTTGGCCGAGACCGAGGAGAAGTAGACGATATGCACGCTGTTCCCTCCTGGGCGTCTCGGGTCGTGGTGGGCGGGGCCCGTGTTCGTCCTATGCGGTCAAGCACCGGACAGGTCACCGGATGGCCGGCGATGGATCATGTGTGCGGCGCCGTCGGCCTCCCCCGACGCCGGGTTGTGGACGGCCGGGACCGGTGCCGCACACATGGGTGGTGACCGACCAGCACCAGCACCAGCACCAGGAAGTTCTGCCATGGCTCAGATGCCCGCACCGATGCCCGCCCAGTTCGCCGCCCTGGAGGCTGCGACCCGTCAGGACCCGCAGGCGCTGCACCGGGCGTTGAGCCGCCTCTTTGACTCCGAGCTGGTCGAGATGCGCGCCGGGCTGACCCTGCTGACCGCGCAGATCGACGCGCGCCTGGCCCCGAAGGTGCCGCGCGCGGCCTGAGACCCGGCGCCCCCGGCGCGGCTCAGTCGAAGAGCGGGATGTTGCGGATGCCGAGCATCGCGAACGCGGCCAGGGTGATTCCGCAGGTGATCTTGCCGTTGGCGATCAGCCCGTCGAACTCGCCCACCCCGAACCAGCGGAAGCGCGCACCGGTCTCGGGCTCGACGTGCGCCGGGTGCAGGGTCCCGGTCTCGTGGCTGGTCAGCCACACGCTCACCTCGTTGGTGAGGATCCCCGTGTCCGGGTGCACGACGCCGAGCTTGCGGCCCGTGGTGGCGACCAGCCCGGTCTCTTCGACCAGTTCCCGGGCGGCCTCCTCGAAGGAGCCGTCGAGCGAGCCGCCGCGGGGGAACTCGAGGGTGGCCCGGCCCAGGGGGTAGCGGTACTGCTCGACCAGGCCCACGTAGCCCAGGCCCCGCCACCGGGTGGTGGGGACGGCGACCACCCCGTTGCCCTCGGCCACGGTCACGGTGTTGTAGGTGCCGGGCCGGCCGTCGGGGAAGATCACGTCGTCGGTGTCCACCCGCAGGTAGGCGTTGGCCAGGGTGGTGGCCCCGCCGAGGCGGGTGATGCGGTCCGGGTCCGGGTCGGTGCTCGTAGCGGTCGGCGCCATGCCGGGGACGGTGATGCTCACGCGTGTGCTCCTTCGTGGTGCTCTCGGATCGGGCCGTCCGTGGCCCGCGGTCATCTCAGGGGGTGCGGCGGGCGGCCAGGCGGCCGTCGACGATCTGGGCGACGACGCGGGCCCCGTCGCCGTAACCCTGGTGGGTGGAGAGGTGTTCGAGGTTGTCGGTGGTGGTCGGGTCCTGACCGCGCACGATCATCCGGTCGATCGTGTACTCGAGCTCGGTCATCGGATGGGTGGCGAAGTCGGGGTTGCCGGCGGTGCTGGCTCGGGACCGGTTCGGGTTCCGGCAGGCCTGGACCTCGTTGTCGATGGCGGCCGCGCGCAGCGACTGCGCCCCGGTCACCGGCATGTGCCGGTTCGCGACCGCGTTCTGCCGGGTGAAGGGGCTGGCGAACGGCAGGGCGCGGACCAGCTCGCCGGCGTACTGCTCATCGGTCAGGTCGACGGGGATCTGCTGGGCCTCGGTGAGGGTGTCGTGGTGGTTGCGCATGAACTTCTGCTCCGCGGCCTGCCGGTGCAGCCGGATCCGGTTGACCTCGTCGGCCAGGTGCGCACCGGTGTGCTGCGGTTCGATGGCCTGGGCGCCGACCGTCTCGATCGCCTCGTTGAGGGTGTCGGGGTTGAAGCAGGCCGCGAAGATGGCGCGCTGCTCATCCGGGGTCCACACCACACCGAACTCGTCGGCGGCGAAGGCGTCGGTGATCGCCGACTGGGCGTAGGAGCGCTTCTCCTCCCCCGCCGCGGTCTCGCCGTAGAGCTTGTGGTGCCAGGCCGGGTCGGAGGTGGTGCGGGCCCGCGGGGCCGCGCGCCGGTACTTCTCGATGCACTCGTAGGCGCGGGTGCCGGGCACGAAGTCCAGGTCCCGTTCGACGACGGCGCCGTCGACGTCCAGCTGCTCGAGCTCGTCCAGGGCGATGTACCCGTACTCGCCGTGGCCCAGCCCCAGGTCGGCGTACCCGAAGGCTTCCCGCTCGACCGGGTCGAACTCGGCGACGTACCAGTCGGCTCCGGCCCGGAAGTAGTGGGCGACGAACGGCTTGTCCTCGATGCCGCTGGTGCCGTCGGTGGCGTACAGGGCCGGCCACGAGCTTGCCTCGGTGGGGTAGAAGTCGTGGCCGCGGCGTTCGCGCAGCGTCTCGGTCAGGACGGGGCGCGGGGCGGTCAGGGTGAGATCGGCCTCGGTGTGCGCGGTCTCGGCGAATCGGCCACCGGTGTGGTTGGGGGCGCCGGCGGGCTGACGGTTGGGGATCGTGGGGGTGCTCATGCTCTTCCTGTGTACGGCGGCATCGCGCGGTGCGCGGTTCAGACCGCCACCAGCTCGGGGACGGTGGTGCCCGGCTCGACGTCGACGGGCAGGACCGGGGTGCGCCCGCAGGCGGTCGTGTAGGCGGCCGCCCAGGCCTCCAGGGGTGCGACCAGGACGGTGGGGCCGGGCCCGGCGAGCAGCCCGATCCGTTCGGTGCGCTCCCACACCCGGTACCCGTGGGGGCCGGCGTCGTCGCGCATCCAGGTCAGGGCGCGGGAGACCATGGCGAACTCGGCAACCGGGGTGACCGGGACCGGCCACGCCTCGGGCACGGTGGTGGCGATCCAGCGGACCTGGTGGGCGCGGGTGCCCAGGATCGGCACCATGCCGAGGGCGAACCGCATGTCCCCGTGCCCGGCCTGGGTGACCGAGTCGACGGCCGCCGACCTGATCGAGGCGCCCATGTCCTTCTTCGCGCGCACCTGGATGGCGGCGTCGGGCAGGACGGCCAGGTCCCCGACGTCTTCCTTCCGGCCGGCGCCGAGCAGTCGCATCGCCTTCGGGCGGGTCAGGCCGGGCAGGGCTTCGATCAGCACCTTGACGGCCTCGCGCTCGAACCGGTCGCCCTTGTCCTTGGACTTGTTGGTCATGGCCCAGGACATGCGTTGATCCGGGCCCGGTCGCCGCACCGGCCCAGGTCTACGCATGTCAACGGGCAGAGGCCACCGTTCATCACGACCCCACTTCGAGGTGCCAAGACCCATGACTGTCCCCCGCCGGCAGCTGCTCACCCACGACGGTGACTCCCTGCTGCTGACCCGTTCGGCCGCCGACACCGTGCTCCGTTTCGTCGAGTGGCGCGCCGCCACCGGCATGGACCCGTCCAGCTTCACGTTCAACCCGATCCTGACCGTGCCGCTGCCCATCTACGGTCCGATGCCCGACGGCGGCCGCCGGTTCGCCGACGTCAACCCCGCGGCACTGTGGCACCCCCTGTTCTGGCTTCCCAAGCGGCTGGCCGGCCGGTTCATGATCCCCAGCCCCGACGGCGGCGAGTCGATCGCCGAGTCGGACGCGATCCGGGCCATCCGCATCGCCCTGGAACTGTCCGCGTCGGGCCTGTACAACGCCGAGGGGTGGGTGGACATCCTGGCCGCCTCCGGCATCGACATCGACCGGCCCACCGACCTGGACCGGGTGGCCGCCTGGCAGGCCGGCGCACCGGACGAGATCCTCGACTCGATCGATCTGGAGCCCTACCTGCGCCTGGACACCGACCCGCACTGGGCGCTGGTCTCGGCCATGGGCCTGGAGGATGACATGCAGCACGCCCAGTGGGCCCTGCTGGCCGACTCCCTCATCGAAGAGCTCGACGAGGCCGACGACGAGGAGGACCTCACCTCGTACCGCAACGCCGTGGGCGTGATCGCCACCATGGCCGAGGCGCAGCTGGCCGAGATCCCCACCGACGGTGACGGTGCCGCCTCCTTCTGGTCCGGGCTGAGCCTGGAGGCCGGCGAAGGCATCTACGCGTCCCGGGAGGCGTTCGCCGACGGGCCCGTGCACGCGGGCTCGCAGTGGCTGTACAAGGTGCGCGAGGAGTACTGGCCGGCCGTGGCCGAGCTGCAGCAGCTGGAGCACGCGTGAGCGCCGAACCGGTCGCGGCCCAGTACGACCGGGTCGACGCGCGCCTGAACCTGGACGACACCGTCGACCTGCTGCAGGACGGGGTGCCGGTGCCCGGGTTCACGGGCCTGTCGGGTGCGGACGCGCGGCAGATGCTGCACCGGTGGGCGCAGATGCGTGGCGGTGTCGTCATGCACACCGAGCAGCCCGACGGCACGATCCTGCAGGACGTGTTCGAAGCCGACGGGTCGGTCTTCCCGCTGCGCACCCCCGCCCCAGCCCGGCGCCCGGCCACGGCGGACGGGCGTCCCCTCGGCCTGGACCTGCACGGACTGGACCCCCAGGCCCGGCAGGACTGGGACCTGGAGCAGTCCGCAGGCCCCCGGCCACCACGCCGGCCCAGGCCGCGCCCCTCCCGCGCCCGTGAGGTCCTGTTCGTCCTCGTCGTCCTGGCGGTGGTCCTCGCCGCCGGGCAGGTCATCGGCATGGCCACCGGGCACGGTGACCTGCCCGGCCTGGTCAAGGACCTGTCCCGGCAGCTCTCCACCCTCCTGCCCGGCCACCCCTGAGCCGACCCGGCCGCGCCGGGACCGGGGTGCATGCGCGGGAGGCGGGGTTCGCCGCACACATGGGGAATGCACCCTCGCGCCACCCGGCGCCAGCACACCGAACCACCCGCAGGAGGACCCCGTGACCGAGACCGTGAGCGCCGACGGCAGCGGCTATGTCCACCTCCACAATCACGCCGAGAACTCGAGCTTGGACGGGTTGTCCCGGGTCGGGCGGATGCCCGGGATCGCCGCTGCTCTCGGGCAGAAGGCCATGGCCATCACCGACCACGGCTCCCTCGCCGGTGCCCTCAAGTTCCAGAACGCGTGCCTGGCGGCCGGGATCAAGCCGATCATCGGCATGGAGGCATACCTGGCCATCGGCTCCCGGTTCGAGCGGAACGTCGAGACCGTGGTCAACGACGACGAGAACGCCTCCGATGCCGACGAGGGCAAGGACAAGACCAAGAAGTACCTGCACCTGACGGTGCTGGCCCGCAATGAGACCGGCTGGAAGAACCTGCTCGCCCTGCACAACAAGGCCGAGGAGTCCTACTGGTACAAATCGAGGATCGACCTGGACCTGCTCGACGAGCACGGCGACGGGCTGATCGTGCTCACCGGGTGCCTGGGCGGGCCCGTGGCCGGGCCCCTCTCCCGTGCCGGCGCCGCCGAGAAGGCCGGCGACGCAGCGTCTGCCGTCGCGTTCCGTGCCGAAGCGGAGGCCAACCTGGACCGTCTCATCGGCGCCGTCGGGCGCGAGCACGTCTTCATCGAGGTCATGTACCACGGCATCGGCGCCGAGGCCCACGCGTTCCGTGAGCTGCGCGCCCTCGCCGAGCGGACCGGTCTGCCGCTGGTGGCCACCAACGACTGCCACTACGAGCACGCCGAGGACGCCCACGCCCACGACGCGTTCCTGGCCGTCGGCGTGAAGAAGAACCTGGATGACCCGAAGCGGTTCGCCTTCAACGGCACCCCCGACTACTTCATCAAGTCCGAGTCCCAGATGCTCGACGTGCTCGGCAACATCGGCAACGCCGAGGCCGCGGCCGCGTGGCGGCAGGCCTGCGCGAACACCGTGATGGTGGCCGACCTGTGCGCCGAGAGGGTCATCCCCGACCCCGTTCAGCGCCTGCCCCGCTACCCCGTCCCGGACGGGTTCGCCGACTCGGCCGCCTACTTCCACCACCTCGTGCGCGAGGGCCTGATCGAGAAGTTCGGGGCCAAGCTGCCGCAGGAGGTGAAGGAGCGCGCCCGCCGCGAGGAGGACGTCATCGTCTCCATGGGCTTCCCCGACTACTTCCTCATCGTGTGGGACGTCATCTCCTGGGCGCGCAGCGACTACACCGCCGCCGACTGGGTCCGCGTCCAGGCCGGGGAGGTGCTCGATGAGGCGACCCGGGAGCGGAAGAAGCCGATCCTGGTCGGCCCCGGACGTGGTTCCGCGGCCGGTGCCCTGGTCTCTTACGCCCTGGGCATCGTGGGCCTGGACCCGCTGGCCAACCACCTGCTGTTCGAGCGGTTCCTCGAGCCGGGTCGGGCCGGGATGCCCGACATCGACGTCGACTTCGAAGGCGCCCGCCGCGACGAGGTGTTCGCCTTCCTCGCCGTTCGCTGGGGTCAGGACCGGGTCGCCCACATCGGCACCTTCGGCATGGCCCTGTCCAAGGCCGCGATCAAGGACGCCGCCCGCATCCTGCAGCCCACCGCCGACCCGCAGGCCGCCCGCCACATGGTGTCCCTGGGCGAGAAGCTGGCCGGGCTGATCCCGACCGCCGGGGGCAAGCCGTACCCGTTCGCCAAGCTCGACGACACGACCGACCCCTCCGGGGACGCGTTCCGCACCCTGGTCGACGAGTCCGGGGGCGAGGCCCAGCAGATCCTGGAGCTGGCTCGTTCGTTCGAGGGGATCACCAAGGCCGAGTCGATCCACGCGTGCGGGTTCATCATCTCCCCCGAGCCGCTGGACGAGCTGGTGCCGATGCGGTGGAAGTCCCACGCCGCCGGCAAGCCCGCCTACCCGCGGGTGATCTGCTGGGACGGTGGGGACTGTGAGGCGATCGGCCTGCTCAAGATGGACGTGCTCGGGCTGATCAACCTGGACATCGCCGCCACCGCCCTGGACTACATCGCCGACTCCACCGGGGAGCGGTTCAGCCTCGGCGACATCCCCGACCCGTCCGCGATCGACCACCCCACCGTGCGCGGGGCGTACGCACTGATCGGCGCCGGCAAGACCTCCGGTGTGTTCCAGATGGAGGGTGCGGGGATGACGCGGGTCGGGCAGGACGTGGCCCCCGAGTCCCTCGACGATCTCTCCGCCGTCGTCGCCCTGTTCCGGCCCGGCCCGCTGGCCGCGAAGATGCCCGACTCGTACGCCAACCGCAAGGCCGGCCGCGAGTCCGTCTCCTACACCGCGTTCACCCACGACCCGGTGGAGACCGAGTGGATCTCCTCCGTGTTCGGCGACGACCAGGGCATGGCCATCTACCAGGAGACCATCATGCGCTTGGGCACCGTGGTCGCCGGGTTCGACGCCGCCCAGCGTTCCCGTCTGCGCAAGGCCATGGGCAAGAAGAAGAAGTCCGAGATGGACGCCGTCTACGAGATGTGGGTGGTCGGCGCGCCGCGCGAGTTCCACGACGAGAACGGCACCCTCATCTCCCCCGCCTTCAGCGAGTCCACCGCCCAGCGGCTGTGGGACTTCATCGCCGGCGCCGCCGAGTACCTGTTCAACAAGTGCATCACCGGCGACGCCGTCCTGCACGGCCCGGGTGGGGCCCGCATCAGCGTCCAGTCGCTGTACGAGCAGTCCCGCACCGGTGCGATCCTGAGCCTGGATCTGCTCGCCTACGACCTCGCAGCCGGCCAGATCACCGCACAGCCGGTCAAGACGGTGCACCGCAACGGTGTCAAGCCGGTCTTCCGGATCGCATGCGCATCGGGGCGAAGCATCAAGGCCACCGGCAACCACCGGCTCCTCGGCCGCACCGACTACGTGCACGTCGAGGACCTCCAGCCCGGCGACCAGCTGCGCTCAGCGACGGGGCTGGACACCATCGTCTCGATCACCGCTGCGGGCGAGGAGATGACCTACGACGTCGAGATGGCCGAAGGCACCGACCACAACTTCGTGGTCAACGGCATCGTCTCCCACAACAGCCACTCAGCCGCGTACGGCCTGCTCGCGTTCTGGACCGCCTACCTGAAGGCCGGCTGGCCCGTCGAGTACGCCGCGGCGATCCTGGCTGTCGCGGAGAAGGAGGAGAAGCGGCTGACCGCGCTCTCCGCGCTGCGCGAGGACGGCATCCCGGTCGGATCCCCGGACCTGAACCTCTCCGGGATCAGCACCGCCCCGGTGGAGGGCACGGTGATGCTCGGCCTGTCCGAGATCAAGGACGTCGGGGCGGCCGCCACGCACATCGTCGCCGAACGCGACGCCGGCGGCCCGTTCACCGGGATGGCCGACCTGCTGGACCGGGTCAAGGTGCCCGGCGACAAGGGCTCGGTGGCGCGGATCTCCGTGACCGCGGCCAACGCCCTGATCGAATCCGGTGCCATGGACGCCTTCGGGCCCCGGCTCGGGCAGACCATGTCCCTCCGTGCGATGCGCGGCGGGGCCACCGAGGTCACCGACGCCGAGTGGCACGCCGTCGAGCGTCACGCCCGTCAGCGGTTCCGGCTCGGGGTGGGCCTGGGTGAGCACCCCCTCACCTCCCTGGCCGGCGCGCTCAAGGCCTGGCAGGCCCCGGCCGGATCCCCCCTGGTCCCGCTGCACCGGATCGCCGACGAGGACGGGCAGACCGTCATGACCGTCGGGGTGATCTCCGCGTGGGCTGAGAAGGGGTACGCCGGGGGCCGGCGCGCCAACTTCAGCCTCGAGTCCTCCAAGGTCTCGATGAACGGGGTGGTGTGGGACCGGACCCTGTCCAAGCTGCGCCGCGGCGGGACGGTGCCGAAGGTCGGTGACATCGTCGCCGTCGCCGGCCGGGTGAAGGTCCGCACCATCGAACTTGCCCGCGATGACCACGAAGCCGACGCCGAGGACGGTCTGGAAGCCGAGGTGGCCGCCGACAAGGTGGTCGAGACGATCACGGTCAAGGAGCTCTCCGTCGACGACGTCTGGTTCCCGGTCCCCCAGGCCCCGGCGCCGGTGGTGGCCCCGCCCGCGACGGTGATCGACTTCGCTGCCCGGTACCGTGCGCTGCGTTCCGGTCCGGCCAACCCGGACGCGAAGCCGGCCCGCACCCGCAAGCCCTCACCCAGCCCCACTGCCGTTCCGGCCCCCGAGCGCGCCACCGCCGCGTCGGAGTCGGGGGCGCAGCCGGTCCCAGTGGAGGCGGTCGTCGTGGACATCGTCGAGCGGATCGCCCGACGCGACCCCGGTGTCGCGGTGATCGTGGTCGACGAGTTCGCCACCCGCGCCACCGGGTACCGCCTCACCGGGGACAACGCGGTCGCCAAGCGGCACGCGATGGAGAACCTGCCCGAGCCCAAGGGAGCGGTCGATGGGTTCACCTACCGGTGCGTGACCGACGCCGGTGACGTCCTGTACCTGATCACCGAGTCCGAGGACCTGGACCTGGGTGCGGCCGCCGCGGCGGCCACCAGCGCCCCGGAGGAGGCATGGGTGGGGCTGCCGGCGCGCAGCAGCGCATCCAAGGCTCTCTGGTACCGGATGCCCTCCACCCCGGTCCTCGCCCCCGTGCTGCTGGCTGGTTGAGAGAGGCGGGGGTGTCCGCACACATGAGGCTCGGACACCCCCGTACCGAAGGAGCACCATCGTGAAGACCGCCCGCAAGCCGACCCGTTCCCGCCGCCTCACCCGCGCCGAGCTGGACTGTCACTGGTCCGAGGACCTGGCCCAGAACCACACGGTCGACGAGCTCGAGCACCTGCGCGGGGTCTCCTCCGCCCTCAACGAGGCGGACCGGGTCCGCGTCCTGGACCTGGCCCTGGACCTGAAGGCCGTGCACAGCGACCAGCTGCTGGCGGCCTGAGCCCGGTGGCCACCCTCTCCCTGATCCGCTGCGACGCCTGCGGTGAACGACTCGAGGTCGCCCCGGTCACCGAGGAGGAGCTGCTGACCGTCGCGGAGGCCGCGAACTGGCGCCGGGCCGACGGAGTCGACTACTGCGAGGCGTGCACCCAGGACCAGGGACTGCGATGAGCCTGGACCTGATCCGCCGCACCTACGCCGTCCCGGCCCGTCGCGGCGCCCGGGTCCGCTACACCGGGGGCGCCACCCCGATCGAGGGCACCATCACCGGCACCGTTGCCGGCACCGCCCACCTGCGCGTCCGACTTGACGGGCAGCGCAAGCCCATCGTCCTGCACCCGGTCTGGGCGCTGGAGTACCTGACCACTGACTCTCCGAAGGAGACCCCCATCATGCCCGCCCCGTCCCCGTCCACCCCGCCCGAGGCCGACAGCACCCTGGCCGCCCTGGCCGTCCTGGACCGGTTCGCCGTTCGCGACTTCGACGCGCTGAACGTGCTGCTCGACACCACGGACGGGCAGCAGCTCATCCGGGGCCTGCTCAACACGTCGCTGGCGCTGCTGGACATGACCTCCATCGCGGCGAACACCACCCACCAGCAGACCATCGCGCACCTGCGGGAGCAGTTCCTGGGCCTGGTCGCGGCCGGGCAGATGTCGGCCGACCCGGGCACCCCCGCCTGACTGGCCGCGGTGTCGCGAGAGAGCGGCGATGCCGCACACATGAGAGGTAGCAGGACGCCTCGTCCTGACCATGCACCACCCCGGTCGCCGGAGACTTTCCGGGCCCGGACCAGACGCCCCCGACTAGGGGGCTGACGAAAGGCACCACCCATGGCCAACACCCCGGTCTGCATCGTCGGCAACATCGCCACCAAGGAGCTCGTGCTCCGTGAGGGCCGCAACGGCGGCAAGCCGTACGTCCTGTTCAACGTCGGCGTGAACTCCGGTGAGCGCGGCTCGGACAACGAGAAGTCCGACTTCTACTCGATCAAGGCCTACGGCAACCTGGCCGCGAACATCGTCGAGTCGCTCGGCAAGGGCTCCGCGGTCATCATCCAGGCCTACCCCGGCTCCTACGAGAAGGACGTCCACGTCCTGAACAAGGACGGCGAGCTCGTTCCGAGCAAGGCGACCATGACGAGCTTCACGGCTGCTGCGGTCGGCCCGAACCTGATGTTCGCGACCGCCGAGGTCACGAAGAACCCGTCGCGCGGTGTCGCGCGCGTCGAGGAGGACGTCGAGGAGGACGAGGCGCCGCGCGCCAAGGCCGCCCCGAGAGCCGCTGCGACCACGCGCCGTGCCCCGGCCGCCGCGGTCGCCGACGACGAGTTCTGATCGTCGGGTCCACCTCGGGCCAGCCCTGACCGGAGCCCCGTCCACCCCTCCCCCGAGGTGGGCGGGGCTCCGTCGCGTCTACGCATGTCCCGCACCGGAAGCCCGGACCCCGCCAGGAGCACACCCATGACCAGCCGCACGCCCGCCACCACCGATGGTGTGGCGGTGACCCTCGGCGCGCTGCGCGAGGCGACCGACAGTCTCGGGGCGTTCATCGGCCAGTGCTACGCGGCCTACCCCATGCCCACCGTCGTGGTCCTCGGAATCCTGGCGGTACTCGTGCTCAGCCGGATCGCCACCTGGGTGTCCACCCCGCGAGGGCGCGGCATCAAGGACCCCACCCGTATGTTCACCGCCGCCCAGCGGGCCGAAGGCTTTACCCGCGCCGGGAATCGGTGCGAGATGGAGATCATGCCGTTCATCCGCTGCCGCCGGCCCGCCCACCACGGGGACCACCACATCCCCTGGTCCAAGGGCGGGGCCACCTCCCTGGACAACTTCGTGGCCGGGTGTGTCACCTGCAACACCTCCAAGGGCGCCAAGATGCCCTCGGCCTGGTCGACGATGCGGCTGCAGGGCCGCCGGCGCCGCTACTTTCCCGACGGGCTGGACGTGCACGCCGGCCGCGTCTTCGTCCAGACCTGACCCCCACCTCTCGTCCCGACCGGAAGGCCGACCCCACCCACCGTGAGCACTCCCCCGACGCCTGGCACCATGTACCCGGTGACCGGGCCGCACACCCACGCCGTGTACCGGTCCGATGACGTGTGGACGGTCCTGGCCCGCCGACACGGGGAGTACACCCTCCTCGAGGTCACCGGCCTCACCCCGGTCGTCGACGAGCCCGGAACGACGGTGGGCGCGCACTGGGCCGACATCTTCGACGCCCTCGCTGCCGCCCACGGGCTGGACACCACCTGGGCGGAGGAACTGGGCGCCTACCAGAGCGCCGGCGCCGCCATGATCGCACCCCTGCTGGGCCCCTGACCGCGGCCCGGGCCTTGCCCGGTCTACGCATGTCCCCGGGCATGAGCGTCACCCCACCGGAGCCGACCGAATCTGCCGCACCCTCGACCGCTGCGAAGGCGACCACCGCCGCGGCCGGAGCGGTCCGGGCCGCCCGGTCGGTGAGCAGCATCGCCAGCTCCACCGCGGCCGGGGCTGCCGCCGGTGGTGGTGTGCCCGGTGCCGTGGTCGGCCTGGCCAAGGGGCTCGGCACGGAGATCCTCAAGTCCCGGCGCGGCCGCAAGGCCCTGCTGACCGCGGTCGGGATCCCCCTGGGGGTCATCGTCCTGGTGGCCGCCCTCATCGTGGGCATGGTCTCCGGCTCCCCGTCCTCAGCCACCCAGGCCAGCACGGTGCACGAGTCGCTGACCGTGACGATGGCCAGCGCGGACCTGGACAAGCTCGGCGCCCAGTACTACGAGGTGCTGCGCGACGTCGGTGAGCAGCGCGGCGTCCCGTGGGAGGTGCTCGGGGCCATCGCCCAGGTCGAATCGGTCAGCACCCCGGACGGGGCGACCGGGCCGATGGGCATCGACCTGGACAAGGCCGACGGCAAGATCACCGAGACGGACGCGAAGGACCTGACCAAGGCCGCCTCCTTCATCGCCGCCGAACTGGCCGCGAAGGCCACCACCACGGTGGACAACCTGCCCAACCGAGAGCTCGACGTCGCCGCCGTCGACCACACCACCGACACCGGGGCGATGGTCCGGCAGGAGCCCTCCGATGACCAGGGCAAGGCCGATGCCGCCGAGTCCCGCAAGCAGTGGGTCGCCGCGATCGGGTCCCTGCCGCTGGCCGGCAACCCTGGCGCCGCCGACGACATCTACACAACGGCCCGGCAGTGGGCACTCGGGCAGGCCAGCAGCTGCACCGGCGGCGGGACGGCCCTGGACGGCGACGTCGCCATGGGTGGGACGACCAGTGCCGGGGACCTGAACGCGAAGCAGAAGAAGTACGCGCAGGCGATCATCAACCAGACCGCCGCCATGGGACTGCCCTCCAAGGCGGCGATCATCGCGATCTCCACCGCCCTGCAGGAGTCGACCCTGCAGATGTACTGGAACGCGGCGGTGCCCGGGTCGAAGGAACTCTCCGACGGTGGGCCGCAAGGCGGCTTCGACCTGGTCAACCTCGGCGGTGCCGTTTCCTACTCGGTGGGCCTGTTCCAGCAGCAGGTGCACGGGGCGGTCTTCCCGTGGGGCACGGTCCAGGACGCGATGAGCCCGACCCGGTCGGCCATGTTCTTCCTCAACGCGCTCAAGGCGATCCCCGGGTGGGAGTCGCTGCCGGTGACGGTCGCCGCCCAGCGGGTGCAGAGCTCGGCGTTCCCGGAGGCGTACGCGAAGTGGGAGCCGATCGCCACCCAGCTGGTGCACGACCTGAAGCCGACCGTCGGGGCCACCCCGAGCCCGGACCCGACCGCCACGGCCAGTGCGGACCCCTCAGCGACGGCCACCTCGAGTCCGGAGCCGACGGGCGGGGCGACGGGGGCACCGGCCGCGGACACTCCGGCCAGCGCCGCCGACTCCTCGGGCTGCTCCGGTGGCGGGGTGACCGGGATCGGTACCGGTGCCTCCGGGAAGGACGATGACTACCCGTACAAGAGCGCGGAGCCGGACAGCTTCGCCGATCCGTGGGGCCTGTACGTCACCGAGTGCGTCTCCTTCGTGGCGTGGCGGATGAACCAGCAGATGGGCTGGAAGAAGGGTGCGGACTACCCGTTCACCATGGCCAAGATGAACCTGGCCGGACGCGGCAACGCCCAGTACTGGCGCGACGGGCTCACCTCCAAGGGGTACAAGGCGGACAACGATCCGACGCCCGGCTCGATCGCCTGGTACGGCAGCTACGGGGCCCCTGGCATCGGTGAGGCCGGGCACGTGGGCGAGGTGAAGAAGAAGTACCCGGACGGGTCGATTGACATGGAGCAGTACAACGCCGGCCCCAAGTGGCACGCCTACTCGGTGTGGCACCTGCCCAAGGGGGCGGCGAACTGGCCCAACGCGTTCATCCACGTCGCTGACCTGAAATGAGCTGGTGCCGAGAGTGAACCGGGGTGCCGCACACATGAGCGCTGAGCTCTACCCCGCCCCGATCGGGGCACCGAACACCGAACCGACCAGGAGGCCCCTCCCATGAGCTCGACCCCCGCCCGCCGCAGCGCGGGCCTGACCACCACCGTGCTGGGCGTGGCCGCCGCGGCCCTGCTGCTGTCCGGGTGCTCCCCGGCCGCCCCGCAGGCCGGACCCTCCCCGACCGTGCGCCCCACCGTGCACGTCACAGCGGCCACGGCGACCGCAGCATCCCCCTCCCCCACCGACATCGCGACGGCGGCAGACCAGAGCGCTGCCCCGGTCGCCTCGAGCGAGCCGACCATGGACCCGGCCACCAGCGACCCTGCCACGGCGGCCGCGTCGGCGTCCCCGACCGGGGTGGGCCCGAGCGCGTGGCACACGGACGCGTCCGGGGTCATCACCCCGGACCCGAACTACACGGGCCAGGTCGCCGGCACCGGCCCGCAGGCCCCCCAGCTGCAGGACTACGAGACTGCGGCCATGGCGTTCGCCACCGCGTGGGCCGACCCGTCCGTCGGGAAGGCGGCCTGGTTGGCTCGGCTGCGGCCCATGGTCACCGACGAGGTGTACCAGGGCCTGACGGCCAGCGACATCCGCAACGTGCCAGCCGCGGTCCCGACCAACGCCGGCAACATCGAGAAGAACACCCCGGTGAACGTGAGCAAGCGGTTCGCGTGGGTCAGGTTCAACGGCGGCGGGGAGATCGGCCTGGCGATGCTCGCCCAGCCGGACGGCTCCTGGCGGATCACCACCTTCGGACCCCGACGGTAGCCCTCGAGGTACGAGGAAGGGCCGCCCACCGATCTGGTGGGCGGCCCATCGCGTGTCTGGGTCAGTACTGGGTCTGGGTGGTGTTCTGCCGGATCGCGACCAGCGCATCGTTGGCGTTCATGAGTCGATCGTTGAGCAGGTCCAGCATGTCCACGACGCCCTGGTCGGTGACCGGGTTGATCTTCATCGTCACCCCGTGCAGCTCGAGGAGCCCGTACTTCTGCTCGATCTGCCGAACCGTCAGCGTCTCGTCGTACAGCTCGACCGGGTGCTTGTCGAGTACGGCCAGCGACTCCTCCGGGTATCGGTCGGGATTCGGCCGGTAGGCCTCCATCTTCAGCACACGCACCAGCTGGCGTCCGTCATACGCGCTGATCCTCGAGGCTCGGCTGGTCCGGACCTGCGGCTCGATCTCGGCCCGGTGCGCGTTGAAGTCCGCCTCGTACCGCTCCCGGTGGGCCACCTTCTCCTCCTTGGGCGTCCACCGACCCGGCTCCGGGTTGGCCGCCATCCACTCGTCGGCCCACGCGAGCATCAGCCGATCGATCTCCGCGTCGTCGGTCGCAACCTGCGCCTGGTGGCGGGCACGATATGCGTTGACCAGCTGGTCGACGATCTCGTCAGGCACGTCGACCGTGTTCCAGAACGCGACGCAGCTCTCCGCGTTGGAGAACGGGGACGGATAGAAGAACGTACCGTCGGTCCTGTCGTAGAGCTGCACGCTCGTCTCACCGTGGACGGTCTCGGCGAATCGCCCGTCCTGGTGGCGGTTGTACTGGTCCTCGCTCACGCTCTGCTTCTCCTAGCTCTCGCGGGGGTCGTTGATCGTGGCTTTCGGGGCCTGGGTCAGGACCAGGCCAGCCTCTCCACCGATGGTACGGCCGCTCAGTTCGCGCGCCGTCGCGCCCGACCGCGCGTAATCGACACTGCCTGGCCGTAGAGCTCCAGCGAGGGCGATCTTCGCCGTAGCCGAGTGGTCGCCACCAGCGTTCCCCCGGGCCGGTCGGTGCACTGAGTCGAGGCCGGACGCTTCCGAGGTATCCTCAAGATGCCTCGCAACCGAATCCAGCGAACTGGAACTCTCGCGTTCCGTCTCTCCAGTGCCGGAGTCTGCGGGACCGGTTTCCTGCTCCTTCTCCGTCTCGTTGGCTGCCTTCTCCGCCTGCAACGCGGCCTTCTTGGCGGCGGCCTCGCGGCGGTCCCGCTCGGCCTGCATGGCGGAGCGGTAGTCGGCGACCTGGGCGTCGCTGATGCGCTTCCTGGCGACCGTGCGCTTCTTCGCCTCGCCGAGCAGCTTCTTGCCGACGTAGCCGGCGCCGATCGCGGCCGGGATGAACGGAGCGGGTGCGGTGGCTGCGAGCAGCAGCCCTGCGCCGGCAATCTTGGCGGACGTCTTGAACGGCTTGGCCCTGAACTGGTCCATCGCGTTCGAGTACCGGGCCGCGGTGAGCGCCTTTCCGGTGACCTTCCAACCGCCCTTCGCACCGCCGGCCGCGAGCTGACCGGCGCGCGCCGCGGCCTTCGGGACAGAAGACCAGCGGTCCTTCTCCGCCATCGTCCCCTGCCACGCCTTCGAGCCGGCGGTCTTCGCTGCCGACCCGGCCGTGCGCACGAACCCGGGGACGGCGGTGGCGACATTCTTCATCGCCGCGCCAGTCGCCTGCACGGACCGGACCGGGTGGCGCACCGCGGTGGCCGCCATGCCGGCCGCACCGGCGATCCCGGCACCGGCGGCGTTGAAGGCTCCCGCCTCCCATCCCGGCTTGATCCCCAGGCTGGCGTCCCGGTCGTCGGCCCACGCCTGTGCGGCGGCCCGCTCGTCCTTGGCCAGTCCGGCCATCGCCTGCCGCTCGGCGCCGGACATCTTGCCCCGACCCAGCTGCGAGTTGGCGACATCCGAGTTGAGCAGATCCTCGTGGCTGGCCCCGGCGTCCATGGCCCGGCCGGCCGCGTCGGCCGCGGCCCGGCCCTTGCGTGCCTTCGTGGCCGCGCTGGCCGAACCGGCGGTCGCGGCGACCGCCGCAGCGGCCCCCACACCTTCGCCTACTCCGGCGGCGTTCTCCGTGGTGGTCGAGCTGGTGTTCTCGGGGTTGAGCAGGGTGTCCTTCGCCTTGCCCTTCCGCCCCGTGGACGGTCCGGTGTTCTCGGCGCTGACCTTCTGCCCGGCACCGTCGGTGGCCAGACCGGCCTTGCCCTTGCGGGGTCCGCCGAAGCGGCCGCCGGTGGCGGCGGAGAGGGCGCTCTTGCCTCCACGGGAGGCGGCACCCTTGACCGCCCGGGTCGCCCGGTTCTGGCCGCGGTCCATCAGGGAGCCCAGGCCGTGGGCGGCAGCCCCGCCGGCAGCACCTGCCGCGCCGGCCCAGGCCAGGCCGCCGGAGATCTTGAACGGGGAGGCGATCTTGAGGATCTTGGTGAACAGCAGGTGCATGAGGATGACGGCGATCACCGGGGACAGGCCGGTCCAGACCATGTCGGCCAGCGAGCCTGCCCCGCCCATGAAGGACGCCCCGACGGTCTGCAGGATCGAGGTCATGATCGTGATGACCGCCAGCAGCAGCTGGGCGCCGAAGGTGAAGAAGATGACGCCGAGCAGGGCGGTGAACGCCTTGGTCACCTTCTCGAACCCGGCGCCGGGCAGCAGCGCCATCAGGGCGGCGAAGAACAGGCCCAGGATGAGCACGAGGACGAAGATCTTGGCCGCGACGATGGCCAGGGACATCAGCCCGAAGACCGCCAGGATCGCCAGGGAGGAGATCAGGTAGCCCGACCCGGCGGCGAACCCGGCGTTGTTCAGGTTGCCGTTGAGGGTGCCGACGAAGTCGCGCACATGCAGGGCCGCGGTCATGTTGCTGGTCGTGGTCCGCTTGACCAGGTCGTCCATGTGGTTGGGCCAGCCGAAGGCGCCGAGGTCGTCGCCGACCGTCGTCCACCAGCTCGCACAGTCCTTCTCCGTCGCCTTGTGGTCCTTGTCGCCCTCGGCGAACGCGGGCCGGATCTGCCAGGAGCCCTCGAGGCGCGGGTCGAGGTTGCGGTCCTTGAGCTGGCAGGCTGCCCACCCGATCAGGGACCGCTCGGTCTTCTCGTTGCTGGTGGGCTGGAACGCCTGGGTCTCATAGGTGGTGTGCATGCCGTACCCGGAGCCGAGGACACGGTTCATGATGCTGCGCACGGTGCCGGAGGTGTTGGCATCCACGGCTTCACCGTTGGAGCCGGGGGTGATGGTCTGGGAGCTCGCGTTCATCTCCAGCAGTCGGCACCAGGACGCGTCGTCGAGCCCGTTGGTGCCGAACTGGGCGTTGCGCCAGGCCTGCAGCCCGGTCTTGGTCCACATGTCGTTCAGCGTGACCGGCACCGCGGCGGCGGACTGGTCGGAGGCGCCGCCGTACCGCTGCACGTACTCGTTGCGCATCTGGGCGGTGTAGTTCTCGCAGGAGAGCACGTCGGCCGTCGCCTGCCCGTTCGAGCTCGCCACGGCGGGCAGGGTCAGGGCGGCCGCCGGCAGGGAGGCCAGGGAGCTGACCACGGAGTTGAGCTTGGTGACCATCCAGCCCGGGGACATCACGCCGGGCTTGTAGTTGCCTGCCGCGCTCGAGTCGTACGGGTTGCCCGAGTCGCCCTTGCCGCCCCCGGTCGATGCCGAGGCTCCGGTCACCATCGCGACCAGCAGGGCCACGACGGCACCCTTCATCAGCAGCGCCTTCCACGGCCGTCCACCGCCGCGGCGGAACCCGCTCCAGAGCAGCCCGATCACCGCGATGACGACCAGACCGGCCAGCAGTGGGGAGTGGATGATGGCGTTGCCGATGGTGGCGACCACGGTGTCGACGGCGCCGCCGGCGGAGTTGAGGACGCAGAAGTTGATCGCCGAGGACGCCCACGAGGTGGACAGGTTCCACATCATGTTGCCCAGGCCCATCTGGGAGCTGATCAGCCAGTCGCGCTGGACCTTCTGCGCGGTGGCCATGGCGAAGGTGTTGTCCAGGTTGGACTGCATCTTCGCAGTCGCGTCCGTCCACCGGTTGACCGGCAGCAGGTCCGACTTGGCCACCGAGATCGGGGAGGTCGAGGTGACACCGCACGCGGAGGACGAGCCGGAGGTGACGTTGCCGCTATTGGGGTTCGGTGCCGGGGTCAGGCGCGGGGCCGAGAGGGCGGTGGCCGGGGCGGTGATGGCTGCGGTGGCGGTGCCCGCTCCCCCGATCAGCAGGACGGCGAGGATGAGGACGAGGGCGCCCAGCCGGGAGATCAGGGTCTTCATGCGGTGCGGGCCTCTTCGTACTCTTCGAGGGTCTCGGGCCGGTCGGGCCGGGCGGGCAGCGAACCGGTGACGGTGCGGATGGAGCCGAACCCGGCGCCGGCGACGTCGATGGGCTGGCCGCACAGGTAGAACTCGTTGACGCTGGAGCGCTTCCTGTCGAACAGGGACTGGTAGGTGCGCAGCTGCAGGCCCTCGGAGGTGCGCCGCTCGAGCAGGTAGAACGCTGCGGCGATCGTCAAGGGGAACCAGAGCAGGGCCCACACGTTCAGGAAGGCCATGGTGGCCAGGAACATGACCAGGGCCGGGACGAAGCCGATGACGCTGATCCACAGGGTCCGCCAGCGCATCTCGACGGTGCCGATGACGGTGGTCCGCTCGGAGCCGGAGGATCGGCCCGTCATGGCGGTCAGGTCGTACAGCGAGTTGATCGAGCTCATCGGTCCTCTCCTTCCGGCAGTGGGGTGAGCCGGGGCCCGGTGCGGGCCCCGGCTCGGGGGTGATGCGGTGTGGCTACTTCCAGCCGACGGCGTTCAGCAGGGACACCCCGATGTTGGCGACCCAGTCCAGGGCGCTGAGCAGGATCGGGATGATGATCGCCGGCGCGCACAGCAGGGCCCCGGGGATGAGGGCGCCGAGCAGGTTCTGGTGGTTGCCGCCCATGCCCTGCCGGCGGCGGTCCCAGGCCCACTTCACGAGGGCGAAGGCCAGCAGGCCGACACCGACGATCGTGAGCAGGGTGGTGATCTGCGGGGCGCCGGAGGTGATGGCGTTCCAGAAGCTGCCCCACCCGGCGCGCAGGTTGACGGCGCCCATCGGTGCGATGAGGTGAGATCCCATGGTGTTGCCTTTCGGTTGCGGTGAGGCGTCTCACCGGTTGTGGTCTCGGGAGTGGACATGCGTAGATCCGGGCGGGGTCGCCGTCACACGGCGAGCTGCCCGAGCAGTCGCTGGACAGCGGGGTCCTTGCCCAGGGCCTGCTGGTGGCGGGCGGACAGGTCCCAGCCGGTGGCCGCGGTCGCGCGCACCAGCGGGTTGGGGTCGGTGGCGGCCCGGTCGGCGGTCCCGGCGAACCCGGTGCCGGCGGCGGCCATGCGCACGACCTCGGGCTGGTCCGGCTCGGCGAGCAGGGCGAGGTCCTCGTCGGTGACGTAGACGCTGGCCGCGGCCTCAGCCCGCACCAGCGGGTCGGGGTCGCGGACCATCAGGGCCACGTCGGAGGGCCCGGCGGTGGTGACGTCGGGGAAGTCCTGGCCGGCGGACAGGGTCACGGACGCCTCGCTGTGCAGCGAGTGGGTGAACCGGCCTGCGCCTTCCTGACCGGCGTGGATGCGGTTGATCATGGGTCTCACTCCCCTCCCTGGGTGGTGGGCTTGGTGGCGGCGTAGGACACGGTGTTGGACCACATGTCGTCGGCCTTCTCGGGCCCGACTCGGCGGCCGATGGACTCGAGCTGGTCGACGACGCGCTCCTGGTCGGCGAACCCGATCGGGCCGAACGGTGCGAACAGGGCGGCGGTGACGTTCTCGTCGTCGGTGCCCTTGGACCAGGCCTTGCAGGCGGCCAGGACGCCGGGGGCGCCCTTGCCGGTGACCAGGGCGCGGTTCCGGGTGGCTTCGCGGGAGGTGAGGATCCCGGCCAGGGCCAGCGGCGTCTCCTCCCCCTGCTCGGCCTCGCGGGCTTCGGCGAGGGCGTTCCAGGCCAGGCGGCGCGCCTGGGCGAACCCGGCGGGGCCGGCGTCCATGAGCGCCTTCTGCGCCTGACCCATGTGCGAGTCCTCCGCGACGCCATCGTCGGTCTCGGCGGCGACCAGGGTGTCGCCCAGGGTCATGCCGCCGTCCTCACCGATGCCCACGTTCAGGGACCGGTCCACGGTGCGGGCGATCCGGAAATCCTTGGACGGCTTGTGCCGGGGGTCGTCCCACTCGTCGAGCACCTGCTGGGCGAGCCGGTCCTGCTCACGGGGGGTCAGGGACCGGTTCAGCTCGTGCTCGGCCGCAGTGCGCTTCTCGTCGAACCGCCGGTAGGCGCGGCGGTCCTCGGCACGGAAGACGTTCTCCGTGGCGCGGACGGTGACGTTGGCGGCGATCGAGTTGATGAGCTGGCGGTGATCGCTGATGGGCTTGCCGGTCCGGACGCGCTCGAAGTAGCGCACGAGGGCTTCTTGGGCGATGTCGTCGGCGCTGACGGTGTTGGACTTGCCCTTCTGCTGGTAGCGCTCCTGCCAGTAGTCGGCGGCGTCCTTGGCCATGGCGAGCAGCCGGCTGGAGTCGCCGAGCTCTCCGAGCTGGCCCTGGCCGGTGGTGGTGGTGAGGATGACCGCGGCGTCGCCGTGGCTGGTGGAGGTGAACTGTCCGGCTTCGCGGACGCCCTTGAGGATGCGGGCCTGGGCCTGCGTGTTCGTCGTCATGCCCACTCTGTGTGCGGCACGAATCGAAAACGCATCGCCCCTCCCCCAACCGCGGTCAGATCGCTCTGCGACCCGCGTCGGTGGACCCGGATTCGGGCTGGGGTGGGCGGGTCAGCAGCCCTTGAGGATGGCGGCGGCGCGGGCCTTCTCGGCGCTGGTCATCCAGAGCCCGTACTGGGCTTTCACGGCGACGATCTTGGCGGTGTACGTGCACCAGTAGCCGCGGTTGGCTGGCAGCCAGGTGGCCAGGTCCTTGTCGGACTTGGCCGTGTTGGAGTGCCCGTCGACGGCGAGCAGGTTGTTCGGGTCGTTGGCCAGCTGGGTGCGCTTGGCGGTGGTCCACCCCTGGGCGCCCTTCTGCCAAGCGTCAGAGAGCGGGACGAGGTGGTCGATCTGGACGGCGGAGGAGGTGCGGGCACCGCGGGTGAAGGTGATGGTGCGGGCGGTGTAGGGGTCGGCGAGGGTGCCGGAGGCAACGACGCAGTTGTGCGTGCCGGGGGCGAACCGCTCCCCCGTCATGTCGCGCTTGAGGATGTCGTTGCGGGTGTCGCACCCGTTGTGGTCCACGTCCGCCCACGCCTGCCCGAACCGGGCCCGCGTGTACCCGGTCTTCGGCGCCCGGCCCTTGGCGGGGATGCCAGCCAGCTGGGTGCGAGCTGCCGCGATCTGCGCCGGTCTCGCCGTGGCGGCCCCGCCCGCGGAGGTGGAGGCCTTGGGCTTGAACCAGTCCAGGAAGCCGGCGGCCTGGGTGTCCCCTGCCGCACCGCACCCGGTCAGGATCAGGGCGGAGAGAATCGCGATGGCCAGGAGCTTGGGGGTCTTCATGACCACCATGTGTGCGGCGGCGGCCGCGGAGCACGACGCGGTCACACCATGTCCCTCAGCTTCTCGAGGCTCGGATCTTCCGTCCTTCCGTACCTCCGATCTTCGGACGTTTGCGAGGACCGTGGCTCGCACCCTCCGAACTGCCGAACCTCGTACGCTCGGTGCGTCGATTGCTTCGTAGTTCGGTCGTTCGGTGCTGTGGTCACTCCGTACGTTGCAGCTTCGGAGCCGCGATGGTTCGGTCCCTCCGTACTTCGGTGGCTTGGCGTCTCCCGTCCTGGGCAGTGTTCATGCTCGCAGCTTCGGAGCTTCGGAGCTTCGGAGCTTCACCACGGGCTACTCTGGCCCGAGATCGTGATCGCCGGTTGCGTCGCGGAGTTCCGAACTTCGGCACTGCCGCGGCCGGTTCGGATCTCGCGGAGAACGCGAGACGTCTGGCACGGCGGCCCGGTGATGGTCGACGCCGGACCCCAGGGCACACGCCGGCCTCACGCCGGGCTGGGTTCTCTACGGCAGACTTCCGTAGTTCGGAGCCTTGGCACTCACTGAGCACCCCAGCCGACTGCACAGCCTTGCGAGGTTCCGAACTTCGACAGTCAGGGTGTCGGGCGACGCTGCTCATCCGGCGTCGAGTGTCGGATGTTCGCACCTTCCGTACTTCGGTACTTCGGTAGCTCCAACTTCCGCACTTCGTACGATCGTCACCTCGGAGGATCGGATGCACCGTACTCCGGGACTTCCGTGCGTCGGTACGTCCGTCGCTCCGATGTCCCGATCTTCCGTGGCTCCGTTCTTCGGTAGTTCGGAGTATCGGCGCACCGAAGTTCCGAGGTACCGCACTTCCGTGTGTCGTGACCGTCTCGGCTGCGGTGGCGTTGCTACCTTGTGGGGAGCTTGCCGGCGCATTTTCCTGAACCTCGCGATGCCTGAACGCGGGGGAGGGGCCTCATCCGTGTCGTCGGCGTCGACCGGAGGAAGGAGGCCGAGCGGTGCGAGTCGTCTCAGTCGTGAATCAGAAGGGCGGGACGGGCAAGACCACCATGGCGGTCAACCTGGCCGCCATCTTCAGCCAGCATGCCAGGGTGCTGCTCGTCGACGTCGACCCCCAGAAGTCCGCCACGTTCTGGGCCACGGTGGCCGAGGAAGCCGGCGACGGGGGAGGGCTCTCCTTCGACGTCGTCTCCGAGACAGACCCGGACGTCCTCAAGGACATGCGCAAGGTGGACGAGTACGACACGATCGTCGTAGACACCCCGGGCAACCTGGTCGAGGTCGACGTGCTCAAGTCCGTGGCCAACGCCTCCGACTTCGTCGTCATGCCTACCGAGCCGGCCCCCTTGTCGATGCCGCCGCTGATCAACACGTACCGCACCGTGGTCGAGCCCGCGGGGGTGGACTACCGGGTCGTCATCACCAAGGTCGACTCGCGCTCCCTCACCGATGCTGCCGACACCCAGGAGCTGCTGCGTGGGTCAGGCCTGCTGGTGTGCAAGTCCTACGTGCGCAGCTACAAGGTCCATGAACGGGCCCCGCTGGCCGGTCAGGCCGCCACCACCTACGAGTCCACCAGGCACGCGATCAAGGCCGCCGGAGACTTCAAGGACGTTGCCAACGAGCTGCTGAGCATCTGGGCCAACGGGACGAGGAGCTGACCGTGGTGGTGAAGAGGAGCATGAAGGACCTGCTCGGCGGCAACAGCTCCGCCATGCGGATCCTCGAGGAGCAGGTCCACGAAGTCGAGGTCGCCCAGCAGGCTGCCGCCCAGACCGCACCGGCAGCCACCCCGGTCACCGTGCCGTCCGCCGCGGTGGGGGAGGGGAGTGGGGATCAGCCTGCTGCCCCGCCGCAGGAAGCTCAGCCGGCCGCCGAACCGGCCACCGACCCGCAGCCGGACGGCCCCCAAGGTGCCGCACCCTCCGCAGCCCCGTTACAGCCCGAGACCACTGCCGCGCCGACCCCGGCTCCCTCGGCCTCGGCCGCGGCCGCGCCGGCCACGGTGAACACACCGACCAGTCAGGTCGAGACCGCGGCGCCGGCCCCGCCGGTGATTCAACAGGCTGCGACGGCGCCCCCGGCACAGCCAGCAGCATCCGCCCCGGTGCCGACCCACGGCCCGACCGCCCTCGGGCGGCCCCACTACCTGTCCCTGGCGCGCAAGGACGTGCGGATCTTCGACGACCAGCTGGCGATGATCAGCGAGCTCAACGTCGAGCAGCCCATGCTGCGTGGCCGTGACAAGGAGCGGATCACCGAGAACACGTTCGTGAGGATCGCACTGGACCTGCTCGCCCAGCGTCGCGGTGACCTGGCCGGGCGCACCGAGAACGAGCTGCGTGCCAGCGTCGGCCTGCCCCCTCGGTACTGACGAGCTACCGAACCTCGGAAGTTCGAAGGCTCGCACCTTCGGCATTCACCTGCCGCTGAGGGCGGCATGCACCAGGGTCATCTCATCCGGTGGCCCCTCGAACAGCTCCCACGGGTAGTCCTCCTCGGGCTGGGGCAGTAGAACTCCGGCCGCGGCGTGCGCGGCCAGCCACAGGTGCCACGCGGCACGCTCGGCCCGGTAGCGGGCGACCTGTGCGGCCACGGCCTCGAGTACCCCGAACATCTCGGCGACGACGGTCAGGCTCGTTGCCGCCCCGACCTTCCACCGGCCGTCGACCCGTTCGACCAGCCGCCATGCGGCCATGTCCTCCAGCGCTGCGCTGACCGCGGTGCGGGACAGTCGGGTTGCCCTCACCAGGTCCATGGTGGTCGCGGCGGGGGAGTGCTCGAGCTGCTCGTAGACCAAGGCGGCGACGACGCCGAGCTCGCGGAAGACGGGGCGCAGGGCGTGCTGCCGGCCGGCGCGCCAGGGGAGGGCCTCGGCGGAGTCGCGCACACCGGTGGGGATCTGCAGTTGGTACAGGTCGCCTCGCTTGCCGCGGCCCCGCTCGACCAGCGCGATCAGCGGCTCGGCCTCGTCCCGCAGCGCGTGTAGGTGCGCGACGACGGTCGTGTGGTCCAGCCCGGTCGCGACGGCCAGAGCGCGGGATCCGAACTCGACGAACCGGTTGCCGATCTTGTGGGCGGCCTCCCCGAGCGCGCGCAGCAGCATCCGACGGTGTAACCCGTCCCGGCTGTCCTGGTACCGGTGCTCACTGAGGTACAGGGCGTTCCGCCATGTGCGGATGAACCGGTGCTCGTCGTCCGGATTCGTCAGCGCGATCGAATGACCGCCGTGTAACCCCTGCGGCTGTGTATTGAGCTCGCTCGTGGTGGATCTGTGGTCATGGCTTTTCCCGCTGGTGTCTGGTCTGGGTTTTGCGAGGTGCTGGCCGGCCTTGGTCCAGTCGCGTTTGAGGGCGCCCATGCGGTGCGCGGCCCGGTAGCGGGCGTAGAAGGAGGCGAGCCCGGGCCAGATGCCCTGTTTCATCCGGCGGTCGACCTCCAGCAGGCTCATCCCTGCGGCCGCAGCGCCGGTCAGGACGGCCTGGCGCGCCTCGGAGTCACTCGCGTACCGGCCTGTGTCGTACAGGCCCGTAGCGGCGATCCTGGCCATCGTGCGGGACATCCGGCCCGCGGCCAAGGCCTCGTCCTGCGGGGACTGCTCGGGCGCCGGCGTCCAGGCCTGCTCGGCGCGCAGGGCGCGGACCGCGGCGATCTCGTTGACCAGGTCGGCGTGCAGCCGCCGGTACGACTCCGGGCCGTTGGGTCGGCGGGCGACGTCGTAGGCGCGAGCGAGGGAGCCGACGAGGACCTGGTGTCCGCCGAGCTTGTGGGCGGAGCCGGGCACACGGATGCACCCGTGCTGCAGGTTCTGGTGGGGGCTGCGGTCCAGGGAGGCGCACCGGTTGCCCAGGGCCTCGACGACGTCGCGTGCTTCGGCGAAGGGGATCGACTCGCGCAGCGGGACGTAGACGTGGCGCCCGCCGGAGGGGGAGCGGTCCTCGATCCAGCGCACGTGCAGGCCGGTGAGCCAGTCCCGGACGCGGGCGACGTCGGCGTCGACGAGGTCGGTACCGCCGACGGAGGAGTCGAAGTCCAGGCACAGAGTGCGGCAGGTGCCGGTGCGGGAGAAGATGCGCACGGCCGCGGGCACGGTGGGCAGCCCGGAGGTCAGGTCACGCTCGTACCGCTGGGGGTAGGAGCGTCCGCCGTCACGGGAGAGCCGTACACGCGCCTGCCCGGCAAGCAGGGGTGCGAGAGCGGACCAGACGTCGGCCGGGGCATCGGCCACGAGGGTGGGCGACACGCCGGAACTTCCGAAGTCTGGAACTGCTGCTGGGCGCTGCTCTACTATGGAGCTACCTCCTCCGGAGCCTCGCTTCGGGTAAAGGAAAGGGACCGTCCCGGTTGAACCGGGAAGGGATGTTGTAAGTGGACTCTCGTTCGGACCGCCGGCAAGCTGAAGAACGATTGAGAGTCACAGGCTTGAAGGCCCGCATTCGTGCGGGCCTTCTCTGCGTTTAGGCGATCTTGCCGATAGGCAGCTCTCCCTGGTTGCGGACCTCGGACAGGTCGGTGGTCATGACCTTCTCGGCCATCACCGCGGCCACGAAGTCACTGAAGTACTCGTAGCCTTCGGCGTGCTGGATTTCCTCCGCCTTCGCGAGCAGCTCGTTGGGCAGCCGGAAGGTGCGGACGGTTCGGGGCCCCTTGGAGGGGCGACCCACTCGAGACTTCTGCGGTGCCATGGTCCTCACTGTCCTTCTGCCACTGGGGCTGGCTTCGGTGGTGATCTCGGCGGCGACCGCGGTGGCCCGGGCATCCGCCTATTTCAGAAAGCTAACAGCGTCCGACCGGGATCTGCGGTATTGCGTTTCTGAAAGCACATCGGCGTGTCGGGCGATCGAACGCGCATCAACCCTTGCGCGCGCGGGCCCCTCTATCTCTTGCTGATGCCGCATCCGGCATACGTCCAACGGCCGTCCGGCTCCCGCGCACGGCGCTCCTAGAGCGGTGGTCCATCGGGTGGTCCATGCGGTGGTCCATCGGGTGGTCCGCAGCTGGTCCATGCGGTGGTCCATGACCCGACTTTGGGTGGTCCTTTTGGGGGTGGTCCATTTGCATCGTCCCATGTCAGAGCACGGTTGAGGGTGGTCCATGCGCGCGGAATGGACCAGAGAATGGACCAGCACGTCGATCGCGGCGGACCACCCCGCGGACCGGTCCTGGACCACCCGATGGACCACCTCGGGGACCACCGGATGGACCACCCCGTGGGAACTGTCGGTGGCCCGTGGCAGACTGGGCGATCCAACAGTGGACCGGTCTACCTTCCGGTCGCGGAGGAATGGGGGAACCGTGAGCGCCGTCCGCTTCGAGCCCGACAGCCGGCCCGTCGTGCTGCTCTCCGTCGGCCTCGTCGGCGTGCTCGCCGCCGCCAGCTTCACCCTCTCGTTCCTCGGCCTCATCCAGGTCGCCGCCTGGGCCGGGATTCCCGAGCAGCTGCGGTGGCTCGTGCCGATCGTCGTCGACTCCACGATCCTGGTCTACGCGATCGCCGCCGCCGTGCAGCGCGCCCGCGGTGAGTCCACCCGCCTGTCCTGGGTGGCCGTCGCCTTCTTCACCCTCGTCTCCGTCGCCGCGAACGCCGCACACGTGATCGCACCCGGTGGCGACGTCGGGGCCATCACCCCGACCATGCTCTTCGGCGCCGGGCTCGCCGCGATCATGCCGGTGTCCCTGTTCTTCGCCACCGAGACGACCATCCAGCTCGCCGTCGCCCCGCCCCACGGGTCGGTCGCCGCGCGCCGACGGCGCGCCCGCGCGGTGCAGGAGGCCGCGCACCCGGTCGAGCAGGTAGAGAGCGTCCCCGAGCCAGCCAAGAAGGCGCGCGGTGAGGTCGATGTCGCCCGGATCCGCGAGCTCGCCCGCCAGGGCCGGTCGCAGCGTGCGATCGCCGAGGAGCTGCACGTGTCGAAGACGTCGGTGGCCCGTGCGCTGACCACGGTCAGCTCATAGGGCTCAGGCGAACGGGTCCTCGTCCACGGCCGGCGAGGGGGCCGGTCGGGTCGGCACCGCGGTGAAGTCGGCGTCGTCGAAGTCCTCGAAGTCGGCCGGGTCCGGGCCGGGGAGTTCGTTGTCCCACGGCTCGAGGACCTCGGCGTAGCCGTCGGCCTCCGGCTGGGCGTCCAGGTCCTGCTCGGCTGCGGCCGGTTCGTCCACCGGCGCGTCGACCGAGTCGTCCGGTGCGGTGTCCCGGGCCGTGGCCGCGACCACCTTCGCCGGCTTGCCCGAACACCCGCGGGTGACCAGGCAGGATGACGGTGGGGCGGCGGAGTCTGCCAGCACCCAGTACCCGCACACCGGGCAGATCGCCGGGATGGCGGCTGGGGAGACCCGTAGAGCCTGCAGGATCAGCTGCTCACCGTCCAGCAGGCCCAGCTGTCGACCGGTCAGCGACACGGTCGTGAACGCGCGGACCACCTGGGGGTCGGCGGCATCCATGGCGGCCGCCAACTCGGCCCAGGTGTTCTGCTTGGTCTTCCGAAGTAGGGCCAGACCAAGGCTCGCCGCCTCCGCGGCCCCCTCCACGCCGTCCTTGACGCCGAGCCACGTCTGCTTAGGCACGGGTCACCGCCGGGCGGAAGGAGGGCAGGGAGACGCTCATGGGCCTCATGTGTGCGGCACCGGCCGGCTCTCTCACGCGGCCCGCCGGCGGCTGGTCGACCGGGACTCGACGACGTCGGTGACGATCCGCGCGACGATGTCCGCGATGGACTTGAAGTCCCGTTCGAGCTCTCGCTCCTCGACGGTCACCTGCTCGTACACGCCCTCAGCCTCGTTGAGCACGGCGGTGATGTCGGTGACGTTGTTGTCGGCGCCGGGCATCAGCACGTTCAGGTCCTTGGCCTTGTTCCGCAGGATCGCCCGCATGTGCGGGTCCAGGGTCTCCGGGGCGATCAGGGTGGTCACCATCACCGTCTCCGTCTGCCCCACGCGGTGCGCGCGGTCCTCGGCCTGACTGACGTTCGCCGGGGTCCAGTCGGTCTCCACGAACAGCACGTCGGAGGACCGGGTGAGGGTGAGACCGAAGCCGGCCGCCCCGATGGAGCAGATGATCGCGCCGATCTCCCCGTTCTGCAGCCGGTCCGCCACGGCCTGCCGCCGGTGATCGGGTGTAGATCCGTCGATCACGTCGATGCCCGCCAGATCCTCGGGGATCGCCGCGCGCAGTGCCTCCATCACCGGCCGGTGGTGCACCCACACGATCAGCGGGCGCGTGTAGATCTTCGCCCCGTCCTGCCCGATCTCCGTGCTCGAGGCCAGCCAGTCGGTGATGATCTCGATCGCCGCGGGCACCTTCGCCACGCCGGCGGCCGCGCGCAGCGGGGTGATCAACTCGATCCGGGACTTGGCGAACTCCTCGATGTCCGCCTCCGTGACTCTCCCGTGCTCGGCCAGGTGCTCATCGAGCCACTCCTCGACCTTCTCCCACAGGGCGTCGTGGGCGGCGCGGAACCCGCGAGGGTCGATGTCGACCATCCGGTAGGTGCGCAGCTTCGGTGGCAGCTGGGTGAGCACGTCGGCCTTGTTCCGGCGCACCCACGCGGACTTGCTCAGCCGCTGCTGCAGCTCGGGCAGCATCTTCCGGCGCGGCAGCCACGCGCCGAACCGGTTCTTCGTCGCGTACCGCTCGATGAACGCGCTCGGTCCGCCCCACTCGGCGTCCAGCATTCCGGCGATGGCCAGGGCGTTGGTGACCTCGACGGGGCTCTGCAGGATGGGGGTGCCGGTGATCGCGATCCGCAGGCCGTCGCCGACCGAGCAGGCCAGGTTGCGGGCGGCGGTCGCGCGCACACCGTCAAACGTGCGGGCACGGTGCACCTCGTCGAACAGGGCAGCGTCCGGAGCCCACGCGATGATCTCGTCCAGAAGGGCGGGACGAGAGGCGATCAGGGAGTCCGCGACGATGACGATCCCGCGGTCAGGGAAGGGCGGGACCTTCCGTCCGGCGCGGATGGGGACGACGTACTCGGGGAACTCCGGGGCCTTGACCTTGCGCTTCGCCCGGCCCTTGCGCCCGGTCCCACTGGCTGGGGGAGTCGACACGGGGTGCCCGGCGGCGAAGAACGGACCCAGGGCGGCGTCGGCCTCCCGCGCCCAGTTGGTGACCACCAAGGGTGGGACGACGATGACGATCCGCTCGGCGCGCACGATCGCCGCAGCGGCCAGCGCACCGCGAGTCTTGCCGCAACCAGGCGAATCCGCCAGGAGCCGGTGTCCGGCGGCGACGCCGTAGGCGCCGGCCAGCTGGAACGGGAAGAGGTCCAGGCCGAACCAGTCGGGCAGGCGGCCGGTGTGCTCGGCGACCGTCTCGATCAGCTCCAGGGTGCGGGCCGAGGGGACCTTCTGGTCGCCACCCTTCTCGACGGCGGTGGAGGCGGCGAGCTCGCGGGCGGCGTCCTGCACATGGGCGGGGAGGGGCCGCGGAGCCTGGGTGGCCAGGGCGGCGGCGAGGGTGTCGGCGTCCAGGTCAATGCCGCGCTTGGCCGCACCGTTCTCCACCAGGTCGGCGAGCTGGACTTCGAAGCGGGCCAGCTTCTTGTCCCACACCGCGCCGGGGCCGAGCCGTTCGGAGACCTTCTCGAAGCCGACCAGGCGGGGCCGGACGAACGCGGTGTGCGGGAACCGGGTCGAGCGCTTCACCAGCGGCATGTACAGCGAGCTCAGGGAGTCCAGTCCGGCGAGGTCACCGTCGGCCTGGGAGTAGTCCACCTCGACGCCGTGCTCGGCGAAGAACCGGTCCGGGTGGGTGCCGGTGCCGGTGATGACCCAGCACTTGGCGGAGGCGTCCCAGTAGCGGCCGGGGACCCGTTTCTTCATCCAGGTCTGGGCGTCGGCGCCGTTGGCCATGCGGGCACCCCACGGCAGGCGCACCCGCAGCTCGGGGACGCGGCGGTTGCCGGTCAGGGTCGCAGTGATGCTCACGGTGTTCCTATGCGGCCGGGGTACCGACAGGTGCCGCCAGCGGCTCGAGGACCAGTTCGCCGGTGGCGTCCTCGAAGGTGATCAGCATCGGGACCGGGGCGGTATCCGCGGTGGTGATCGCCGCGGCGAGCCGGCGCTGCAAGGCTCGGGCGACGGTGCGGGACTCGAGGCCGGTGGCGAAGGAGGCCGGTGCTGAGGACGCGGAGACGGTGACCTCCCACGGGTCGGACTGCCGGTCCTGGTGCACCACGGCGATGTGGGTGACGTCCTGCACGAGGGTCCCGGCGACGGTCTCGATCCAAGCCACGGTTGCTCCATTCGGGGTGGGTTTGCACCGCTGCTGCGGCACCCCTCATGTGTGCGGACGCGGCCGTCTCCGGCCCCGATCTCAGGCGGCGAGCAGCTCCAGCGGTGCTGCCGAAACGACGTCGAGTCCTGCCTCCCGGCATGTCCGGCACGCCGGCGGCCTGGCGGTCGCCGAGGCGATCAGCAGATGCAGCGCGGTGTCGCACCCGGGACACCGGAACCAGTACCTCTTGCCGCGTGCAGCGGGGAGGACCGTCTGCGGGGTGTCCGGACGGTTCAGCCGCAGGTCGAACCGCGCGGCCACCTCGGGGAATCGGTCCGCGAGGGACAGGCCCGGGCCCGGCACTGACCGTCGAACCAGCGCGCATCGCGGGCAGCCCGTGCGGGAGTTCGTGCGGTTGTGCACGCGGGCCCGGTACGAGCCGTGGCCGGACGGGCACAACCACCAAGCGAAGCAGTTCGCTGACGCCGACACCCCGGCCGGCACCGCGGTCCCGTTGCGTGCGCCATCCCATTCGGCGGCGACGTCGGGGAACCGGTCGGCCAGGGACCAGCCGTTCTCCTCCCGCCACGCCGCGGTCCTCATCAACGCGCTGCGTTCGTTCCCGCAGACCGGGCAGCCGGAGCCGTGGTAGGTGCGGGCCCGGATGCTCGCCGCGTACGGGGCGTGCCCCTCGGGGCAGTCCCACCACGCCTTCAGCGGTGAGGACGCGCCGACCGACTCGGCACTCACGCCACGGTTCAGGGTCGGATGCCACTGCGCGGCCACGTCCGGGTACAGCCGAGCCAGCGACCGGCCGAAGTTCACCCGGGGCAGGTGTGCGGTGGAGGCTAGCTGGCGGCTGAGGATGTGATTGCGAGCCGCAGAACCCGGGCCATCCTCCGGCGACACGGCCCGCGGGTCGGGGCACGGGCCGCAGTCCGGGCACCAGGTGAGCCCCTCGGCGCGGGCAACCACGCTCGCCTCCCAGGACCCGTGCCCGGCTGGGCACAGCCACCAGGCGGTGACCCGGGCGGTCGGGGCCACCGAGGAGGGCATGAGGTGCCCGTTGCGCGCGCTGTGCCACTCGATGGCCAGGTCCGGGCACAACCACGCCAGTGACTGCTCGAGCTGGAGGGCGGGGCTGCTGGCGGGCGCGGTGCTGGGCATGGCGCTCATGTGTGCGGCACCCCATCCGGCCTTCGACCATTCCACCGGGGACGGTGGCTAGGGTGGTGGGGCTTGGTCTCAGAACTGGAAGGACATCACCTCATGACCGCATCGCGCAGCGTCCTCATCACCGGCGGCAACCGGGGCATCGGGGCGGCCATCGCCGCGGCGTTCGTCGCCAACGGCGACAAGGTCGCCGTCACCCACCGTGGCGCCTCCGATCTGCCCGACGGGGTGCTCGGCGTGCAGGCCGACGTCACCGACCCCGAGTCGCTGGACCGTGCCTTCACCGAGGTCGAAGCCGCGCACGGGCCCGTCGAGGTGCTGATCGCCAACGCCGGCATCACCAACGACCAGCTGCTGCTGCGGATGAGCGAGAAGGACTTCACCGACGTCATCGACGTCAACCTCACCGGGGTGTTCCGGTCCGTCAAGCGCGCCATCAAGGGCATGATCCGGGCGAAGAAGGGTCGTATCGTGCTCGTCTCTTCCGTCTCCGGGATCTACGGGGCGGCCGGCCAGGTCAACTACTCCGCCTCCAAGGCCGGCCTCATCGGCATCGCCCGGTCCCTGACCCGGGAGCTCGCCTCCCGCGGCATCACCACCAACGTGATCATGCCCGGCGTCGTGCTCACCGAGATGTTCGACGCCGTCAGCGATGAGGTCAAGGCCAAGTACCTGGCCGACATCCCCGCCGGCCGGTTCGCCGACGCGACCGAGATCGCGAACGTCGTCCGGTGGCTGTCCAGCGACGAGGCGGCCTACATCTCCGGCGCCCTGATCCCGGTCGACGGCGGCGCCAGCATGGGCCACTAGGCCGATGCGCCTCTTGCCTCTCGCCACACCGCCGACGTCGTGCGACCGCCGTTGACCGCCCTGCACCGTGGGCACCCGGTTCCGACCAGGGACCGGTTGGCGATCAGAGCGAGGTAGGGCTCGTGACCAGCTGGACAGTTCCACCAAGCGCGCAGGTTTGCCGATAGGGCGACTTCCGCTGGGGTCGCCCCACCGTTCAGCTCGCGGTTCCACTCGGCGGACAAAAGCGGTCGCTGATCGGCGAGCGAACGGCCCGGCTTGACCGGGCGCAGCTGACCCAGCTCGGCGACGGCAGGGTGGACGTTGCGACTCATGTGCACGGTCCCATTCTCAGGCGGCGGACTCGGCTCCCGGAAGCTCATCAGCCGTTTCGATCACCTCGTACCCCTCGGCCGAGGCGGTGTAGCCGGGCAGGGGCAGCGGGTCAGAACCGGCGAGGATCCCGTCGATGCGGGGGCCGATGAACCGGGCCGCCGTCTCCGGGCTCTGCTCGACGGCGATCCAGGACCTGCCCATCTTCTGGGCCACCGCGGCGGTGGTGCCCGAGCCGGCGAAGGCGTCCAGCACAGTGTCGCCCGGTGCGGTGGCCGCCCCGATGATCCGCTCCAGCAGCCCCTCGGGCTTGGGGGTGTCGAAGTCGGTGCCATGCCCGAACAGGGCCTCGGACTCGGCTCGGGCGTCCTCGTTGGTGGGGGAGCCGTTGACCCGGAAGGACTGCAGGTTGGTCAGCACCTTGCCGCGCGCCTCCTGGGAGAGATAGGAGGGGCGCATCATCGGTCGGGGGCACACGAACGCGCCGGGGCTGGCGGCCATCTTCTCGATCGCCTCCTGCCCGTACCGGAACGGGCCGGTCATCCGGAACGCGTTCACGTTCACCCCGTTCTCGATGACGACGTCGTCGAGCAGCGCCGAGGTGATGGTGGCGGTGTTCATGGGTCCGGCCGGCACGGTCGTGTCCGGGAAGTTGAAGCTCATGCACCCGGCCGGGAAGGAGAGCTGGGAGGGCTTGTTCGCCTTGTTGTGCACGGGGATCCGCTTGCCGACCGCGGTCGCGGTGTGCACGAAGGGGGCCAGGCGGGTGCGGTCCTTGGCGTAGACGAGGATCTGGTCGGTGACCGAGGCGATGTGGGCGTTGAGGAAGCTGGCCCGGTTCTTCTTCTCCCACACCACCGTGTTCACGTAGTTGGCAGGCCCGAACACGTCATCGAGCAGGACCCGGACCCGGTGCACGTACGTGTCGTCCACGTGCACCCAGATGCTGCCGTCCTCGGCCAGGGCCCCGTGCACGCCGGTGAAGACGTCCTCGAGCATGCCCAGCCAGCGGGCCAGGGGAGCGGTGTCGTTGTACTGGGTGAACCGCTTGCCCGTGTTGTACGGCGGGTCCAGGTACGCCAGCTTCGCGACACCGGTCAGGGCCGGGTCGGTCAGGGCGGTGCGGGCGTCGCCGACGAGCAGCAGGTTCACGCGGTTCGGGGCCTCTCCGTGACGGTCTTCGGGTGAGCGGCCGGGGGTCGATCCCAACCGGGGCAGTGGGCGTCCAGCCAGTCGCGGCGCCCGGCGCTGAGCGAACCGGCCGCGGCGAGGGTGCGCTGGGTGCGCAGCCAGAGCCCCAGAACACTCTCGGCAGTCTCGCCCTGTCCGTAACCGGGCACGGTGCCCGTGGCCAGGATCTGGTCGCTGACCGTGCGGGCCGTCTCCAGCCACCGCTCCTGCGGGCCGGGGTCCCAGCCGGGGGTGAGCGTGTCCAGGGCGGCCCGGCGGAAGGGGTCCATGGTGCCGGCGGCCGCGGCCACGCGCTGCCGGGCCAGCCACCGTCCCAGCAGCCGCTCCGGTCCCGGGCCGCTGGCGGGGGATGGCCAGCGGGCGTGGGCGGTGACGAAGTCGCACAGGTGGTCCAGCTGGTCGCGGTCATCGGGCCGGGCGTCGAGGTCCATGTGAGGGTCTATGCGCCCGGGGGCCTGACAGGTCGCCACGCCCGGGATACGGCTCGGGTCCCGCCACGACGCGCGTGACGGGACCCGGGAGAGGGGTGGTGGCGCTCAGGCGGCCAGCAGCTCAGGCTCGACGGTGGCCAGCGACTGGGCGTAGGCGCTGATCTTGTCCGGGCGCATCCCAGACCAGTGCTCCAGGACCGTCCCGGCCTCGTCACGGACGACGACGACGGGCGCCTGCATGTAGCCGAAGGACTTGGCCAGGGCGTGCGCCTCCGCGTCCACCGTCATGTCGATCGACTCGTAGGGCAGGCCCTTCTTGTCCAGGGCCCGGTAGGTGGCGGTGCACTGCACGCACGAGGGCTGGGACATGACGGTCAGGGAAGTCTTGCTCATGGTGATGGTTCCTTCTTCGAGGCGAGCCTGTGGGGCGGGTGGTGGGGGTGAATCGTGGGGTAACCGGACTGTGTACGGCGCGGACGCCGGAACGAAAAGGGCCGCGGGTCGGGGTCAGGCGGCCGTGTCCAGACCCTGACCGGACTGGGCGTGCAGGAAGGCCTCGGCCGTGCCGGTGTCGACGATGACCCGGGCGAACCGGCGCACCGCACGCTTGTAGACCAGCCGGGTCGGCTCCGGGTAGGAGACCGGGCCCTTGGTCAGCATCCTGGGGTCCAGCAGGGCGAACATGCCGGCGTCCTTGACGCTGCGGATCAGCCGGCCGGCGGCCTGCTCGAGCAGCAGGGCCGCGTCCGAGCCGTACACCAGCCGGTCCGCACCCCACTTGTCGGTCTGCAGGGCCTCCATCAGCACCTCCACCCGGGCGTCACCGACCGGATTGCCGGCCGCGCGCGGGATCCGGTCGACGGTGACTAGGGAGCAGGTCCGGCCCGGGGCGTCCACCCCGGTCATCAGCGACTTGGTGCCGACCAGGACCGCGGACTCGTCCTCCCGCCAGCGGGAGATCAGCACCCGGGTGGGCAGCCCGTCCCACTGGGAGTAGACGTTCCAGCGGCCCATCGCCGCGGTGCGCAGCTCGGCGGCGTACCGTCGTCCCGACTCGGCCTTGGCCGAGAGGATCAGCGCCGAACCGAGGTTCGCCTCCACCAGCTCCACGTTGCGCTTGGCCGCCCACCCCTCGTGGGCGCGGGCGTCGAAGCGTGCCCGGCCCCGGCCCGGCGCCCAGTCCGGGTACAGGGCGGCGACGTCCTGCTCGGCCAGGCGCGGGATGTACAGGGCGGAGGCGTCGTAGGCGGCGTCGAACGGGGAGGGGTACTCCACGTTCGGGGCGTCCAGGCCGATCTGGTATCCGAAGCGGGCCGGCAGGGTCGCCGAGACGGCGATCACGGTCAGGTCGTAGGAGCCGGGCTCGACCGGTTCCCCGGCCTCCTTCGCGGCGATCACCTCCTCGTCCTCCTCGTCGATCAGCTCCGGGGCGGTCCACAGGTTGGCCTTGAGCAGGCCGCCGACGTTGACCGGGGAGGCGGCCGCGGACCAGTACGGGGCCTGGTTCTTGGCCTCCGGGCCGGGTGTCTTCTGCGCCACCCAGCGGGCGGTGCCGACCCGGTGGATGCTCACCTGGGTGACGTTGGCGATGAACGTGTCCAGGCGCCCGTCCAGGCGGCGGGCGGCCAGCTGCTGCTTCATGGAGGCCGAGTTCTTCACCGACTCCAGCCGGGACTTCACCGACTTCGCCCAGGCGATGAGCATCAGTCCGGTCCGCTCCACCGGGTCCTCCCCGTCCCTCAGCTTGACCTCCTCGCCGGGTCGGGCGTTGCGGCCCCACCCGGCCAGTTCCTCGCCCAGCTCCGCGGCCGCGGCCAGGCCCTCCTGCACGATCCGCTCGGTGTCGGCGTCGAACTCGTCGAGCACGTTGCGGATGGCGCGGGCCAGCGCCGAGACGGTGACGGGGGAGACCTCGGAGGCGCCGGCGTTGCGCACGTTCTCGGGTAGGGCGTGGGCCTCGTCGACCATGATGATATGGAACTCGCCCAGGTTCTTGTTGCCGATCAGCACCGGCACGCCCTTGGCGGCCTGCACGGCCAGCATCGAGTGGTTGGTGACCACGACGTCGGCCTCGGCGGCCTTGGCGCGGGCCGCGCGCGGCTTGCACACCTCCAGCAGGGGGCAGTTGGTGCCGATGCAGTCGGATGGGCCGACCGAGACGGTGCGCCACAGCTCCTCGGTCATGGTGCCCGGGTAGGACTGCTTGTCCCCGGTCGCGTCCGGGTCGATGCCCAGGGCCCAGTCCAGCAGGGGAGCCCCGTTGGTCGCGTCGAAGGGGCGCCCGTCGACCTTCGCGCCGGGCCGGACGCGGGCGACCGCGGCGCGCAGGGAGGCCGTGGACTTGCGCATCCCGGTCGTGCCGGTGACCGCCTCGGCGGCATCCCGGACGGCCATCGCGCACAGGTAGTTGGAGAAGCCCTTCAGCAGGGCCACCTGGGGGCGGGTGCCGGTGACCTTCTCACAGGCCGCGGCGGCGACCGGGGCGTCCTTGTCGATGATCTGGGCCTGCAGGGACAGGGACTCGGTCGAGACGATGGTCCGCTGCCCGTAGGTGGCCGCGACCATCGCCGGGGCAAGCAGCGCGAACGACTTGCCGACGCCCGTGGCGGCGATGCCGAGGACCTGCCCGTTCTGGTCGATGGCGGCCTCGATGTGCTCGGTCAACGTCTGCTGACCAGGCCGGGGCAGGGCGTAGGGGATGCCGGTGGTGGCGCGCACCGCTTCGGTGAGCGTCTCGATCATCATGGTGGTCGTGTCCTCGGGAATCGGGGTGGTCGTCGGCGTCGTCGGGGCGGTCACTGGCGGGCCAGGCGACGGCGCTGGCGGCGGTTCAGTTCGCGCTGGGCTTCGGTGTGCCGGCGCTGGGGCGACGCGCGGCGCTCGAGCGCGGTGAGCGGGTCGAGCCACCCGGCCAGCCGCTCCTCCAGGCCCCGGTCCAGGGCCAGGTCCGCAACCCGGGCCACTCGACCACCCAGGACCGGTGCAGCGCCCACGTGATCCCGACGCCCAGCACCAGGACCATCGAGTCCGGGTACGACGTCAGCGACAGGCCCAGCAGCGCCGCCCACCGGTACCAGCGCCGCCACGAGCCCGGCAGCACGATCGCCGTCACCACCCACGGGGTGAGCATCAGGGCCGGGAACAGCCACACGAACGTGCTCGGGCTGTACGGCAGGTGCAGCATCATCAGCACCCAGCCCACCCCGGTGATCCCGCAGGCCACCCACGCCAGGGCCGGCCGGAAGGACCCCGGCCGCCACGAGCTCCGGGACGGTGCCGGGCTGGTCGGGGCGCTGGGGCGAGGGGCGCGTCGGGAGGGTCGGGTGCGGGAGACGGGGCTCATCGGGGGCTCTCACTTCGGAGTCGGTCAGGGAGGTGATCAGGCGGTCCAGCTGTTCGGTGATCTCCGCCTCGGTGCGGCCCAGCCGCTGGTCCGGGTGGCGGATGGCGCGCTCGAAGACGTCGGGGGCGCGCAGGATCGCGATGCGTCGGCCGATCGCCCGCTGGCGCCGGTGCTCCTCGCCCTTGATCGTGTCGAAACTGGAGGTGGTCTCGAACTCCAGGGCCAGGTACGTCTCGGTCAGCTGGATGGCCAGACGTGGCCACCCCACCCCCGAGCCCAGGGCGCGCACCGCGGCGGTGAAGGAGCGCTGCACCGACCGGGCCGGGCGGGGTCGGTCGGTCAGGGCGGCCTCGACCAGGACCAGGGCGACCCGCGGGGAGGCGGAGGCGACGTCGTCCAGGTGGGTGTAGGCGTAGTCGCCCCACAGGTCCAGGAAGCCCTCGTCGACGCGGCGGGTGACCGGCTCCTGGTCGAGGATGTCGCGCATGGCCACCGCCGAACGCCACGCGAGGTCGGGGTTGTGCTGCAGCAGGGCGTGCAGCCGGCGCCGCTCCTCCAGGGACGGGCGGACCAGTGCCGGCACGCCGAGCCCGTGCTGCAGGCTTGCCGCGTTCGCGGCGACCCGTGCGTTCTGGCGCAGGCCCCGCTGCTTGGACTGCAGCCAGTCGGCGGCGGTCTGCAGCTTGCGCAGCTTCTCCTCGTCGTAGGTCTCGGCGCTGGTGGCGGTGTGGAACGTCAACCACACCTGCCCCGGGCCTTCCCCGGCGTTGGCCTCGAACGGGGTCAGGGGACGCGGGTCGACCAGGGAGATTCGGGCGGTGGTGTTGGTGTGCAGGTTGCGCAGCAACGACGGCCGGGCTGAGGTGAGCAGGTTGCGGGCCCACCCGCACGCGGAAGTGCCCTCGGCGATCAGGCCCAGGTCCAGGCCACCGGGAGTCTCCTGCATGGTCTTGACCATCAGCAGCTCATCCATCTCCTGCCGCAGATCCATGACCCGTTGCCGGCCCAGCTCAGGGCGGCGCGCCGTCGTCTCGGAGATCCGGGCGCCGTGCAGTTCGGCGAGGATCTGCTGGCGGGCAGCACAGGAGGCGACGTTGCCGGCCAGGTGATCGAGGGCGATCTGCTGGCAGCGGGCGTCGACGGAACGGGTAGCAAGTAGCACGACCCTCATGTGTGCGGCATCGTCGGCCTCTGTCGACGACACCGCCCACCGGTGCCCCGGGCGCGGGGCGCGACGACGGGGTCACGGTCCTGCGCCCGGGGGGTCCGCCGGGTCAGGCGGCGGAGCGTTCCAGCAGCTGCGCGGCGTGTGCGGCGGCCTGGTCGGCGACCCGTTGGGCGGCGACGGCGGCCGCGGCGGCCTCCACCTCGCGGCGTCGGATGTCCTCCGGGGTGGTGGAGGACAGCTTCAGGAACGCCGGGGACAGGACGATCTCGGTGGGCACGGCCCGGCCGGCCAGGTCCACGTGGATGCCGATCGAGCCGCGCACCACCTTGTCGGTGAAGGGGTCCTTCAGGGCGCGCATGCCGTTCCAGTTGGGGGCGGTGGACTCCCCGTCGCCCATGGTGGCCTTGGCGGTGATCCGCTCGATCCGCTCGGCGGTGGGCTCGAGCTTGAACAGCGCGCACGCGGCCTCGGCCTCGGTCTTGTCCTCGATGGGCAGGATCAGGCCCCGGGAGATGTACCCGGACAGTCCGGCGCCCACCGCATCGGAGACCCGCTGCGTGTACAGGATGGGCAGCACGTTCTGGGACCGGGCCAGGCGGCCCAGCCGGTCCACCTCCTCCTTGCCGGCGCCCAGGAACACCCACGCCTCGTCCAGGTGGATGACCCCGCCGCGGCCGGTCATGGCCATAGCAGTGCCGAAGACCATCATGCGGACCAGGGCCAGGGAGATGCGCTGCATCAGCGGGGCGGTGCGCTGGTCGACGTTCGGGGACGGCAGGTCCAGGGTCGAGTCCCCGACCTTGATCAGGGTGATCCCGTCCGAGACGTTCAGCGCGGTCGCCGTCGGGTCGATGCCCACGCACGCCCGGAACCGGGGTGAGGCCTTGGCCAGGTCCAGGATCGGGTCCACCAGCTCGTGCGTGGCCTTGCCGTGGTCCAGGGCGTACGTCAGGGCCTGCCCGATGCAGGTGGCCCCGCCGACCTTCACCCCGTGGTCGAGGGCGAGGAAGAGGGGCACCTCCCAGTTGCCGGCCCCCCACGGGTTGATCGCGGCGAGCATGGAGACGGCCAGCTCGACACCGACGTCGGGGGTGAGGGCGAAGCGGATCGGGTCGAACGCCCCGTCCGCTGACTCGAGCCGGTCCAGGGAGAGGACCTCCCCGTCCACGCCGGGGGCCTGGACGGTGGGGGAGTGGTCCGATCCCTGCTTCGGGTCGATGATGACCTGCTGGGTGCGGTTGCCTGCGGCGTTGCGGATCTTGTTCATCTGCACCGCCAGCCACAGCAGTACCTGGCTCTTGCCCGAGCCGGTGGCGCCGGCGACGAGCATCAGGGGCAGCCCGTCGGCGGAGGAGGCCGCGGTGGGGGAGAGGGAGACCGGCTGCCGGTCGTTCTCGGTGAAGCCGAGCAGGGCACCGACCCGGTCACCGACCAGGGACAGGGACTGGATACCGGAGCAGGCCACCGTCTGGGAGGGCAGGTCCAGCAGGTTCGGGTTGGCAGTGAACCGGGAGGCGAGCATCATCTCGCCCAGGGCCTGCAGCTGCCGGAAGTGCATCGACCGCAGCCGGGCCGCGGACAGGCCACCGGCCTGGCTCATGTCCTCGACCTGCCCGTCGAAGGCGACCAGCACGGAGGTGTCCACCAGGGTCGGGGAGCCGCCCTGGGTGCCGTAGACGCTCTCGACCTCCTGGAGGGTCTGGAGCATCTCCTCCTGCTCGGCCTTCTCCATCTTGTTCTGCCGGAGCCGTTCGTTGATGTCGTCGACGTAGCGCTTGCGCTGGCGACGCAGCTCCTGGCGGGTGATCTTGGACGGCTCGATCATGGCGCGGATCGAGACGGCGACCGCGTCGTCGGAGAGCAGGCCCAGCGCCCAGTTGGAGACCCCGGCGTTGGCGGGCACGAAGTCGAAGTCGAAGCCCTCGACGGTGGCGAAGGACAGGGACCGGGCGCCAGGGATGGCCGGCCAGGTGCTGCAGTCGTCCTTGCCGGCGTCATCGGCCATGCGCGCCCCGGTGCCGTCGGTGAAGATGTGCAGGTGGTCCGCGTGCGGCAAGGTCACCACGTCCGGGAACTGGCCCAGGTTCCACCACGAGTTGGCCAAGCCGATCTCCCGGTCCGAGGGGGTGGAGAACCCGCACCGGACCAGGGCCTCGTCGACCTTCTTCATGTCCGCGTCGTAATCGGACAGGGGTGCGCCCCCGTAGATGATCGTCTCAGCGACCGAGTCCACTGCGGCCTTGAAGCCGGACTTGCCGCCGACGACCGGGTTCAGCTTGACCGCCATCAGCAGCACCCGCTCCTCGGTGGCCTGATTGGGGAACACTTCCCGCAGGTACCCACCGATCGGGTGGTTGGCTCCAGGGGTGTAGAGCCGGTGCAGGTTGACCATCAGCAGCTGGGTGCGCCGGTAGTTCTTCCGGGCCAGGGACCGGCGCCCGCCGGCGATCGGGGCCATGGTGGCCAGCTCCTCGTAGGCCGAGAGCAACGGCATGAACGCGTTCATCCGCTCGGCGATGGTCCGGGCGTCCTTGACCGGGCTCAGCGGCACCCGCCGCAGCAGCCACATGGACCCGTCCACCCCGAGCAGCCGCCCGTCCGAGAGCCGGTTGCGCACCATGGTGGGCACGGACATGTCCGGGAGCTGGTCGAGCATCCCGAACGTGGAGATCGGCTTCTTCTTCGTCGAAGGCATGGTGGGTCAGCTCCCCGCGGTCGTGGTGGCCGGGCCGGTGGGCGCGGTGGTGGGCGTGTCGGGACCGGTGATGGTGCGGCCGGTGACGGCGTTGGCGAAGGGGCTCAGGTCCGGGCCCTGGCCCACACCGCCCCAGGCGACCACCTGCGGGGAGGCGGTGTCGGCGCGTGTGATCAGCACGTCGTAGGTGACCTTCGAGGGGGTGGCGTCCCGGCCGATCTTCTGGCCCTGCCAGGTGATGCCGAAGCTGACCCGGGCGACGACGTCGGAGGCCGTGACCGCCGGCGACCCGTCCGCCGTGGCGGTCTTGGTGGCGGCGTCCTCGACGGTGACTCCGTGCATGGTGGCCCCGGCCAGCGGGATGTAGGCGTGGTCGGTGGAGGTGTCCCCAACCGCCAGGCGCAGCGCGTTGGGGTCCCCGGAGGTGTAGGCCTTCGCCCACGCGGTAACAGCCTGGGTGACCGGGTCGGTGGCCGAGACCTTGGTCAGGCCCGGCCAGGAGGAGAGGTTGGGCCACTGCTGGGTGTCATCGGGTGCGCGCGGGATCAGGGTGGGGGCCCCGATCACCTGGGCGCCTCGGATCGGGGAGTAGCCCACCTGCACGGTGGTGGTGAAGATCTGCCCGGAGCCGTTGGTCAGGGTCAGGGTGTTCAGCTGCAGGCCCTGCACCTCGGTGGACTGGCCGTTGTCCTTGTTCGTGGTCACCGCCGGGTCGGCCTGCACCTTCGCCCCGTCCCAGGAGAGGATCTTCCCGCCCGGCAGTGGGGAGGGGTCCGCGTCCAGCCAGTTCTGCACCGCCTGGATGGCCACCGCCTTGGTGGGCGAGTCGATCTGCGCGGCGGCCGCCGGCGCGGCCGCGGCCGGTTCGAGCAGGCGCGGCAAGGTGGACAGGTACATCAGGGCCAGGACGGCGAACATCCAGGGCATCAGTGTGAGGATGCGCCGGGTCGCCGCGTACATGCGGTTCTTCCGGCGCACGTCCTCCATCCCGGCGCGGGGGGCTTCTTCGACGTCATCGAGCCAGGCGGGGCCGTGGTCCGGCTTGGACCGGCGGGCGGTGAGCGGCATGGGGTGACTGGTCCCTTCGGGTCAGGAGCGCTTGAGCAGGTCGCTGGCGGCGGCCAGGTTGGCGCGGGCGTCCTCGTCGAGGGCCTCGACGGCGGTCAGCAGGGCCAGGGCGGACTTGGTGATCGCGGCCGGGATGGTCAGGGAGGACAGGGCGCCCAGGGTGTGCAGCAGGGACCAGACGTCCCGGAATGCGGGCCGCTCCATGGCGGCGATGAGGATCGCGGCCTCGATCTTGTTCTCGGCGATCGCGGCGGTGATCTCGCTCAGGTCTTCCAGGGCGGTGCCGGGCTTGCGGGTGGAGCCGAGGATCTGGGCGGTCAGTTCGACCGGGTCGTCCGCGACGCCGAGCAGGGAGGCAGCCAGGGCGCGGACCGGTCCGGCGGCCCGCTCGACCTCGATGGCCTTGCCGGCGATGCGCCGGATGCTGGCCTTGGCGTTGCGTTCGGCCATGCGCGCCTGGTTCGACTTGCCTGCCCCCGTCTTGGCCGCCGTGGCGGGGCCCGTGGTGGTGGCCTGATCGTGCTCGACCGTCTCGGTCGGCTCCGGCAGGGTCAGGGTCTCGCTCATGGTGCGGTGGCTCCTCGATCGGGGTGGTGCGTCTCGGAGGTGGACATGCGTAGACCGGCGCTGGTGGCCCGCGCCGGGAACAGCAGGACCCCGCCGGCCCGGGTCGCGGGCCGGCGGGGTCCTGGTGGGTGGGTCAGTCGCGGTCGCGCGAGTTCAGCTTGGCCATCGTGAGTTCCTTGCCCTCGGCGGGGTCGAAGTCCTTGGCCGGGCCGAGATCCTCGACGTGCTGGGCGACGCGGAGCTTGCCGCCGTCGTACTCCTGCATGTCGATGCGCACGAGCACCCGGTGGCCGATGAGGGCGCGCAGCTGGCGGCAGAACTCGAGCGCCTCGGGGCTGGTGTCGGTCCGCTCGGTGCGGGCGGTCTCGATGCCGTCCTTGGCCCACTTGGACTCGCGGGTCTTGAGCCCGATGAAGCCGCGGGTGGAGCTGGCCTCCTTCGTCACGTAGAGCAGCACGCCCATGACCGGCTTCGCGTTGTGGATCATGTCCACGATCTTCGACGCGGAGGACTGGTCGTTGAGCAGGACGGTGATCTGCTTGAGGTTGCGGTTCAGACCGTGCTTCCAGTCCTCCTGTGCCTGCTCGCGGGCAGCCAGCTGGGCGCTGGCGACCGCAGCCTTGAGCTGCTGGTCGTTCCCGGCCAGGTCGGGGTTGGCGGCAATGACGTCGGCGGGGTCGATGACGACGTCGCGCACGGCGCCGCTCATGTTGATCGCGGCCAGGATGATCTGGTTGCGCTGGTCGGTGGTCAGGGGCGCCTTGGTCTCGGCCATGGTGTGTTCGCTTTCTCGAAGTCGGAGTTGGTGGGTGCCGGTGGGGTCGGGTCAGAGGTCGGGGGTGCTCATCAGGCGGCGTCGAACCCCTCTTCGTCGAGGTCCTCGGCGCTGATGGAAGCGCGCCGGCTGGTGGGGCGGGTCTTGGCCCCGCGCGGGCGGGCGGTCGCGGCGGGCGCGACCTTGCGGGCGGGGCTGGCCTTGACCGGTGCGGCCGGGGCCTCGTCCTCGTCCTGCTCGTCCTCGTCCTCGTCGCCGACGACCGGGGGCTGCTCGGGCTCGTCGTCCTCCTCCGGCGCCGCCGGGGTCTCGTCCTGGCCGGTCTCCGTGTCGTCGGGCGCGCCAGTGACGGAGCGGCTGGTGGTGGCCAGCGCCTCCCACGGGTCGCCGATGCCCTCGAACCGCTCCGTGGTGGCCACCGAGACGATCGACTTGCACCGCCGGGTGGCGGCCTCCACCCACAGGTCCCAGGCGTCCATGTCCTGCCCGAACGGCAGGGGGATGGTCTTCAGGACGGTGCGCAGGGCACCGCGCACACGGGTGGCCGCACCGTCGTTCTCCACGGTGGAGCCGGTCCAGGAGGCCTGGACGGTCTCGAGCACCCGGCGCAGCGTGAAGTTCAGGGCGGTGACGTTGGTGGGGTTGAGGGGCTGGCCGTGCTCGAACAGCTGCTCGACCGCCAGCTCGGCGGTGCCGAACCGGCCGGTGGCCGTGTACGAGTTGGGGTTCAGCACGCCATCGGCGGTGTACTGCTCCCAGGGCTTGTCTTCGATGATGCGAGGCATGTCGGGGTCCTTTCCGGTGCCCTGCTCGGTGGTCGTGTCCTCTCCCATGTGTGCGGCATCGGCCACCTCCTCCGACGCGTCCGCGGTCTCCTCGGCGCTCTCGCCGGCGCCCGTGGGGGCCCCGCCGCCGTCCGGGTCGGTGGGGTCATCGTCCGGGTCCGTCTCGGGCCCCGTGCTGTCAGCCTGCTCGGTGACCGGGGCGGGCGCCTCGTCCTCGGGCTCCTCCTCGGGCGGGAACCAGACCGCGTCCTCGGGCTCGGCGGCCGGCTGCGGGCGCAGGGTGGGGATGCCCAGGGCGACCGCCGAGGGGGCGCCGTCGAGCTTCTTCGGGGAGAGGGTCTTGCCGGCCTCGGCCGCGGCCGGGCAGGCGTTGACCAGCGGGCACCACCCGCACAGGCCGGAGACCTTGGTGGGGAACACCCCGGTGGACATGTACTTGTTGTGCCGGTACCAGGAGTTCTTGAAGACCTTCACGGTCGCGGCGACCTTCTCCGGGGAGCCGTCCACGCGCCGCTCGATCCCCTCGCGGGTGTAGAGCAGCGAGCCGGGAAAGACCGGCAGGCCCAGGTCCATGGTCTCGAGGGCGGCCTGGTAGAGGCGCACCTGATCGCCATGATCGTCGCCGTACCTGCGAAGCTCGTACTCGCTCGTCTTGGCCTTTCCCGTCTTGAAGTCTTCAGCCTTGATGCCGACGACGCCGTCGATCTTGGTGTAGCGGATCCGGTCGATGAACCCGTTCACGGGCACCCCGTCGATCTCGATGCCGTCGATGCGCATCTCGCGGTCGTAGACGACGATGCGGGTCGGGTCCTCGATGGTGAAGATGCCCTGCAGGGCGGCGATGACCTCGCTGATCCACAGGGCCTTGTCGATCCGGTTCTGGGCGCGGGTCGCGTCATCCCACTCGGGCTGCTCGGCCCACAGCTTCGCTGCCCCGCGCCGGGTGAGGGCCTCGGCGGTCGCGAGGGTGCGCTGGGCGGCGGGCAGGCCGTAGAGGGTCTCGAGCACGGCGTGGGCGCTGGTGCCGATGGAGCTGGCATCGAACGGGCCGGCGTCCTGGTGCAGCAGCTTCTCCGCCACCCACCGGGCACCGCAGCTCTGCATGGCCTTGGAGGTGGAGGGGGAGAGGGCGGCGCGTCGGAGCGTGCTGTCGATCAGGGACTCGTCGGTGACCTGGAGGCGGTTGCCGTCCCAGGCGACCTTGTCGCCAAGCAGCGAGGTGCGGGTGCTCATAGTAGGTCTATGCGCGCCGACCCCTGAGAGCTGACAGGTTTTCCCGGTCGCGGGCGGCCGGTGATGGGCCGGGAATCGGTCGGAGAGTCGGGCGACCGACCTGGGCGAGGTGGCCGACCAGGATCGGGGGTGGTCGGCCAGGAGGTCGGCCAGCAACTTCCGCGCCATCACTGGGAAGCAAGGGGGTTACTACTACTACTACTACTTGTCCTACCTACAACTACTACTACATATAGGACCCCCCTATATGTGCCTCCCTTCCAACAAACACACTCTTCCCCCTATATAGCCGTACCTTTCAGGTCGGCAAGGTCGGCTGGTCGGCCAGCAGCAGCAAAAACCGCGCCAACACTGGGAAGCAGGCCCCTCCACCCCCGATCAGCGGGTCGCCCGGACCGTGGCCATCCGGCGCGCCCGGCTCGCCCATGAGAGAAGCGGGTTTTTTCGCGTGTGCTACGCTCCGGGAAGACGAGTCCGCCGAGGAGGCTCGGGGCGTAGCACACGAGGGAATCTGACCCCTCCGGCCCTCACCATCGCGTACACCCGAGTTCGGCACCATCGAACGGTCACGGCACCGGCTCCGCGGGCGTTCACCTCCGTATCCGGCCTCAACGCCACTTCTCGCACTGCACGGTGAGATACCTCTCGCCGCGGTCTGGGCACGGTCGCGTGTCGCTGGCGACCGGATCGCCGCGACGTCGACCAGACTGGACGGGCGCTTCCGGGACCGACCCCCCTGGTGTCCCGGGGCGCGTGTACGGCGGGTCCGGACCCGCCCTGGCACCGCCCGTCCCCCCGGCTGGTGCCAGCACCCTGAGCGCCCCGTCCGGCTACTTCGCGGCGGGGCGTTCTTGCACCCTGCCGGCAGCTGCGCAGGCCCGTCGAGGGAGGCGGGGCAGTCCGCACACATGGGTGGGGAGGCCACCCCGTGCGTAGGGCGCGGCCGATGGCGTCAACGTCACCCGCCCGGGACTTCCACGTTTGCCCGGACACCGGGATCGATGATCGGCGAGGGCTGGCACTCCCAGCCCGGTGGCCCAGTCAGCGCCCTCAACGAAGCAGCGCCCCGCCACCGGCATGGTGACGGGGCGCTCTTCGCGTCCTTGGCTCAGGCCGCCGGGAGCCGGCGGGCCGCGTTCTCCAGCAGCGGGTAGACCGCCTCCCGCCAGTGCGCCCACGCCTCGAGCCGGTGCGGGTGGTCGGTGACGTACCGGTTGAACGGGCGGGAGAACATCAGCTGCGTCCACACCGGGCTCATGGCCCCGGTGATCTCCGGTTTGTCGTCGACCAGCACCGCGCCGCGGACCAGCGTCTTGTCGTAGGTGAAGATGGTCCGCTTGACCATGGCGGGACCGAAGTGCTTCGCGATCGAGGCGGCCTTCTCCTGCATGCAGGTGGGGTTGCCGATGGTGGGGGAGGTGCACAGGAACACGTTCAGCCCGTCGGCGAGCATCTCCTCGACCGCGGCCAGCGCACCCACCTCGGGCTGCAGGTCGGTGAACAGGCCGACCGAGTTCATGGCCGCCAGCAGGGTCTCCGTGGATCCGCCGGGCCCGGCCAGGTGGTCGTAGTGGAGGCGGTCCTCGTCGGCGACGATCGGGTAGTGCGGGTCGAGCTCGAGCAGGCGCCGGTTCAGGGCCGGGCCGTAGCGGAAGAGGGTCTCGTCCATGTCGAGCAGGACGACGCGGGACAGGTCAGCAGGTGCACTCATGGGTCTCATGTGTGCGGATCATGCGTAGACGCTCGACGCTCGACGCCGGCGGCGCCGCGCGCGGCGCGGGATCTAGGCTGGGGCGCATGTGCGGTCGCTACGCCTCCACCCGTCCCGTCGCCGACCTCGCGCGTGCCTTCGACGTGCGCGATGACCGGACCGACCCGCAGCTGCCGGCCGACTACAACATGGCCCCGACCAAGCGGGCGCCGGTGATCATCGCCCAGCCGCCCCGGGAGGACCGGGACGCGCCGGCCGAGCGGCAGGTCCGCAACCTGACCTGGGGTCTGGTGCCGTCGTGGGCGAAGGATCGGGCGATCGGGTCGCGGATGATCAACGCGCGTGCCGAGACGGTCGCCGAGAAGCCCTCGTACCGGCGGGCCTTCTCCTCCCGTCGGGCCCTGGTGCCGGTGGACGGGTTCTACGAGTGGCTGCCCACGGAGCGGATCGGCAAGGGCGGCAAGCCGCTGAAGCAGCCCTACTTCATCCACCCTGCCGACCCCGAGGAGCCGCTCGCGCTGGCCGGGATCTTCGAGTACTGGCACGACGACCACGCCGAGGACGGGACCGACCCGTGGCTGGTGACGTACGCGGTCATCACCACCACCGCGACCGACGACGTCGGGCGGGTGCACGACCGGATGCCGATGGCGGTCACCGCCGAGCACTGGGAGGCGTGGCTGGACCCCGCCACCGACGCCGCCACCGCTCAGGATCTGATGGCCGCCCCCGAGCTCGGATCGCTGGACATGTACGCGATCAGCACGCTGGTGAACAACGTGCGCAACAACGGGCCGGACCTGCTCAAGCCGGCACCGGAGATCACCGCCGAGACCGACGCGGAGGCAACGTAGTTGCACCGTGTACGCTGTGTACACATCCGTCTGAGGAGACCCCGTGAGCACTCCCATCGCCTACCCGAGCGCGCGCGCCGGGCGCGAGCACTTCCGCGACCTGCTCGACGCCGCCGAGCGAGGCGTGCCCGCGACGGTGACCAGGGGCGCCCACACGGTGGCCGTCCTGGACGCTGACCGTTTGCGCCACCACCTGGCGGTCGCGTGCCCGGCCAACGCCGAGGTGGTGCCCGACGCCGGCGGCTTCTCCGTCCTGCTGCCGGGCCGGCCGATCGCCGCCGACGGGGCGACCTTCGAGGAGGCCATCGTCGAGATGGTCCTGGCCCTGCGGGACTACGCGCAGGCCTGGTCCGCCCGGTTGCGCACGGCGCCGAACCACGAGCAGCACTGGGAGTTGGTCCAACTGGTCATGCTCTCCACCGACGAGCAGCTGGCCGCCTGGCTGACCGCATGAACCCCAAGCGCCGCGTCGCGCGCAGGGTGGACCACCAGGACTTCTGCGAGACCGAGGGCTGGACGGCGCGCACCAGCGCGACCGGATCGACCGGCACCCACCACGTCAACTACGAGCTCGCCCTGCCCGACGGGCGCATCCTGTTCACCCGGATCAGCCACCCCGTCAACCGCACCGACTACGGGCCGGGCATCTGGGCGCACATCCTGCGGGAGCAGCTGCAGGTGAGCGACGCCGAGTTCTGGGCCTGCGTCGAGGACCGGGCCATCCCGCAACGCAGCAGGCCGCCGGCGCCCGCCGAGACCATCCCCGCGCAGGTGATCCGCACCCTCATCGTGAACGCACGAATCCCGGAGCACGAGGTCCGGGCGATGACCCGCGCGCAGGCTCTCGCCCGGCTCGCCGACTTCTATGGCGCGGGCGGTGGTGCGTGAAGCGCGCCACGATCCCGGCCCGGCTCCGGTTGCCCCTACAGGTACGTCAACGAGTCGAGGACCGGCCCGGCGCGCGCGACGCCGTCACCCTGTTGCGCGAACTGCGCCAACCGTCGGTCCCGCTCTCCCTGGCCGAGCGCAACCTCCTGATCGGGCAGCTGGAGCGGTGGATGCGCGCCCGGGGCCTGGACCCTGACCGGGTGACGGCGAAGCCGCGGCGCAAGCGCAAGCACCGCGTCGGCGAACAGGCAGCCGAGCCGGTGGTGATCAGGGCCAGGGGGGGTGCCAGTGGTGAAGTCCGGCCGGCGCAGCGTGCGCACCGTCTCCGCAGGCCTGCCGACCCTCGGCCGGAAGTCGGGGCGATGAGCGAAGGCGCAGAGTTCGACCTCCGGCTCAAAGCGCTGCGCAGCGACGTCGCAGCGGTCCTCGGTCATGATCCGGTAGCAAGGGCGTGGGCCGAGGTTCGCGATGACCTTCGCGCGCTTCAGCAGCAGACGCCGAGTTGGCTCCCGAAGGCGGCCCGTCGCGCCCGGCGTGAGGCATGTACTGAGCTGATCGGTGATCTGGCGAAGTGGGCTACCCGGGCAGGCATCCGACCTCGTGAACCGAAGCACTCAACGACCAGCTCTGTCGCGGCTCGGCCTGCGACTTCTGGCGAGCTGGAGCGGATCCGGACCGCCTTCGAGCTGTTGACGTTCCGCGGGGTGGTCGACCCGGAGCTCCCGCGCCTCGAGCGCGACGTCGCCACCCTGGTCGAGGAGTTGGGTCAACGAGTGCGCAGGCGGCCGAACGAAGGTTGGCCGAGGGCGAGGCGGCAGGCAGCGCGTGAGCTTCAGCGCCGGATGAACCGGTACCGGCTTCGCGGCACCGCGGAGCCGTCTTCGAAGTCTTGGACGGACGGCACCGGAGACGAGCGTGCCAGCATCGCCCACCCGCTGGCCGCCGCCGACTGCGCTCCGGTGCGGTCGCCGAGGCCCGCCCGGCCAATCTACGTGCGGATCGTCTCCGGTGGGCTGCCGACCCTAGGCCGCCGCTGAGTCCGCCGTCAGGTCTTCGACGGCGAATGCAAGCCACGGCATCACGTCCGTGTTGCCAGCATCGCGGTCACGCTCGAGGGTTGACTCGACGATCCGCTGCGCCACGGCAAGTGTGATCGAGCTGCTGGCCGGAATGCACAGGTCCGGGACGATGCCCTCGTAGAGTGCACTCCACCCCAACCACGCCCACCTGCCATCCAGCTTCTTGCCCTTCCTCAGCTCTCCTTCGACGCCGATGACGGGGGTGCCGGCGGGGAGGGTTTGTGACCAGAAGCCACCCGGAGCGCGAAGCGTCGCATCAGCGGAGGAGCATGAACTCAGCACGAGCAGAGCTGGCGGGTTCTCCACCCGCGGGTAGACGGCCGTGGCGTGTCTCAGGTTGCCCCGCAGATTCCAGTCGTCGTCGTCCGGGTCGTGGATGCCGTGGCCGCTGATGACGAGGATGTAGGGCTCCGTCTCCTCCGTGGCGATGTTCCTGATGGCATCCTCCATCTGTGGGCCGGTGGAGCAGGCGTGCTCACTGTTGGGCCCGAGCAGTCCGTGCTCGCGTGCTGCCTGCCGGAAGGCGTTGTTCGACGCCTTGAAGTCGTCCTGGTAGTAGACCCAGTGGAGCGTGGTGAGGTGCGCGGGGCTGGACATGGTCGTCGACTCCTCGGACGTCTCGCTGTTGGCGGTGCGGGCGCCAGAATAGCCGGTTCAGGCGTTGGCGAGGTGGAGGAGGACGTCGGCGTGGCAAGGCTGGGACTCGGGGCACCAGCAGGCCAGGTCGACCCCCGCCAGGTGCGCCCGGATCGCCTCGAGGGACGGCCGGCCGGTGTACGGGACGCCGAGCAGGTCGGGGTGCGAGCCGCCGACCGAGCGCAAGATGCCGTTGCGCGGGTCCTGCCAGCACTCCTCGGTCAGCCACCGCCGGTAGTCCTCGACCACGCGGTGGCGGGAGGCGGTGGACCAGCCGGGGATTCGAGCTGGCGCGAAGGGGTTGGTGAAGGCGCCGCGGCCGACGAACACCGACCCGTCCAGCACTGGCGTCCCGGGGCGACGCTGCACCCGGCGGGGCGCGCTCACAGCACCTCCCCCGCCGCGCCGAAGGGGCAGGGGGTGGTGACCGTGATCCCGCCCATGAAGTGGGCCCAGCGGCAGGCTGCTCTCCAGGCGTCCTCCACAGTCTCGGCCTCGGCGCTGTACGTGACGGTCCGGATGACCAGGGCGAGCCGGAATCGGGGCTTGCGCAGCAGGAGTCGGGCCAGCACAGGGCGCCGCCACAGGCGGACGTCGATCTCCGACTCGCTCACGGGACATCCTGCACGGGCACGACGGTGGCGGGGCCCCAGGAGACGATCGCGGTGCGGAGCGCAGTGACCGTCGGGGCGCCCTTTCCCGGGGCCGGCGGCTCGAGGCCGCGCAGGATCATCGGGTCGGCCGCGTCGATGAGCAACGGCACTCGGTCGAACGAGTCACCGTTCTGCCAGTAGCCCGAGGCGATGACCAGACCGTGGTCGGGCAGATCGGTCCAGTCGGGTGCCCCGGGCACGCGCACCAACTGCAGATCGGTGACGGGACGGCGGGTCAGATCGTCCTGCCCCTGGGTGAGGGTGGCGATGCCGTCGACGAGCTCGCCGGTGCACCGCCACAGGCCGCCCAGGCCGGCGAGGCGCACGAAGGCGCCCGGCGTGAGCAGCTGGGCGACCGGCTTCAGGCAGTCGGCAGCGATGACGCGGTCCTCGTCGAAGACGGCCTCGACGCCGTTGAACGAGTCGACCTCGATGATGTTGCCCAGCTGCGGCAGGGCCTCTCGCTTGCGCCAGGTGGTGGCGGTGCGGCGGGAGCTGAACGGGGCGTGGACGATGGCGTAGTGGCCGCCGGGGGTGAACGCGGTCATGGGGTGGTCCTTCCAGGTCTCAGGCGGCCAGGGGCGCGGTGTGGGCGGTCTCGGCCTGCAGGGCGCAGGCCCGGTGGGCGGCGAGGTTGGTCAGGTCCTGCCACTTCTCGCGGTTCTGGTCGTTGCCGTAGTCGACGAGCTCGTCGTCGCTGTCGTAGTTGTCCGGGCTGATGAGCAGCTCGTGGCCGTAGTCGAGGGCGATGACGAAGGAGTCGTTGTTCCAGTGCTTCATCTCCACGTGCACGGCGTACCGGATCAGGGCGATGAGCCGGTCGAGTTCGGTGGCGTCGACGTCGGGGAACAGGGCCCGCAGGCCGGCCAGGACCTCGGGACGGCGCTCGGCGTCGGCGGGGACCCCGGTGTACTCGGGGTACGTCTCGCGCAGGGCCTCGATGGCGTGGTCGGCGTCGTTGTCCCAGGCCCGCTTGACCTGGGGGAGGGCTTCGAGCTGGGCGAGCATTTCGAGCCCGTTCTCCTGCTCGAACGCATCGTCGATCGGGTCGGCGTCGGCGAGGGTGATCGTGGCGGGGAAGGCGATGATCGCGGAGGTCGTCATGCACCCCATGTGTGCGGCACCACGGCTCTTCCGCACCCGCGGAGGGGCCGAGTCAGTCGGTGGTCTCGGAGAGCATCCGGTCCAGAGCGTCGGCGCCGGCGGCGGCAAGGTGGGCGTTGGGGTAGTCCATCAGGTCCAGGGTGACGGCGGCCGCGGGGGTGTGCCCGGCGGCGAAGGGTGCCTGCAGGGGCGGGTCGCGCAGGATGACGCCGCCCTTGGCGGTGGCGGTCAGGTCCAGGCCGTCGGCCAGGTCGGTGGCCCCGCCGGGGGTGGTGTACCCGTCGATGACGGCGCTCGGTCCCGCCTCCAGGTCCAGGTCCGCGGCGATCGCCGGGTCGGCCAGGGCGGTGTCCCCGGTGGGGGTCAGCAGGTCGGGCAAGGCGTCCCGGGCCTGCTCGGGGGCGATCCACCGGCTGACGGTGGCGCGGTGTCGGGCCAGCTGATGGACGTCCTCGACGGTGTAGCGGCGCAGCTTGGCGCGAAGCCGGGACCGGGCATCGGGGTTGAGCCAGTCGGCCCGTTGGCCCGAGAGCAGGCACAGGGCCGCCCACGCTGTGGCGCCTGCCCACGGGCGCCCGCGTCGCCGGCCGGTCTCGGCCAGGGCCCGCACCTGCTGCTCGTCCAGGAGCAGCAGCTTGCCGGAGCGGCCGGTCACGGTCAGTCGGTCACGTTCGATGAGCCGGCGCACGGCGGTCCGGGAGATGCCGAGGACCCGCCCGGCCTCCGAGACCGTGATGACGCTCATGGGCTCCATTCTCCCCCCGATGAGCACCATTGTGCCAATCGCACACACCAGCGTTGTCGCAGGTCAGCGCAGTCCGACGGTGGCGATCAGGTCTTGCGGAGCAGGTTGGTGACCCCACCGAGGAGCAGGACAGTGAACAGCCAGGACAGCGCCTTGAGAGCGGTGACGACCGCCGCGGCGAGCCACGCGCCTGGGCTCCACACCCATGCCGACGACTGCACGGTTCCGACGACCGGCAGGGCGGTCTCGGCGGCGTACAGCCACTTGTTCAGGCACGGGTAGTCCCAGCCCTCGCGGGCGGCCTGGCAGCCGGTGGCACCGGTCAGGGGACCGTGCTGGGCGACGGCCAGCACGGCGGCTGAGGTGGTCAGCGGCCGTGCCTGCCGGGCGGGCTCCAGTTGGGAGGACCAGATGGCGACGATCACGAAGGTGGCGACCCCGAAGGCGGCCAGCCAGAGCCCGGCGCGCAGGGGGCGGTAACCGAAGCCGACGGCGAGCCCGTACAGGGTGCGCAGCAACCACCGCACCCACCCTGCACCACACTGGTATACCGCGCGCACCGACCAGGTCGGTCGTCCAACCGGTCGAAGCTGCTTGGTGGACCGCTTCGCCGCGGCGATCCGCAACCGGGTCGACTCCTCCATGTACCCGTCACGAGCCAACGCGTCGGCCGCTTCATGCCACGGCTGCGGCACGAACCCCTCCTGCGTGTCCAACCATTGGGTGAGGATGAGGTCGCGCCTACCTTGGCCATGGGGCATGGCATTGAAGCGGAGGCTAGTGACGCTCCATCCGGTCGCGTCCAAGCCGGGATTTGGGGCGTTGTCCTGCAGGACGAGCACCTCGAATTGAGCCAGATGCAGATCCAGCCCCGCCTCCGTCCTTCCGATGAAGACGGATCCGATCACTGAGTTTCTGAGGTTGACCGCCTCATCCTCGTCAGATGGGAACGAGCGGCACACTACCGCTTCAAGTTGCAGCTGGCCGACGATGTGGGCACCTGGGGCACGAACCTTCCCGACTGAGGTCATCCCTCTCCAATAAGATCCGCCGTCCACCCGGACTCGATCGAGGCTGAGTGCGTTCCCGCGGGGGTTGGACAGAACTGCCTTTTGCAAGGCAAGCCCCCCACCGATGTGTGCACCGACAGCGCGCACCTCCCCGGTCGCGTGCAACCCATCCCAGAAGACCCCGCCGTCCACCTGGACACCATCGAGACGGAGGGCGTCCCCATCAGCGTTGAATAAGACGGCCACTTCCAGATCGAGCTGCCGGCTGAAATGCGCGCCTGTGGCCCGCACGCGCCCAATCGTTTGCAGGCCCTCCCAATACGCCTCGCCGTCCACCTTGATGACGTCCACGTTGAGAGCATCCTGGCCCGGGCCGGACCAGATGAACGCGCCGCGGAGGTTTAGTTGCGCGGTAATGTGCGCGCCTAGGGCGCGCACCTCTCCGGTTGCGCGCATCCCGGTACAGAACACCGCGCCTTCCACCTGGACGCCGTCGAGGGTCAATGCTCTCCCTTCGGGGTTGGTCAGAATCGCCCCCTCGAGGTCCAACTGTCCGCCGATGTGGGCCCCGACGGCGTACACCTCCCCGGCCGCGTGCAGTGCCGTCCAGAACGCTCCACCGTCCACCCGGGCTCCGTCGAGGCTGAGGGCCACCTCGGAGCCGGACAGGACCGCTCCCCAAAGGTTCAGTTGTCCACCGATGTGCGCGCCGGTTGCGCGCACCTCCCCGCTCGCGCGCAGTCCGCCCCAAGCCGCGCTGCCGTCCACCCGGACACGGTCGAGGGCCAACGCGATCGCGTCGGGGTTGGACAGGACCGCCCCTGTCAGAATCAGCTGTCCACCGATGTGCGCACCGATCGCCCGCACCCCTCCGGCCGCATGCAGCCCGGACCAGTACGCGTTGCCGCCCACCTGGACATCATCGAGGCTCAGGGCCCTCCCTTCGGGGCTGGCCAGGACCGCCCCCACGAGGTTCAACTGTCCGCCGATGTGCGCACCGACAGCGCGCACCTCCCCGGCCGCGTGCAGTGCCGTCCAGAACGCTCCACCGTCCACCCGGGCCTCGTCGAGGTCGATTCCAGCGGTACGGCATCCAATTAGGCCAAGCACGGAGATCTGCAGTCCTTGAGCCCGCAAGTCGTTCTCCAGTAGGCAGCGGGAGAGGATGACCCGGCAGTCGACATGGGCCCCGACGAGGTCGAGAGTGCCAGTGATCTTGCACCCATGAACCTGCAACCCGTGCGGGTCTGCTGTTACATCGCCTGCGAGGAGCGCTCGGCGGACCGCAGGGGCGGGGATGGTCCGCAGCTGCCCCCACTGCTCGACCTCATCGTCGTCGGGGGCGATGGTCGCTGCCACGGTCATATCGACGTCGAGGATGCCGGGATTCTCGCCGCCGGGATCGACGGGTACGCCGGTCTTGATGGCCTCGATGAGGACCTGCACCCATTCGTCTTCGCTGCGTTCCCCCGTCATGCGGGTCAGTGTGCCGCAGCGGGCGGCCCGGCGACTAGGGGTGCGGGGTCAGCGCAGTCCGACGGTGGCGATCAGGTGGTCGATGCCGGTGCGGGAGAGCGCGACGAGGACCGTTCCGATGCCGAAGATCGCGTACGCGGAGATGGGGACGAGCATGAGCCATTCCCGCCAGGAGCCGGCGTTGCCCAAGACCGGGAAGGCGAGGTAGCCGTTCTCCTTCCAGCACTCCTTGAGCACGGGGATACCGGACAGCACCTTGGGCGGCTTGATGGTGAACGGCCAGACCAGGTTCACCCCGCCGGTGGTGAGCATGTCCCCGGCGATGTGCACGAGCACCCCGAGGGTGACGGCGGTGACGAACCAGGTGCGCTGCTCGGGGGCGGCCAGGGCGATGAGGGTCCCGGCGGCCAGGCCGATCACCCAGGGGATCTTCCGGACGGTGTCGGGGATGATCTGCAGGGCCTTGACGGCGAAGGCGATGAGCAGGACGGACAGGGCTCCGGCCGCGGGGTAGACGGTGCCGAAGGCGTCGGTGTGGATGGTCCACAGTCCGGCCAGCCAGGCGAGCACGGTGAAGGCGATGACCCCGACGATGGCGTGGGTGCCGTGCCGGTGCCCGCCGGCGACGCGGCCGATGCCGGTGCAGGCGATGTTGGACAGGGGCGGCAGGGCGTGGGCGATGGTGGCGTTGTGGTGATCCGCGTCCGGGGCCAGGGCCGCCCCGGCGCACACGAGGGCGCCGATGATGACGCCGGAGGGGCCGACGTCGAGTAGGCCCAGGCCGATGTCGAAGCCGGTCGGGGCGGCCGGGTAGTGCTGGTGCACGGCGGTCAGGTCCACGTGCAGGTGGGTGGTGACGGCCAGCCAGGCGGCGGCGCCGCAGGCAGCGTGGTGGGCGCCCATCATGGCGGTCGGGTCTCCTCGGTGTCGGGGTGTCGACCGTCATGTGTGCGGCACGGGCCGCCTCCCGGTCAGCCGAAGCGCTGGGCCGCCCGCAGCAGGTAGGTGTCTGCGGCGGCCAACAGCTCGTGGGCGCGCCAGGAACGGTCCCGCCGGTGTTGCTCGTGTGCGGTGATGATCCCGGCGTCCTCGAGTGGGCCCATGGCGCGGGCCTGCCGGCGGGGCTCCAGGCCGAGCCGGTCCTGGAGTAGGCCGGGGGTGAGGACGGGGTGGAGGGCGAGCAGGTCCAGGACTGCCCAGACGGCGGCGTCGCGGCGCGCGGAGATCCGGCCGGCCCAGTCAGCGGTGATCTGCTCGATCTCTCGGACGAGCTCGTGCCCGTGGTGGACGGCGGTGAGGGCCGCCTCGGCGGTGACCTGCAGGATGGGCTCGACGTCGCCGTGCCGGTAGGCGGTCAGTGCCCGGTAGTAGTCGTCGGTGTGGCGGGTCAGGCCGGCGGAGATCGGTACGGCCAGGTGCTCGGTGACCCCGGCGCGGCGAAACAGCGCCTGGGTGAGGGCGCGGCCGGTGCGCCCGTTGCCGTCGGTGAACGGGTGGATGGTCTCGAACTGGGCGTGGGCGATCGCCGCGTGGACGAGTGCGGGCTGATCGATCCGGCGCAGGTAGGCGTCCAAGTCGGGGAGCACCTCCTCGATCCAGGTGGCGTGGGGCGGGACGAAATGGGCTCCGACGGGGGAGTGCCCGCCGATCCACACCGCTTGCGTCCGCCAGGCCCCGCGGGGATGCCGCGGGTCGGCGTGGGCCATCAGCAGCCGGTGGCTGTCCAGGATGGTCTGGCTGCTGAAGCCATCGGCGTCGCCCAGGGAGTGTTCGGTGGCGTTGACGTCGTCGACGACGGCGGCCGCGGGCAGCCCGGTGTCGATGCCGAGCTCGGCGGCGGCGACGTCCTCGGTGGAGGCGATGATCCCTTCGATGCGGGATGAGGCGATCGACTCGGCGCGCAGCATGGTCGCGGCGTGGCGTCCGTGGCGTTCGTCGAAGCGGGCCATCTGGTGGGTGGCCTCGTCGAGCAGGGTGGCGGTGGCCGGGTCGGGCCGGTAGGACAGGGGCGCGATGGTTGCGGGCACGGCCGGCCGGTAGGTGCGGCCGTTGTCCGGGTGGTTCGGGTGGGTGCTGGTCCAGGTCATCTCGAGCTTGCCGACGCGCGGCCAGGAGCCGGACCCGAGGACGTTGGCGTCGGGAAGGGCCATGGTGAGCTCCTGGTCGCTAGGTGGGAATCATGACTGCGGATCTGGACAGATGCCAGTCTATCTGTCCAGAACCGCGGTGACCTGCAAACGACATTCCGGGTTACGCGAACGGGTCCTCGTCATCCAGGAGGACCGCCGGCCGGCGTGCGGCGACGCGGGCGGGGGTGGCGGCGAACGGGTCATCGTCCTGCTGCACCATCGCCGGAGTCGTCGGGACCGGCGTGGCGGCCTCGCGCGGTGCTGGGGTCTGCGGGCGCGGCGCAGCGGTGACCGGGCCGACGGCGAAGGGGTCCACGACGGCGGCGAGCTCGAGCCCGTCCAGGTCCAGGCCCGCGGGCGTGAACGGGTCCACCAGCGGTGGTGCCGGCTCGACGTCGACCGGCTCGATCTCGCGCCGGTGGGTCTGCCACACCGGTTCGGCCACCTCGAACGCCCCGTCGGGCTCGTTCAGCAGCGCCGCCTCCAGCTCAGCCTCCACCGGGCCCGCGGGCTGGTCGTCGGGGCCGAGGTCGAAGTCGCCCAGGCCCAGATCACCCAGGTCCAGGTCGTCGAGGTTCAGGTCCAGGTCCAGGTCGCCCAGATCGATCACCGTCGGCTCGACCGGTGCCAGGTCGTGGGGCAGCGGCCGGTCGTGCCCAGCCGGACGGCGCAAGAACGGGGCGATGTCGGTCCTCTCGGCCTCCGACAGCGGGGAGAGCCGGGAGGCCAGCTCGGCGGTGAACCGTTCCTGGCTGGCGTACCACACCTGCATCAGTACAGCCGAGTGATCGAGCGGCTCCCACAGGCCGCGGCCCTTCGGGATCGGGGTCCCCATCGGCGGGGCACTCTCGAAGTCGCGCAGCGCGCTCATCCGATCCCCAGGGGAGGCCGAACCGAGCAGGGTGCGGGCCAGGTTGGTGTTGTGGGTCGGGATGAAGCCCTCCACCAGGAACAGGTGCTCCTCGTCGGCCACGGCGATGCACCGGGTCGGCTCCGTCTCGACCCGGTCGATCGAGACGATAGCCCGGCGGCGGGTGCTGTCCATCGTGCTCGCCGGCTTCTGCTTGGCGGCCTTGCGGGCCAGGCGGAATGCCGGGAAGTCGGCCCCGAAGGAGACCGTGTACACCGTTCCGGTGATCTTCTTCTCGGTGGCTCCGGCCGGGGTGTACCCGGCGGGCCACTCGCTCCAGCCCGGCTTCAGGCCCAGGCCGCGGGCGAGCTCGAGGATGCCCTCGGCCATCGTGCGGTTGACCTGGCCGATGTAGCAGTGGCCGCTGGTGGACAGGGTGCCGTCGGTGTCCATGAGCCCTTGGAGCAGCGTGATCCGCTGGGTGCGGGAGGCGCGCTGGTAGGCCGCCGGGATGTGCTTGTCGTGGAGCACCCCGAGTGCGCGCAGGCGCCCCTTGAGCCCACGGGTTCCGATGAGCTGGTCGGAGCAGGCGAGAACCCGCGGGTCGAAGCCAGCCGCCGTCAGCTGGGCGAGCATGTGCTCCTGGTCCGTCAGGCCGGAGGAATCGGTGCAGGAGGCCGCTGCCGACGAGGTGATGATCCCGGACCCGGAGCTGCCGTCGCCGAGCCACGCCCCCAGCACGTAGGGGTCGATCGGAAGCGGCAGGTCGGGACCGTCGAACGCCGCGGCGTTGCGGATCGCCCACCCGGCCTTCGGGTTGGTCGCCAGTGCGTCGGCCATCTCCTCGGTGGTGACCAGCCGCTCCCGAGCCGTCGGTGCCCCCGTTGCCCGGTCGCGGCCCCACATCGACGCCCAGTGCTCGGCCACGGCGCGCAGGGCATCGGCCGTGCGGTAGGAGTACCCGGGGTGGTGACCGGCCCGGGCGGGGCAACGAGAGGCCTTCAGCGTCTGGCCGAGGTTGCCGGCGGTGCTGGGGCTGACAGGTCGGCCTGCCATGGTCTCGGCGATCTCCCGGGCCGTCGCCCACGGCCGGTCGAGGGTTTCCAGGGCTTCGGCTCCGGGCCGACCGGTGAGGGTCGTCTTGGCGTGCGCGAGGTCGAAGGAGACGGGGGCGGTGCCGCGGGGTCGGATGTACGGGGTGGGGGACCCGAGGTGGTCGAGGTGGAACCGGGTCAGGTTGTACTCGACGGCGATCCGCTCGATCGCTCCCGTGCCTGCGTACCCGACCATCGCTGCGAGCTCGGCCGGGGTGCAGAGCGCCCCGTCCTCCACGGTCTCCGCCAGGGCGCGGATCTGCTGGATGCGCTCGGGCCCGAATCGGCGCACCGCACCCGTCCGGTCGTGCTTGCGCCGGCTCGCCGCGTCCGAGGCGATCCACAGGTGCCCGCCTCCGGCCTTGACCGTCTGCCCGTCATCGAAGGTGACGGCGTAGACGTCGTTGTCGGTGAAGGTCTCGGAGAACTGGATGATCGGGGTGGTCCGCCCGCTGGGGGTGTACAGCAGGTCACCGATCTGCAGGTCCTCGTTGCGGGCCCACCCGGTGGGGAACTTCTCGCTGACCGGGACCGGCAGTCGCGTGTCGAGGCTCAGGTCCTTGATGTCCGCACCGCCCGGCAGGGTGTCGAGCATCTTCGCGGTCAGCTTCTGGGTGCCCAGCAGCAGGTTCACGCCGGCGGAGGCGGCTTCACGGGCCAGCTTGCCGGTGAACATGCCGATCCGCTTGCGGGCGGCGTTGATCGCCAGGACCTCCTCGCGCTCGGCGTCCTCATCCGGGTCGTCGCTGGGGGCAGGGACCGGTTCGAGGGTCATCAGCGAGGTGAACTCGTCGATCAGCACGACCAGGGGCGCCGGCGGGTCGGGCAGCTCGTGGTAGGAGCCGACACCGTGGGCGGCGTTGACCTTCTTCCGCTGCGTGACCTTCGCGTACACGGCCTCCACCACGGCGGCGGCCTCGAAGATGTCCACGGCGATCGCCTGGGCGTAGGGCTTGGCGAACATGAAGTCGGCGGCCGACTTCATCGGATCGACGATGTAGACCTCTGCTCCCTTGGCGAGCATCCCGTACACGTAGGCCTGGGCCATCACGGACTTGCCCGACCGGGTCACACCGGCCAGCAGGGCGTGTGGGGAGATGACCGGGTCCCAGGTGATCGGTTCGCCGTCGATGCCGACGGCGAACGGGACCTCGCGGCCGGACCCGTCCACGACGGCGAAGTCGAAGTCGGTGCGCTCGGGCAGCGGGTTGGACTCCGCGACGAGGAGGCGCACCATCTCGGCGCTGTCGACGCGGCGGACCTCGATGAACGCGTTGTTGGTCGCGGTCTTCAGCTTCTCGGTGGACGCCTTCACCGTGGCGTAGTCCAGGCCCGGGGGCAGAGCGAAGTCCACCTGCAGCACCGACTCGTTGTGCGGCAGGTGGGTCACCGCCTTCAGCTCCGGGACGAGCCCGCCGACCCCGAAGACCTTCGAGTCCAGGAACGCCTGATCCCAGTCCAGGCGCACCAGGTACTGCTCGTGACTGGGCAGCTTCAGCTTGGCCTTGGCCGGGGAGGCGCCGGCGACGATGGAGATGGTGCCGTCCTCGGCGTGGGCGATGCGCAGCCATTCCGAGCCCCAGTGCTGGCGGATCTTCCCGGCCACCGCGCGCAGTTCGGCGAGGGTGACCCCGCCGTGCAGGTCCAGGTCGATCTTCCAGATGTGCTTGCGGGACTCGTCCCGGCTCAGGCAGGTGACCATCCGCACCTCGGGCCGGTCGGCCAGCCGGGCGATGCGGAACGCGTCGTTGACCAGCCCGGCGAGCAGCAGCTTGGGGCCCTCGGGGGAGGGGACGGGGGCGATGTCGTCGGGCTTGGTGGGCAGCGGGTCCTCGGACCAGGACACGGTGAAGGCCTGCGGGTGGCGTTCCCCGGGCTTGGCGCCGGGGTAGCCGGTGACGGAGACGAACGGGGCACCGTTCATGGAGGCGCCCAGCTTGGGCTCGAGCTTGCGGATGTCGGCCAGGGTGATGGAGTTGCGGTTGACGAAGGCGACGGCGGTGATCTTCCGGCCGCCTTTCAGGACCGCGGTCTTGAGGGTGCCGACCTCCCGCTTGGGGTAGTTCGGGCCCAGCCCCAGGTCCACGCTCCACCGGTGCGCCCACGTGTCGTCCTCGGCCAGGTTGCGCATCGTCTCGGTGCTCACCCCGGCCGCCTGGTCCCAGGGAGTGTTCGGGTCGGTGAGTGCGCCCAGGTAGAGGCTGCCCATCCCGGACATGGCCCGGTGGTCGATGAGGGCCTGGGTGCCGGCGTTGGCGGCGATGCCGGCCCGGGCGTTGGTGCGCAGGTACTCGGCGTTGGGGCCGTCGGGCATCGACCAGCTGATCAGCCAGGCGGCCGGGCCTTCACCGGGGGTGGTGAGCAGGTGGGCGTCCTCGGCGATCGGCCGGCCCAGCCCGCCCTCGTCGGCGGTCCATACCAGCACGGCGCGGGCGAACTCGCGCACCACCTCGGGGGTGGTGGCCGGGTCGGTCAGGTCCGGTTCGGCGCCGGAGGGCCAGGCGGCGACCTCGAACCGGATGGGGTGCTTGGTGCCGGGCATCGGGGCGCCGGTGGCGTCGGTGCTGGGCACGGACAGGACGGCGATGCGGGAGCCGGACCCGACGGTGGGGGTGATCTTCGGGCCCATGGTCCACATGCCGACCGCGCCCAGGGACGCGGGGGCGTCGAACGTGTCGATGGTGGCGTTCCCGACGGTGCGCCGGGCCACCAGCCGGGGTGCGGGGTCGATCTTGAGCATCGTCCACCGGGGTGCCCATTCGGCGCGGGCGGCCACGACGAGCTTCCACGCCTCGGTGGCGTGCCGGATCCACGGGCCGGCCAGGGTGGCCAGCACCCCGCCGGTCAGGCAGAGCGCCCAGATCGGGGTCTCGGGGATGGCCGGGGCGTGGGCGGCGTCGGTGGCCAGGGGCAGTAAGGAGACGGCGAGGGTGCCGGCGAAGGCGCCCAGCCCGAGTCCGGCGATGGTGAGGATGATGACGAGCTTGGTGTTGGCCCGGGTCAGGGTGATCAGGTCCGCGACCGTGGTGCCGGGGCTGACGTCGTCGGGCACGAGGGTGGCCCGGCGGGTGCGGGCGGCCGCGGCGATGAGAACGAACACAGCGGCGGCGTTCAGCCACGGCCCGTTCGGGGCCGTGTACTGGTCGTGGACCGGGATCAGGGTGGCGGCCAGGCCCGCCCACAGGGCGACCAGGAAGGAGAGCTGGACCTTCAGGCCCGGCATCCAGGCGGTGCCGGGCAGGATGAGGGCCATCTTCATCCGCCCCCAGTACCGGGACTGGTCGTAGAGCTTCTGCTCGCCGGGGTGGGCGGCGGTGGCGTACCCGCGGGCGTCCTTCTTGCCGGTGAGCATGGCCGACGGGAAGAGGAACGCGGCGGCGACCGCACCGGCCCACAGGGCGACCAGGCCGGGGTAGCCGTACCAGGTCCCGGCCCCGGCCACGCCGACGGCGATGAGCAGGATGAACCCGGTGATGGGCTTGCCGGGTCCGGCGGCGGCGCGAGCGGGCATGGGGTGGGTCCTCGTCTACGTCAGGGCGGGGGTCGTCGTGGTGGGGGTGCCGGTCAGGCGAACGGGTCGTCCTCGAGCGGGTCGACGGTGGTGGGCACCGCGCGCAGGCCCGGCCCGGTCCGTGCCGTGGGTCGGGCCAGGGGCCGGGTGCTGAGGTGTTCGGCGCCGGCGGCGACCGGAAGGGGTACCGGGGTGGGCCGGACCAGCAGGGTGGAGAGGCGGTGCACGATCGCCGGGTCGGCTCCGGTGCGCCCGGCGGTTCCGGCGATGCGTGCGGCGGCGGAGGGCAATGCGGTCCCGGCCAGGCGGCTCGCCCCGTTCAGGCGCAGCGCCCACAGGGTGGGGTTGGCCCGGGTGGAGGAGGACCAGATGACCAGGCGGGGGCCGATCACGGTGGCCCCGGTGCCGGCCAGGTGCTTGACGAACGCGTCCCGCACCCAGGTCATGTCCTTGGCGGTGTGGTCCACCCGGGTGGTCCCGCGCCGGTTCACCCCGGCCAGGGTCCAGTAGAAGCCCGGCTTCCAGACCTTCGAATCGAGCAGGTAGACCCGGTTGCCGGCGACCAGGACGTGGTCGATGTTGGCGCGGCCGCCGCGGATGGGCACCCGCAGGTCGTGCAGGACGGCGATCCGGTCGGCATGCTGGTTCAGGACCGTTTCGGTGCGTCGCTCCCCGTCGGCGCCGATGCGCGCGACCGTGGCGTTGGCCGCCCAGGAGGTGTCCCCGGACAGGCCGGTGGCGGCACTGCCGTACACCCCGGTGATCCCCGGGTGGGTGCGGACGCTCACCAGAACAGCCCGGCCACGAACCAGACGGCGATGGCCGCGAAGACGGCCAGCACGGTCAGGCGCCCGGCGGTGCTGGCGAAGAAGTCGCGCAGCCCCTCGGCCTGTTCGTCCCGGGGCTGGGTGATCCGGTCCAGGAACCGGCGGGCGGTCTTCTCGTCGTTGTCCATGCCGGTGGACATGCGTAGACCCGGGCCCGGTCACCGCTCCGGAAGGGACGGTCTGGTCAGACCCGCAGCCGGGCCGGCAGGCGGGTGTCCTTGGCGTTGCCCACCCCGGCACCGAGCCGGCGGCCCTTGGCCCGTTCGGGCTGGGTGAGCGCCGGGACGGGGACGAGCCGGCCCGACCGGGACATGGGGGAGCCGATCATGCGGGTGCGGTCCTTGGGCGGGCGCAGCCAGGTGGGGGTGGCCAGCAGGACGGCGGCGTTCTCGATCACCGCGGTGGCGTCGAAACCGGTCCACGGGGTGAACGCGTAGTCGGTCAGCAGCCCGGTCGAGCGCCACCGGTCCGGGCCCTGGCCGCGGCCGGTGGGGAAGGAGGTGGTCAGGGAGAAGAACTGCTCGGAGACCTCCCGCGCGGCAGGGAACCAGTCCTCCCAGTGGGCCAGGCCCAGCCGGGCGGCCGGGGAGTCCGGGCTGGTGCCGGGGAACTCGCGCAGCACCTTGACGATGGTGCGGCGGATGTCGTGCACCGGGTCCGGGGTGTCGTGCCGGGACCGGTCCGGGTGCGGGGCGGCGATGAAGACGATGACCAGGCCGGAGGACTCCAGGGGCCGGTCGCGCAGGATCTGCGCCCACCGGCGGACCTTGGACTCGAAGGAGGGGGAGGCAGTGGCGGTCAGTTCGAAGACGATGCGCAGCCCGTCGGTGCGCACGATCGTCCCGTCGGCGCGACGGTTGTCCGGGGTGGTGATGCTCTTGCCCAGCCCGGTGCCGGCGAGCAGGTCCACGGTGGACAGCTTCTCCCCGAGCACAGTGCCCACGCTCAAGTACTCGGCCGCGCGCAGGCCCAGCTCGGTGGCCAGCAGGTTGTGCCGGTCGTACTGGCCCCCGCCGGACCACGGGTAGCCGCCGGTGATGGTGACCCACTCGGGCCAGGTCAGGGCGTCGCGCACGTGGGTGTCGAAGCCGCCGGCGGTCCCGGGCCGGTACAGGGTGTGCCGGTCGGTGGTCGGGTGCGGGTTCGCCCAGTTCGAGTACATGCCGAAGTCGATGACCCCGGTCTGGAAGGAGGGCAGAACCGCGGCGCTGTACGGGTTGAGCAGGGCCTTGCGCCCGGTCAGGGCGGCGGCCTGTTCGGCCGAGACGGTGCGCCAGGAGTCCAGGACCGCCCACAGGTGGTGCCGGTCGGTGCGCCCGCGCGGGTCGGCCAGCTTCTCGTGCGCCTCCTCGGGGGTGGTCAGCATCCGCGGGTCCGTCTTCCCGCCGGCCCCGGCGCGGGCCCGGGTCATCTCGGCGGTCGCCCACAGGGCGGTCGAGCCGACAGCCCAGAGCCGGTCCCAGTACGGGTCGGACCGTTCGTGGGCGGCGGCCTCGGGCAGTGGGGTGGCCGAGGGGATGATCTCGGTGGGGATCCCGTCGACGGGTTTGCGGCGGGGCCCGCGCACCGGCGGGCGGGTCAGGGCGGGGGCGCTCATCAGGCCGCTCCGAGCATCGGGGTGCGGCCCTGGGTGGCGGGGTAGCCGGGGATGTCGGCCTCGAAATTGGGGATGGCGGCGACGAACCCGTCCTGCCGTCGCCCGGTCACCTGGGTGCGGATGACCGCGGTGTAGGGCTCGAGGTGGTGGATGTCCTCGGCGGTCCACGCGGCGCCGACCGCTTCGGCCACTTCCCGGGCGGTGGCCGGGTCGGTCTGGGCGTAGGAGATGAGGGTGGCGTAGGTGAGCAGGTTGTTGCGCAGGCCCGGGGGCAGCTGTTCGGGTCGCTGGGTGGCCAGGATGGGCTGCACCCCGAAGGAGCGGCCCTGGTCGCGCAGCCAGCCGAGGATCTCCGGGGAGGTGCCGGCCAGCAAGGACAGCTCGTCGGAGAAGATCGAGAGGTACCGGCCCGCCTCCAGCCACCCGGAGCAATGCCGCTTGATCGCGTTCTGCAGGGTGTACATCAGCATGGAGGAGATCTGCTGGTTGGCCGAGTCGTCCAGGATGACCCCGGTCGGGGATGAGCCGGTGTTGATCACGACGGCGCGGTGCCCGTCGAGGATCTGCCCGAAGGTGGCCGCCGGTCGGGACGGGTCCCACCAGGAGTCCAGGGCGAGCAGGGCGAAGACCTTGTTGCGGGGCGCTTCGATGAACGGGCGCCGCGCGGAGGGGGTCACCCCGTCGTAGAGCGGGGCCAGGGAGGCGGTGGCCAGTTCGAGCGCGTGGTCGGGGGTGCCGCGTTCGCGCAGCTTCACCGCCAGGGACCGGATGCCGTCGGCCAGGCGGATGCCGACGTTGTCGGACCGGCCGCCCAGCAGCAGGTGCGCGTAGTAGAGCGGGGACTGGCCGGCGGTGATGACCAGGGCCTCGGTCTCCTCCAGTTCCATGTCCTCGATCATCGCGTCGGTGACGGCCAGCCCGGCGGTCAGCACGGCGACCAGCGTCTCGTAGGAGCGGTCACCGATGGCGCTCTCCCCGAACGCGTAGCGCATGGCGTTGGTGAAGAACGCGGCGCGGGCGGCGTTGTCCCCGGGCACGGCGAACAGGTCGATGCGCGGGGTGTGCGGGTCGGTGACGTCGATGGGGAAGGCCCGGTCACCGAGGGTGGACGCCCAGCTGACGTACTTGGCCATCCCGTCGCCCTTGGACTCGAACGCGATCAGGGTGTTGCGGGCCCCGGCGTGCCCTGGCTGCCCGGACGGGTTCACCCGCTCGAGGCAGGAGAAGCCGAACAGGGAGCGGACCAGCAGGGACTTGCCGGAGTTGGGTTGGCCGACGATGGCGACCCCCAGGTTCAAGGCGGCGGCCTCCAGGTGGGCGTGCCCGTCGGCGGTGGTCCCGATCATCGGGCCGATGGGGGCGAGCACGTCCGGTGGGGTGGGACGGTCCGCGGTGGTGGTCACCCCGGAGATCGCCCCGGCGTGCGGGGAGACGAGCCCGGCGATCACGGTCGGGCCGAGCAGGAACGTGTCGGCGGTCAGCGGGTAGTCCCCGTCGAAGGCGGGCACGATGCGGGTGCGGGTGCCCTGGGACCCGTCGGACCGGGTGAACGGGACGGTGTGGGTGGACTCCTTGTGCGGTGGCCGCGGCCGGCCGGTGCGGATGGCCGGGGCGGGGGCCTGCCCGGTCATCAGGCGGCGGCGGATGCGGGTCAGCGGGGAGTGCAGCACCCCGGCCGCGGCGGCGATCCCGGCGACGGCGAGGATCCCGGCGGCAGCGTAGAGGGCGCCGGTGAGCGGGGCGACGTAGGGGTGGACCTCGGCCGGCAGGGCGGGCATCCCGAACAGGGTGGCCGCGGCCAGGGCCAGCCCGAGCGGGATGCCGGCGACGGCGCGGTGGAACCGGGACGGGTAGTCGATGCGGGTCTGCAGGTCGAAGCCGGGCATGGCCGCGGCGATCGCGGTCAGCAGGCTGTGCACGTCCTGCTGGTCACGGCCACCGGCGGTGAAGGTGGCGACCACGGTGTTCGCACCCATCGAGTGGTGGGTGGGCACGGCCACCCCGAGCCGGTACCCGAGCCACTTGGCGTACCGGCTCCGTTCCCGGTCCCGGGGCTTGCGCAGTCCGACGGCCACCCAGGTTCCCTCGGCCATGACGGAGCCGAGGATGCGGGGCAGTTCGGCGGGGTCGATCCCGGCCTGCGTCTCGCGCAGCACGGGGGAGCGGTGGTAGAGGAGCCGGCCGATGACGGGGGTGTTGACCAGGTCGTGGGGCAGGTCCGGTTCGGCTTCGGCGCGGGCGCCGACGGCCTGGGCGAGGGTCAGCTGCGGGTTGGACACGGCCGCCTTCTCGCTCACGATCAGGTACCCGTGCAGGCCGCGTTCGTCGCGGCGGGCGAGGAGTGTGGCGGGCCCGGCGGTGGTGGCGGCGGCAGCGAACGCGGCGGTGCGCTGGTTGAACTGCATCGGGTTGGTGTCCACGGAGGAGGCCTTGGCCATCCGGTACGCGCGCAGAGTGTTCATGCCCTCGGACATGCGTAGACAGCCCTGATCAGCCCGGATCAGGCCAGAATGCCCGTACCCGGGGTTTCGCACGTTTCCACGATGCGGATTATCGGGTCTGGGATGGCGGGAAACGCCGCAAGCGGGCCAGATCGGCCAGCCCGCCACTTCCACCCACCCAGTGCACCGTGGTTGCCGGGTGTCGCCTTCGCCGGTCGTGGCCAGGGGGCGGAGCGTGGACTCACCAGTGCGCCGTGGTGCTATCTGGGTTGTGTACGGCGGCTTCTGGTTTCGTCACGGCTCCGCCTTCGGTGACTTCGTCCCCGCACCGGTTTCGGCCGTGGGGCGGCCTCTTCCGGTGTCCCTGGCCTCGGCCGGCTGCGGCGACGTGGTGCGGGTCCCGCACCGTCAGTGGGGTGCTGGGTGGGTGTGGCGGGCTGCGCCCGCAGGGGGTGTCTGGTGGGGGTGGGTGCCCAGGGTTGAGCCTGGGGGTGGTGTGGCGCCTGCGGCGCGGGCGGGTGATGCGAGGGGTGTGCGTGACGGGTGCCGGTCTGAGGGGTCGTCCTGGCGGTCGGGCAGTGGCAACGGTTTGGTTGCCGGTCTGGGTGTCGCACCGGTCACCGTGATGGTGACGATGATGGCGTGCGCATGGTCGGCCGGTTCACCCAGGGATGGGCAACGTGATGGTTGCCGGTCCGGGTGTCGCACCGGTCACCGAGCCGGTCACCATGACGAGCCCCGACGTCCAGGCCAGCCGCATCATGAAGCCCCGGCCATCGACGGATCGGCCAACATCGCCACGGTCACCGCCCCGGCCCACGAACCGGCACCCGAGACGCCCCACCCGGCCCCACGATCCCTGGCGCCGCAGGCGCCCACTCCAGCACCACCCACCCCACGACCACCCGGTCACCGGCAGGAGGACGGCCCCGGCTGGAACAACGAGCCCGGTCAACCCACCGCCACCACCCACCCCAGCCGGTGCGCCGTGACGAGGCCCGAGCCGTGCAGCAAGACGCCACCGGAACGACGTGAGCGCCAGCGAACCAGACCGGTGCGGCGAAGCGAACACCAGCGAAGGCCACGCCACGGCGCCCGCGGGCGAAGCCCGCACGCGCGCGCAGCGCGCCCACGGGTCACCACGAGCGGAACGTCGGCACCGTACGCACCGGTCACCACCGTCACGGCCACCACACCGGGGACCGTCACGGCCACCACCACGACCCGGGCAGGTGAGCGCCAGCGAGCAGGCCCAGGTCAACGAACCGAGGGAGCCGAAGGCGACCACGGGACGGACAACGGAACAGGTCAACGAAACGGTCAACGGAACGGCCCCCGAGACGGCCAACGCCACGGGACCGCGCCGCAGGCGCCGGGAGGGACGAAGTCCCGACCTTCTTCTATATGGCCACCCCACCGTCGCCAGGCCGGCCGGCAGGCTGGCCGGTCACTGCGGTCGGCGGCTATCGCCGGCCCACCGCACCGCTACGCGGCGCGGGGCAGGGCGGCGGCGCCGGTCGGCCACTGTTGTCGGATTGCGGTCTTGCGGCTATCGCCGGGGGCGCTGGCCAACGGCCGCGGCAGTTCATAGGATGTGCCCACCATGTGGGGGTGGACCGTTGGCAAGTCAAGGGCCCAGGGGTGATGAGCATGGTGGTGTCGAAGTCTGTTCGGTGGTCGGCGGTAGTGTCGACGGGAGTGCTCGCCGTAGCTCTCACGGGGTGCGGGGGAGGGGCGACGTCAGCTGTGACGGTGACCGTGACGGCCGCAGCCTCGCCGGCGGCCACGGAGTCGTCGAGCTCCTCGCCAATGTCTTCGGAGTCATCCGAGTCGGCGTTCTCTTCGCCGTCCGTGGACCCGACCGAGGGTACGGGGGACACGTCTCCGTCGCCGTCCTCTACGGAAGGCGAGTGGTTTCCGCCCAACGGCGGCATCACTCCACCGCCCGGTCAAGCGTCAACGCCCGCGGCGGACAGCCAGCCGCCCTTCGATCTGGCCAAGGGGCAGAAGCACGAGCTGCTCATGGAGTTCGACCAGGGCTACAAGCAGCGGGCGCACCTGACCCTGTATCCGGGGTTGCGGGGCGACGACGCGGACGCACTCCAGCGCGGTTGGGCGGCGGTCGGCGGTAGCGGATCGGACCCGTGTGGCGATACGTCGATGGTCATTCAGGGGGCGACGGATCAGAAGGTGGTCGCAGCAACCTCATACGTGGTCTACGGGTCGCTGTCGATCGACAACGACAGTGGAGGATTCGACTCTCCGCCGAATGCAAGCTGGCAGTGGGTCCTCGGCTCCGGGAGGAAGGGCAGCGTTCTGGAGGACGACCCCGTCGACACGAAGTACCGGGTGATGGGTGTGGGCTACGGGAACGGGGCGGTCTGCCACGACGCTGGCAGCGGCGGCTTCCTCATGACCCCGAACTTCACCAACAGCAACCACTGGGGACCGGTGCCGGTGGTGTTCTACCTGGACGGCACCTATACGCCCAAGCACCCCAACGGCAACCTCGCAAACATCACCAGCGCCCGGATCGGCGCGTTCCTCGGCAAGGTCACGACGCCCGGCGAGGAGAACGGCATCCCGCTGCCCGCTCCGGCGAAGTAGCCGGGGACGGGAACGGGCGCGCATCCGGGTGGATGCGCGCCCGTGCCTCCGGGTCGATGAGGTCAGTCCCGGGTGCGGATCAGGGCGACGCCGGTGGTCAGGCCGGCGACGGCGGCGAGCAGGGTGACCCACCAGTCCCCGCCGCTGAACCCGGCGATCAGGAAGAGCTCGAACGAGGCGATGGTGGTCGCGGCGAGCACGGCCCGGGCGGCGCCGAGGCCGGGGAGGCAGAGCGCGGCGAAGGCGAGGCCGACGACCAGCAGGGCGAGGGTCATGGCCGTGCCGGGTCCGGGGCGGCCGGTGAGCTCGGCCTGCAGGGCGACTGCACCGGACCAGGTGGCCGGGGCGGCCAGCAGCACGGCGGCCGTCTCGGCGGCGTGGTCGGCCAGGGTGCGCTTGCCGGCGGCGACGTCCAGGTCGGCGGGGATGGTGGTGGTGGTCATCGTGGTCCGTCCTTCCAGGTGGGGTGCCCGGGTGGTCCCGGGGGTTGATACCCCTCATGTGTGCGGCGCCGGCCGTCGTGCACGACGTCGCCGGGAAGGGCGACGGTGTGGTGGCCGGGTCAGTACAGGTCGGTGCTGACCCGGTCGCGGTGACCGCCGGCGCGGGCGGCGTCGGCCAGGGGGACGGCCATGGGGCGGCCCAGGTCGCGGAAGTACAGGCGGGTGCCCGGGTGGGCGTCGAGGGTCAGGTGCAGCAGCTCGGCACAGAACTCGTCGTCGAAGGCGGTCACCGCCTCGCAGTCGATGACCACGGTGCCGGTCAGCGTGCCGGGGACCAGGTCGATGGCCGTACCGCGGCCGACGACGCGGGCGGGCAGGACGATGGTCTGGATCGGGGTTGGCATCGTGACCTCCATCGGGTCAGGGGATGAACTTCACGCGCGCGGCAGCCGAGGCAACGTCCAACTCGCAGAAGGGCAGCGCGTAGTAGACGCCCTGGGCCTGGTGCCCGGTCAGGCCGCGCAGGTAGAGCTTGCGGCTCTTGGAGGTGCCGAGGACCCGTTCGAGCAGTTCGAGGAGGAACTCAGTGTCGAGGATGTCGGTGAGGGTGTGCGTGTCGATCACGACGATCTCGGGCAGGTCGGTCGGGAGCAGGTCGACGGCGGCGTCACGGCCGACGGCACGGGCGGGCAGCTCGATCTCGAGGCGGCCGGCGGTCATGGAGTTCTCCTCGGTGCGGCGGTCACCGGCGGGTCCGGTGCTGGCGATCACCATGTGTGCGGCACCGGCGGCCGTGCCCGACGTCGCCGAGGGGGCGGCCTGGGAGGAGCGACGCCGGCGGCCAGATCAGCGGATGCGACGGCGGCGGAAGTGGCCTTCGACCGTCCGGCCCCGGCGAGTGTGAGGGCGCACCCACACGTCACCCGGTCCGGCGGCGGCGCGTCCGGCAGGAGCCGGGTTCGGGTTCGTTGCCTGCTGTGCCAAGCCGACGGCCGGGGGAGCCGTGGGGCGCCGGGTCGTCAGAGCGGCCACCGCGGCTCGGTTCGGCCCCTCGAAGGCTCGTGCCATGAAGTCGAGCGCGTCGGGTTCGACTCCGCTGGCGACAGCGTCCTCGCGCCAGTGGGAGACGGCCGCGTCGACGGCGCGCAGACGCTCGACGGCGTGCTCGTGGGTCAGCCTAAAGGCGTCGCGGTGTTCCAGCAGCAGCCGGATGTCGCGGTCGGCCGGGTCGTCCTCCGGGGTGAGCGGCGTATCGGAGGAGCCCCCGCGGGAGGGGTTGACGTCGAAGGACGGGGCCAGCTGCCACCCCCGGCCACCCCGGTGCAGTAGTCCGTGGTTGCGCATGTGGTCGTCGATGTTGTTGACCATGGCGACCATGGCCGCCCGCGAGAACAGCTCCGCGGCATCGGCGTCCGGTCTGCTCGAGATGGAAGCGACTCGTGCGGCGAGGGTCGCGTAGTCCGGGTGGTCGTACTCGTCGATCTGGAACGCGGTGCGGAAGCTCATGAACGGGATCCGCTTGGCGCCGTCGCGATCGAACCGTCGGGTGAGGAAGATCGACCGGTCCGGGCCCAGCGGGATCGTGGACGATGACTGGACTTGGATGCCGGCCCGCGCCTGGAGTCGGATGGCGGTCATCTCCCAGGCGGAGACGTCGCCGATGTCCGAGGTGCGGGGGAACTTGGCCAGGTGCATGACGCCGTTGGGATCTTGGATCCAGGCCTTCGGCTGGGCGCCACCGGGGGAGGACCCCACACCGATCAGTTCCTGGACGTCCTCATCCACCTCCCCAGTGTCCGTGAAGCGATCCGCGGCGGCCGCGAGGCGGGACAGGTCCCCCACGCCGGCGCGCGCGTGGCGCGGCGCGAGGAACTGCCCGTCGCGGCGGAACCGCAGGGCGCCCTGCCGGGTGTCATCGCTGACGGCGAGGAGCAGCTCGATCTCGGAGGGGGACGCGAACCGGTCGCCTCGCTGCCTGGCCGCCTGGCGCAGGTCCGCATCGAGCAGTCTCCGTCCCCACCGGTCGGGGGCGGCGTCATCGAAGGCGAGGAAGGTGCTCCGGTGCGGGGCAGGCGTCAGCGGTCCCCGGCCCAGGGGGAGGTCGGGAGAGATGGGGAAGGCCTGTGTGTCAGCCAGCCAGTCCAGGTGGTAGGTGAACGTGAGGGACGGCTTGTAGAACCCGGGCCGGGTCTCGATGACGCAGGTGCCGACGATCCGATCGTCCAGCCACACCTCGAGCGGGCTCACGGAGTGCTCCTCTTGGCCCGCCGCCGGCCGAGGGCGTGCGCACGCATCCGGCCCAGGTCGGTGTTCAGCGGGTCGGTGGCCTCCTCGAGACGCTTGTCGAGGTTCAGGACACGGGCGAGGGCGAGGAAGCTGCCGAGCTTCACCCCGGGTTCACCCCGCTCGATGCGGCGCAAGGTGGGGACGGAGATGTCGGCCCGTTCGGCGGCCAGCTCCTGGCTGAGCCCGAGCATGATCCGCCACTGGCGTAGGTGCTCGCCGAGAAGGTCCATGCTTTCCATCCTATCGTCTAACTGTACTTGTGCGTTGCTATATCGACCATAAGGCGTTGCTGTAGCAACGTTGGCGCTGCTGCGAGCTCCCGGTTGTCTTGTCGGGCAACGGCGGTAGGGGTCAGCGCCCGCAAGTGTGGTGGAGGTAGGCCTGCGTCACGGTCTGCCCCACCTTGACGGCGTCGTAGCAGAGGTGGATGACGTCGAGGTTGCCCTTGGACGTGTGAAGCGTCCACGTCTCCGGCATCCAGGTGATGACCGGGGTGCAAGACCCCTTGCCATTGCAGATCATCTGGGTGAGGGGGTAGGGCGCGTTGTAGGCCTTGCCGGTCACGGTGGCGTCGCCGTCGAAACCGCCGCAGGCGGTGAGGGAGAGCGCAACCGCACCGGCCAGGACAGCGGCGGCGGCCCGGCGGGGCGTGATGCTCGGGCGGTTGCGGTTCATGGGGTCCTCCCCCGGATGGTCAGGGCGCCGACGGTGCCGGCTCTTGTCCCCTCCCATGTGCGGACGGCTGTACCGCTCGAGCACCGAGCTTCGGAGGTTCGGAGGTCCCCGGCGACCAGCAGGAGCGCAAGCGCCCCGGCGGGGCCGTAGAGGTTGACCGCGGCGGCCACCAGGGCGGCGGCGAACAGGATCCCGGTCGAGGCACCGAGTCCGTCGACCGGGTGCCGCGGGGTGAGCACGCCGGCGCCGGCCAGCACGAGCACGGCGATGCCGGCGAGACCGAGGGCGGCAAGGACCAGCACGAGGAGCACGGGCACGCCCGTGGGCAGCGCGGCGACCAAGTGCACGGCGCAGATGATGGCGGCCAGGTCGAGGCCGAGGACCACGGTCGGGGCCAGGAGCCGAGGTGCGCGACGTCGCGCGTTCACCGCGGGGCGATGGTCAGCCGGTCCTGCACACCGAGGCGCCCGGCTGTGGCGGTGAGGTGTCGGGCGAACCGTTCGGTCGGGCCGAGCACTGTCAGATGCGTGGTGGGTCGCTCACGGAGCAGCTGGACGACGAGCTCGTCAGCGAAGGACTGGGACGCGGCCGCCATGCCGGTGGCGTCGATGGTGATCATCCCGTCGGCCGGGTCGGGAATGCAGCGGCGAAGGCGCGGGCGCTGGTCCGGGCCCCGGCCAGTCGGGGGAGGGCGTGGACGGTCATGCTGCGTCCGAGACGAACTCGAAGCGGCTGTCCCAGTTCTGCGCGTAGACCTTACCGGTCTTCGGGCCGCGCCCGGTGAGCGCCTCCCAGTGCACGGAGTCGGTGCGGATGCTGCGGCCATCTTCCGTGAGGATGAACTGGCCCGGAAGGACGATGATGCGGACCAGCCGGTCGCTGGTCTTGTTCCGCCAGACCTGCCCGAGGGCCGGCGCCGGCGCCTCCTTCGGGACCACGACCTTCTCCCGGATGTCGAACTGCTCGCGCAGGTCGGCCACGAGGTGCTCGATGACGAAGCTGTTCACGCCCTGGACGGCGAGCCGGTCGGTCAGGAAGGCGGTGAGTTGGTCGGTGGCCATGGCGGGTGAGTCCGTTCGCGGTGTGCGTCGGCGGTTCCGACGCGGTGCCCGCCATGTGTGCGGACCGGGCCGCCTCCCCTGACACGGCCGTTCCGACCCCCAGCGATCTCCTACGATCCGTGGCCGGGGGAGCGCCGCACTGCCGCACACATGGGTGCCATGACCGCCAACGAGCCCCAGCACGAGGCCCCCACGTTCACCGCCACCCAGCCGCGCGAGCTCGTCCGCGCCCTGAAGGCGGCCCTGGTCGCCGCGGGCGCCCCGCACGCAGAGCGCGATCAGCGGTTCGTCCGCGCCACCGTCACCGGCGGGTCGATCTCCGTGACCGGAAGCGACGGGGCACTCCTGGTGCGGGCCCTCGGTGGCGCCGCGGAAGCGTGGGCCGACATCGTCGACTTCGTGCTGCCGGTGTCGGAGGTGCGCCAGCTCGTCGCCTTCCTCGGCCGAGGTGGAACGGCTCGATGCTGGGTCGACGGGCCCTTGCTGACGGTCGCCTTCGGGTTCGGTGTCCGCGACTTCGGCCTCGCGATCCCCGCCCAAACCCACGACCTCGTGATGGACGCGCAGCTCGAGGAGCTCGTCGAATCGGACGGCGCCCCGATCGTCAACCTGACCGTCCGCTACGCCGTTGCCCGGATCGCGCTGCAGTTGCGCCGGATCAGCCGCCTGACGGCGACGCCGGGCAACCTGCACATCGCCAACGTGCAGACGAGGTCGACCATCCGCAGCGCCTTCACATGCGCTCGGGAGGACGAAGATCCGTGGTTGATCGGCATGTACGCCGCCCCGGCCGCCGAGCAGACGGTGTTGATCTGATGGTCGCCACGTTCACCGCTACCCAGCCCCGCGAGCTCGCCCGCGCCCTGAAGGCCGCCCTGGTCGTCGCCGGCGCCCGGGGAACGATGGACCGCGTCCGCTTCGTGCTGCTGACCGTGGCCGACGGGACGGTGTCCGTTGCGGGCACGGACACCTTCCTGCTCGTCCACGCCGACGGCGGCGACACCACTGTGGATGGCCGCAAGGAGGTCCCGGCGTTCGCGCTGCCGGTGGCCGAGGCCCGGCGCCTGGTCGAGCTCATCGGCACCATCGACCCGGTCGTGTTCGCCTTGCGCGACGGCGGCCGCGAGGTGCACGTGGACGTCGGCGACCGAACCGTCGACCTGGAGACCGTGGAGGAGTACCGGTTCATCCCGGTGCAGGTCCTGCTGAGGATGGAGGAGACCGCCCGCACCGCCCATGTGCTGCAGGACGGCGTGCTTGCGGCTCCGACGACGATCGCAGGTCCGCTGCGCCGGATCACCGCCCTGCGGTCCCGTGTCGGCGAGCTGACCGTGCGGCGGGTCGAGCACGGGGTCCTGAACCCGCACGTCTTCGAGCACCGCGGCCCGAAGCAGGAGGACCCGTGGGTGACCGGCCTGTACGTCACCACCCAGAAGCAGCCCTTCGCGCCGATCAACGCCTGAGCGACCGGGCGCGGCCGCGCCACGATGCGGGCATCCGAGACGCCGGGCGCACGGTGTCGTACCGTCCTTCCATGGCGAACGAGGGGAACCCGCGACGAGTGAGACGCATCGCGTTACGAGTGGCCGTTCCGATCCTTCTCGGGGCTGCCGTGTTCGGCCTTGCGTCCGCCCTCATGCCGGGGTCCGACCGTATCCTGGGTCAGCTTCTGGTCGTACTCGGTATTACCGCAGTGGGCGTTGTAGCCGCGCTGCTGTCATCTCGAACACGTGAAGCCCTGCGTCGGTCAATTAGTAGCACCTCGCTTCTGGGGGCGGTCATCGGGATGGGCGCCATCTCAGTGCTCGTCGTCCTGCTGTCGCTAGGCTTCTACATCGCCCTCCTGCGAGAAACTGCGGCACAATACGCGGTCCAATTTGCCCTTTGGACTGCAGCGGGGCTCGGCGGCGTCGTTGCCCTGGTCGTCGCCTACCGACGGCAACGCGTCCACGAGGACGGTCTGTTCGTGGAGAGGTTCGGCGCGGCCGCCAAACAGCTGGGCGATTCGGACCCCGCCGTGCGGATCTCAGGGGTGTATGCCATGGCCGGCGTCGCGGACGAAGGCACGCCCGCCCAGATGCAGCAGTGCATCGACGTCCTCTGCGGCTACCTCCGCCTCCCCTACGACCCCGATCACGGGTCGAGCGGGCTGGCCGAGAAGAAGCAGGCCGACAAAGTGGGGTGGGAGAGCACCTACACCGTACGCGCCAACGATCGCCAGGTACGCCAGACGATCCAAGCGATCATTGCCCAGCATTTGATGGTCAACGCAACACCGAATTGGGTTGGGTGTAACCTCGATTTCCGCGGCGCTGTTCTGGAGGAAGTCGACTTCTCTTCCACCCACTTCACTGGGATGACCCGATTCAACCGGGCCAGCTTCATCGGAACTACCCTTTTCGCCAAGTCCATATGCGCCGGGGACACCCAGTTCGACGGTGCCCACTTCATCGGCCCCACAGCGTTCGTAGGCACCGACTTCTCGGGTAGGACCACCTTCGACGGCGCCCGATTCGACGGAGACATCGAGTTCATCACTGCTCAATTTCTCGGTACCACCACATTCCATGACACCCATTTCAGCGGGCACACCTGGTTCGACCGCGCCCGTTTCTCGGGAAGAACTTGGTTCGAGCGCGCCCGCTTCTCAATCTCCGGCAAAATCTCGTTCGATAGCCCGACAGCCTGGAATCCTGGCCCGGTGTTCGACTGGGATGACGAGTCAGGCAAGCCGGCGAACGTGAAGTCGGACAAGTGGCCGCCTACGGTGGTGCCACCCAACTCCGGCGGGTGAGGCGGGGGTGTCCGCACACATGAGGGTCATGACCACTACCCAGACCCGCCCCACCATCACTGTCGACGGCGCCCAGCTCGCTCGTGCGCTCGACGCCGCGCTCAAGGTCAGCCGCGACTCGCTTCACGCGCAGGGCGTTCGTCTGCTCGTGCGGGACGAGGCGCTCGTGCTCGAGGTAGTAGGCAAGCGCCTGTTCGTGCGCACCTTCGCCACGCTGACCGCCGAGACCACCGCGTCGTTCGGGCCGGTCGCGATCGACACGCACATGGCCTCGCTGATCTACGGGTACGCCCTCGACGGTCCGGTTACGCTCCAGATCGCCGACGGAGCGACCACCAGGCTGATCGCGATGCGCGGGGAGACGCCGCTCGCCTCCACGCCGGTCCTGGAGGAGGCGACCATCTTCGCCCAGCGCGCCAGGATGCTCGACGCCCTGCTTCGCGGCAGGGTCAGGCCCGGAGTGATGCAGCTCCAGCCGCGGATCATGGGCGAGATCGTCGAGCTCGGCAAGATCGACCCGGCCGGCCACCCGCTGGTGATGTTCCCGGTCGGCCCCGGCCTGGTCTTCTCGCAAGCGTCCTCCCTGATGGATGCGCGCCCGTGGCTGACCGGCATGGCCGAGCTGTTCAGAGCCCCCGACCGCCTCTCGACCCGCTGATGAGCGCCACCATGACGACACCGACCATGACCCGCACCGTCCTGACCGTCGACCCCGGGACGCTGAACCAGGCGCTGCGCGCGGTGCTGCTGGTGGGCGATAACCACCGGGTGCCCGAGGACCGGCGCGCGTTCCGGGTGCTCGTGCAGAACGACGCCCTGGTGATCGAGGCGACCGACGGGACGGTGTTCATCCGCACCTTCACCCCGATCACCGAGCCTGCCGGCGTGGTCATGGAGCCGGTGATGATCGGCACCTGGGCCGTCCGGATGACCGACCTGGTCCGGGTCCTCGACAAGGGTACGCCGACGATCGCCCTGCCGAGCCCGGAGCACCCGGAGGTCACCTTCGGCTGCGGAATCCACGAGGCCTCCGAGCCGGTGATCGAGCCGGACCCCCGGTTCGCAGCCCTCGCCGAGTCCGTGCCGCTGGTCATCACCCCGGACGAGAAGGCCCCGGCCGTCACAGCGCTCACCCCGGCGGTCCTGCAACTGCTGGCCGACCTCGGTGCCGAGAACCCGTACGGACAGCCGTTCCTGCTCGGCCGTCAGCGGCGGATGGGAGACCCGCTGGTCTTCACCCAGGCCGCGTCCTCATTCGACTCCCGCCCGTGGCTGGTCGGGCTGGCCGGGATGAACCGCACCCGCCGCCACGTCCTGAACACCGTCCGCTGACACGGCCGGCGCGGTCCGACGTCAGGCGGTGGCGAGGGCGGTGGCTTCGAGGTAACCGTCGACGAGGCGCAGGTACCCGGTGAGGCCGTAGCGGACGAGCCGCTCGGCGTCGGGCCGGCTGATCGGCTTCCAGTCCAGGCTGGTCTCGTGCAGGTGGACGAGGTGGGCGGCGAGCCGGTCCAGCGTCGCGAACCCGTCGGTGATCTCCTCGGTGGTCCCGTCGCAGCGGTGCCCCACCAGCCGGTACCCGGTCGTCTCACGGGTAACGGTGAACAGCATGAGGGCCCCCTTCGATCAGTGGCCTTCCGATCATCACCCAGCACGCTGCCGAGGTGGGGGAGCGGGACGTCCGCGTGTCGCGCCGTCCCGGTCAGGAGCGGTCCTCATCGGGGAAGCGGACGGACCGTGGGCGTGTGTCGATCAGGGCCATCAACGCGGATGTGATGGAGGCGACCAGTCCGAGGATGATCATGGCAGGGTTGCGCAGCACCAGGGCGGCGAGCGTGGTGATGGCCAGGCACCCCAGTGCGGACAGGGCGATCACCGCGACTCCGATCCAGGCGCCGACCACGGTGCGGGTCAGGATGGTGCCCGGCTCGAGGATGGCGCGTCGGCAGATCCCGACCAGGGAATACTGGCCGGCGAGGAACCGGCTCAATCGGGCCACCCCCACTTGAAGTGGGCCAGCGTCAGCAGGGAGATGGCGGACGTGAAGCCGCAGAACGCCGACCACATCAGGGAGTCGGGGCCGGTCATCACGGCGACGACGGCGAAGCCGACGGCACAGGCGATCGTGCCGATGGTCGCGACCCACTCGGCGACGTCGTACCGGTCGAACCGTCGAACGGGGCGTTCCCGTGTCTCGCTCATCGGATCTCCTTGGGCGCGACGTAGTCGGTGGTGAACAGGCGGCCGGCGAACCCACCGCGGGCCTGCCGCTTGGCGTGCGCTGCGGCGCGGACCTCGGCCATGGTGATGCCCTCGTGCGCGAGCAGGGCGTCGACCACCTCCAGCACGTCACCGACCTCTTCGATCAGGTGGTCCCGGCCGAGCGCGCCGGCGACCTCGGTGGCCTCCTCGATGACCTTGGCGCGCAGCTGGTAGGCGTACTCGTCGTCGTCCAGGACGCGGGTGCCACAGATCCCGCCGGCAGCGGTCGTGATCTCGGGGATCCGGTCACGGATCAGCTTGCCCATCGGAGTCCTCTCAGTTCGGTCTCGACAGCAGCGTACGGGCGGCCAGGGCGAGCAGACCGACGGCGGTGAGGGAGCATCCGCCGATGATGTACCGGCCTTCGGCGAAGGCGATCAGGGTGAGGCCGACGAACCAGGCCCCGAGCAGGGCCACCAGGGCGAGGATCGTGGCGCCGGCCGACTCGTTGACCGGTACGACCTCCGACGCGTCCTCACTCACAGGGGGCGTGGTCTGCGGCAGCAGGGCCGTCACCGGTCCTCCTCGTCCCGCTCGGTCTCGAGCTGGTCGAGGAGGCGGGTCTCGGCCCGCCAGATGGCCGCGAGCCCACCGACGGTGGCGACGGTGACGGCCAGGTTGATCAGCAGCGCCTCGTCCATCAGGGAGGTCAGGGCCAGGAGGGCGGTTGCGGTGATCACCATGGCGGCGGCGTACCGGTGCAGTCGGCTCAGGGCCCGGCGCGTGGCCTCAGTGGGGGGCTGATCGGTCGGCGGTGTGTCCGCGGGCAGGCTGGTGGTCTCGGTGCTCATGCCGCCCATGTGTGCGGACGCCCCGACCTCGAGCGTCAAGGCACCGCTGGGCCGGTCCGTCATGCGGCCGCCCCGGCGGGTAGCGGTGCTGCGGCCGGGGTGATGTCGTGTTCGGCGAGCATGGCCCGCACCTGGGCGAGGGCGGGGCGGGCGAGTGAGCGGGTGTGGTGGTGGATCAGGTCCTTCTCGACGGCGCGCAGCACAGCAGGCAGGTCGGGGGACGGCACGGCGGGCCGGAACCCTTCCCCGTCCTTGACCCAGGACCAGGTCCAACCCCCGGGCACGGGGGTGAGGGTGTAGTGGCCCAGCCGGGGCCGGACCCGGTCGATGTGCACCAGGATGCTCAGGGCGTCCACCGGTCACGCCTCCGTGAGGGTGTAGGTGTGGATGCCGCGGTTCTTGCGCAGCTTCCACCCGGTGAACCAGGGGGCAGCACGCCGGTCACCGGCGTGCCAGGGCAGTTCGCGGCGGCCGCCCCGGATCTCCCAGCGCGTCCAGACGGTGCCGTCGGTGTCGACGGCTTCGAGGAAGCTGGCGAGGGGGATGACCACGGCCAACGAGCTGCTGATGTACCGACGGCGGGGGTCGGTGGCGCGGTAGAGGCGGGTGACGGTGACGGTCCGCTTCACGAGGTGGTGCTCGACGTGCTGGCAGCCGAGGTTGCAGGTGATGGTGCGGTACGGGAGGTGCTCGATGATGGTCCGGGTCTGCCCGGCGACGGTGATCACGCGTACGCCTCGGCGATCGCGTGCTCGAGGCCCAGGAGGATCTGGGCGCGGGTGGGTACCGCGGTCTCGGGGCAGCCGACGGCGACGACGGCCTGCCACAGGGTGGTCATCGGGGCGGCGACCACGGCGGACCGGGCGGCCTTCCAGTGCTCGGCGGTGCCGGTGTCGACGGCGGCGAAGATCCGGGCACGGGCGTCGGCGGAGAGCCGGTCGCCGGCCACGTCGGTGGCTTCGTCGAGCATGTCGGTCAAGGCGAGCAGGGTGGCGGGATCGGTGAGCGGTGCGACGGGGGTCGTGGTCATGCCCCCCATGTGTGCGGACATCCTGGCCTCCGACGCACCGCCCGAGCCGCGGTGCCCTAGCGGCGCCAGTGGCCCGTGTTGCTCCGCTGGATGATCCGCTTGCCCTCCGTCGAGGTGCCGGGCCAGAGCCGCACCTCGACGTCGGTGCCGACCATCATCAGGTCGTCACGGCCGAAGTAGTAGCCGCCGTCCACGATGACGTGCTTGTCGGTGACCTCTGCCACCAGGCCGATCGCTGCGTGCTCGTCCGCTCCCGGCTTCGCCGGGACCTCCCAGGCGACGACGTCGCCAACGGCGGGGGTGGGGATGGTGTCGGGGATGTTGGCCTGTTCGCTCATGGAACCCGTGTGTACGGCATGGCCGGAGTCTTCAACACCACGACCCTCCGGCACGGTCGGGAGAAGGGCTCAGTACGCGGTCCGGACCATCCTGTGGGCGGGCAGTGGGTCCTTGCCGACGCCGACCAGCGCACTGAGCGCGAGCAGCACGGTGGGGACCAGCCACCACGGGTTGAACGGTTCGGCCGGGGCCTTGCCGACGACCGCGACGACGAACATGGCGAGGCAGCCCGACAGGGGGAACGTCACCAGTCCCTCGAACGGGTTCTCCTGCACGCGGGCCTGGGTGATGCCGTCGGACGCGCACCACACCAGCCCGACCGCGCACACCAGGTGGAACATCCCGGAGACCGCGCTGAAGCCCTGCAGGATCGGCTGGGCGATCATCACCGTGATGGCCGCGCCCACGAGGGCCAGGCGGATGAGCTCGATGGTGCGGCGACGGCCGATTGCGTCTCGGGTCGGCGGGGCGGGCACTGGCCAGTCCTCGGGGTGGCCGGTGCGATCCGGCACCGGTCGCCGGTCGCGGACCGGGCGCACCGCGGTGAGCACGGCACCGGTGAGGACGGCGAGGGCCACGAGCACGTAGGCGACCAGGTAGAAGGCCGTCACGGCGGATCAGGCCTCCGCGGCGTCCGCGCGGCCGGTGAGGGCCTCGAACATGTTCCGCCGCTCCAGGGCCTCCTTGTACCGGGCGGTGTCGACCGAGACGGTTCCGGCCCGCTGGGCGACACTGACCGCGTCGGGCAGGTCGGTGCCGTTCTCGAGCGCGTCCTTGAGGGCACGGAGGCTGGTCTCCAGCCAGCCGATCGAGGATGCCAGCTGGGCACGGCGGCGCGTGACGTCGCCGGTGGTGTTGATGTCGAAGAAGCGCACGGTGAGCTTGTCCTTGGTCATGGCCCCCATGTGTGCGGACGCTACCGCGTCTCCGGCCGCCGGGGGAGGGAAACCCCTTGAGCTGCCCCGATACCCTCCCGGATCAGGGTGCGATGTGGTTACGGTGTGGGTGACCGGACCGACCAGCGGCGAGGGGGATCGCCAGCATGACCAGTTACGAGATCGACCCGACCGGGGTGTACCTGGCCTTGTCCGGTGTGGCCGGGCACGCCGAGTCGCTGGCGGCCGCGGGCCGCGGATTCGGCACGGCCGGGCGGCGCGCCGAGGCGGCGCTGCGCCGGTGCGGGGTCGTGGCGGACGCCTTCGACGCGTTCCTGAGCCCCCGGGAGGACATGGGTGACCGGCTGGCGCGGAACCTGCTGCGCAAGTCCGACGCCGTGGTCGACGCCACTGCCGCGTTCGCGGAGGCGGACGGTGCCATGAGCGCTGCAGCGTCCACCGCGATGTCCCAGGTGAACGCCGACCTGGCCCTCGACCGTCGTGCCGGCGGACCGGAGCCGCACTGATGACCGCGACGACGACCCCGCTGGCCGTAGCGGCGATCCCCGACATCGACGTCGACTGGGCGGCGGTGACCATCGCCGCCGAGGACCTGGAACGGGAGGCCAGACTGGTCCGCGGCTTCCTGGCCGACGCCGCCGCCGACTGGCGGGGCCTGCACGCCGCGTACCGGCACCCCGAGACCGAGCAACAGGTGCACGCCGCGCTCGATGACTTGGCCCCTCCGGCCGACGCCTGGGTCACGGCCGCCCGCACTGCTCGCACCACCCTGGACGACTTCGCCGAGCAGGGCCGCGAATTGACCCGCCAGTCCCGCGCCCTGGAGGCGGAACTGCCCCGCGTGCGGTCCGCCGCCGACGACGCGACCGATCAGTCCCGCACCGACGATGAGCGGGCGACCGACCGGGCCACCGTGACCGGGTTCAACGAACAGGCCACCGACCTGGCCGCCCGCTGGGAGGAGCTCAAGCAGCGCACCGCCGACGCCCTGTCCGGGATCGCCGGCGGGGAAGAGGACCTGCTCCCCGACGGCGCTGGGGCTGGTGCACCCGGGGCGCTGCCGGCGGCCGGATTCGCCGCGGTCACCACCAGCTGGGACACCCGGCTGGGGGTCAAGCCGACGGCCGCCTCGCTCTACGGGCAGGTCCAAGGCCTGCCCCGGGATGAGCTGATGGACTGGTCGCTAGCCAACCCGGAACTCGCGCAGGTCCTCGCGCACCAGCAGCTTCCCACCGGCGGTGCGGAGCTGTTCGCGCCGGCCGGGTCGGGGGAGCGGGTCCTGGGGGCAGCTGCGTCCTCGCACCCCGACGACCCGTTCGCCCGGATCGACGCGGTCAGAGCCGCCTGGCTGTCGCTACCCCCGGGTGAGCAGGATCGGATGCTGCTCACCTACGCCGGGGCGCTCGGCGCGCTCAACGGCATCCCGATGGCCGCCCGGGTCAAGGCCAACAGCATCAACGTCGTCGCCTACCGGCAGGACGTCCGCGAGAAGGCGCCCGTCTTGGTGGCCGGCTCGTGGACAGGAGATCCAGCCCGTCTCCGGCGGACGTCCCTGGAGGCTCAGGACCGGGAAAGCGTGGCGACCGGACTGGACTACGCGGTCAACAACCGAACGCCCCTGGTGATGGTGAGCGCCGACGGGGATGGCCGGGTGGTCGCCATGAAGGGCACCTTCACGCAGGCCACGAACAAGGTCGCCACCTACGTTCCCGGAACGACCTCGGATCTCGGCAAGCTCAACACCCGGCTGGAGGACCTGGACGCGATCGACGGGACCCCGGGGCCGGACCGGGTGTCGTTCTACTGGCAAGGCGCCGACATGCCCAACCAGGTCATCTCCGACAACCTCACTCCCCGCTTCGACGACGAGGGGGCACCGCTGCTGGCCGCTTTCGATCACGCTATCGATCTGGAATCCAACCCGGGCACCAGATCGACGTACGTGGCACACAGCGCAGGAGCACCATTGCTCGGCACCGCGGAGAAGCACGGTCTGACCGCCACGAACATCGTCTACGTCGCCCCCGCCGGCCCCGGTCACGGCGTTGCCAGCCCAGCAGACACGGCGAGTCCGAATGCTCACCGTTACTGGCTGCAGACCAGGGACGACCCCATCGCGATGGCGCAAGGTGCAGCCGGGGACCAGCACGGCCCCGGGTTCCTGGCAGGAGCTGAACCGTACTCGATGCGTCCGCAACGCCTGGAGACCGGGTTCGCCGACGACATGGATCCACGGTCCCTTCTGCACGGGCACGACGAGTACTTCCAACAGTCCTCCACCTCGGCCCGCGTCATCCAGGGCGTCATCGAAGGCGGCAAGGTGGTCAAGTACGTCCCGGACGAGCACACGGCATCCGGATACGAAAGCCCGATCCAGACCCGGCCGTGGGACTTCACCGACGGGCGCCTCGAGTGGGTCCCGGTCGATAGTCTCGAACGGTGAAGATGAGCCGTTCACCGATGATCATGCTGACGGCGCTCGTGATGGCCGTCGTCCTAGGAGGCTGCGCCGTGCCCTCGTCGAGTCCAGACGACAGCCAGTCCGCCGAGGGCGATGCCGCCGCCGTGCGCGAGGTCGTGACCGGGCTCGACGAATTGAACGGGCCCATGACAATCGAGTCGTTCAGCGATCGGACGTGCGTCAACCCCGACCAGCCCAACCCTCAAACCAGGTCCAGTTGGCTCGCCGGCCTCCGCTTCAACACGAAGAAGGGAGCGGAGACCGATGCCCTGATCGGTCGTATCGACTCCTGGGCGAAGAGCCACGGCTTCGACAAGCGCAAGGATGTGGCCGGCACCGAGCGAGAAGTGGGCTGGGCGAAGACCGACCTGTCCATCCAAGCCGTCGGCCAGATGAACGGGGGCATGGAGGTCGTCGTTCGTGCTCCGTGCCGGGACCACCCCGAGAGCTACAAGCTGTACCGGGACAAGCTCGACCCGCAGTACGGGACGGGCGGCAGCTACGAGGACGGCAAGGGCAGCTCCAGCCCGTCCCCCTGACGTCTCAGCGCATCCGGGTCGGCGGGGCGGTGAGCGGCCAACCCTCCGGATCGGTGTGCAGGCCCGGCATCCGGGTCGTGATCCGCGGGAAGCACCGGGAGAGCTCGGCGACGTCGGCGAGCTCGTCGGCCCAGCCGAGGTAATTGTCATCGGCGAAGTAGACGATGCCGCGATTCACGGTGATCGCGGTGATGGTGAAGATGGAGTTGGCGCGGCCGCCAACCCGGTCAAGGTGCGGGCCAGCGGTGTGCGGGTAGCCGGCGGTCTGGCTGACGACCTGCTGGACGTGAGGCAGGTCGGGGTGATCGACGCCGAGCAGATGCACGGCGATGAAGGACGGCTGGCCGTAGGCCATGACGGTCTCCTCTCGGATGGGTTACGACTGGTGAGGCTGGGGGATCGAGGTCGCCAGCAGGTCGACCGGTCGGGCCCGGCGCAGCTCGGAGACCGAGATCGCCAGGTCGTGACCGCCGACGGGGTAGGCCTTGTGGGTGGAGGCCAGCACGATGCAGTACCAGGAGCCGTCGTGCCGCCGCAGCGGCCGGTCCTCGGGCGCGGTGTTCCACCAGTCGGCGCCGGTGGTGGCGCCGGGGCTGAACTCGAGCGGCATCACGACCATCCGGTGCCCGTCGTAGGGCCGGGGCAGTTCCAGCACCTGGGCGCGCGCGGGGTGAGGATTGAGCACGGGCAGGCCGGAGAGCTCATGGTTGGTCGAGCCTTCGGGGGCGGCGGCAAGGCGGGCGCGCTCCTGGTCGTCGGTCTCGGTGGTGAAGGGGCTGCGGAAGGCCATGGGGATCTCCTGTCGGTGCGGTCAGTAGTGGGCGGGGCCGGCGTCGATGAGTTCGGCGATGCGGGACTCGGGCACGGGCCCGTCCATCCACCGGTCGACGCCGACGTTGATCTGCGTCTCCCGGACGGTCCACGCCTCGTGCACGTGCCCGTGGATCAGCCAGCTGCCCTCGTCGCGGAACCGCCACTGCGTGTACCGGTCCGATGTCCCGTCGTGGTCGCCCGCGTACGGGAAGTGGCTGATCAGGGCCCGGTGCCCGGCGATGAGGCGCTGGGCCTGGGTGCCGACGGTGGCGAAGACGTCCAGGTAGCGGCGCTGCTGGCCGAGGGAGCGCTTGTGCATGGGGTGGCCGGCGTCGTGGTTGCCGAGGATCAGGTGCTTGGTGCCGGGCAGGTCCGCCAGCACGGCCAGCGCGGGGCCGAGGTTGGCCATGGTCAGGTCGCCGAGGACGAAGACGGTGTCCCGGGGGCCGATCCGATTCCGCCACGTGTCCAGGACGTGGGCGTCGTGCTCGGCGACGGTGGCGAACCCGCGCTGCGTCGCGACCAGCTGGTGCCCGAGGTGCAGGTCGGACCAGTAGTAGATGATGCTCATCGCCTCAGGCGGGGTAGAGGCACAGCGCGTAGCTGGCGTACGGCTCGGCGAACACTCCGAGCTCAGCGAACCGGGTGGTCAGGGTCTCGTCGGCCGCGGCGCGGATCGCCCAGTCATCCGGTCCGCCCTCGAGCAGGATCGTCGGGGTCGGCGTGTTCGGCCAGTCCCAGGCCATGTTCAGCTCCGGGCCCAGGGCCGACCGCGCGGCGTCCGAGCCGGTGGGGGCGGGCCCGGTGTAGCCCAGCTGCGGGCCGAGCCAGTCGGCGACAGCCTCCAGACACTGCCGGGCGGTCTTGGCGCTCATCTTCTTCGTCATGACCCCCATGTGTGCGGACCGGACCGCCTCCTGCACCGTCAGTCGACGTCGTCGCCCGGCTCGTAGTCCTCCGGCAGATCGAGAGCTTCAAGGGCCTGATGGCCGGCTGCGGTCAGTACGAAGCCGACGCGCACTCCGGACGGGAGGCCGCCGTACTGGTGGTCCAGCAGGCCTCGCCGCCACAGGCGGTCCAGCCGGGACCGCGCGGCATCTGCGTACGAGAGCACCGACTCCGCGACGTACCTCGCCGAGGCGGGCTCGTTCTGGGACACCACGAACAGGACGTCGCGCTGCCGGGCGGTCAGGGTGGGCTTGGACATGGCTCTCCTCGATGTCGGGGTGGCCGTCACGCGGCGGCTAGTTCGGGGGTCTGGTCGGCGGCGGCCTCCAGCTTGCGGTTGATCTGGGCCAACTCCGCCTCCGCGGCGTCCAGCTCGTCCTGCCGGGAGAACCGGTAGGCGTCAGCTGCGGCCTTCGTCTCGGCGGCCTCCGCGCGCAGTTCAGAAGCCCGGGCGAGTCCGCGAGTCACAGACTCCGGCAGTGCGTCGATCTCGGCGTCGACGAGCTCCAGCAGCCTGTCGCCGACCGTGACCACGTTCCCGACCACGGACTTGCCGCCCACCTGGAGGGTTCCGATTTCCCGGTACCCGTCCAGCAGGGCCAGGACCAGCACGTTGCGGTCCTTGCGCGGGCTCACCTCAAGCCCGCGGTAGCCGAGACCGCGGCCGTATCCGTAGCGGTCCGCGCGGGCCTCCTTGGCGGCGTGGCCGAGCCTGCGGGCGACGTCGACTCGGTCGTGGACAGTGGATGAGGCCGTGATGCCCGGCAGGGCAGCCTCGATCCGCTCGGCCCGACGGGTCAGCGACGCCGCCTCGGCGGTGTCGGCCTCGGCCTTCTTCCGCAGCCCGTTGACGGACTGGGTGTCCACGGCGCGCAGGACCCGCAGCCGCTTCACCTCGTCGGCGACCTCGGCGTGCGCGAGCAGCAGCGGGTTGCCCGAGGCGAGTGCCTTCATCTGGGTGAAGGTCGGGGCGGTCTCGGTGATGTCGTCCAGCTCCACGACGTCGTCGTCGAACGCGGAGGTCAGGATCCGGAACGCCAGGGCCTTCCGTTCCAGGGTCTGCCACATGTACGCGTCGAAGGTGCCCTCCACGACGTACCGGTGCAGGGTGACGGTGGCGTTGCCGTTGCCCGGGCGCAGGGCCCGGCCCTCGCGCTGCTCGTAGTCGGCCGGGGTCCACGGGGCGTCGGCGTGGTGGACGTCGGACAGGCGCGCCTGGACGTTGGTGCCGGTGCCCATCTTCATCGTCGAGCCCAGCAGCACGGAGACGGCCCCGGCGCGGCACGCGGCGAAGAGGGAGGCGCGAGACTTGTCGTCGGCGGACTCGTGGATGAATCGGATCCGGCCGGCGGGCACACCTCGGTCGATCAGAGCCGCCCGGATGCGCCCGTACGTCTGGGAGCCCTTGGCCTGGCTGGGGGTGCCCAGGTCGCAGAAGACCAGCTGCAGGGTGCCGGTCTCGGTCGAACCGGGGAACGTGGTGGCTGCCCCGGCACGGTAGCGTTCCGCGACGGCGTCGGCGATCGCTTCCACCTTCACGGAGGCCTCGGCCAGCCCGACCAGGGCCGGGTCCAGGGCGACCTTCCGGCCGTCCCCGCACACGGCGAGCATGTTGTCCTCGGTGGTGCCGCCACCGTGGCGCAGCTGCTCGGCCCGGGTGACCAGGTGGTCGGTGTAGGCGCGCTGGGCGGGGGTCTGCTGCAGGGTCACAGAGTTGGTGGCCGCGGCCGGGCGTTCCAGGCCGATGTCCTCGGCGGTGAGGATGTCGGCGTTGCGCAGGAACATCGAGCGCAGGGCCCCGGCGTTGCGGATGGACACGGGCCGGGTGACGGTGCGGAAGGACCCGCCCTCGGGGGAGACCTCGATGACGGAGGAGAACTTCACGAACGTGGCCGCCCACGCGTCGAAGCTGGTCAGGCCGGCCTCGGCCAGGGCCTCGGGCTGGACGAAGGTCTGCCACACGAAGATCTCGGTGAGGGAGTTGACCAGCGGGGTGCCGGTGAACAGGGCGAGCACCGGCTTGCCGGGGCGGGTGGCACGCAGGTGGTTGACCTTCAGCAGCAGGTCGGTGGACCGCTTCGAGGCCCCCGGCGCCCACCCGGACATGGTCTCGATGTCCAGGCGGCGGAAGGCGTGAGCCTCGTCGACGGCGAGGAAGTCGATGCCGAGCTGTTCGAAGAAGACCTGGTCGGTGTCGGTGAGCGCGTTGGCGCGCATCCTCTCCAGCTTGCCCTCGTAGGAGCGCTTCTTGCGGGAAATCGCCCGCGCGTTGTTGCCGTACCGGCCGGTCTCGTAGATGGCCGCGGTCAGGGCGTTCATCTTCTCGGCGAACCAGGCCTCCTCCACCATCGGGTGCACGGGCAGGGAGGTGAACGCCTGGTGGGTCATCACGACGGCATCCCAGTCGCCGGTGGCGCAGCGGGCGGCGAAGGCGCGGCGCTTCTCCCGGGTCAGGTCCTCCTTGGTGGCGATGAGGAACTTGCCGGCCGGGAACGCCTGCTGCATCTCGCGGCTGATCTGCTCGAGCAGGTGGTTGGGCACGATGATGCCGGGCTTGTTCGCCAGCCCGGTCTGCCGCAGCTTCACGGCCGCCAGGGCCATGGAGATGGTCTTGCCGGACCCGACCACGTGGCCGCAGAGGGTGGCGGGGCTGGACATGATCTGGTCGACGATGTCGCGCTGCCACCGGTGCGGGATCAGGTCGGTGGACATGCCGGGGAAGACCAGGTGGGAGCCGTCGGAGCGGCGGGCCACGTGGGAGCGGAACAGGTCGTTGTAGGTTTCCACCACGCGGTCGGCGCGGGCGGCGTCGGTCCAGATCCACTCGGCGAATGCGTCCCGGATCGCGTCCAGCTTCTCCTGGGCGGCCGCCGTCGCCTCCGGGTCCTTGTGCCCGTCCCAGGTCTTGACCACCGGTGCCCGGTTGTTCAGGCCGAGCTTGAGTAGGGCCATCGGCTCGTAGTGCGGGGTGCCGTAGGCCAGCTTCGCCTCGGCGGAGCCGCCCGTGTCGGGGGTGTCCCACAGGGCCAGGGCGGGCACGTACTCGATGGTGGGGGTGTACTGCAGGCCGAAGGCCTCCTGGGCGAAGGCGGCGAAGTCGGCCGGGCGCAGCCACGGGGCGCCCAGGTTGACCCGGATGCTGGTGGCGTCCCGGTCGGCGGGCACGACGGCGGTCAGAGCGGTGACGTTGCGCTCGTACGCGGGGTCGGTGGCGGCCGCGGCCAGGGCGGCCGCCAGCTTGGCACGAACGTTGCCGGCCAGGTAGTCCCGGGCCGGGGTCCACGCGCCGTGCGCTGCCGGGTCGGCGAAGACCAGGTCCCCGAGGGCAGTCACCGCGGCGGCATCGTCGGCCATCCCCAGCAGCCCGGCGACCCGGGCCAGGTCCAGGGTGCCGGTCTCGCCCAGGGTGATGGCCAGGGCCTCGGCAGGGGTGTCGGCGCGGGTGACCGGTACCGGGGCCCTGTTGACGCGGTGCAGCAGGATCGGGGCGGGGCCGGCGGCCCCGGTCTCCTGGTCATAGCGCTCCAGGGAGGCGACCAGGTGGAAGTCGGGGTCGGAGCGGAAGCCGGCCAGGTTGCCCGGCCGCCAGGTCAGGATCGGGATGCCGGTCTCGGGGTCGGTCTTGCCCTCGTGCAGGGATCCGGCGTTGATCGGCCCGTGCGCGGCCGCGTACGCCTCGTACGCCTCCCGGGCCGTGGTGCGTAGCGGGTCAAGGTCGGCGTCCGGGGTGGCGGTGTCCGTCTCGGCGGCCAGCAGGGCCAAGGCGGCCTCGCGCAGCCCGATCAGAGCGAGCAGCTTCTTGCCGGGCCGGGCCACGGGGGTCAGGGCCCCGGCGGTGACCTTGTGCACGACGCCGTCGAGGAGCTGGAAGGAGCCCTCCTTGTACCCGTGCTCGCTCTCCTGAACCTCGATCGGGGCGATCGTGGCCGCGGGCAGCCAGGGCATGTTCGCGACGAAGGTCTTGGCGCTGGCCACGGCGGCGGCCAGGTCGGCAGGCACGTCGGTGCTGGTGGCGGTCAGCGGCCACCGGAACTGGCCGGTGGTCTGCATCCGACCGACGACGAGCTCGGGATACACCTCCCACCAGCCGTTGACCTCGACGGTGTTCTCGAACATGACCGGCCGCGGCGAGGCGTAGGCCCGGTCCCCGGCGGGGGCGCGGCGGATGATGACGATGTCGGAGATGACGTCGGCGCCGGCGGCGGCGAACACCTCCCGGGGCAGGCGGATGGCGGCGACGAACTGGCCGCCGTGGGGCTTGAGGATCCGGGCGTTGAGGGAGTCGGAGTCCATGGTGTGCCGGGAGGTCAGGGCGATCAGGTACCCGCCGGGCCGGAGCGCGTGCAGGCTCTTGCGCAAGAAGAACTCGTGCAGGCTGGGGGCGCTGATCTCGGCGGCCGGGTCGTAGACGTGGCCGGCGGCGAAGGGGACGTTGCCGATGACGGCGTCGAAGGACCCCGCGGCCAGATGGGTGTCCTCGAGGGCGCCGGTGAGGATGCGGGCGTTCGGGGCGAGCAGTCCGGCGATCAGGGCGCTGGTCTCGTCCCGCTCGACGCCGACGAAGTCCAGGTCCAGGTGCGCGGGAGCGTGGTGCATGAAGGCCCCCGTCCCGCAGCCGGGCTCGAGGACGCGGCCGCCGGTGAAGCCGGTGGCGGTCAGGATGTCGTAGACGGCGTCGATGACGGTGTGCGGGGTGAAGAACGAGACGTCCAGCGACGTGGAGGCGGTGTGCAGCTGCCGGTCGGTCAGCAGCCCGGCCAACTCCTCAGCGATCGCGGACCACCCCCCGGTGGCGTCGGGGGCGAAGGCGGGGGAGAGGGAACCCCAGCCGGTCCACCCGGCCAGCACGTCGGCCTGCTCCCGCGACGGGACGGCGCCGGTCTCGGCGAGCTGGTGGGCGAGGGTGAGCGCGGCGAGACCGGCTCGGGCGGCGGTCAGGGTGGGGGCCATCGTCGGTGTGTCCTCTCGGGGTCGGTGACACACCCCATGTGTGCGGACACGCTGGCGGCTCTGGACACGTCGACCTGCCGATTAGACTTCCCCGTGCATCAGCGACATCGGGGGGAAGGATCGAAGATGGGGGTCAGGCTCAGGTCGTGGATGGTCCAGATCGTCGGCCCGAGGATGATCGGGTTCTTCCTCAACCTGGGTGCAGCTGTCGCGGTCCTCAAAGCCGGAGCGATTCTGTTTCTTGAGCCTGACCACGAAGGCTTCACCGTCGACGACGGTTGGCAGTTCCTCCTGCCGCTGGCGTACCCATTCGTCGGCGTTGCCCTTCAAGCTGCGTTCATCGTCCAGACCGATCGGTGGGGAGCCGTCATGCGCTGGGGGGTCGCACCGGGGGCGCTCCTGGCCGGGACGCTTGGACTAGGGCTGATCTATCCGGACCCACCAACGTGGGCGTGGCTCTCGTACTTGGGATTCGCCCTTCCGCTGGTTTCTGTGATGCTCCCAGACAGCAAATGGCCGTCCACGACCGCGCCCTCGCACGACCGGTGCGCTTGTGCAGTACCAAGTGCCGATTCGTGGATCTCCCATGCAATACGAGGGACACCAGTCGATGTCTGACCTTTGACCCTGCCTGCTCTCTTGCCGCGTCGCGCGTCAGCGGGCTCGTGCGGCGATTCGGTGTCCCAGATCATCGAGCTCGTCGGCCAGCGACGCGGCGACCCACACCTGGTTCCGGGTGCGGGCGGTCAGCGGTCGGATGACGCCGGCGCCGTGGAGCCGCTCGATGGCGGTGTAGACGCTGGAGGTGGCGCCACCGATGTGCAGCTCGGCCTCGTCGGCGGAGAACACCGGTTCGTCCAGCAGTTGGCCGATCAGGCGGGCGGTCGCGCTGGTCCGTCGGGGCCGGCCTGCTGCCTCCGTCCACTCCTCCGGCATCGTGGCCAGCCGACGGGCGCTGGTGCGGGACTCGTCCGCGGCGATGGTGGACGCTTCGGCGAGGGAGTGGATGATCGGGCCGGCGTCCCCGTCGCGGTAGGCGCCCAGGACGTCGAAGTAGGTCTCGCGGCGTGCGACCAGGGCGGAGGCGATGGGCACCACGACGTGGTGGGTGGTGGCGCGTCGGCGCAGGATCGTGTTGATCAGGGCGCGCCCGATGCGGCCGTTGCCGTCGGTGAAGGGGTGGATCGATTCGAACTGGGCGTGGGCGACCGCGGCTTGAACGATGACGCCGAGGTCGTCGCGGTTGGCGAAGCGGGTGAGGTCTTCCAGGTAGCCGGGCACGGTCTGGGGCGGCGGCGGGACGTAGAGGGCCATGCGTGGGGCGTGGTCGGAACCGCCGATCCAGTTCTGCATGTCGCGGACGCGCCCGGCGTAGGGCTGCTCGTTGGGGTCGTCGGCCATCAGGGTGCGGTGGGCGCGCAGGATGGCGTCCAGGTGGATGTCTCCGCCGCCGGTGACGGAGTGGATGAGGTCGTCCAGGGCGCGGGTGGAGGCGACCATGGAGGAGGCCGAAGCGTTCGCGCGGCTGCCGTGCAGGGCTCGCGCGTAGTCGTCGAGGGTCGCCTCGACGTGCTCGATCTTCGAAGAGGCGACGGACTCGGCGCGCAGCAGCAAGGTGGACAGCGGGGCGAGGTGCTCACCGTGCGTGGCGTCCAGGGTGGTGATCACGCGGATCGCTTCTTCGGCCTCGGCGGCCAGGGCCGGCGGCACGCTCGGGTTGAAGTCGGCGATCCGGGGCGGCAGTGAGACGTCGACCGAGCTGAGCTTCCGGTCCTCGGCCGTGCCGCCACGGAACGCTTGCTGCCAGGGCTCGGCGCTGGTCTCGTGGGGGTCGATCTGCACCTGCGCGTCGGGGGTCAGGCGGGCGGCGGATTCGGAGTGCACGACGGCGCCGAACTGTCCCCGGTTGGCGGGGTTGGCGCCGCGAGGATGTTGGTCGGGCTGAAATGGCACCGAAGCTCCCTTCTCGGAATAGGACGCTAGTTATTCCGACTAAGCATATCCAAATCGGAATACCGTGGTATGGATTCCGACTACGCCGCTCGGGATTCCTTCTCGCTGAGCTCACCGAGCACCCGGCTGGCATCTCGCAGCACCGCCGAGTCGCGCAGATCGCCCAGCAGCAGTTCGAGCTGCCGCAACTTGCCGTTGGCCACGTGGCTGATGTCCGTGGTCAGCGCCCTGGTCTGATGCAGGTCCAGGAGGGCTTGGGCGACGTCGGAGGCGTCGATGTGCCGGATGGACCACAGCGGGTTTCGGCTCGGGTTCTGCTCCCGCAGCCTCGTGATCTCTGCGTCGACGGCTTCGATGAACGGGGTCAGCGGGTTGAGGGTGGCCTGGCCTTGGCGCGCTGCGTCCTGCTCGGCGCGTTCGAGTCGGCCCTCGGCGTAGGCCTGCATCCGCTCGGCCTTGGCTACCGCGGCGTCCTTCTTGACCCGTTCGAAGGCGAGCTTCGTGGAGATCCGGGCCAGGGCGGGGCAGAGGTCTTCCGGTTCGAGGATCGGGGCGTCGCGCAGGACGGTGAACGTGCGGCCGTTGACCCGGGTCGGCGCCACCTTCACGCCCCACGAGACGGGCAGTTCGAGCCCGTCGATCAGCTTGGCGTCCGGGATGACCAGCCACCACTGGGTGCAGTACCGCTGCCAGGACCAGGCCTTGGACGGGTCAGACAGCTCCACGACGACGTCGGCCCGTGAGACCTTGACCTCATGGCCGATGATGCCGGTGCCGACGGCGCCGGACACCGCGGCCGGCAGCCAGAGTGCGTCCGCGCGGCGCTTCCCGTCCGGGGCGCCAACCTCGCGCATGAACAGCCCCGAGGGCCAGTCCTTCTTCGGCGAGTACGACCGCTCCAGCGTGTCGAGCACGTCGCCGGCCGTCGCCTTCTTGGGAGTGGCGCTCTCTGCGATGGTCACGGCTTCTCCTGGACGTTCTCGGCGGCATCGTCCATGGCCTGCACGGCGGCGTCGAAGGCGTCCCGACGCCCACGCTGGTAGTCCTCGGCGGCTCGCTGATCGGCGGGCCATTCCAGGGCGCGCACCGCGGCGACCTGCGCTTCGAGATCGGCGATCCGGGCGTTGGCTTCCTCGAGCTTGCGCTCGGCGGTCTCGCGCAGTTGGGCGGGGGTCTGCTCGCGGCTGCGGGCGAAGGCCATCGCGTACCGGCGGCCGCGGCCCGAGGTCGGGCGGACCTCCATCGTGAACTCCAGGTAGTTCTCCGGCTCGTTCTCCGCGAACGCGTCCTCCATCACCGTCGCCAGCATCACCGCGATCTCGCGGGGCGTGGTCAGGGACAGCCCGGACGGGTCCAGCCGGAGCACCTCGACCGGCAACCCCTCGGACAGGTCGGCGTCGACCGGCCGATCACCGCGGGGGATGACCAGGTGCAGGGCGTCCCCGTAGTCGACGGGGGCCACGCGGGTGCTCGGGTAGACCCGGCCGATGGCGTTGAGCAGGGTGCCGGCGACGTCGAGCGGTAGCGGGCCGCGGATCTGGACGTGCGTCGCGGCGTCCTCAAAGCTCACGATCCGACTCCCGTCGAGGCCAGCGCGGCGGCGGTGGCCTCGATCGCCTCGGCGTTCCGGTCGAGCTGGTCAGCGATGCGCTGCGCGTCCGATCCGGGGGAGCGGTCGGCGCGACGGATACCATCGGCTGCTGCGTGGAGCGCCGCGGCGGCAATGACTGGCGCGACGGCGCTCACGGCGGCGGCGGTGATCCGCGCCATCGGACCGTGCAGGATAGGGATGATGTCCGTACTGGTGGACCATGGCTTGACGGCGGACTCGATGGCAGTCATCGCTTGTGCCCGGGCTGCGGACGTGAGCAGGGGCTGGGCGCCGGTGGGCACGTTGGTGTCGCTCATGGCCATCATGTGTGCGGCACTGGCCGCCTCAGGCGACGGGTGTGGTCAGTAGCAGAACGAGTGCCCGCAGCCGGCCTGGTCGACGCAGCGGATGCCGGCACCGACACCGAACGCCTCGGGGCACGTCTCGCACTTCTCGCAGGGCCGCCCGGTCAGCTCGAACCTCTCGCCGTTGACGCTGATCCTCTCGCCGGGGATCCAGCCGCGCACCGAGATGGTGGGCCCGAACGTCTCCGTGAGCACCTCGGTGAACGCCTGGGTGGCCTGGGCGGCCTCGCTGTCGTAGACCCGGTCCGCCCGCGCACGAGCCAGCGCCAGCGCGCAGATCTCCACCCGCGTCACCACCTGCTGCTGCGGGGGAGCGGCGTCCCGCATGCCGAGCTCGTCCATCAGTTCCAGCGTCGACGCGATCTCGGTGCCGCCGTGGCGCGCATCGGCCATGCGCCTGCCGAGCTCGCTGGCGACCAGCTGTGTAGGCTGCTCGCGGAACTGGTCCACGCCGTACTGGGCGACGGCTGGCCTGGTCGTCGTGGCGGTGCTCATGTCTTCTCCGGGGTGCTCGGGGCGGTGGGTCAGGCGATCTTGCCGTGCCGGTACGGGCGGGTGCGGTTGTAGTCCAGCTTCTGCACGATGGCGGCGCCGAGGTCGAAGCCGGCCTTGTCGGCCACGTCGAAGCAGCGGATCACCGCGTCGGCGATCTCCGTCGGGAAGCCCTCCGGCTTGCCGCCCGCACCGAGGTACGTCTCGTCAGGCGCGCGCCCGGCCCGCAGCTCGTCGAGCGCCTCGTTGATCTCGCCGGTGACCATCAGCAGCGACAGGGCGAAGTGCTCGAGCACCTCCTCCGGCGTGCCGGTCGTCAGGACCTCGTCCCGGTCCCGGAAGCCGCTGGCCCGGTTGTTCGCTGCGGCGACCGCCACGATCTGACGGATCGAGTCCACGAACTGGTCCCGATCCAGGGAGGGACGGGCCGGCACGATCGTCACGACATCGTCAGGTGCACCCGCGAGCCTGGGCGAGGGCACGATGGGGCGGCTCGTCCCGCTCTCGGGGTCCACCATGACGTAGCCGGTGGCCTCGAAGTGTCCGGCGCCACCGTCCAGCCCGGGGGTGAATGTGCCGAGGCGATGCCAGGCGACCCCCGCCCAGGCGAAGACCGTGACTCGCGCTCCGGGAAGGCCCGCGAATGCGAGCACCGCGTCGTCGTTGTAGTCCAGGACCCCTGACTGAGCGAGCCACGCAGCGGTGCTGCCCCACACCTCCTGGAGCAGCTTGAGGTCCGATTCGCGGAAGTCGTGCGGGCCGGTGTTCGCGATCATCAGGGCCGCCGTGGCGCGGTGGCGCGCGACCACCAGGTATGTCCTTCGCTTCCCGTTCAGTTCCGCCGGGTCGTGGGCGTCGTGATGGACGACGCCGGTGGCCACGAAGACCCTCAGTGGCGCGGTGCTCACGACGCGGGCCGCAGCAGGTTCATGGCGCCTTCGATGTGCCCGTTCAGCCAGCGGTACTCGGCGAGGGACTCGCGGATGTCGTCGAGCGCGTTGTGCGTCGTCTTCTTCTCGAAGTGGCCGGGCGCCCAGCCGCGGGCCTCGGCGACGAAGGCGATGGTGGAGACGTCCACGACCCGGTAGTGCAGGTGCCCGGCCGTCGTCGGCAGGTTGGCGTCGGTGAAATTGGCGTCCAGGCGCACGGAGTTGCCGGCGATTCGCGCCTGCCGGCGTCCCGGGGCGTGTTCGGTGAGGAAGGCGTGCAGCTCCGTGTCGATCTGGGCGAGGGGCGTGCCGGATTCCAGCCGGTCCCAGAGGCCGGTCTTGGTGTGCATCTCGCGAACGAAGTCGCCGGTGATGTCCCACGCGGCCTGCTTCTCGGCCGCGGTGTGGTGGACGACGCGCTCGAACTCGTCGGAGAGCTGGTTGCCGGGCACGTCGGTGACGATCGCGGCGACCTGCAGCAGCCGGTGCCCGCCGGCGGGGTCCAGGCCGGTGGTCTCGACGTCGAGCCACAACAGACGATCGGCGGCGGTAGGGGTGGTCATGGGTTCCTCCTGGTGGTGGATTGGGTCGTTGAGCGGCGGCCGATCATCTCACCGGCCGCCGACAGGACTTCCGCTGGTCGGGCGGTGCGTTCACGGCCCGCCTGTCCACAGGACCGCCTCGCGCACGTCCTCCTTCACGACTCGGCCTTCTTCGCGATCCGCTCGGCCGCCAGCACGTCGTTGCACGGCCAAGCCATCTGGCACCCCTGGCACTCCTGCACACGGCTGCCGTCGGCCAGTTCGCGCCACGCGAGCACGTGCCGGGAGAGCATGTCGTCCACGATGTCGGCCAGCACTTCGGCGGCGGTCCGGTAGAGGGCGATCAGGTCCGCGTCGACGTCCCGCACCACCGTGGTAACCCAATCGGTCTCCTTCGGGCCGGGAGCGACGATTTCGTTCTCATTGTCATTGTCAACGCTGCGCCTCCACGGTCCTTCCGTGGCTGCCTGGTCGGCGTCGTGGACGCGACGGGTCAGGTTGGCCGCATGACTGGGTCCGGTGAGGGAGGACCCAGACTTCAACGCCAGGCCTTCGTCGCTCACAGCAAGGACTCCTTCGGGTCGTCAAGGATGGCGCCCAGCCGGTCGATCACCGTGGACTCGACCGTGTACGGGGCGGGGCTGGGGTGTGAACGGGTGAGGTCGTCGCGGAGCGATCGGACGGCGGCCCAGGCGCGCTGGTCGTCCGTCAGATCGTCGGGAGTCTCCTCGATCGTGTCCGGTTCGATCGCAGGGCCCGGCGTCGGCGCGTCGAGGCTGCGGCCGATGGCCCGGTCGATGCGGTCGGCGGCGTCGGCGGCCCGGAACCCATCGGCGCGCATGGCGGTCAGCTCGGCGGCGACCGCCTCGAGCGCGCGCACTGCGTCGCCGGCCGTGAGGAACGCTGACTCCCAGCCCTCCTTGTAGGCGGCGATCACGGCGTCGTTGCTGTACTCGGGGTAACGGTCGTTCGGGTCGAAGCGGACGGCCCCGGACAGGGACAGGTCAGAGGTGACGTGCTGGTCGGTGGGCGCGGCGAGAGTCAGCACCTGGCACGCGGATCGAGCGATCCGGGCGGGGAGCTTCTCGATGTGCAGGTCGCTCATCGGGTCGCCTTCTTCGGGTTGATGATCCGGTCGCCGTCGCAGCGCAGAGGCTCCCCACGATCGACGTCACCGTTGGTGAGGTACGAGCAGAAGATGGACTGTTGGGTGCCGTTCACGGTCGGGGTGTCGGCCGGGACGACGTTCATTCCGGAGCTGAGGAATCTGGATGCGTGCTCGTCGATGACTCGCACGTCGTAGGTGGAGGAGATCTTCGTGGCCTCGGCCCGCTGCGACTCCGCCGGGGGATTGCCGCTGAGAACGAAGAAGACGTAGGTGTAGGCCAGAAATATGAGGGCTGCCCCTACGCTCATGGCGGCGACCATCGTCTTGGCGGGGTCCCCGAACCAGCGCCGACGCTCGCCTTCGGGTTCAGCCTCCGGATAGGGGTAGGGCTCGCCGGCTTTCTCGCGCTGCAGTCGGGCGCGCTTGTCATCGTTCATGGCCCCCATGTGTGCGGCACCGGCCGCGCCCTTCGACAGCTTGGTCAGGCGGCGTGCCGTTCCTCGGACGGGGCGAGGGTGACGGTGCGGCCGGTGAGCTCGGTGAGCAGGGCGATGACCTGGTCGTCGGTCAGCTCGGTTCCCGGGCCGAGGACGGTGCGCAGGTTCCCCACGGCGATGCTGGCGACGTGCTGGCGGCGTCCGAGCACGTTCATGATCACCGGGGACCCGCAGTCGGGGTTCTTGCACGTCCAGCCGGGGGCGTTGACGCGTTGGACCATGCGGTGCCCGAAGGAGGCCTCGGCGATCGCGTTGATCAGAGGCGAGAGATCGATCATGCCTCCGATGTGTGCGGCGGTTCGCCTGTCCGTCGACGGTGAGCCTCGTCGTCGGGTGCTGCGGGTGCGCCCTGCGGTCGAAGGACCTGTGCCGCTGGCGAGGGCACGGAAGCTCCGTTCGATCGTCACCGCCAGGGCCGCTACCTCCGCCTCACGCCTGTTCGCCGGCATGGCCGCCTCAGTCGCCGGCGGTGTCGAGCCGGTCCAGGTGCGCCTCGATGGCGTCGACGATCTCCGGGCCATAGGGTGTGCGGTTGACGTCCATGCCGGTGTCGACGAGGGCCTGCCACAGGGAGTGGTCCTCGGTGATGGCGTAGCGGCGGGCTCGCATCCAGTTGATGCCGGTGGGGGACTCGACGGCACGGAAGATCAGACCGCGCACGTCGGCGGACATGGGCTCGTCCAGGTGCGCGTTGGCGCGGTCCAGCAGGTCGGCCAGGCGCATCTGCAGCCGGGCGGACCGGGTGGTGCCGATGCCGGAGGTGTCGATGTCGGTCATGTCAGTGCTCATGCCCCTCATGTGTGCGGACGGGCCGCTCCCGTCCCGCACAGCGTATCGAGCACCATCCCGGACGCCCGCGGGGCGCGCAGGATCAGGAGGCGGCGGGGCCGGCGGGACGCTCGAGGAGGGTGACGCGCTCGTGACCCGCGATGACACCGTTGTCGGTGAACCAGCCACCGTCCCGGGATGAGGCGGCTTCCGTGACCGTCATGATGCGGGGCTCCCCGGCCTTGCGCGCCTCGACCCGGTCCCCGGGCTGCAGGTCCGCCGTGCGCAGCAGCGCCCCGGGCACTGCCGGGATCGCCGGCTCCTGACCGGGCAGGTGCAGAGTCAGAGTGCGGCCGAACAGCGCCTCCAGCAGCTCCTCATCGTCCTGGCGCATGGCCTCCCAGTCCTCGGGCGTGGGCGGCTCGTCGTACAAGTCGGGATCGTCCTTCAAATGGGCCGAGATCACGTCCAGGACGGAGTTGGCGACGTGACGGTTGCGGCCCAGGATGGTGAGCATCTCTTCGCCGGTACGGGAGCACTGCGGGTGGGTGCAGACCGTCAGGACGCCGGTGCCGGTCCTGTGGAAGGCGTGGTTCTCGATGGCGCGGGTGATGCCGTCCAGGATGGTGCCGACGGCGGGGTGACGGGCCATGGTTCTCTCCTCGATCGGGGGCGGGGACCACCGTCATGTGTGCGGACAGGGCCGGCGCGCGCGCAGGGTCAGGCGGCGGCGGGCAGGTCCTCGGCCATCCCGGGTGTCCAGCCGTGCTTCGCGGCTCTGACCTGGCTGCGGATCAGGGCTTGCGCCTCGGCAATGGTGTTCGCCTCGGGGGCCTTGCCGCGCAACCGGGCGTAGAGCGAGGCGACCGCGCGCTCGACGTCACAGGTGGTCCCGTTCCCGCCCAGGATCCTGAACAGGGTGCTCTCGCTGACGCCGCCTTCCGAGGCGAGGTAGCGGACGGTCCAGCCGGCGGCCACCATCGCCTGGACGCGGACGGCGGTGGCATCTCCGCTCACCTTCGACCCTGCGGTGAGGGTCTGGGCGTTGAAGTCGCGGTAGCCGACGGCGAGGATCGCGCGGGCGTGAATGGCGGAGACCCGCAAGGGTAGGCGGCCCTTCCGGCCGGTGAGGACGTAGTCCAGGACCTTGGCGTTGATGCCGGTGACCTCGGCGATCGTGCGCATGTGGAAGCCGGCGATCCGCAGTTCGTGCAGTCGGGCGCGGACCGGGACCGCGTCGGCCATCTCCCGGCGTCGACGGTGAGCGGTGGCGCGACGGCCGTACTCGAGGTTGGCGGACGCACACGGGACGCAGCGGCAGCGGTGGTAGCCGTACATGTCGCGGGTGCCGTGCTGGTGGTCGGCCGAGCAGTCGCAGACGGCCCGAGCGGCCGGGGTGGTGGCGGTGGGGGAGGCGGGCATCTCAGGCGGCGTCCGGGCCGTCCCAGTTGTGGGCGGTGAAGACGAGGCGGCGGATGTCGAACACGCCCGCGGCCAGCAGGCGGGTCAGTTCCAGCTCGACGCCGGGCTTCTCGACGACGACGGCGACGGCGTGCAGGTAGGCGTAGGCGACCTCGAGGTGGTGCCGGTTGGCGACCGTGCCGACGGTGCGCATCGACCCGGCCCGGTAGGCGACGACGGCGAGGCGGAGCAGCTCGTGGATCGGGCTCGGCGCCGCAGCGCGGGCGGTCGCCTGGTTCTGTCGGTGGGTGGCCGGGGCGTTGGTGCGGGTGCGGTGGGGGAAGTCGATGACGGTGGCGGTCATGGGGTGCTCCTGGGGCTCGTTCACGAGGTGATACCCCTCATGTGTGCGGCACGGACGCCGATGCGCGCATCGTCAGCCGGCGACTGCCCGCAACGCCGTCATCCCGACCGTCGGACCCGTTGCGGCAGCGCCTGATCGGCCCGGGCGCGACCGAGGTCGGTCTCGTACGGGTCGGTGGCCGTCACGATCCGGTCGAGCAGTCCGAGGCCGCGGCTGACGGAGAGGACGGCGGCGAAGTTCACCCCGGGGTCGCCGTGCTCGATGCGACGCAGGGTCTCCCGAGAGATTCCGGCACGCTCGGCCACCTGCTCGGCGGTCAGGCCGAGAAGCTTGCGCCAGGTGGTCACCTGGTCACCGATCTCCTTGGCGGCGTTGAGCACGGGACGGGCGGTCGGCCTAGCCATTGCTCCTCCTTTACGGGGCTGTTCTACCCTATTAGTGTACTCTTTGCGTACATTCGCCGCCATTATTTGTGCTCGGATTCTGAGCATCTGCCCGCAGAGGAGACGACCGATGATCGAAGTACCGCCGGACCTGCGGGAGCGGTTCGAGGCGTGGGACGCGAAGGGCCGCCCGCCACAGCCGGCGTTCGGGTGGGACCGGCAGCGGTGGGTGCGCACCCTGCCGGACCAGCCGATGCTCGCCACGCTGGCCGATCCGATCGACCGGGCCGTGGTCACCGGCTACTTCGAGGACATCGACACCAAGCAGGACGCGCTCGACGCATTCCTGGCCACCTACGTCTGGGGGTGGGCGAACGCCGGGTACAACGCCTCCCGCGCCGCGCGGATCCTGCGTCTGAACACCGGGGACGGACGCGACTTCGCCGCAGACCTGCTCGAGCTCGCCGGGATTGCCCAGGCCGAGGGCGGCGTCGCCGCCTACCGGTGGGCGACGGTGCGGCGAGAGGCCGACCCGCAGTTCTTCGCGCAGTGGAACGCCGCGTTCGGGACCAAGTTCATCAGCTTCGCCACCATCGCGGCCAACCGTCACGGGACCGTGCCGATCACCACGATCATGGACAAGATCGTCAAGAACTGGTTCGCCAGGCACGCCCCGCAGATCCGCAGGCTCAACCCCTCCTGGCTGGCGCCGGCCAGCTACGAGCGGTACACGACAGCGATTGCCGACTGGGCTGAGCAGCTGGGCATCCGCCCCGACGAGGTCGAGCAGTCGATCTTCGTCGACTACCGGGTCTGAGCGGGCGATCAGCCGGCGACCACCTCGATCACGCGCGCCGCGGCGAGAAGGGAGAGGTCCGCGGCGGCCATGATCAGCATCGGCTTAGTGGTGCGGATCGCGTCTGCCGCTGTGGCAATGACGGTGCTCATGGAGTGCTCCTATCGGTGGTGCCAGCGGCGGGCGCGGGCGGTGGGCTTGCGGGTGAGGGTGTTGGGCACCCAGCGGTCGTTCCATCGGGTGACGGGGATGCGGCCGGGAACGCGCTGGATCTCGTACCAGGACAGCCGGGCGTCGCACGGCTCGGCGGTGTCCTCGCGCCACAGCACCGTGACCGCCTGGTCGGTGATGGCCCCGTCGGCGCGCTCGGCCCAGGGCAGGGCGATCACGATGTCGCCGGCGGTCAGCCCCGAAGCGGGGATGTCGGCGCGCACCCGGTAGCGGCGGGCCGTCTCGTTCGGGACGGGTGCCGGGACGTTCCACGGTGCTGACGCCGTGGCGTTGCGCGGGCTCACCGGTCGGAGGCGGTGGTAGGCAGTGGCCGCTCCTCGCCGGGGCGGGGCTGGGCGTAGGTGAACTCGGCGTCGTCCACGGCCACCCGGGACCCGACCAGGTTCCCGTCCGCATCGACGGTCTGGAAGGTCATCTTGCGCGGCTGGGCGTACCCGCTGGTGCGCATTTCGTGCACGCTCAGCAGGCCCCGCAGTGGCAGCCTGGGCGCGAGGTAAGGGTTGGACGTGGCTGTGAGGGTGACCATGAGCGGCTGGCTTTGGCGGTGAACCCCAGCGACGTTTGTCAGTGAATCCTGACGTCGGTCAGGTGTTCGGTAAGAGCGTGTTGC
>NZ_JBAJMW010000005.1:0-423108 GCF_036881825.1 Tersicoccus mangrovi | reverse complement strand
TGTGGAAGCGAGGACTGAAGACTCGTGAAGCTGACCGGTACTAATAGGCCAACAACTTACACCACACACCACCCAGGCAACTGGTGTGGTGGCCAGGATTACCCTGTTCGCGTCCACCATGCAGCTCCCGATCAACAAACCCCACCCCAACACACTTCTCACGTGTGATGGATGGGGGAACATCAGGGAAAGAACGACACCGACCAGCTGGTGTCCCACAGGTTCACCCCGGAAATGGGGGAATAGTGTTACGGCGGCCATAGCGTGGGGGAAACGCCCGGACCCATCCCGAACCCGGAAGCTAAGACCCACAGCGCCGATGGTACTGCACTCGTGAGGGTGTGGGAGAGTAGGACACCGCCGGACAACCCGTAACCGAGACGCCTCGGACCACCCCCCCTGCAACGACGCAGGGGCCACGGTCCGAGGCCTCTCGCATTTAACACGATGTGTACTGGCCTCCGCCGGCGTGGGTTTCGCTTTCTCCGCATCGGGAGCCTCCGGCACGTGGCGACTGCGCCCGTGACCACGCCCGGTCCACGTCGACGAACGATGCCGTAGCGTCCTCATCCGCGCCGTTCCCACCGAATCGCTGTTGCGCGTCAGCTCACGGTGTGCGATTGTTCTTCTGATCGTGACAAAGCCGCAGGAGGTGAGACCCATGAACGCAGTGTCCCTGGGTGCTCCCCGCCATCCACGATTCCGCGACTGACACGTCGCCGTCGGAGCGCCCGCCGATCGAGCGAAGGCGACTCCCGTGAACAACGCAATCTTTTCTTCATTCTCAACCCAGGACTCCGCGACAGCCGGCGCAGGCCGCACCGGAGTCCATCGGCGTGCTCAGCAGACCGATGGTGGCTTCCCAACACATCCAAGAAGTCGAGCGCTCGTGCTCGGCGGAGGCGGATCGACCGGCAACGCCTGGTTGATCGGCGTCATCGCCGGCCTCGCCGAGGCGGGCACACCGGTGACCGACGCCGACCGCATCATCGGCACCTCGGCCGGGTCGACAGCCGCGGCCCAGATCACCGGGACGAACGTCTCCGACCTGCTGGCCGCGGCCCTCACGCCCGCGGCCTCCCCACGGCCGGGATCCAGGCAAATCGTGCAGCCACCGTCCCGCGCCGTCACCCCTCATCTGGAGCGACTCAAAGCGATCATCGCCGCCGCAGCCGATTCCATGGACATGCGACGCAGAATCGGTGCCGCGTCGCTCGAGCAGGCTGTGTCGGACGGGTCCGTCCGGGATCGATGGCGAGCGACCGTGGCATCACGACTGCCGAGCCCTGACTGGCCGGACCGTGAGATCCACATCACCGCGGTCGATGCTCGGACCGGTGAGCCGGTCGTCTTCGACCGGAACAGTGGAGTCGAGCTCGTGGACGCCGTCGCCGCCAGTTGTTCCAACGGTTCGGGTGTTCCGCCCTACCGGATCGGCGACCGCTGGTACCTCGACGGCGGGTACCGCAGGAACGAGAACGCCGATCTGGGGGCCGGGTGTGCACGGGTGCTGGTGCTCACACCCTTCGGTGGCAGGTCCCTGCATCCCGCGACGTGGAAGACGCAGCTCGCGGCCCAGGTCGACGAACTCCGGCACGCCGGCAGCGCCGTGGAGGTGCTCGCCCCCCGCGCGGAGGAGGAGCACCTGTTCGGCGCCAACGCGATGAATCCGTCGCTGCGCCCGGACGCTGCACGCGCCGGATTCGAGCTGGGCCTCGCGCAGGCCGAACGACTCTCGACCTTCTGGGGCTGACGAGACGCGACCGCCCTGCCACCGCTGTGGCAGCGCAGACACGCCGACGGCCGCCCACCGAGGAGGTGAGCGGCCGCTGTCGTGGGTGCGGACAGGGTCAGCGCGTCGCTGCGGCAGTCCGGTTGCGCCCGCGCCGTTCGACCTTGAAGTCCGTCGTCATGTCCTCGAGTTCCTTGCCCTTCGTCTCGGGCACCCGGAAGAACACGAAGAAGAACGAGACGAGCGCGAAGAAGGCGTACAGCCCGTACGTGAAGGACAGCGACATGTCGCGAAGGACCGGGAAGCTCAGGGTGACGAGCCAGTTGGCGATCCAGTTCGTGGCGGTCGCGATCGCCATGGCGTACCCGCGGATGCTGTTGGGGAACATCTCGCCCAGCAGGACCCACATGACCGGGCCCCACGTGGCGCCGAAGAACACGACGAACGCATTCGCCGCGATCAGGGTGACCTGACCCCATCCCTGGGGCAGCTGCAGGGCGCCGTTGACCATCGAGGCCGTGCCGAAGCCCATGGCCATGACGGCGAGGCACACGGCCATGCCCAGCGAGCCGATCAGCAGGAGAAGCCGACGGCCGATCCGGTCGACGAGGGCGATCGCGATGATGGTGACCAGCACGTTGATGACCGAGGTGATCACCGAGGCGGTGAAGGAGAAGCTCTCGTTGAACCCGACCGAGCTCCACAGCGAGGTCGAGTAGTAGAAGATCACGTTGATGCCCACGAACTGCTGGAACGCGGCCAGCAGGATGCCGGTCCACACGATCGGTAGCAGGAAGTACTTCTTGTCCCGGACGTCGCGGTAGGAGGGCTTCTCCTCCCTGTGCACCGACTCCCGGATCGCGGCCACCCGCTTCTCGACCTGCTCGCGGGTCTCCCCGAGCACCTCCTCGAGCACGGAGGCAGCCTTCGCGTCCCGCCCGCGGCTGACGAGGAAGCGCGGCGACTCCGGGATGGTCAGCGCCATCACACCGTAGACCACCGAGGGGACCACGCCCACGAGGAACATCCAGCGCCAGGCGGAGATACCCGCCCACAGCGTGCTGTTCGCGCTGCCGGCGGACGTTGCCAGCCACGCGTCGGAGAGCAGGGCGACGAAGATGCCGAGCACGATCGCCATCTGCTGGAGGGAGGCCAACCGGCCACGCAGGCGGGACGGGGCGATCTCCGAGATGTACGTCGGCCCGATCACCGACGCGATACCGATGCCGACACCGCCGATGAGCCGCCAGATGGCGAGATCCCACGCGGCGAAGGCGAAGCCCGAGCCGAGGGAGGAGATCAGGAACAGGATCGCACCGACGAACATGACCCGCAGGCGTCCCCAGCGGTCGGCGAGGGGACCGGCGAACCAGGCGCCGACCGCCGAACCGATGAGGGCGATCGAGACGATGACGCCGGTCAGTGCGGCCGGGAGGGCGAAGTCCTTGGCGAGGGCGTCGACGGCGCCGTTGATCACGGAGCTGTCGAAGCCGAAGAGGAACCCGCCCACGGCCGCGGCGATCGAGATGATGACCGCTCGGCCGGCGTGCTGTTCCGGGTGATAGCCGTAGGTCGAGTGGTCCGGCTCCACTCCACCGCCGCTTGCTGATTGACTCACGATCCGCCTCCGTCATTGGATACTGCGCAGTGCCCTGGTTCCGACCCAAACTACTCCTGACGAGGCAGCCGCGCGACGCGCTGACCTGCGCGCTCGAGGTCCCTGACGGGACGGGTCGCTATGCGTAGAGTGAACACGTCGACGAGGAGGCGGAGGACGTGGGCTGGATCGAGCATGCCATCTGGTGGCACGTGTACCCGCTCGGTTTCACCGGCGCCGAGCACACCCTCCGTGAGGCCGGCGACTCGGTGCGGCACCGCCTGGCAGACCTGACCGGGTGGTTGGACTACCTCGTCGAACTCGGCTGCAACGGCCTGGCCCTCGGACCCATCTTCCTCTCCGCCTCCCACGGGTACGACACCGTCGACCACTACACGATCGATCCGCGGCTCGGTGACGACCGCGACTTCGACCAGCTGATCGACGAGGCGCACGCGCGCGGCATCAAGGTGCTGCTCGACGGCGTCTTCAATCACGTCGGCCGTGACTTCAGCATGCTGCAGCGGGCGGAGGCGAACGGCCCGGAGTCGGACGCGGCGGCGTGGTTCCGCTGGGAGGACGTCGACGGGCAGCGCCGCGCCGCGACGTTCGAGGGGCACGAGGGTCTCGTCGCACTGAACCACGACCACCCCGCCGTCGTCGAGTACGTGGGCGACGTCATGAACCACTGGCTCGACCGTGGCGCGGACGGGTGGCGGCTCGACGCGGCGTATGCCGTGCCACCGGACTTCTGGGCCGGTGCCCTCGCCGGGCCGCGAGAGGCCCACCCCGAGTTCTGGGCGGTCGGGGAGATGATCCACGGGGACTACGTCGACTACGTGACCGCCTCCGGACTGGACTCGGTCACGCAGTACGAGCTGTGGAAGGCCATCTGGAGTTCCATCAACGACGTCAACTTCTTCGAGCTCGAGCACGCGCTCGGGCGCCACGCGACGTTCTGCCGACGGTTCCTGCCGATGACGTTCCTCGGCAACCACGACGTCACCCGGCTCGCCAGCCGCATCCAGCGCGCCGACCACCGGGACCACGCCCAGGCGCTCCTGTTCTTCCTGCCCGGCGTGCCGAGCGTGTACTACGGGGACGAGCAGTCCTTCGCCGGGGTCAAGGAGGAACGGCTCGGCGGCGACGACGAGATCCGGCCGCCGTTCCCCCACGGCGGCGAGGGCCTGCACGGGTGGGACACCTACCACCGCATCCAGGAGCTGATCTCCGTGCGCCGGCGCCATCCCGGGCTGCAGAGCGCCGAGCTCGAGGTCGTCACCGTCGAGAACGCCTTCCTCGAACTCGGGGCCACCACGGACGGGGCACGGTTGCGCCTGAACCTGAACCTGGAGGACGAGCCACGGTCCGTCCCGGCCGGCCAGGTGCTGGCCGCCTCCGACGGCAGTCGCACCCCGGGTGCGGTCGCGGCGCACGGGTGGCAGATCGCCGTCCTCGGACCGACGTCGTCGACCGACTGACCGTTTCGATTCCCGCCGGGTCGAGCTGAACGCCCACGTCAGAAGCGGGACTGTTCAGACCGCGGGAATTCGTCGATTCGCGACGCTCGATGAGTTTCTCGACACCCCGTCGAGCTGATAGGATCGTCGACGGCCGGCACCTCTGGGGGGTGCCGGCCGCATGCATGTCCGGGGTCGTTCCGCCGAAAGGTCAGTCGTCCTCGGTGCTCAGCACCGCGAGAGTGCGGGTGTCCGGGTTGATGAGGATGTTCGCCTCGTCCCGGCGGTGACGCAGGATGTCCTCCATGTAGGAGGTCACGGCCTCCGAGAGCGGGATGAACCGCTGCTGCCGCTCCGACATGTACCACCGGTGCTCGAGCACCTCGTGCACCACCTCGGGCGGTTCCAGCTTGCCCGCCAGGTCGCGGGGGATGGACCGCACGATCGGCTCGAACACCTGCTGCAGCCACAGGTGTGCGGCGTAGTCCTCGTCCAGGTCGGGGTGGTTGGCGGCCCGGTAGGTGTCCATGTCGTTGAGCAGCCGGCGCGCCTGGTTCTCCTGCACGTCGAGCCCCGTCAGCCGGAGCAGGCGGCGCGCGTGGTGCCCGGCGTCGACGACCTTGGGCTGCAGCAGGAAGGTGGTGCCCTCCGCGCTCGTGGTGATCGAGTACTCCTCGACGTCGAACCCCAGGTCGTTCAGCCGGCGGATCCGCTCGGCGACCCGCCACTTGTCCGTGGCCTTGAAGGACTCGATGTCCAGCAGCTCCGACCACAGCCGTCGGTAGGAGTCCATGATGCGTTCGCTGGTCTCGATCGGATCGACGGCGTCGACGAGGCCGCCCTCCATCAGGTCCATCAGCTCGCCGGCGATGTTGACTCGCGCGATCTCCAGGTCGTACTCCCGCTGCCCCGCGGACAGCTCGGGATAGATCTCCCCGGTCTCCGCGTCCACGAGATAGGCGGCGAAGGAGCCGGCGTCGCGCCGGAACAGGGTGTTGGACAGGGACACGTCGCCCCAGTAGAAGCCGACCAGGTGCAGCCGGACGAGCAGCAGCGCGAGGGCGTCGATGAGCCGGGTGAGGGTGTCCGGTTTCAACTGCTGGGAGAAGAGCGCCCGGTAGGGGAGCGAGAACTTCAGGTGCCGGGTGACGAGGGCCGTCGCGAGCTCCTGGCCGTCGGCGTCGCGCCGGTTGCTGACGATGGCCACGGGCTCGACGCACGGGACATCGAGGCGCTGCAGGCGCCGGAGGATGTGGAACTCGTGCCGCGCGATGTGGTCGCTGGTCTCCTTCACGGCGACGACGGCCCCGGCCAGATGAGCGAACCGGACGACGTGCCGGGAGATGCCGCGCGGCAGGGACGCCAGGTTGTGTTCCGGCCACTCCTCGAGCGGCACGTCCCACGGCAGGTCGAGCAGCTCGGGCACCGTGGCGGCCGCGGTGATGCTCAGCGAGGCCGGTCCGGCGCCCTCGGCGCGCGGACGGTCGGTGCCGCCGCGGGGCAGCCGGCCCTTCGCGGACCACTCCTGGGGTTCCTCCCAGGCGGCGGTACCGGACGGCGTGGCGGGCTGGGCGCCGGCGTCGGGCGTGGGCAGCGCGGTGGTTGCGTTGTCGTCCCCGGACGGATCCGGGGACGACGTCGACGCAGCGGACCCGCCGGCGCCCTCGGTGGGTGCGGGGGTTCCGGCGGGTCCGTTCATGCGTGGTCCTCCTGCTGGATGTCTGCGTGGGTGGCCGGGCGGAGGGTCACGGCCGTACCCGACGGGTCACTCGACGACGTCGGAGAGGCTCGCCTGCGGAGTGTCAGCCGCGGGGCCCCCGTCGCCCAGGCGCAGCCCGGTCTTCGTGTCGAACAGGTGGACGTGGCCTGCCTGCGGCCGGACGTGCACGGTCTGCCCGGCACGCGGTGGGCGGCGACCGTCGGCGCGGGCCGTGATGGTGTGGTCCCGGTCCCCGATGGTGGTGTGACCGTACACGTAGGCGTCGGCGCCGAGCTCCTCGACGACGTCGACCTCGACCGGCAGGCCTTCGCCCGCGCCGGCCATCTCGAGGTCCTCGGGCCGCACCCCGAGGGTCACGGTGTTGCCCGCGGCCTCCTGCAGGATGTCCCGCGGCACCGGGTAGACGGCGTCGCCGAACTTCACGCCGCCGTCGACGACGGGCAGCTCCACCAGGTTCATGGCGGGCGAGCCGATGAACCCGGCCACGAACACGTTGTTCGGGTGGTCGTACAGATTGCGCGGGGTGTCGACCTGCTGCAGCAGCCCGTCCTTGAGCACCGCGACCCGGTCACCCATCGTCATGGCCTCTACCTGGTCGTGGGTCACGTAGACCGTGGTGACGCCGAGCCGGCGGGTCAGGGACGCGATCTGGGTGCGGGTCTGCACGCGCAGCTTGGCGTCGAGGTTGGAGAGCGGCTCGTCCATGAGGAAGACCTGCGGGCTGCGGACGATCGCGCGGCCCATCGCGACGCGCTGGCGCTGGCCGCCCGAGAGGGCCTTCGGCTTGCGGTCGAGGTACTGCTCGAGGTCGAGGAGCTTGGCGGCCTCGCGCACCCGGCGCATCCGCTCCTCCTTGTCCACACCGGCGATCTTCAGGGCGAAGCCCATGTTGTCCGCGACGGTCATGTGGGGGTAGAGCGCGTAGTTCTGGAACACCATGGCGATGTCCCGGTCCTTCGGGGGGACGTCGGTGACGTCCTTGTCGCCGATCCAGATCTTGCCGTAGTTGATGTCCTCGAGGCCGGCGAGCATGCGCAGCGACGTGGACTTGCCGCAACCGGACGGGCCGACCAGGACGAGGAACTCGCCGTCGGCGATGTCGAGGCTGAGCTTGTCCACCGAGGGCTTGTCCGAACCCGGGTAGATGCGGGTGGTGTTGTCGAATCTGACCGTGGCCATGATGATTCCTTCCCTTCACCGGCAGGTACGTGCCGGACGATCCGTTGTGAGCGGGATGCACGAGTGGCGCTGACCAGTCATGACGGTCACGACGACGTCGTGACTGTGACGTGTTTCACGCACTCGCGGACATTATGCCACAGCAGTCGCAAGCGCTTCCGGGTGGCCGCCGGAGGGAACACCCGGGGGCTGCCCGGCGAAACCGGCTACTCGTCGAGGCCGGCTACTCGTCGAGGCTGGGCCCGACGCCCTCCCGGTCGAGCGGGGGCATGTCGAGGGCCTCGCGCCGCAGCCGCAGGATCGTCTCCAGCAGGACGGCGACGTGCTCGGGGTCATCGGTGCGATAGGCGGCGGCGGTCTGCCCGTCGCCCACCTTGACCCCCACGTCACCGGAGGCCAGCGCGGCGAACCCGGCCTCGTCGGTGACGTCGTCCCCGGCGAAGAGGATGCCGGTCGCGCCGGTCAGGTCGCGCAGCGTGGCCAGGCCGTCGCCCTTGGACGCGGAGACGACCGAGGCCTCGACCACCTTCTTGCCCTGCATCACGTGCACGCCGTCCATCCCGTCCAGCACGCGCAGCGCCTCGGCGGTGGCGGCCTCGTCGACCTCCGGGGCGGCACGGCGGGTGTGCAGGACGGCGCCGGCCGGCTTCTCCTCCAGGCTCGAGCCCGGGTGGGCCTCGACGATCCGGCGGATCGTCCCGGTGACGGTCTCGAGGAGGCGGCGTTGCCGGTCGTCCAGCTCCAGGGGCGCCGCCTCGGGGCCGAGCCAGGTCTCGGCGCCGTGGCTCGCGATGAGCAGCGTCCGCTCGTCCGGGGAGGCGACGTCGCGCAGCGACGCGAGCGCGCGGCCGGACACCAGGGCGGTGCGCGTCTCGGGCAGGGTGTTCAGACCGGCGAGGGCCGTGCTCGCGGAGGGCAGCGCACGGGCGTCCTCGGCGCGATCCGTCAGCGGGGCCAGCGTGCCGTCGAAGTCCATGCACACGAGCAGGACCGGCGTGAACGCGAGCCGCTCGAGGGCGTGCTGCAGCCGGTCATCGAGCCCCATGTCAGCGGCTCTCCTGCAGGGCGGACAGGAAATCGGTGGACCACCGCTTCACGTCGTGCTCGAGCACCTGCTTGCGCATCGCGCGCATCCGGCGGGCGGCCTCCCGGGGCTCCATGTGGATGGCGCGCACGATGGCGTTCTTGACCCCGTCGATGTCGTGGGTGTTGACGAGCAGCGCCTGCCGCAGCTGCTCCGCCGCACCGGTGAACTCGCTGAGCACGAGCACCCCGTTGTTGCGGGTCCGGGCCGCCACGTACTCCTTGGCCACGAGGTTCATGCCGTCCCGCAGGGCGGTGACGAGCAGGACGTCCGCCGCCAGGTAGAGGGCGACCATCTCCTCCACCGGGTAGCTCTGGTGCAGGTAGCGGATGGCCGTCTTCTCGAGGGTGTCGTAGGTGCCGTTGATGCGCCCGACGGTGGACTCGACGTCGTCCCGGAGCGTCTTGTAGTGCTCGACGCGCTCGCGGCTCGGGCTGGCCACCTGCACGAGCGTGCAGTCCTCGACGCTGACCCGGTGGTCCTCGAGCAGCTCGCCGAAGGCCTTGAGGCGCTCGGGGATGCCCTTGGTGTAGTCGAGCCGGTCGACGCCGAGCAGCAGGGTGGTCGGATCGCCGAGCTCGTGCCGGATCTGCCGGGCCCGCTCGACGACGGCGGGATCGGCGGCGAGGTCGGCGATGTGCCGGGAGTCGATGGAGATGGGGAAGGCGCGGGCCTCCACCTGCCGCTCCGCACCGTCCTCGTCGGTGATCGTGAAGATGCCCTGCCGGCTCTGCGCGCCGAGGAAGCGCCGCACACAGCGGGTGAAGTTCTGCGCGTCGCCCGGGCGCTGGAAGCCGATCAGGTCGGCGCCGGCGAGGCCCTCGAGCACCTGCTGGCGCCACGGCAGTTGCGCGTAGATCTCCAGCGGCGGGAACGGGATGTGGTTGAAGAAGCCGATGCGCAGGTCGGGGCGGAGCTGGCGGAGCATCGCGGGCACGAGCTGGAGCTGGTAGTCCTGCACCCACACGGTCGCGCCCTCGGCGGCGGCATTCGCCGACGCCTCGGCGAACCGGCGGTTGACGCGGCGGTACGCGTCCCACCAGGTCCGATGGAACTCCGGCGGCGCGATGACGTCGTGGTAGAGCGGCCACAGCGTGGCGTTGGCGAAGCCCTCGTAGTACAGCTCGACCTCGCGGGCGGACAGGTCCACCGGCACGAGGTGCATGCCGCTGTGGTCGAACTCGTCGAGCGGCTCGTCGCTGGCGCCGTTCCAGCCCACCCACGCGCCGTCGGCGTGCTCCATCACGGGAGCCAGGGCGGTGACGAGGCCGCCGGGGGAGCGCCGCCAGTCCGACTGCCCGTCGATCGTCACGCGGTCCACGGGCAGGCGGTTGGACACGACGATGAAGTCGTAGTCGCCCGGAGGCGTCGGCCCGGGCCCGGGATCGAGAGAAACGGCGGTGTCGGCCATGAGGTGAGCACGTCCTTTCCCGGCCGCACGGGCGACGCGGATGACGGGGAGAGCGGTCTGGTTCCTCAGCTTACTTGGCGTCGGCGGGCGTTCAGGGTGGCTGCCTAGAATGAGGTGTCCTTCGGCCCTTGCGCCGTGTCGCCGTCCGATTCTCGAGGATGCATGAGTCCGCAGAACGAACCCCGTCAGACCAAGTCCCAGCGCCAGTCGGCGGCCCGCGAGCGGGCCCGCCTGATCCGCGAACAACAGCGCAAGCGTGAGCGCCGGAACCGGATGTTCACGATCTGGGGCATCGTGGCGGCCGTGGCGGTGATCGCCGTCGTCATCGGCTTCATCGTGGCGAACGGCATCCGCGGTCAGGTCGCGGACTCGGGGGCGAGCCCGGCGAACACCAACGCGTACGGGGGCGTCACCCTCGTCAAGCCGAATCAGTTGGCCACCTCGCCGGCGTCAGGTGACGTCAACGTCAAGGACACCCAGTCACCCACCGCGAGCGCCAGCGCCAGTGGGGCCGCGCAGCCCGTGCCGCACGGCGTCGAGAAGGCCGCCTCCGGCAAACCGGCGCAGATCGTCATCTTCGTCGACCTGGCCTGCCCGGTCTGCAAGAACTTCGAGGCGTCCTACGCGAACCAGCTGGACACGTGGATGAAGGACGGCAAGGCGACCGTCGAGTACCGCGTGACCAACCTGCTCGACGGTTCCGCCTCGACCACGAACTACTCGTCGCGCGGCGCTAACGCCGCGTACTGCATCGCCAACTCGGCGCCCGACAAGCTGCAGGCCTTCCTCAAGAGCGCCTACGAGCAGCAACCGCAGGAGGGTGGCGAGGGCCTGTCGAACGACAAGCTCAAGCAGCTCGCCAGCAGCGCCGGTGCCGGTGACATCGGCAGCTGCATCGACAACGGCACCTATCGCCCGTTCGTGAAGTACCTGACGGATCAGGGCCGCGCCGACGGCGTGACCGGGACGCCGACCGTCTTCGTCGACGGTCAGCGCTGGAGCAACTCGGGCGACTTCACCGAGTTCGCGCAGAAGATCATCTCCGCCCGGAAGTGAGCCCACCACGGCCCCCGGCGCCGTGAGCCGTGGGCTAGCCTTGTACGGCTCTGTCCTCACGGCTTCGCCGGGCGCACGCGTCGTGCGCCCGGCACCTCGCCCCCTTAGCTCAGTCGGCCAGAGCATCTGTCTTGTAAACAGAGGGTCGCCGGTTCGAATCCGGCAGGGGGCTCCAGTCACCCGCCTCGCGCGGTTTCGTCGGCCGCGCGGCGTCGCGCCGCCAGATGGTCGCGCAACCCGTCCTCCCCGCGCCGCATCATCGCGTGATGTGCCCGCGTGAAGAGCGGGGCCGCGACCGGGCTCAGGACGGCCATCCAGCGGCGGACGGGGCGGACCTGCCAGCCGATGACGACGTCGGTGCCGCCGTCCGCACGCGGCGCGAGCCGGACCGCTCCCGTGCCGGACAGGTCCTCGCCGGCGTCGAACGCCACCTCGCGCAACCGCTCGACCCGGGTCGCGTGGAACGAGATGCGCAGCGTGTAGCCGAGCGAGGCGCGGAAGTCGAAGGTCGCCGTGGAGGCGAGCAGGCGAGCCTCCCGGGACCGGCCGCCGTCGTCGTCGGCGTGCTCGTCGGCATGCTCGACGGGCTTCGCCGCGGTGCAGCCGGGCCACCACGCGGCCCAGTCGAGCCGGGGGTCGGCGATCACGTCCCACACCGCGTCCACGCCGTCGGGGAGGCTCCAGGTGGAGTCGAGGTCGTAGAGCCGCGCCGTCATGGCCCGATGATAGGCGTGGGCCGACAGGCCGACGCGACCACCGGGGCCGCGAACGGCTCCGCACACGCCGGAGGCCACCTCTGTCGCCGAGGTGGCCTCCGGTGTCGTGCGAGCGTTCGGCGCCGACCGGCGGAGCATCCGCCGCTCAGCGCCGTTCAGCGCCGGTCAGCCGTCCTCATGGCTGGTCGAGCCGGCCGGGATGCCCGGGACGTCGGCGGGGCCGTAGACCTTGGCGTCACCCGGGTACGGGGTCGTCCAGTGGTGGGTCTGGTACCAGGTCCACCGGTTGAACAGGTACGGGTTGGCGACGTCCTCCTTCGCGCCGTCGCCCGTGGCGTGCTGGTCGGCCGCCCACTGCGTCCACTGCTCTGCGACGCCGCGCATCGAGGCGGGCACCGCCGTCTCCTTCGCCGAGGCACGCTGCACCGCCGCGGCCGCCGCGCCGGTCTGGCCGAGCGAGTCCGGCCCGCACTCCGGGGCGGTCTTCACGCCCTGGGTGAGCGGAACCTGGTTCGGGACCGCGGTGTAGGGCCGCAGGTCCGCCTTGTCGGTGAACGCGTCGAGCATCGGGGTCGCCGCCGCGACCTTCTGGTTCAGCGGCTGGGCGCCGAGGATCTGCTCGATGGTGCGGATCATGTTGATCTGCGAGTAGAAGGTGCTGACAGTCTTGCCGTGCGCCGCGTACGGGCTGATGACCTGCACGGGGGCGCGGTGGCCGTCGACGTGGTCGGCGCCGTCCTGGCTGTCGTCCTCGGCGATGAAGATGGCCGAGTCCTTCCAGTACTTCGAGTGGGAGATCGTGTCGACGATCTTCCCGACCGCCAGGTCGTTGTCCGCGACCTGGGCCACCGGGTCGGCCGGCCCGCCCGTGTGGTCGCTGGACAGCCACGTCATCTGGAAGTTCTTCGGTCCGTTGGCCTCGAAGTCGTGCTTCCAGGTCTCGTAGCGGTAGATGTCCGGGATCTGCAGGTCGAACGGCGCGGCATTCGGGTCGGTGATGTCGTTCAGCGACGGGATCACCGAGCTCGCGTGCAGCTGGATGTCCGGGGTGAACAACTGCTTCGGGTCCCCGCCGGCCATGGTGCTCTTCGCCGCGCAGTAGTACTGCTGCCAGGTGGCGCCGGCCGGCTTGCCCTCGCCGTACAGGAACTCGCCGTAGTTGCGGGCCGTGTTGCCGGCCGACTGGATCGCGTTCCACAGGAAGCCGGACCGCTGGTGACCCAGGACGTCCTCCTCGGTGTCGTACGAGCGCTTGTACTCGCCGGCGCTCTTCTCCGTGTACGCCGGGTCGTCGCCCTGCATCATCCAGTTGTGACCCTCGGCCGAGTTGGTGCCGATGTCGTACGTGTTGTCGTACAGACCGAACTGGCTGGCCAGGGCGTGCTGGTTCGGGGTCACCTTCGCCCCGAACTGGGCGAGCGAGGCGTCCCCGTTGCCCTGCTTCATGTCGCCGTACACCTGGTCGTACGTGCGGTTCTCCTTGACGATGAGGAACACGTGCTTGATGGTCGACGGGTCGCCGATGCGCTTCGGCACGGCCACGGGCTTGACGTGCGCGGCGCTCGCGCCCTCCGCCTGCTTGGTCTTCGTCGCGTCCCACCCGTTCTGCTGGAACACCGTCGCGGTGTCCTTCCGGATCTGGTGGTCGTCCGGCAGCGTGAATCGGGTGAGCGACGCGGTCGTGGAGTGCGTGCCATGACCGGTCGCCGGCGTCGTGCCCGGGCCCTTGGAGAAGGTCAGTTCGGGGCCGCGCGCGTCGATGCCCCGGACGTTGGTGACGACGATCTGGCCGTTGTTGGTCGTGACGTCGCCGGGGTAGTAGTCCGTCGGGAGGAGGCCGATGAAGCTGGTTGGGTCCCGCGGGTCCCGCTTGTTGACCTGGTAGACCGCGATCGCGTTCGCCCGGCCGAGGGAGACGAGCAGGTGGTCGCCCTGCATGGTGATGCCGGTCGGCTCGTACCCGACCTTGGAGGAGGCCCAGGGCTGCGTCGCGATGGTCTGCTTGACCGTGTTGGTGCGGGTGTCCACGACCGAGACGGTGTCGCTGTTGGTGTTCGCGACGTAGAGGGTGGACCCGTCGCGGTACATGGCCGTCGGGTGCAGCTGGACGTCGATCGATGCGACGGGCGCTGCGGCGTTCGCCGTGTCGATGACGCTGACCGTCCCCGTGGTCGAGGTGCCCAGCCGGGGATCGGCCGGGACGGCCGTGCCGTAGGAGTCCATCGTCGTCTCGCCCGCGGCTGCCTTGCGGCCGCCCTCGTTCGAGACGTACAGCCTGGAGCCGACGAAACGGAGCTGGCGCGGGGCGATCCCGGTCGCCCAGGTCTGCTTGACGGTGCCCGCGGTCGGGTCCAGTGCGACGACGGTGTTCTGCCCGTTGACGGCGGCGTAGAGGGTGTCGCCGTCGGGGGAGAAGGCCATGCCCGCCGTCAGCGCCTGCTTGCCGTCCACGGTCGGGATGCTGATCTTCGTGCCGGCGCCCAGGGAGCCGTCGGCGTTGAAGGGGTACCGGACGAGTCCGGTCGCGACGGGCTGGTAGAGGAACTTCCCGTCGGGGGAGAAGACCGGGCCTTCCTGGCCGACCGAGCCGTCGGCGACCTTCTGGTAGACCATGCCTGGGTGGCCGGCGTTGGAGGCGGCGGTCGCGAACGCCGCCTCGGCCTGGGTGCCCGCCGCGGCGACGGGCTTGTAGGTCTTCAGGTCGAAGACCTGCAGGGCCACCGAACGGTCGGTGCTGGTGCCGACGAGGTAGCGGCCGTCGGGGCTGACGGTCGAGCCCAGGATCTTGCCGAACGGCGTCATCAGCCGGTCGCCGAGGGGCTTGACGACCTGGTTGGACGAGACCTGCTCACCCTTCGCCGTCTGGTCCCCGACGTGCGACTGGTTGAACGCCAGTGTCGAGGCGCCGGCGATGCCGCCGCCCGCCAGGACGAGCGCGCAGCTGGCGGCCACGATCGTGAGCGGTCGGTGCCGTGAGGCGGCCGCCGACAGGCGGCGCAGCCCCGACGGGCGGGACTGTGGTTCCTCGGGGGATCCGGTGGCAGCGTGATTCCATCTGGCCATGGCGGTGCTCCTGTTGTTCTCTGCCCGGGTGCCGGCGGCACGGGGGCGATGGTCCACGGGGAGTCCCGGCGGCTCCCCCTGCTGCATGGGGGGCTCTCGCGTGAAGGGCCGGTGTTCGGCCTTGTCAGGCTTCTCCCCGGATCTGACCAGCAGGTGACGTCGCTTCCAACGGGAAGGGAACACGAGTGACCGGGCGCACGTCGGCGGCGCGGTCGGACGGCGGCCGACCGATGACCGCGGATCGACGTCGTCGCTGTGCTTCGCCGGTGACGGTGCCGGTGACATACTGTGCGCGGGACCGCTCGGGGGAGCGGGTGATGATGGGGGAACGGGGACATGGGTCGTGTCGACGAGGTGATGGACCGCGCGTCCGATGAGGGGCGCGCGAACGAGCGTCACCCGCACCGGGGACGCCGGAGGATGCTGCGCATCGCGGTGGTCCTGGTGGCGCTGCTGGCCGTCGTCGTGCTCGCGGCCGCCGCGTACCTGGTGACCCTCGGGCACGCCTTCGACGACCACGCCCACCGGATCGGTCAGGCGTTCCCCGACGAGGCGTCGCGACCTGCAGCCGGCGCGGACGGCGCCGTCAACATGCTGCTGCTCGGCAGCGACAGCCGCGGGGCCGCCCCGTCGCAGGCCGCCGCCGGCGTCGCGTCCGACCAGCGATCTGACGCCATGATCTGGGTCAACATCCCGGCCGACCGCAAGCACGTCTACCTCATGTCGATCCTGCGGGACACCTGGGTGGCCATTCCCGGCCACGGGCGGGCCAAGATCAACGCGGCGATGGCCGAGGGTGGCATCCCGCTCGCGGCCGAGACGCTCGAGCAGCTGTTCGGCGCCCGGCTCGACCACATCGCTCTCATCGACTTCGACGGTTTCCGGGCGGCCACCGACGCCCTCGGCGGGGTGACGGTCGACGTGCCGGTGGCCTTCTCCTCCGGTCAGCACACCTTCCGGGCGGGACGGCAGACCCTCGACGGCGACGCCGCGCTCGCCTTCGTGCGCGAACGCAAGGCGTTCCCCACCGGGGACTACCAGCGGGTCAAGGACCAGCAGCTCGTCCTGAAGGCCATCCTGGATCAGGCCCTGAGCGTCGGCACGCTGACCGATCCCCTGCGCGTCGCGGACCTCGTGAACCGCGTCAGCCCCTACCTGAGCGTGGACACCACCCTCGACTCGACCGCGATGGCGTCACTGGCCCTGTCGCTGCACGCGGTGCGGGCGGGCGATGTCCGGTCCTTCACGCTGCCGACGCGGGGCACGAGCACGTCGGCCGACGGCCAGTCGATCGTCGTCGCCGACACCGCGGCGATCACGGCGGTGGGCCGGGCGCTGCGGGAGGACTCGCTCGGCTCGTGGCTCGCCTCGCAGGACGCCGCGGGACGCTGACGCATCGATGACGGGGGGACCCGCGCACGGAAGGGGCCGGGCGCCTCGGCGCCCGGCCCCCGGTCCCCCCTGTCCGTCCCCGCGTCAGGCGGCGACGGACCCATGGGGGTCGATCACGAATTTCTTCGCGACCCCCGAGTCGAAGTCGGCGTAGCCCTGGGGTGCCTCGTCGAGGCTGATCGTCGTCGCGTTCACGGCCTTGGCGATCTGCACGCGGTCGTGGAGGATCGCGTTCATCAGGCCCCGGTGGTACTTCATCACCGGGCACTGACCGGTCGTGAACGAGAGCGACTTGGCCCAGCCGGTGCCGAGCGAGAGGGAGAGCGACCCCTTCTTGGCGGCCTCATCCACGCCACCCGGATCACCCGTCACGTACAGGCCCGGGATGCCGAGCGCACCACCGGCCGCCGTGATGTCCATGAGGGTGTTCAGCACCGTGGCCGGCGCCTCCTGCCCACTGTGGCCGTGACCCTTCGCCTCGAAACCGACGGCGTCGATGCCGCAGTCGACCTCACCCACCCCGAGGATCTGCTCGATCTGGTCCGCCGGCTCGCCGTCGGAGAGGTCGATGGTCTCGCACCCGAAGCTGCGGGCCTGCTCGAGCCGCTGCGTGTTCATGTCGCCGACGATGACGACGGCGGCGCCGAGCAGCTGGGCGCTCGCCGCCGCGGCCAGGCCCACCGGGCCCGCGCCCGCGACGTAGACGGTCGAGCCCACGCCGACGCCCGCCGTCACCGCGCCGTGGAAACCGGTGGGGAAGATGTCCGAGAGCATGGTCAGGTCGAGGATCTTCTCCATGGCCTGGTCCTTGTCCGGGAACTTCAAGAGGTTCCAGTCGGCGTAGGGAACCACCACGTACTCCGCCTGGCCGCCGACCCAGCCGCCCATGTCGACGTAGCCGTAGGCGCTGCCGGGCCGGTCCGGGTTGACGTTCTCGCAGATGCCGGTCTTGCGCTCCTTGCAGTTCCGGCAGCGTCCGCAGGCGATGTTGAACGGCACCGAACAGAGGTCGCCGACCTTGATGAACTCGACGCCGGGGCCGGTCTCGATCACCTCGCCGGTGATCTCGTGCCCGAGGACGAGGCCCTCGGGTGCGGTGGTGCGGCCGCGGACCATGTGCTGGTCGGATCCGCAGATGTTCGTGGTCACCACCTTGAGGATCGCGGCGTGGGGCAACTTCCGGCCCACGTTGGCCGGATTGACGCCCGGGCCGTCCTTCAGTTCGAACGTGGGGTAGTCGATGTCCCTGACCTCGACCTTGCCCGGGCCCATGTAGCTCACCGCGCGGTTGTCCGCCATGATGTCTCCTTCGCCGTCGTCGTTCGGTTCGGGGCAGTCCGGGGCCGTGAACGATCACAACAGGACTGCCGCCGACGCAGGCCAGCACCTCATGGAGCGCCGGTCATCCGAGCCTAGGCCGGACCTGCCCCGCTGTGAAGTGCCTCACAGGGCACTCCCGGGTAGGTTGACGGTATGGCGAAGGAGAAGGACGCGACCGTCCTGTCGGTGCCCGGTCCGGACGGTGACCGGGAGGTGCGCATCTCCAGCCCCTCGCGCGTGCTCTGGCCCGAGGCCGGGCTCACCAAGCTGGACCTCGCCCAGTACCTCGTCGCCGTCGCCGAGCCCTTCCTGGCGGCCAACGGGGGCCGGCCGGTGTCCCTGCAGCGGTTCTCCGGGGACGTGACGGGTGAGGAGTTCTTCTCCAAGAACCCGCCGCGCGGAGCCCCCGACTACGTCGACGCGGTGACCGTGACCTACCCGAGCGGCCGCTCCCACCCGCAGGTGGTGATCCGTGAGATCGCGGCGGCGGTCTGGGCCGCGCAGATGAACACGGTCGTCTTCCACCCCTGGGCCTCGCGGGCTCCGCTCACGGACAACCCGGACCAGCTGCGCATCGACCTGGACCCGCAACCCGGCACCGACTTCAGCGACGCGGTGACCGCCGCGCACGAGCTGCGCGCCGTGCTCGCCGAGGCGGGGCTGACCGGTTTCCTCAAGACGTCCGGCAACCGCGGCCTGCACGTGTATGCCCCCATCACGCCCGAGCACGAGTTCCTCGACGTGCGGCACGCCGTCATCGCCATCGGCCGAGAGCTGGAGCGGCGGATGCCCGACGCGGTGACGACCAGGTGGTGGAAGGAGGAACGCGGGGAGCGGATCTTCGTCGACTACAACCAGGCCAACCGCGACCGGACGATCGCCGGGGCCTACAGCCCGCGGGCCCTGCCACACGCCTCCGTCTCCTGCCCGGTCAGCTGGCACGAGCTCGACGACGTCGACCCCCGGGAGCTGACGATCGCCACCGTGCCGGAGCGGGTCGCTTCCGTCGGGGACCCGTGGGCGGACATGCACGCGCAGCCCGGCACCCTGGACACCGCGCTGTCCTGGTGGGAACGGGACCTGGAGAACGGACTCGGCGAGCTCGCGTTCCCGCCCGACTTCCCGAAGATGCCGGGGGAGCCGCCGCGGGTCCAACCGAGCAGGGCGAAGAAGAAGCCGGCCGCGGAGCAGGACTGAGGGTCAGAGCAGGACGTCGTTCAGGTCCCAGGCGACGGGGACGTCGAGCTGGTCGTAGGTGCACGAGCGCGCGTCCCGGTCCGGCCGCCAGCGGGCGAACTGCGCGGTGTGCCGGAAGCGCATGCCCTCCATCTGGTCGTACTGCACCTCGAGCACCCGTTCGGGCCGCAGCCGGACGAACGACGTGTCCTTGTTCGAGGAGAACCGGTTGCGCTCGCCCTCGCCGGTCAGCGGATCCCCCTGCTCGTCCCGCTCGACGACCGGGGCGAGCTCGTCGATCAACTCGAGCCGGCGCGCGTCGCTGAAGGCGGAGACGCCGCCCACGCCGTAGAGCTCGTCCCCCTGGTACAGCCCGACCAGGATGGAGCCGACGCCCTGCCCGCTCTTGTGGATGCGATAGCCCAGGGCCACGACGTCGGCGGTGCGGTGGTGCTTGACCTTGAGCATCGTGCGCTTGTTCGGCGTGTAGGGGGACGTCAGAGCCTTGGCGACGACGCCGTCCAGGCCAGCGCCCTCGAACTCCTCCAGCCAGCGCTGTGCGGTGGGCAGGTCGTCGGTCGTCTGGCTCAGGTGGAGCGGCGCCGTCAGCGGGCCGACGAGCTTCTCCAGACGCGCGCGCCGTTCGGACAGCGGCTCGCCGAGCAGGCTGGTGCTGCCCTCGGAGAGCAGGTCGAAGGCGACGAACGACGCCGGGGTCTCCTCGGCGAGCTTCTTCACCCGGCTCGCGGCGGGGTGGATGCGCTGGCTGAGCGCTTCCCAGTCCAGTCGCTCGGACCCGCGCTCGCCGGTGCGGACGATGAGCTCGCCGTCGAGCACGCACGGGACCGTGATCTGCTCGGCGATCTGCGCGACCACCTCGGGGAAGTAACGGGTGAGCATCTTGGACCCGCGGCTGCCGATCTGCACGTCGGTGCCGGCGGCGTAGATGATCGCCCGGAACCCGTCCCACTTCGGCTCGTACTGCAGGCCGCCGGCCACACTGTCCGGGGCGGGCACCGTGGCCACGGCCTTGGCGAGCATGGGGGCGACGGGGTCGTCGGCGCGCAGAGCGGTCATGGACCGATTGTGACGGGCGGGAGGGGCCGGCGCCAACGACGCCGCCACGGAGACGACGCCGCCACGGCCGGTGGACGCGTGGCGGGGCGCCGTCAGCGGCGTGGGCCGCGCCGGCCGGAGGTGCGGCCGCCGGGCTGCCGGCCACGTCCCGACCCAGAGCCCTTGCCCCCCGACCCGCTCGCCCGGGCACCGCCCCAGCCCGTCGAGGACGTCCCCGACCCCGTCGCTCCGCCGGTCCGGCCACCGGCCCCGCGGCGCGGCCCCTCGGCCGGTTCGCGGCCGGCGAGGGGCTGCCGGGAGCTGCTCGCGGTGCGGCCGCGCAGCACCCCGATGAACTCCTCGATCACCGGGTCCTCGTCGTCGGCCCACCACGCGACGCCGATCCGCGTCGGCTCCGCGTCGATCACGGGCCGCAGCACCACGTCCCGGTTGTTGACCGCGCGGGCCAGCGGAGCGGGCAGGACGGCGACGCCGGCACCGGAGGCGACGACGTCGAGCAGGCCGGCGGTGCTCAGCTCGCCCGGATCCAGGAGGGTCTCGTCCTCGAGGTCGGCGAGGGTGACGGCGTCGAAGGCGGCGACGACGTGGTCCCGCGCGGCGGCGACCGCCATCTCCTCGACGTAGAGCTCGATCACGTGCATCGTCTCGGTGCGCTGCAGGTCCCGCCCGAGCAGCAGCCGCACGCGGCGCTCGGTCAGGGCGGCGAGCTGGTCGCGCGTCGGGAGCGGATGCTCGACGAGGGGGATCTCGGGGTGGCGCTCGTGCCAGCGACGCACCCACTTGCCCGGCGTCGTGCCCTCGACGAAACCGAAGTCGAGGTTCTCAATCATGATGGCCCTCCCGGCCCGGCGTCCCTCGTCCGAGCAGCAGGAGCAACCCTAACGAGCGGGGCGCCGCTGCAGCGAAACACCGGGCGAACCAGCCGGTCGAGACAGTCGGCAAGACCGCGAGCCAGCGATGTCCGGCCCCGGCACCGCGGTGATGTACCCCGGACATGAGGGAGGCGGTGGACGGGCAGAGCACCCGTCCGTGCCCTGCCTGTCCACCGCCTGGCGGGTCCCCCTCGCCCGCACGGGTGGCGACGACCCCTCATCGCCACCCGATGCCATTCCCTGCGACATCCATGCTGGCCGTCCGGCACCGCCCGCCGATAGAGGGGAAACCCTTGACTTCTCCGGTGCCGCGACCCGCCGAGTTCAGCCGCGTCCGTCCGTGACGCCGCCGGGCGGACGGCCTGACCGGGAGGACGGGCGCCCGTCGGTAGACTGATCGCCGGGTCGGCGCGGGTCCCCGATCAGACCGCCGGCTCCACCGATCAGTTCCCGACACGATCTGGAGTTGCCTTGGCCGCCTTCACCGCCCGATTCGCCACCGACGAGGAGATCGCCCACTGGGACGAGCACGTGCTCGCCAACCCGGGCGGAGGCAACCTCCTGCAGTCGGAGGCCTTCATCGACGTGAAGAAGCGGCACGGCTGGGCCCCGCGGTACCTCGTGCTCGAGTCCGCCGACGTCACCTCGGTCGCCCTGGCCCTGGAGAAGACCTTCCCGGCGCTGGGCCGGCTCTGGTACCTGATCAAGGGCCCGGACGTGGGGGACGCCGCCGCCGTCGTCGACGCCCTGGAGGCCGTCAAGGATCTCGTCCGCCGGGAGAAGCTGCGCGTGTTCGCGGTGAAGGTCGAGCCGGACATCGTCGACGACGAGCGCTCGCGGGCGGTCCTCGCCCGTGCCGGCCTGGTCAAGACCTTCAACATCCAGCCCAACGACAGCACCGCCGTCCTCGACGTCACCCCCGACGAGCGGGCCCTGCTGCGCACCCTGCACTCCCGGGGCCGCAACGCCATCCGCCGGGCCGAGCGCGAGGGCGTCGAGGTCGTGCGGATGCCGGCCGAGGAGGAGACCTACCGGCAGATGTTCGCCATGATGAGCCAGGTCGGGCAGGGCAAGGCCAACGTCGCCCTGCGCTCCTACGAGTACTACCGCCGGTTCTGGCAGAACTTCGTCGACCGCGGTCAGGGCCGGATGTACTTCGTGTTCGAGGACGGCGCCCCCGCCGTCGGCGCCTTCGTCATCAACTACGGGCGCAAGGGCACCTACAAGGACGGCGGCTCCGTCCCCAAGCGCAAGGCCTACGGCGACTCGCACCTGGTGCAGTGGACGGCCATCAACGACCTCAAGGCCGAGGGCATCGTCGAGTACGACTTCTGCGGGACCCCGCCGTCGGACCGGCTCAAGGACACCACCCACCCGCACCACGGGCTCGGCCTGTTCAAGACCAGCTTCACCAAGACCGTGATCGACTACCTCGGCTGCTGGGACCTTCCCCTCGAGCCCGTGGCGTACCGGGTGTGGAGCAGCATCGGCGAACGGGTGTTCCGGCAGATCTGGTGGCGTCAGCACCACCAGCCCTTCTACTGATCGACAGGCCGCCGGCGCAGCGGCCCAGGCAGGACCACCCACGCACCGCGGGAGAGGACGAGGTGTCAGCGAACCAGCCCACCGGGCAGACCCGACGGATCGATCGCCGGGACCCGGCGACCCGGCGGAACCCTCGCGTCATGGCCGTCAAGACCGGGCCCGCCACCCGCCCGGTCACGCTGCCCGGGTCCGCCCAGTCGCGTTCCAACTACGCGGCCAAGCGGGTGCTGCGGCGGCTGATCCAGGGCGACGCCCCGCCCACGGCGCCGATGAGCCTGGTCGAGCGCCTCGCCGGCAGCCCCTACGCCAACCCGACGATCCGGGTCGACGCCGTCGAGGACAGCGCCCGCAAGACCCTCGACTTCGCCCTGGAACTGGCCGAGTCCTTGTTCCGGTACGGGGCCGGCGCGCTGGAGGTGGAGACGAGCGTCATCGCGGTGACCGCCTCGTTCGGACTGCGCAACGTCGACGTCGACATCAACAACCAGTCCGTCACCATCAACTACGCGGGCCCCTACATCACCCCGATCACGGTGCTGCGCGTGGTCCGCTCCTGGTCCGACAACTACGCGGCGCTGGCCGACCTGCACGCGCTGGTCTCCGACATCATCGTCGGCGACCTGGATCGGGAGACCGCGGGCATCCGGATGGAGGAGATCACCTCCCGGCACAAGCCGTTCCCCCGGTGGGCGGTGCGGCTCGCGTCCGCGGGCTTCACGACGGCGATCGTCCTGTTCCTCGGCGGCGGCCTCGTCGCCTGCCTGCTCTCGTTCGTCTCGACCGCGCTGGTGACCGTGGTGCAGCAGCGTCTCGGCGCGTGGCGCATCCCGGAGTTCTTCACCGTGGCGGCGGCCTCGGCCATCATCGCCGGCCTGGCGCAGGTCGCCGGCGTCTTCCACGTGCCGGTGGCCCAGGGCCTCGTGATCGCCGGTGGGTTGATCCTGCTGCTGCCGACCATGCGGCTGGTCTCCGCGACGCAGGACGCCGTCAACGGCTTCCCCGTCAGCGCCGCCGGCCGCTACCTCTCGGCCATGCTCGTGTTCGCCGCGATCGCGGCCGGCATCGCCATCTCGCTCGTCGTCGGGGTCAACCTCGGCGTGCCTCGCCTGGACATCGACGTCACGGGCGCGATCAACAGCCCGCCGTGGCCGGTGATGGTCGTCCTCTCCGCCGTCTCCGCCGCGCTCATCGCGATCGTCCTGCAGACCCGGCCCGCGCTGCTGCTGCCGACCGCCGGGGTCACGGCGGCCGCGTATCTCGTCATGATCGTCGCCGGCTCGACCGGCCTCGGCCAGCGCCTCTCGCCCGCCGTCGCCAGCGTCTTCATCGGGATGGCGGCCCGCATCGTGGCGCTGCGGATGAATGCGCCGTCCGCGGTGATCGCCGTCCCGTCCCTCATGTTCATGTTCCCCGGGATGAGCATCTTCCAGGCCGTGTACGGCATCTCCATCGAGGGCTCCGACCTGACCGTCGGCGCCTCGACCCTCTTCTACGCGATGACGGTGATCCTCGCCCTCGCCGCCGGCGTCGTGCTCGGCGACAACCTCGCCCGGCCGTTCGCCAAGGGCCCGGGGGAGCGACGACGGCGCAACCGCCGCCGCTGAGCCCGTCCCGCCACGCCGGGGAGCCCGTCCCGGTGAGCCCGTCCTCTGGTGAACGGTGGATGAACTCTTGGCCGTGCCGGGCGGGGGAGCGCCGTCGGCTCTTGACCGGCTCCGGCTGGCGCGAGGACGCTGGCGGGTGTGAACCCGGAACTGATCGTGCTGGTGCTCGTGATCGTCACCGCGCTGGCGTTCGACTTCACCAACGGCTTCCACGACACCGCGAACGCGATGGCCACGTCGATCGCCACCGGTGCGCTCAGACCCAAGGTGGCGGTCGCCCTCTCCGGCGTCCTCAACCTGGTCGGCGCCTTCCTCAGCGTCGAGGTGGCCCTGACGGTGACCAACGCCGTCGTCCACATCCAGTCCTCCTCCGGCGCGCCGCGGCCGGAACTGACCGCAGAACACGGCCACGCGTTGCTCGTGATCGTCCTCGCCGGGCTCATCGGCGGGATCGTGTGGAACCTGCTCACCTGGCTGCTCGGTCTTCCGTCCAGTTCCTCCCATGCGCTCTTCGGTGGGCTCATCGGCGCCACCATCGCGGGTCTCGGCTTCGCCGGCGTCAACTGGGCGGGGGACGGGACCAAGCTCGACGGGGTCATCGGCAAGGTGATCCTGCCCGCGCTGCTCTCCCCGGTGGTCGCCGCGATCGTCGCGGCGATCGGCACCCGGCTGGTCTTCGCGATCACCGCCGGCGTCACCAGACGCTGGAGCGAGCGCGGCTTCCGGTGGGGCCAGATCGGCACCGCCTCCCTCGTCTCCCTCGCCCACGGCACGAACGACGCGCAGAAGACCATGGGCGTCATCACCCTTGCCCTGCTCGCCTACGGGGCGTGGACGGACACCGGTGCGGTGCCGTTCTGGGTCAAGCTGTGCTGCGCGCTCGCCATCTCCCTCGGCACCTACTTCGGCGGCTGGCGCATCATCCGCACCCTCGGCAAGGCCTGGTGGAGATCACCTCCCCGCAGGGCATGGCGGCCGAGAGCGCGTCGGCGGCCGTCATCCTCACCTCGAGCCACCTCGGGTTCGCCCTCTCCACGACCCATGTCGCCACCGGATCCATCCTCGGTACCGGACTCGGCCGGCCGGGGGCCGAGGTCCGCTGGGCCGTGGCCGGGCGCATGGTGATCGCCTGGCTGATCACCCTGCCGTGCGCGGCGATCGTCGGCGCCGCCACCTGGTGGATCGCGCACCTGATCGGCGGGTTGCCCGGGGCGATCGCCATCGTCGTCATCCTGCTGCTGCTGGCGGGCTGGATGTGGGTGCGGTCCCGCCGCCGGCCCGTCCACGCCGACAACGTCAACGACGACTGGAGCGGGTCGACCACCGATGCCGCGCCCGTGAGCACCGGAGGTGCCCGATGAGCTCGATGGTCGGACTGTTCGGTACGGCCGCCTGGCAGGTGCTGTTGTGGGGCATCGCGTTCGGCGCCGGGCTGCCCGCGATCTTCGCCGTCGGCATCCGGCTGCTGGCCGCCGGCGAGGGCGGCGCCGCCGAGGACGACGCCGCGCCTGCCCGCCCCGCCGCCCGGGTGGGCGGGATCGCGCTGATGGTGCTCTGCGTGCTCGTCGTGCTGCTCGCCCTGGCCTTCATCGTCGGCAGCGGACTGGGCCTGTCCCTCACCTTCCAGAACGGCCTGCCGGCCTTCAAGGGCCACTGATGGCGGGGGAGGACGAGCACGACGACGTCAGGCGGGAGCCGGCCTCGGTGCCACCCCGCGCCTCACTCGTCCGGCGCGTGGTCGGGTGGCTGCGTGCCGGGTACCCGCAGGGCGTCCCGGAGACGGACTACGTGACGCTGCTCGGCGTGCTGGGCCGCCGGTTGACCACCGAGGAGGTGCTCCTCGTCGCGCAGCATCTCGCCGACGCCGGGCATCGCGCGGACACCGTCACCACCGAGCAGGTGGAGCGGGCGATCCGCACCCAACTGCTCGGCGGGCCGGACCCGGCCGACATCGCTCGCGTCTCCGCCCGGCTCGCCGCCGGGGGCTGGCCGCTCGGGGACCCGGGCCGCACGGAGCCCCCGGCCGAGGGCGGGAACAGCACCGACGCCGGTACCGGCGGGCGGAAGGGCGCCGTCGTCTCCCGACTCGTCGGCTGGCTGCGCGAGGGATACCCCGCGGGCGTTCCCGAGAACGACTACGTGCCCCTGCTCGCCCTGCTGCGCCGGCGGCTCAGCGACGACGAGGTGGCGCAGGTGGCCCGCGAACTCGCCGACGGCGGCCTCGTCGCCCCGTCGCGGGTGCAGGTCGGCGACCGGATCGTCCGGGTGACCGACCAGCTGCCCTCCGAGGAGGACATCCGGCGGGTGAGCGAGCATCTCGCCGCGCATCTGGACGACCGGCAGCAGCATCTGGGCGACCAGCGGCACGACAGCGACACCGCTCCCTGACGGGGACCGCTCCGTCGCGCGGCTCAGCCACGCCCGTCGTGCCGTCGCGCCGGTCAGGAGAGCGACCAGTCCACCTCCGGTGCGCCCAGCTCCGCCAGCATGGCGTTGCTGCGGGAGAACGGGCGGGAGCCGAAGAAGCCGCGGGACGCCGACAGCGGGCTCGGGTGGGCCGAGGCGATCTGCGGGGTGTCCCCGAGCAGCGGCGAGAGGTTCTGCGCGTCGCGGCCCCACAGGATCGCCACGAGCGGGCTGTCCCGGGCCACCAGCGCGCGGATCGCGGCCTCCGTGACCGCCTCCCAGCCCTTGCCCCGGTGGGACCCGGCTTCCCCCGGCCGGACCGTCAGCACCCGGTTCAGCAGCATGATGCCCTGGTGGTTCCAGGCGCTCAGGTCCCCGTGCTCCGCGGGAGCCTGGCCCACGTCGTTCTGCAGCTCGCGGTAGATGTTGGCCAGGCTGCGCGGCAGCGGCCGCACATCCCGCTCGACGGCGAAGGACAGGCCGACGGGGTGGCCCGGCGTCGGGTACGGATCCTGACCGACGATCAGCACGCGCACGTCGGCGAGGGGCTGCGCGAAGGCGCGCAGGACCCGGTCCCCGGCCGGGAGGTAGCCGCGGCCGGCGGCGACCTCCTCGCGCAGGAAGTCGCCCATCGCGTGGATGGCGGGCTCGACCGGGGCGAGGGCTTCCGCCCAGTCCGGAGCGACGAGGTCGGTGAGCGGTTTCGGCATGGCCCCCATTGTGCCCGGTACGGCCCCGCCCGAGCTCCTCGCCCGAGGCGAATGACACGCGTGTGATTCGCCGGTACGCTGGTGGGGAGTCCGGGCGCCGTCGTGCCCGGCACCTGGAACATCAGGGGTGGAGAGTCAGGGTGGAGAGGGGTGCGATGAACGCGGACGACCGCGCGCGCGGAACACACGACGCCGCGACCCCGACGCTGTCCGAGCGCGACACCGCGATGCTGACGCTCGAGCGTCAGTGGTGGAAGTACGCCGGGGCCAAGGAGCAGGTCATCCGGGAGACGTTCGACCTCTCGGCGACGCACTACTACCAGATCCTCAACGCCCTCATCGACACCGAGGCCGCGCTCGCCCACGACCCGATGCTGGTCAAGCGCCTCCGCCGGCAGCGGGCGACCCGCCAGCGCGCCCGCACCGAGCGCCGGCTCGGCGGCTCCGCCTGAGCCCGTCGCCCCGCGACCAGGTCCGGACCGGAGGATGAGCGAGCCCGTGCAGATCGTCGGCAGCCGGGTGACGCTGCGCGACTGGACTCACGCCGACGTCGATGCCCTGCTCACCTGGATCCGCCCACCGGCCGACGGCGGCGTGCACGCCTGGCAGCGCACCGACGCCCCCTACTTCGAGCGCTGGACCACCGAGGGCGCCGAGAGCTACTGCCGATTCCTCCACGAGGCGGTGGACGCGAACGACTGGCCGTCCCCGCGGCTGTCCCTGCCCATCGTCGACGTCACGACCGGCGCCTTCCTCGGCCAGGTCTCCTGGTACCACGAGGAGAAGACCAACCGGCCCGACGACGTGGCCCCGGGGACCGGCACGTACGCGTTGCCGTGGATCCGGATCGGCATCGGCGTCTACCCGCCGGATCGGTGGGGCGGCGGCCACGGTACCGAGGCGATGAGCCTGTGGACCGACTACCTCTTCGCGACCACCGACGTCGGCCGGCTCGACTACGCCACCTGGAGCGGCAACGTCGGCATGTGCCGGATCGGCCCGAAGCTCGGCTACCGCGAGGAAGCCCGCTTCCGCAACGCGCGGCTGGTTGACGGCGAGCTCTACGACGCGGTCGTGTTCGGCGTCCTGCGGCAGGAGTGGGAGACCGCCCGGCGGGGTTGATCCCGCCCTCGGCGAAACCCGTGCAGCGGGGCCTCCGAGCGCTTGCACTCACCCATGCCGAGTGCTAATGATGGTGTTAGCACTCGATCACGTCGACTGCCAGCGTCCGGCTCGCCGGAGCGGCAGGGACCGGGGATCGGGCACCGGCTGCCGCGGTGAGATCGGGCGGGTCGCACTTCCATGGTGGGATCCGTGTCGATCGTCCGTCGCGGGCATCGAGGCGGCCACGTTCATCTAACGACTCGACAGTCACCACTGTCCGGGAGGGACGACAGCCAGATGGCAAAGATCATCAGTTTTGACGAAGAGGCCCGCCGCGGCCTCGAGCGGGGCCTGAACACCCTCGCCGACGCGGTCAAGGTCACCCTCGGCCCGCGCGGTCGCAACGTCGTGCTGGAGAAGAAGTGGGGCGCCCCCACGATCACCAACGACGGTGTGTCCATCGCCAAGGAGATCGAGCTCGAGGATCCCTACGAGAAGATCGGCGCGGAGCTCGTCAAGGAGGTCGCCAAGAAGACCGACGACGTCGCCGGTGACGGCACCACCACGGCCACCGTGCTCGCCCAGGCGCTGGTCAAGGAAGGCCTGCGCAACGTCGCGGCCGGTGCGGACCCGCTGTCCCTGAAGCGCGGTATCGAGAAGGCCGTCGACGCGGTCACCGCCGAGCTGCTGGCCACCGCCAAGGAGGTGGAGACCAAGGAGCAGATCGCCGCCACGGCCTCGATCTCCGCGGGCGACACCCAGATCGGTGAGCTGATCTCGGAGGCACTCGACAAGGTGGGCAAGGAAGGCGTCATCACCGTCGAGGAGTCCAACACCTTCGGCCTCGAGCTCGAGCTCACCGAGGGCATGCGCTTCGACAAGGGCTACATCTCCGGGTACTTCGTGACCGACTCGGACCGCCAGGAGGCCGTCCTCGAGGATCCCTACATCCTCATCGTCAACTCGAAGATCTCCAACGTGAAGGACCTCGTGTCCCTGCTGGAGAAGGTCATGCAGTCCGGCAAGCCGCTGCTGATCATCGCCGAGGACGTCGAGGGCGAGGCCCTGGCCACCCTCGTGGTCAACAAGATCCGTGGCACCTTCAAGTCCGTCGCCGTCAAGGCCCCGGGCTTCGGCGACCGCCGCAAGGCGCAGCTGGCCGACATCGCCACCCTCACCGGTGGCCAGGTCATCGCCGAGGAGGTCGGCCTCAAGCTCGAGAACGCGACCGTCGACCTGCTGGGCCGCGCCCGCAAGGTCGTCGTCACCAAGGACGAGACCACGATCGTCGAGGGTGCCGGTGACGCCGAGGCCATCGCCGGCCGTGTCAAGCAGATCCGCGCCGAGATCGAGAACTCCGACTCGGACTACGACCGCGAGAAGCTGCAGGAGCGCCTGGCGAAGCTCGCCGGCGGTGTCGCGGTGATCAAGGCCGGTGCCGCCACCGAGGTGGAGCTGAAGGAGCGCAAGCACCGCATCGAGGACGCCGTCCGCAACGCGAAGGCCGCCGTCGAGGAGGGCATCGTCGCCGGTGGTGGCGTCGCCCTCATCCAGGCCGGCGAGAAGGCGTTCGCCAACCTCACCCTCGAGGGTGACGAGGCCACCGGCGCCAACATCGTCAAGGTCGCCATCTCCGCCCCGCTGAAGCAGATCGCCTTCAACGCGGGCGAGGAGCCGGGTGTCGTGGCCGCCAAGGTCGCCACCCTGCCCTCCGGGCACGGCCTGAACGCCGCGACCGGCGAGTACGAGGACCTGCTGGCCGCCGGCGTCAACGACCCGGTCAAGGTCACCCGCTCCGCGCTGCAGAACGCCGCGTCCATCGCGGGCCTGTTCCTCACCACGGAGGCCGTCGTGGCCGACAAGCCGGAGAAGGCCGCCCCGGCCGGCCCCGGCGCCGACGAGATGGGTGGCATGGGCGGCTTCTGAGCCGACTTGCTCTCTCGCAGCACCTGAACGGAACCCCCGGACCGCACGGTCCGGGGGTTCCGTCGTTCCCGGGCCGCTGTCGTTGCACTCCGTCCCACTCACGGGTGGCGCCACGGGGGACCGGGCGCTCTGTCCCGACCAAGCCCCTCGAAGCTCGGGCTCTGGTGCGTGCGCGGTGGCCGCGGCGCGGTGTCCCGGCGCCCCTAGACTCGGCGGGATGACCGTGTTGATCGATCCGCCCCGCTGGCCGGCCCACGGCACCGAGTTCTCCCACCTCGTCTCCGACGCCGACCTCGCCGAGCTGCACGCCGCCGCCCGCCGGCTGGGGCTGAGCGAGCGGGCCTTCGACGGCGACCACTACGACGTTCCCGCCCGCCTGCACGACCGGGCCGTGGCGCTCGGCGCCGTGCCGGTCGAGGGCAGCGAGCTGACCCGTCGGCTGATCGCGAGCGGCCTGCGGATCCGCGCCGTCGACCGGCCCCGTCGGGTGGCCCTCGTCCTGCGTCACCGCTGGGACGTCCTCCTGCCCGGGCAGCGGCGGCTCGGGGAGGAGCTGCTGTCCCGGTGGGGTGAACCGCACCGGCGGTACCACGACGTCCGGCACCTGCTCGCGTGCCTGAACGCCCTCGGTGCCCTCGAGTACGGCGGCGAGGACTTCGGCGCCCTGCCGCGGTCCGTGTGGCTGGCTGCCTGGTTCCACGACGCGGTGTACCGGGGGGTGGCCGGCGAGGACGAGGAGCAGTCCGCGCAGCTCGCCGAGCGGACCCTGACCGCGGCCGGCCTCGACGACGCCGAGGTCGCGGAGGTCGCCCGACTGGTCCGGTTGACCGCCGGCCACGCCCCGGGCGACGACGACGCCGCCGGGCGCGTACTGTGCGATGCCGACCTTGCCGTGCTCGGGCGCGACGAGGCCGGGTACCGGTCCTACCTGGCCGACGTCCGCGCCGAGTACGCGCACCTGTCCGACGAGGTGTTCGCCACCGGCCGCCAGGTTGTCGTGGAACACCTGCTGGCCCTCGACCCGCTGTTCCACACGCGGCTCGGGAAGCAACGGTGGGAGGAGGCGGCGCGGCGGAACCTCGCGGAGGAACGGCGCGTCTGACGCCGAACCGTTGTCGTTCGCGACTTCCTTTAGAATCTGCGTATGAATGCAGATAAACCTCGGTGCGGTCGACACCCGGACAGCGACTACGTCGAACTCGCCGTCGAGGTGTTCGCGATGCTCGCCGACGCCACCCGGGTGCGGATCGTCCTGGCGCTGCGGGACGCCGCCGAACTGAGCGTCAACAATCTCGCCGAGGCGGTGGGCAAGTCACCGTCGTCGGTGTCGCAGCACCTGGCGAAGCTCCGCCTGGCGCGCATCGTGGGCACCCGCCAGGACGGGACCCGCGTGTTCTACCGGCTCGAGAACGAGCATGCCCGTCAGCTCGTGACGGACGCGATCTTCCAGGCCGAGCACTCGCTCGGCGGGACCCCGCGCCACCACCACACCGAGGCCGACGCGGCGGGCGCCTCGTGAGCGGCTCCCGCCGGGTGGGCGAGGCCGCGGAGGTCGGTCCGGAGGATCACGTGCATCATGAGCGTGACCACGAGCACGACGGCCACGGGCATGAGCACGACGGTCACGAGCATGACGGCGACGGGCATGAGCACGACGATCACGACGTGTACGTGCATGGCGGCCACGGTCACGGCCACGGGCACGAGGGCCGCGACCACGGGCACGACCACGGGCACCACGACCACGGGCACCACGACCACGGGCACAGCCACGGCGGTGGCATCCGCGGATTCCTCCACGAGCTCGTCGTTCCCCACTCACACGACGCTGCCGACTCGATCGACGACGCACTGACCGCCTCCCGTGCCGGGGTACGGGCGCTGAAGGTCAGCCTCTTCGCCCTGCTCGCGACCACGGCCGTCCAGTTCGCCATCCTGCTGAACACCGGCTCCGTCGCGCTGCTCGCCGACACGGTGCACAACCTGTCCGACGCCCTGACTGCCGTCCCGCTGTGGGTGGCGTTCGCGCTCGCGCGGCGCCCGGCCTCGCGTCGCTACACCTACGGATACGGGCGGGCCGAGGACCTCGCCGGCCTGTTCATCCTCGTCGTCGTGGCCCTCTCGGCGGTCGTCGCCGTGTGGCAGTCGGTCGAGCGCCTGACCGATCCGCAGCCCGTGCACCACCTCGGGTGGCTCGCGGTCGCCGGCATCGTCGGCTTCATCGGCAACGAAGCGGTCGCCGTCTACCGCATCCGAGTGGGACGGCGGATCGGCTCCGCGGCGCTGGTCGCCGACGGGGTCCACGCGCGGACGGACGGCTTCACCTCGCTCGCCGTCGTCCTCGGTGCCGCCGGCGTGTGGCTCGGCTTCCCGCTCGCCGACCCGATCATCGGCATCCTCATCGCCATCGCGATCCTCGTCCTGCTGTGGGGCACCACCCGCAGTGTGGGCTCCCGGCTGCTCGACGGGATCGACCCGGCCCTCGTGGACCGCGCCGAACACGCGCTCGCCGCGACCCCGGGCGTGCTCGACGTCGACCAGGTGCGGGTGCGGTGGATCGGCCACCGCATCGTGGGCGACGCCGTGGTCCGCGTCGGCACCGAGCGGCTGGTCGAGGCCGACGCAATCGTCGTCGAGGCCCAACGCGCGCTCGTGGACCAGCTTCCCGGTGTCGACAGCTTCACCCTCCGGCCGGTTCCCTCGGCCTGACGGATCACGCTTCGCTCTTGGACGAGGACCGGCACACCGGGGTCGCAACGCCGGCACCGGACCGGTGACACCGGGCCGGATCGCGCGCGGTGAGGCCAGGCTCGGCGAGCTCTGTCGGTGCGCTCTGTCAGGATGGAGACCATGACGATCATTGCTGCCGCCGACGGCTCCGCCCTCGGCAATCCGGGCCCGGCCGGGTGGTCCTGGTACGTGGACGAGACCTGCTGGGCGGCCGGCGGCTGGCCCCACGGCACCAACAACATGGGTGAGCTCATGGCCGTGCTGGATCTGCTCGAGTCCACCGCCGGGGTGACCGAGCGGCTGCAGATCCTGTGCGACTCGCAGTACGTGATCAACTGCGTCACGAAGTGGATGCCCGGGTGGAAGCGCAAGGGCTGGCGCAAGGCCGACGGCAAGCCGGTGCTGAACGTCGACCTGCTCAAGCGCATCGACACGGCGATCGCCGGGCGCGACGTCGCTTTCGACTGGGTCAAGGGCCACGCCGGGCACGACTTGAACGAGGCGGCTGACGACCGTGCCCGCGCCGCCGCCACCTCGTACGCCCGATCCCTGCCGGTGGACTCGGGCCCCGGCTTCCGGCTGCCCGGAACGGCCGGCACCGCACCGACCAGCGCAGCGTCCACCGGCACCGCCGCCGCAGCGGCCGGCCCGCGGACCGGCGCCTCCGGAACGAGCGACGCCGCGACCTCGACGACCGCCGTCCGGGAGCGTGAGGCCGCACCGGGTCTGTTCGGCGGCGGCGATGACCTCGAGGCCGACCTGTTCTCCGTGCTCGCCGACGACACCGACATCGCCCGGCTGGAGGACGAGGAACTCGTCGCCCAGTACGAGCAGGAACTCCTCGACCCCGCGGTGCGCGCCGACGTCGCCCGGCTCGCCGCCCTGCTGCACCCGGACTTCCTCGAGGTCGGTTCCTCGGGACGACTGTGGGACCGCGACTCGATCATCGACCTCGTCAGCAACGGCGAGACGAGCCCGGTGCAGTTCGAGCAGGTCCAGGTCGACCGGATCGATGCGACGACCATCCTGCTCGTGTGGCGGAGTACCCGCGACGGGCAGTCGGCGCTGCGCAGTTCCTGGTGGGTACGCGACGGCCAGCAGTGGCGCCTCCGCTTCCACCAGGGCACTCCGACCACCTGACCCGGCGGGCACTCGCCGGTACCGCACCCGGCCGGTGTCACCCCTCGGCGGCATGAACGAGTGAGCCGAGGTCGAGCCGCACCGGGCACAGCCCGGACCAGCCGGACGTCATCGCACGCACGGGGCGGAAGCTGACCCTTCCGGACGTCATCGCTCGCACCGGGACGGCGCGCCGCTCAGCCGGCGTGGAACAGTGCCGCGTTCCGGGCCTCCGCCTCCTCGTAGCCGGCGGCCGCCGCGTCGAGCGCGGCCGTGATCGACTCGAGCGAGGACTCCACCGTGGCCTCGGTCGTCCGCCACTGGGCCACCACGCCCTGGAAAAGAGCGGACGCCTGACCGGTCCAGGAGCCCTCGAGGGCCTGCAGACCGGCGTGCATGGTGGCGACCTCCGCCCGGATCCGTTCCACCGTTCCCCGTACCGCCGCACTGTTGGCCTGCAGGGCCGCGCTGTCCACCGTGAACACTGCCATCGTGATCCCGTCCTCTCCGTCTGTGGGATGCCGCCAGCGTAGGAGCGCGGCACCGCCCCCGATCGGCGGGGAACTCGGCCTGTGGACGACGGCGACACGACGGTTGCCTGGGGAGGGAGAAGCCGGGAGCGCGACGTGATGGCACCCACCCGCGCGGCCGCTGGAAAGGGCGACGTCGGTGCGGACCCGCGACCCGGCGCCCGATCCACGAGGTCGGCGGCACCGACGAGCCGGCACCACTCCGACGCCCGTCGCGTCTGCCTCAGCGCACACCGCGGCGCAGCGCGCGGCGCAGGCGGCCGGTGGCCGTCGTCGCCGTACTGCCGGAGGCTTCCGCATCGGCCGACGCGTCGGGATCGACGTCGGCGCCGTCCGTCGCGGTGAGCTCCTCGGCCAGATCGTGCGCCGAGAACGGCAGCCGGACGCTGAACGTCGCGCCGCCGCCCGCGGTCTCGGACAGGCGCACCGACCCGTCGTGCTGCGCGACGATGGCGGCCACGATGGCCAGGCCCAGGCCGCTGCCGCCCGTCTCGCGGGTGCGGGAGGTGTCCGCCCGGAAGAACCGCTCGAACACGCGTGCGGCGTCGGCGTCCGAGATGCCGGGTCCGTGGTCGCGGATCTCGATCACGGAGTCCATCGCACCGCCGACCGTCTCGACGGTACCGACGGCGATGTCGATCGGGGACCCTTCCGGCGTGTACCGCAGGGCGTTGGTCATCAGATTGCCCACCACCTGGCGCAGCCGGCTCTCGTCGCCGAGCACCGGAGCGTTGCGCGGGCTACCGCCGTCCAGCCCGGTCACCGTGACCCGGCGTCCCGGGGCGTTGACCCGCGCGTCGACGGCGGCGTCGTTGCCGAGCAGCAGCAGGTCGAACGGGCGCTGGCGGGCGGGCCGTGCGTCGTCGATGCGGGCGAGAACGAGCAGGTCCTCGACCAGCTCGCTCATCCGGGTCGCCTCGCTCTCGATGCGGCCCATCGCGGTGCTCACCTCCTCCTCGGTGCGCAGCCCGCCGTGCCGGTAGAACTCGGAGAACCCGCGGATGGTCACGAGCGGGGTGCGCAGTTCGTGAGAGGCGTCGGAGACGAACCGGCGCATCTTGGCCTCGGAGGCCTTCTGCGCGGCGAACGCCGTCTCGATGTGGGCGAGCATCGCGTTCAGGGACCGGCTCAGGCGTCCCATCTCGGTCTGCGGGCTGGCCGGTTCGAGGCGGCGGGAGAGGTCACCGGCGGCGATCGCCGCGGCGGTGCGTTCCACCTTGACCAGCGGCCGGAATGCGCGGGTGACCGCGAGATAGGCGACCGCGGAGGAGAGGGTCACGAGGGCGACGCCGAGCAGCAGGATCAACCAGGCGGCGGACTCCACCACCTCGTTGACCTCGTTCAACGGGGTGGCGATCGCGACGGAGCCGTTGCCCGTCTCCAGCGGCCGGACGAGGACGCGCCATCCGGTGCTGCCCCGCGTCGACCCCTGAACGTTGAACCCGTTGGGCGTCGCCCGGACCTGGTCCACCGTCATGCGGGGGATCTGCGGGACGTCGGCCGTGCCGGACGTGCGCGACGTGCGGGTGACGATGTTGCCCGCCGCGTCCATCTGCAGCCCGTAGAACCGGCTGAACACGAGCTGGTTGAACGACGGCTCGATCGACCCCTGGCTGACCTGGTACAGGTACAGCGACATCGACGGCGTGTAGTTGAGCAGGTCCGAGTCCGCCCGCTGCACGAGCGTGTTCTTCAGGGTGGTGACGGTGAGCGTGCCGAGCAGCGCGATGACAATGGCGATCAACACCGACGTCATCGCGACGAGCTGGGAACGCAGCGACGCGTTCTTCCACCGGTTCAGCACCGAGCGGCCGCCCTACCGCCGGTCGGCGGTGCGCAACAGGTAGCCGACGCCCCGCTTGGTCTGGATCAGGGCGGGAACGTCCGGGTTGCGGTCGATCTTGCGGCGCAGGTACGAGATGTAGGACTCGACGATGGAGGCGTCGCCGTTGAAGTCGTACTCCCACACGTGGTCGAGGATCTGCGCCTTGGACAGCACCCGGTTCGGGTTGAGCATGAGGTAGCGCAGCAGCTTGAACTCGGTGGGGGAGAGCTCGATGACCTCGCCGCCGCGGCGCACCTCGTGGGCGTCGTCGTCCAGCTCGAGGTCGTCGACGCGGATGATCGCCTCGTCGTCGAGCAGCGGCTGGGTGCGGCGCAGGACGGCGCGGATGCGGGCGACGACCTCGTCGAGGCTGAACGGCTTGGTGACGTAGTCGTCGCCGCCCACGGTGAGGCCGGTGACCTTGTCCTCGGTGTCGTCCCGCGCGGTCAGGAAGAGAACGGGGCAGTGGCGGCCGGAGGCGCGCAGCTTGCGGGTGACGGTGAACCCGTCCATGTCCGGCAGCATCACGTCGAGGACGACGAGGTCCGGGTTGTGCGTCTCGGCAGCGGTCAGCGCGTCCCGGCCGTTGCCGGCGGCGACGACGTCGAAACCGGCGAACCGCAGGGACGTGGACAGCAGCTCACGGATGTTCGGTTCGTCGTCGACGACGAGCAGTCGGGCTTCGGGCTGGGTGCTTTTCACACCACGATTCTCTCGGTTTTCGCTGTGAACCGGCTGAGCGCCGATCGCAAGGACGCTGTGGGCAGCCGAGCACCCGCCGTGGCGGCTCGTCGACGCCGGCCGGGCTCCGGCGGCGCGTGTCAGGCGCCTGTGTCCTCGCGGTCTGCCGGTACGTCGTCGGCGTCGACGATCTCGTAGGCGTACCCCTGCTCGGCGAGGAAGCGCTGCCGCCGGGCGGCGTACTCCTGGTCGAGGGTGTCGCGGGCGACGACGGTGTAGAAGTGCGCCGCCCGGCCGTCCGCCTTGGGGCGGAGCAGACGGCCCAGGCGCTGCGCCTCCTCCTGCCGGGACCCGAAGGCGCCGGAGACCTGGATGGCGACCGTCGCCTCGGGCAGGTCGAGGGAGAAATTGGCGACCTTGGAGACGACCAGGGTGCGGAGCTCACCGGCGCGGAACTCGTCGAACAGGCGCTGCCGGACCGCCACCGACGTCGTGCCCTTGATCACCGGGGCGTCCAACCGCTGACCGAGTTCGTCGAGCTGGTCGAGGTACTGGCCGATCACCAGCGTCTGCTCACCGGCGTGGTGCCGGGCGATCGACTCGACCACCCGCAGCTTCGTCTCGCTCGTGGCGCCGAGGCGGTACTTGTCGGCGTCGTCGGCCATCGCATAGGCCATCCGCTCGTCGCGGGGCAGATCGACGCGGACCTCGACGCAGACCGCGGGTGCGATGTAGCCCTGCGCCTCGATGTCCTTCCACGGCGCGTCGTAGCGCTTGGGCCCGATCAGGGAGAACACCTCGCCCTCCCGGCCGTCCTCGCGCACCAGGGTCGCCGTCAGCCCGAGCCGGCGACGGGCCTGCAGGTCGGCGGTCAGCTTGAAGATCGGCGCGGGCAGCAGGTGCACCTCGTCGTAGATGATCAGGCCCCAGTCGTTCTCGTTGACCAGCTCGAGGTGCGGGTAGAGGCCGCCGCGCTTGACCGTGAGCACCTGGTAGGTGGCGATGGTGACGGGCCGGACCTCCTTGACCGCGCCGGAGTACTCGCCGATCTCGTCCTCCGTCAGGGTGGTGCGGCGCAGCAGTTCGTCCTTCCACTGCCGGGCCGCGACGGTGTTGGTGACGAGGATCAGCGTCGTCGTGCAGCCGACCGCCATCGCGCCGGCCCCGACCAGCGTCTTGCCCGCCCCGCAGGGCAGCACGACGACGCCGGAGCCGCCGGCCCAGAAATTCTCGATCGCCTGCTGCTGGTACGGGCGCAGCGCCCAGTCGCGCTCGTCGAGCCCGATCAGATGGGGCGTGCCGTCCACGTAGCCGGCGCGGTCCTCGGCCGGCCAGCCCAGCCGCAGCAGGGCCTGCTTGAGCGCGCCGCGCTGGGACGAGTGGACGACGACCGTCTCCCCGTCGATCCGCGGACCGAGCAGTGGCTCGATCTTCGGGGCGTGCAGGATCTCCTCGAGCACGGGGTAGTCCTCGCTGCGCAGCACGAGCCCGTGCAGCTCGTCCTTCTCGAGAACCACGCGGCCGTACCGGGACATCGTCTCCTCGATGTCGACGAGCAGGGCGTGGGGCACGGGGAACCGGGAGTAGCGCAGCAGCGTGTCGAGCACCTGTTCGGCGTCGAGTCCCACAGACCGGGCGTTCCACAGGCCGATCGGGGTGAGCCGGTAGGTGTGGATGTGCTCGGGCGCCCGCTCCAGCTCCGCGAAGGGCGCGATCGCGCGACGGGCTTCGTCGGCCTGCTCGTGATCGACCTCCAGCAGGATGGTCTTGTCGCTCTGGACGATCAGGGGGCCGGTGCTCACGGGCGGTACCTCGGGGTCGACGGTAGGACGGGGGTCGGTCGGAACGGCATCATGCCGGCAGCACCTCGACGATGCGGGGAAGGCTGATGACCCGTTCGGCGTCCCGGTGGGGAGCGAAGGCACGCAGCCGCCCGCCGGAGACCGAGAGGGGAACCAGCACGTCGCGGCGCTGATTCCCGGTCGAGTCCACAGTCACGACGGTCAGCGCCCGTCCGTCCCGGCTGGCGGCACGGATCAGGTGCAGGTCGAGCAGGGTCGCGGTCTCCGGGTCCGGGCGGTGCGGCGCGGACGGGTCCGCCGCCCGCCGGCGCATGGCGGCGACGACCTCGGCGGCCTCGGCCGCCGGGTCCGGCGCGGGTGACGGGACGACGTCGGCCGACGGCCCGGCGACCAGTTGGGGCGGGGGTGACGCGGTGTCGGCTGTGTGGTGCACGGTGTCGTCGCGGGTCGTGTGCACGCCGGCCCGGTCCAGCTCGGCGCGCAGGGCCTCGGGGGCCAGCGTGCTGACGGCGACGGTGGGCGCCAGCCGGCGAAGGCGCAGCCGATCGACGCCCGCGCCGTCGGCGAGGGCGAGCAGGGCGTCCAGCTCTGCCGGCTCGCTCACCGTGACGTACCCGGCGGCACCGCCGAGCCGGACGCGGCCGCTGCGCGCGGCCGTGTCCTCGACGAGGTAGACGAGCGGTTGCGGCAGCGGGCCCGGGCTGAGGTCGCGCAGACGCTCGAGCAGGCCGGCAGCGTCCCCTCCGGCGTCGAGAGCGCGCTGGATCGAGGCGGCGGAGAACCGGTACTGCTCGGCGGGGCCCCGCCCCTCCCGGTCCGCCATGGCCGCGAGCGAGCGCGCCGCGTCCCGGCTGAGCGGGCCGGGGGCGACGGCGGTCAGGTCGGCCTGCAGGAGCACGGTCTCGACCGGGGGCGGCAGCGCGGCCTCCAGCGCGGCGGTGGCGCCGGCGTCGTCGCCCGACGCGACCAGTAGGCCGGCGTCGGTCAGGGCCGACGCCCCGGTCAACCCGAGGACGCGCGCCTCCGTCAGCACGGCGGGGATCAGGGGCAGCGCCCGTGCCGCGACGCGCGGCCACCGCCAGGACACCCGCTCGCGCACGACCTCCTCGGTCAGGGCGGCACCGGGCTCGGCAGTCGACAGCTCGGCCAGGGTCGTCAGCAGCCGTTCCCGGACGGCGCTCGCATCCGCGCGTCCCGCCTCGGCGGACAGCGGGGCGACGACGCTGCCGTCGCCGCGGGTCGTCGTCACGAGGGCGGGCACGCGACGCGACGCGCGCCAGGCGGCGGCCAGCAGGGTCCACTGCTCCGCGCGCGGGGCGTCGAGCCAGGGGTGGTCCGGGACGGCGCGGTGCTCGGGGTGCGCCTCGTCCGGGACGAGGAGGCCGAGCACGGCGGCCAGTTCGACGAGCACGCCCGCGGTCGGATCGTCGACGCCGAGCAGCCGCGCGATCCGGCGCAGTTCGCGGACGCCCACGCCGCCGGCCCGCAGCGTGGCCAGGGGGCGGCGGGACGTCTCGTCGTGCAGCACGGTGAGCAGACGCAGGCCCTCGGTGACCGCGGCGAGGGCGGCGTTGTCCCGCACCGCGGCGGACACGCGGCGGCCACCGACGGGTGGGGGATCGAGAGGCAGGTGCGGGTGGACGGCGCCGCCGCGCGCCGCGAGGCCGGCCTCCCGGGCGAGCTCGACGTGCTCGCCGTCGAGGGGAACGAGCACGCCGACGTGCAGCAGCCAGCCGACGGGGTCCGTGGCGGTGCTCGCGGGGTCCTCGACGGCGCGGGTGGCGTTCCGCAGTTCGGCGACCGGGGTGACGCGGAACCGGTCGAGGAGCGCGACCGTCCCCTCGGGCGCGGTGGTGAGCAGGGCGCGGACGTCCTCGACCGCTCCCGCGCCGCCGGCGCTGCGGACCGCCGGGATCCGCTGCCGGGTGGTCACGGCGGTCGGGGAACCGGCCAGCAGGCGAGGCAGGCTGCGGCCGAGGCCGGCGGGGTGGTGCCCCAGCGCGTCGGTCAGGGCGCCGGCGGGCCGGACGGCGCCGTCGTCGTCCGCGGTCAGCAGCCGGAGGGAGGCGAGCTCGGCGACCAGGGCGTCGAGCGCCGGGGTGGGGACGTCCGGCAGAGCCGCAGCCAGGTCGGGGCGTTCGACCGGCGCGGCGCCGCCGTGCAGCTCCGCGAGGACGACGGCGGCCTCGAGGACGCCCAGGTGCGGCCGGTCCAGCGTCTCGAGGGCCCGCTGGATGGACAGGCGGGACAGGGCGCGCGCGGCGAGCGCGGCGACGTCGGTGGCACCGGCGAGCAGATCCGGCCGAGCCAGCAGCAGCCGGACGAGATCGGAATCAGGGGACGCCGCGAGCTCGGCGGCGAGGTCGACGACCTCGCTCACGGGCGGCCGCGCCGCCCGGCGGTGATGCGGCGGCTGCGGACGGCGTCGACCATCAGGACGACGCCGAGGACGACCGCGGCGGGCAGGCCGAGCATCGCGATCCAGGACAGTCCGGTCCAGGGGTGGGCGTCGGCCATGGTGAGGAGGAGGACGGCCAGCAGGGAGGCGACGGAGACGAGTGCGACGACGGCGGCGACGATCGCCACCGCCTGGCGGGCCGGTCGGGGCGGTGCGTCGGTGGTGGCCACGGACGGCGTCGTCCCGCGCGCGGAAGGACGCGAGGACATGGTGACCACGCTACCAGCGGGCGACGACCGTGCTCTCGGCCACAGCGGCTAACCTAGAAGGAACAGACTTTCCGGCGGGCCGCCGTCGACGCTCTGGCATGGGGCTGTTCCCAGCCGGATACTGATCCGCCCGGGTGCACGGACTCGGGCGTGCGGCCGCCACGGCCGGGGCGCGCGCCCCGGCACCGATGATCGGCAGTGCGGGGGACGCACGCCGAAGGAGTGAGGTAGACGTGCCGATCGGCAAGGTGAAGTGGTTCGACGCGGACCGCGGTTTCGGGTTCCTGGCCACCGACGACGGGCGAGAGGTGTTCCTGCACGCCTCGGCCCTGCCGGCGGACCACAAGGAGGTCAAGCCGGGCACCCGGATGGAGTTCGGCATCGCGGACGGGAAGCGGGGAGCCCAGGCGCTCTCCGTGCGCGTGCTCGACACGCCGCCGTCCGTGGCCCGCGCCGCCCGCAAGCCCGCCGAGGACATGGCCGCGATCACCGAGGACCTGATCAAGGTGCTCGACCAGGTCTCCAACGGGCTGCGTCGCGGCCGGTACCCCGAGAAGGGGTCCGCCACGAAGGTCGCCTCCCTCCTGCGCCGGGTCGCTGACGATCTCGATGCCTGAGTCCTTCGAACCGGAGCAGCCGGAGACCGACACCGCGACCGTCACGACGGACGACGCGGGAACCACCACGGAGGACGAGGGCACGGTCGCACCCGCGAAGAACACCGACTCGACGCCGGAGAACGCCGACGCCGCCGACTCGTCACCTGTCGAGGATGCCGCGACCGAGGACGCTGACGCCCACGCCGACGACTCTGCCGCACCTGCGGTCGAGGACTCTGCCGCGCCCGTGACCGCCGAGGCCTCCGCGACCGCCGAGGCCTCTGCGACCGACGACGCCGTCGCTGAGGATGCCGCGACGCCCGCGGCGGCCCCGGCGCGCGCCGCGGCACGTCGTCGTGCCCGGCCCGACGCCGTGCTGATCGAGGCGCGTGACACCGCGCGCGCCGCCCTTGCCGACATCGCCCGCGACGAGCAGGTCGGCGAGCACCTCGGGACGGCCGTCGACGGCGAGCGCCTCGTCACCCACGCCTTCGCCTCCCTGCTGCCGGGCTACATCGGCTGGAACTGGTTCGTCGTCCTGGCCCGCGCGCCCCGCTCCCGCGCCGTCACGGTCTGCGAGATCGGCCTGACCCCGGGGGAGGGCGCCCTGCTCGCCCCGCCGTGGGTGCCCTGGGCGGACCGGTTGCGGCCGGAGGACCACGAGGGGGACGAGGCCGAGGCGTCGGACGGCGCGGCCGCCCAGGACGCACCGGGATCCGCAGTGCCGGCATCGGACGCACAGGCCCCCGGTGCCGCGGACACCGCGACCGACGGCGCCGCCGCAACGACCTCCGAGGCCGCGGACGCGGCGAGGGAGAGCACGGACGACGCCGGTGCCGAGCGCACGGCCGCCCCCGAGACCGACCCTGCCGACGCTCCGGAGACCCCGGCCGCGAAGACCAGCGCCGCGGAGACCAGCGCCGCGGAGACGTCCGGGTCCGACGCCACCGACACCGACACCGACACCTCCGTGTCCGACGTCAGCGAAGCCCCGGACGACGCCGGCGACGACGCCGAGATCGTCGACGACGACGCGACGCTGCTCGCGAAGCCCGAGACGGACGGCCGCGACCTGCCGGGCGAGGAGGACGACGAGCCGTCCGCGGACCTGTCCGCGGAGGCCGAGGACGTCCGCATCGAGGAGGACACCGAGGACGCCGTCGCTCGGGCAGCCGCAGATCAGGCCGAGGAGGCCCCCCAGGCGTGAAGTCGACGTTCCGATCGCTCCAGTTCATCAATTTCCGGCTCTGGTGCATCGGCGCGCTCGTGTCGAACGTCGGCACCTGGATGCAGCGGACGGCGCAGGACTGGCTCGTCTACAACGAGCTGACGCACCAGGACGCCACCGCGATGGGCGTCGTGATGGCCCTGCAGTTCGGCCCGCAGCTGCTCCTGGCCCCCGTCTCCGGGGTGCTCGCGGACCGGATGAACCGCCGTCACCTGCTCATCGGCACCCAGGCGGCGATGGCGCTGCTCGCCGTCGGGCTGGGAGCGATGGTCATCACCGGGACGGCCGACCTCTGGCACGTGTACGCCTTCGCGCTCGGCCTCGGCATCGTCGCGACGCTCGACGGACCCGCACGGCAGACCGTCGTCTCGGAACTGGTGCGCGACGAGTTCGTGCCCAACGCGGTGGCGCTGAACAGCATGTCGTTCAACGTGGCCCGCATGATCGGGCCCGCCGTCGCCGGCGTCCTCGTCGCCGCGATCGGCTCGGGCTGGGTGTTCCTGCTCAACGCGCTCAGCTTCGTCGTCATGATCGGCGCCATCCTCGCGCTGCGCACCGGCGAACTGCGGGTGCTGCCCCGGGCGAAGGCCGGGCGCGGGCTGATCCGCGAGGGATTCCAGTACGTGCGCAGCCGCCCGGACATCATCGCCGTCCTGGTCGCCATCTTCCTGATCGGCACGTTCGGCATGAACTTCGCCGTCTTCATCGCCGGCATGGCGCGCACCGAGTTCGGGCTGCAGGCCGACGGGTTCGGGGCGCTGTCCTCCGTCATGGCGATCGGGTCGGTCGCCGGCACGCTCGCCTCCGCCCGCCGGGAACGCCCGCGTCTCCGGTTCATCTTCGGCGCCGGCGGCCTCTTCGGTCTCGCCTGCGTGCTGGCGGCGCTCGCCCCGAACCCGGTGCTCTTCGGAGGAGCCCTCATCCTGTGCGGGCTCACCGCCCTGACGGTGATGACCTCGGCCAACGCCTACGTGCAGACCAGCACCGATCCGGTGATGCGCGGCCGCGTGATGGCCCTCTACTTCGCGATCTTCATGGGTGGTACGCCGCTGGGTGCGCCCGTCGTCGGCTGGATCTCGGACTCGTTCGGGCCGCCCTGGGCGCTGTCCGCCGGTGCCGCGTCGGGCATCGCCGCGGCCCTCGTGGGGCTGGTCTGGTACTGGCGCAGTCAGCACCTGCACCTCGCGTTCGACCGCACGGCGCGCTTCCCCCTCAGCATCCACCGCTGACGGGAGGCGCCGAGCTCGAGCACGGAAGACGGGTACGGACACACGGAGGGCCCCGGGAATCCCGGGGCCCTCCGACGTCGGTGAGCGGGTGCCGCTCAGTCGGCGAGGTGCTCGAGCACCCAGTCGATGCAGCGGATCAGCGCCGAGACGTCCTCGGGCTCGATCGCGACGAACGTGGCCACGCGCAGCTGGTTGCGGCCGAGCTTGCGGTAGGGCTCGACGTCGACGACGCCGTTGGCGCGCAGCACCGCGGCGATCCGCGCGGCGTCGATGGACTCGTCGAAGTCGATCGTGACGATGACGTTCGAGCGGTCCTCGGCGCGCTGGACATAGGGCTGCGCGACGTCGCTCGCCTCGGCCCAGGTGTACAGGCGGGACGCGGAGTCGGCCGTGCGCTCGGCCGCCCACGCCAGCCCGCCGTTGCCGAGCATCCACTGCACCTGGGCGTCCATGCTCACCAGGGTCATGAGCGCGGGCGTGTTGTACGTCTGGTTCTTCCGGGAGTTGTCGATCGCGGTCGGCAGTGAGAAGAAGTCGGGGATCCAGCGGTCCGACGCCGCGATCCGCTCGGCCCGCTCCAGCGCCGCGGGGGAGAAGAGGCCCAGCCACAGGCCGCCGTCCGAGGCGAAGTTCTTCTGCGGGGAGAAGTAGTAGACGTCGCTCTGGGTGACGTCGACCGCGAGGCCGCCCGCGGCCGAGGTGCCGTCGATGAGCACGAGTGCGCCGTCGTCGGCTCCGTCCACCCGCTGCACCGGGGCCGCGACGCCGGTCGAGGTCTCGTTGTGCGCCCAGGCGTACACGTCGGCGCCGGCCTCGGCGGCCGCCTGCGGACGGGTGCCGGCGGGGGAGGCGATGATCGAGGAGGCCTCCAGGAAGGGCGCCCGGTCCGTGGCGGCGGCGAACTTGGAGCTGAACTCGCCGAAGCTGAGGTGCTGGGCCCGGGACTCGACGAGGCCGAAAGCGGCGATGTCCCAGAACGCGGTCGCGCCACCGATGCCGAGGATGACCTCGTAACCCTCCGGCAGGGAGAACAGGTCCGCGAGACCCTCCCGCAGCCGGCCGACGAGGTCCTTGACCGGGGCCTGCCGGTGGGAGGTGCCGATCACGCGCGGCGCGGCGTCGGCGACGGCCGCCAGCTGCTCGGGGCGGACCTTCGAGGGGCCGGCGCCGAAGCGTCCGTCGGCCGGCAGGAGATCGGCGGGGATGGTCAGGTCAGGCATGGGCAGACTCACTTCGCGTCGGTGGTGGGACGGGAACGGTCGCCGGTCGGAACGGCCCGAGGGGCTGGCGGACGACGACGGTGCGTGCCTCGACGCGCGGATGCGCAGGAGCCGGAGACACGGCTTCCGGGAGCATTCTCCCCCAGGTGCGGCGGTGGAGCCCAGTCGGGTGGCGTCACACGGCCGCCCGCGACCCGGGCCCGGCCGGCCGCGCGGCGGTCCCCGAACGGCGCCGCAGCGTTGCGGGGGTGCCCTGCGCCCGTGTCTAGAATGGCTAGCGTTCTTCCGGCCCCGCCCCGCACACCGGTGCGAGCGTGGGCCGGGTTCCGGGCCGGGCAGCAGGAGGGAAGGCGGACGATGACGGATCTCATCGACACCACCGAGATGTACCTGCGCACGATCCTCGAGCTCGAGGAGGAGGGCATCGTCCCCATGCGGGCGCGGATCGCGGAGCGGCTCGGGCACTCCGGGCCGACCGTGTCCCAGACGGTGGCACGGATGGAGCGCGACGGCCTCGTGCACGTGACGGAGGACCGCCGGCTGGACCTGAGCGAGTCCGGGCGGCACCGGGCGACCGGCGTCATGCGCAAGCACCGCCTCGCCGAGCGCCTGCTGCACGACGTGATCGGCCTGGACTGGGCGTACGTCCACGAGGAGGCGTGCCGCTGGGAGCACGTCATGAGTGAGCGCGTCGAACGTCGCCTGCTCGGCCTGCTGCACCAGCCCACCGAGTCCCCCTACGGCAACCCCATTCCCGGGCTGACCGAGATCGGCGGCCCGGACGCCGGCCGGTTCACCGACGGGGTGACGCCGCTGACGGCGCGCGTCGCGGCCGCGGAGGGCGAGATCACCGTCCAGATCGCCCGGCTGGCCGAGCCCGTCCAGTTCGACCCCGAGTTCCTCGCCCAGATGGCCGAGTACGGCATCCGCCCCGGCGCGCAGGTGCGGGTCAGTCCCGCCGGCCGGTACGTGCGTATCGCCTCCGCCGACCAGGGCACGCTCGAGCTGGCCAACGAGATGGCCGGCCACATATTCGTGCTCGATCACTGACGCCCCGCACCGTCCGGGCGGTGTCCGGCAGGGAGCGTGAGATCGGTAACGAATCGGCGACGAGCGAGAACCGTCCCCGCCGGAGTCGACACTCGTTCGAGACCACCTTCGGTCCATCCTCGTTGTCGCGCGCGGCGGCGCCGTCGTCCGCACCGAGGCAGGCAGCAGCGCGGGCGCCGGTCAGCGCCCGCCTGACGGGGTCGATCGCGGCGGGCCGTCTGTCGACCCGTCGGCGATCCCACGGGGTTCGTCACCCCGTCCGTGATCGGAACGTGACATTTCGATTGCACTACGGTACGGTCGTAGCCGTGCCCGCCCCACTCTGGGGAGCGCACCCCGTCCCGGCTGTCTAACCCTGCCACCGGGACCGGTCCGTTCAAACGCTTCTTTTGGCAGGGACGGGGGAACCACTTGTGGCCTCCTCGAGGCCTTGGGGTCAAGTGTCCGGATCACGGACACCGGGTGCCTCCCACCCGAACCCGACAGCTCACCCCGTAGACACCAGGGAGAGGTAAATCCATGTCGTCATCGACTGCCCGTCACCGCGCCACCATGACCGGTCGGGATCACCTGACCAACGCCTCGAAGGCCGCCGCCGAGAACCGCGGCGTCGTCCGGGGCGGCGCCGTCGCCGCTGCTGCTGCCGGTCTGCTGGCCGTCTCGGTCGCCCCGGCCAACGCCAGCGCGTACTACGAGAACACCACCGCCACCACGCCCCAGGCCACCACCGCCGCCTCGTCGGCCGGTCACTACACGTGGACCTCCAACGGCATCACCTACACCTGGAACGGTGCGAACATCCAGGACGGGTACCGCTACTTCGGTCTGACCGGGTCTCAGACCGCCCCGGCCCCGACCGGCGCCACGCCGACCGCGAGCTACAGCGCCGCGGGTGCCGCGGCCCCGGCCGCAGGTGCGCAGACCGCCAACGTCAGCCTGGCCTCCGCCGCGAAGACCTCCACCGGTGGCAACCAGTCGATCGTCTCGGCCGCCTACGCCGGCATCGGTCACCCGTACGTCTGGGGCGGCACCTCCACCTCGGGCTGGGACTGCTCCGGTTTCGTGCAGTGGGCCTACGCCCAGGCCGGCAAGAGCATCCCGCGCACCTACCAGTGGACCGCGATGACCCCGACCTCGGCGCCGAAGCCGGGTGACCTCATCGTCCAGAACGGTGGCTCGCACGTCGGCATCTACGTCGGCAACGGCATGGAGATCAGCGCGCTGAACCCGCAGCAGGGCACCCTCCTGCACCCGGTCAGCGCCATGTCGGTCGACGGCTACTACACCCTGGGCTGATCCAGCTCCCCTTCACCCCCTTCGGTGACTCTCACCGGAGGGGGTGAATGCTGTCCTGCCCCCTCCGGTAAGCCCACCGGTAGGTCCGTTCTGCCTGACGGCAGTGACGCCGGGCGTCCGCGTGACGCCTACGGACCCGCGACACTGAAAGAGAGAAGAATGTCCACTCCCTCCACCGGTCGCCACCGCACGGCCGCTCCCCGCACGGCCGCCGCGCTGGCGCAGGCCATCACCCTGCAGTCCGGCAAGGTCGGCCGTCGGGCCGCCGTGGTGGCAGCCGCGTCGGGTCTGGTCCTGGTGTCCGGCGTCGCCGCGCACGCGGAGACCGCGCAGCAGTCCGCCGCCGTGCAGCCGGCCAGCCAGGCCGTCGCCGCCGGCAAGGTCGGTTCGGTCACCGCGCCGGCCACCGCCTCCCTCGACTTCCAGCGCACCGCCGTGGCCTCCACGAGCGCGGCGAAGGCCAAGCCGGCCGTCAAGACCGCCGCCGTGCAGGCGCTGGGCAAGCGGGTGGCCGAGCAGCAGGCGCCGGCCGATCACGCCGCGGCGGTGAAGGCCGCTGCCGCTCAGCGCGCCGCCGCTGCGCAGGCCGCCGCCGCTCAGCGTGCCGCCGCCGCGCGGGCCGCCGCCGAGCAAGAAGCGGCGGCGCAGCGCGCTGCTGCTGCCCAGCACGCCGCCACGGCACAGGCGCACCAGGCCGAGCAGGCCGCGGCCGCTCGTGCCGCTGCCGCCCAGCAGGCCGCCGCCGAGCGTGCTGCCGCTGCCCAGCAGGCCGCGGCTCAGCGTGCTGCTGCCGCCCAGCAGGCCGCCGCCGAGCGTGCTGCCGCTGCCCAGCAGGCCGCCGCTCAGCGTGCCGCTGCCGCCCAGCAGGCGCAGCAGGCGCAACAGCGTCAGGCCACCGCCCAGCAGGCGACGGTGCAGACGGTGTCCGCCCCGTCCCAGCAGTCGTCGGCCTCGGGCAAGGGCGCGGCGGTCGCCAACGCGGCGCTCGCGCAGCTCGGTGTCACGCAGGACTGCACGATGCTGGTCACCAACGCGATCAAGGCCGTGGGCATCAACTTCCACGGCTGGCCGGCCGACTACGTCCAGCTCGGCTCGCAGATCCCGGCCTCCCAGGCTCAGCCCGGGGACCTGATCTACTACGCCGACGGTGGCGGTGGGCAGGCCCACATCGCCGTCTACATCGGCAACGGCATGGCCGTGCACGGTGGCTGGAACGGCAATCAGACGGTGAAGTTCAGCGCGAACGTGGGCTCCGGCCCGGTGTTCATCCGGCTTCGCTGATCGACTCTCCCTCGACGACCCCTCGCCTCACGGCGGGGGGTCGTCGTCGTTCCCCGGGGTGATCGTGGGCCGGGGCCCTCCCCGGAATCCGGTCGGGGGCCTGCGTTAGGGTCGGAGCCGGACCACGGATCCCCGGGAGAACGGGATCCCGACGCGACGATCCCGACGGAGGGTGGCAGTGCCCTACACGAGCCTGGCCTGGTCACGTGCGCGCGAGCTCGCCCACGGCAGCGTCCAGCCGCTCGTGCCCGAGACGGTCCCGGTGGACCGGGCGATCGGCCGGGTGCTCGCCGCGGACGTCGCGGCCGTCGCGCCGGTGCCGCACGTCGACTCCGCCGTGATGGACGGCTGGGCGGTCTCCGGCGCCGGACCGTGGACGGTGCTCGAGGCCGACGCCGCACCCGGTCACACCGCGGAGGACGCGGTGCTGGCCCGGATGCGCTGGATCCGAGGGCTGACGCTCGACGAGGACCAGGCCGTACAGGTGTCCGCCGGAGCCCTCGTCCCGTCCGGGACCGCGGCCGTGCTGGTCCGTGATCGCGGACGGGTGGACGAGGCGGGTCGCCTGACCCGGGCGGACCACGCGGGCGAGGACGGCCCGGCACCGGGGGAGCACGTGCGCCGCGCCGGGGAGGAGGCCGAGCCCGGCGACGTCGTGCTCACGGCCGGGACGCTCCTGAGCCCGGCGCACCTGGCCTGGGCGTCCTCGTGCGGACTGGACACGCTCGCGGTGCTGCGCCGCCCCCGCGTCACCCTCGTCATCACCGGCGCGGGGCTCGAACAGCACGGCGTGCCCGAGGCCGGCACCGTGCGTGACGTGCTCGGCCCGCACCTGGGGTCCTACGTCGAGGCCCTCGGCGGTCTCGTCATCGGCACCCACCACGTCGGGCTGGACGACCGTGCGCTGCTCGCCCAGCTCGGCACCGACGCCCAGGACGAGCACCAGATCCGCGAGGCCACCGGCGACGTCGTCGTCACCACGGGCGGCACCGGCACCCACTCCCGCCGCGAGGTCCGCGGCGCGCTGGCCGCCGCCGGGGCGGAGATCCTCATCGACGGCGTCGCCGTGCAGCCCGGGCACCCCCTCCTGCTCGCCCGGCTCGCCGACGGGCGCATGCTCGTCGCCCTGCCCGGCCACCCGCTCGCGGCCATGACCGGCATGCTGACCCTGGTCGAGCCGCTGCTCGCCGGGCTCGCCGGTGCGGATCTTCCCCGGCCCGGCCACGTCCGGCTCGGCGCGGACCTGCCCGCGGGCCTGCGCACCCGGCTCATCCCCTACACGCTCGACGACGGAGTCGCGCTCCCCAGCCCCTGGCGGGCCGCCGGCATGCTGCGCGGATTCGCCGAGGCCGACGGCGTCCTCGTCTGCCCGCGCGACGGCGCCGAGACCGGGGACGTGCTGGAGGAGCTCACGCTGCCGTGGTGACCTCCCCGAGCACCACCGGAACCAGCAGGACGACCACCAGCATGACGAGACGAGAGGCGTGACGCCGTGCATGACGACCGCGTGATCACCGAGCGGCGGCTCTACCGATTCCTCCGGCAGCGACTCGAGCCGGCCGTCCTCGGGCAGCGCTGGCCCGTGCGCGTGACCGGCTGGGACGTGCCCGGCGAACCGGTGCCCGCCGCCGAGGCGATCGCGGCGACCGCGGCCTACACCGAGCGGCCCGCGGGGAGCCCGTGGGGGCCGCCCTGGTCGACGACGTGGCTGCACCTGACCGCGGACCTGCCCGACGGTGTCCCGCTCGAGGACCTCGTGCTGCTCGTCGACCTCGGGTTCACCGGCGACGGTCCCGGTTTCCAGTGCGAGGGCCTGGCCTGGCGGCCCGACGGCACCGTCCTGACCGGCATCAGCCCCCGCAACAACGCGATCCCCGGCCGGCTGCTGGCCACCGACGGGTCCGGCGGCGTCGACCTCTACGTCGAGGCCGCCGCCAACCCCGACCTCACCCAGGGCTGGACCTTCCAGCCGACCCCGCTCGGCGACCCCGCGACCGCGCCGGCGACGCCGCGGTACGTGCTCGGCGAGATCGCCCTCGCCCACGTGTCCCGCGACGTCGAGGAGCTCTACCGGGACTGCTGGGTGCTCAACGGGTTGATGGCGGAACTGCCCGTGGACGCGCCCCGCCGGCACGAGATCCTCCGCGCGACCGAGGCGATGATGGACGCGATGGACCCGGACGACGTTCCGGGTACCGCCGCCCTCGGCCGCCAGCACCTGCGGGACGTTTTGTCCCGGCCCGCGAGCGCCTCGGCACACCACCTCGTGGCCACGGGTCACGCCCACATCGACTCCGCGTGGTTGTGGCCGGTCCGGGAGACCATGCGCAAGTGTGCCCGTACCTTCGCCAACGCGCTGACGCTCATGGACGAGGACCCGGACTTCGTGTTCGTCGCCTCCTCCGCCCAGCAGTACGCCTGGATCAAGGAGCACTACCCCGACCTGTTCGCGCGGATCCGGGAGCGGGTGGCGGACGGCCGGTTCGTGCCCGTCGGCGGCATGTGGGTCGAGGCGGACTCGACGATGCCGGGCAGCGAGGCGATGGCCCGGCAGTTCATCGAGGGCAAGCGCTTCTTCCTCGACGAGTTCGGTGTCGACGGCGAGGAGGCGTGGCTGCCGGACTCGTTCGGCTACTCGGCGGCGATGCCGCAGATCGTCGCGGCCGCGGGCATGCGCTGGTTCCTCACGCAGAAGATCTCGTGGAACCAGACCAACGCGTTCCCGCACCACTCCTTTCTCTGGGAGGGGCTGGACGGCACCCGCCTGTTCACGCACTTCCCGCCCGTCGACATGTACAACGCGCAGCTGCTGGCCTCCGAGGTGGCCCATGCCGAGCGCAACTTCCGGGACAAGGGCCGGGCCACGATCTCGCTCGTGCCCTTCGGCTACGGCGACGGCGGCGGCGGGCCCAACCGGCTCATGCTCGCGGCCGCCTCGCGATGGCGGTCCCTCGAGGGGGCGCCCAGCATGGAGCTGAACACCCCGGCGTCCTTCTTCACCCGGGCGGAGGCGGAGTACGTCCGGCCGCCCGTGTGGGTGGGGGAGCTGTACCTCGAGAAGCACCGGGCCACCTTCACCGCCCAGCACCGGACCAAGCGGGGCAACCGGCGCTGCGAGGCGCTGCTGCACGAGGCGGAGCTGTGGTGCGCGACGGCCACCGTCCGGACCGGCGCGGCGTACCCTGCGCAGGAGCTGGACCGGTTGTGGCGGATGGTGCTGCTGCTGCAGTTCCACGACATCCTGCCCGGCAGCGCGATCGCCTGGGTGCACCAGGACGCCGAGCGGAACCACGACGCGGTGGCCGCCGCCTGCGAGGAGCTGATCGCGGCCGCCCTCGCTGCCCTCGCCGCGCTCTCGACGGACGACGGGACGTCGACGGACGGCAGCGGGTCGGCCGGTTGCTGGTTCAATGCGACCGGTTTCCCGGTCCGCGGCGTCGCCCCGTTCGGCGCCGGCGTCCCGACGGCCGTGACGACCCCGGCGACCGTGACGGAGCAGGACGGCGGCGCCGTCCTGGACAACGGCCTCGTCCGCGCCGTCGTCGACGCCCGCGGGCTCATCGTCTCGCTGCGCGATGCCGCCACCGGGCGGGAGGCGATCGCGCCGGGCGGGCGCGGGAACCTGCTCAGCCTGCACCGGGACACCCCCAACGAGTGGGACGCGTGGGACCTGGACGGCTTCTACCGCAACACGGTGCGGGAGCTGACGGAGGTGGACGCCGTCACCGTGGAATCGTGCCCCGACGCGGCCACCGTCGTCGTCGACCGCTCCGTGGGCGCGACCCGGATCCGGCAGCGCATCGTCCTGGCCGCGGGGGAGCCGCACCTGCGCATCGAGCACGAGATCGACTGGCAGGAGCACGAGAAGCTGCTCAAGCTCGGCTTCGATCTCGACGTGCGCGCCGACGTCTCCAGCGCGGAGACCCAGTTCGGGCACGTGCAGCGGCCCACCCACACGAACACGTCCTGGGACGCGGCCCGGTTCGAGATCTGCGCGCACCGGTGGCTGCACGTCGGCGAGCCCGGGTACGGGGTCGCCATCGGCAACGATTCGAGCTACGGCCACGACGTCACCCGCACGGTCCGGCCCGACGGCGGCACCACGACCGTGCCCCGCGTCTCCCTGCTCACCGCGCCGGTCTTCCCCGACCCGTTCGCCGATCGCGGGCAGCAGCGGATGACCGTCACGGTGGCACCCGGCGCGGGCATCCCGGAGGCGGTGCGGCTCGGGCAGGCCACGGCGGGACTGGTCCGCCGGGGCACGGATCGCGGCGTCGCCGTCGAGCCGCTCGTGAGCCTGGACGGCGACGGGCTCGTGATCGACGCCGTCAAGCTCGCCCTCGACGGCAGCGGGGACGTGATCGTTCGCCTGCACGAGGCCCACGGCGCCCGGTCCACCGCAGTGCTGCAGCCCGGGTTCGCCTGCCGCTCCGTGGAGACGACCGACCTGCTCGAACGCCCGATCGAGCCGCGTCGCGGCGTCACCGTCGACGGCACCACGGTCACCGTCGTCGCCGACCCGTTCACCCTGTCCACCCTCCGGTTCCGTCGCGCCTGACGCCGGTATCCGGGCCGTTCCTTGCCAGGACGGCCGGAGGAGCCCATCGGCGGAACAGCTGTCGGTGGCGGGTGGTTGACTGGAAGCAGGACACAGAACGGCGCACCCCGGGGGACACGGAGCGGGGTGCGTCCCGTGCATGGACCGGCGCCGGCGCACCGGAGAGGGAGCGAGACACGATGAGTATGGAAGGGGCCGCCCATTCGTCCCTGTGGCGGATGGTCTCGGACACGGGAGAGCGGCGGAAGTTCTCACCGGCCACGTTCCGCCGCATCATGGCGTTCGCGGCCCCGCACCGGACACGGCTGATCGTCTTCGTCGTGCTGTCGGTCGCCTCCGCGGTCCTCGCGGTGCTGACCCCCGTCCTCGCCGGCGAGGTGGTCAACGCCATCACCGGGCGCCGCTCCGTGAGCACGGTGACCTGGCTGGCGGTGCTGATCGCCGTCGCGGCGCTCGCGGACGCGGGTCTGGGCCTGCTGACCCGCTGGTTCTCCTCCCGCATCGGCGAGGGTCTCATCCTCGACCTGCGCCGCGCCGTGTACGACCACGTGCAGCGGATGCCGATCGCCTTCTTCAACCGCACCCGTACCGGCGCGCTGGTGAGCCGGTTGAACTCGGACGTGCTCGGCGCGCAGCGGGCGTTCAGCGGCACGCTCTCCGGCGTCGTCAGCAACGTCGTCGCCCTCATCCTCACCGTCGGCGTGATGATCAGCATCTCGTGGCAGATCACCCTCCTGGCCCTGATCCTGCTGCCGCTCTTCCTCATCCCCGCGCGGCGCATGGGCGGCCGGCTCGCGTCCCTGCAGCGGGAGGCGGCCAACCTCAACGCCGCCATGAGCACGCAGATGACGGAGCGGTTCTCCGCGCCCGGTGCCACCCTGATCAAGCTGTTCGGCCAGCCCGAGGCCGAGTCCGCCGAGTTCGCGCTGCGGGCCGGCCGCGTGCGGGACATCGGCGTGAAGACCGCGATGCTGCAGACGGTGTTCGTCACCGCCCTGACGCTCGTCTCGGCCCTGGCGCTGGCCCTCGTCTACGGACTCGGTGGCTTCCTCGCGATCGTCGGCTCCCTCAACCCGGGCGACGTCGTGACCCTCGCCCTGCTGCTGACCCGGCTGTACGTGCCGCTGACCGCCCTCGCCAGCGCGCGGGTGGAGGTGATGAGCGCCCTCGTCAGCTTCGAGCGGGTGTTCGAGATCCTCGACCTCAAGCCGCTGATCGTCGAGAAGGAGCAGCCGGAGCCCCTGCCGGCCGGCCCGATCGCGGTGGGATTCGACCATGTGACCTTCGCCTACCCGGCGGCCAAGGACGTCTCGCTCGCCTCCCTCGAGGAGGTCGCCACGCTGGACACCCGCGGTGGCGAGGAGGTCCTGCACGACGTCTCCTTCACGATCGAACCCGGGCAGACCGTGGCCCTCGTCGGGTCCTCCGGGGCGGGCAAGTCGACCATCGCGCAGCTGGTGGCCCGGCTCTACGACGTCACCGGCGGCGCCGTGACCTACGGCGGCGTCGACGTGCGGGACGTGGCCTTCGCCTCGCTGCGCGACACCCTCGGCATGGTCACCCAGGACGGGCACCTGTTCCACGAGACGGTGCGGGCCAACCTGGCCCTCGCCCGCCCGGACGCCTCCGACGAGCAGATCTGGGACGCGCTGCGGCGGGCCCGGCTCGACGGCGTGATCCGGGCGCTGCCCGACGGGCTGGGCACCGTCGTGGGCGAGCGCGGCTACCGGCTCTCCGGCGGTGAACGGCAGCGGATGACGATCGCCCGCCTCCTGCTGGCGCACCCGCGCGTCGTCATCCTCGACGAGGCGACGTCCGCGCTGGACTCGACGAACGAGGCCGCGGTGCAGGCGGCGCTGGGGGAGGCCCTCGCGGGCCGCACCGCGCTCGTCATCGCGCACCGGCTCTCGACCATCCGGGCGGCCGACGCGATCCTCGTCGTCGAGGGCGGCCGGATCGTCGAACGCGGCACGCACCTGGAGCTGCTCGCCGCGGGCGGCCGGTACGCCGAACTGCACGCCACCCAATTCGCCTCGCAGGACACCGGGCCGCACGGCGCGTCCCTGGCCGCCAGCAGCTGAGCCGGGCCCGGCGAGGCCCACCCGACCCGATGAGACCCATCGACGACCGACCGAGAGGCGCCGCCGCCATGACCAGCACCCCGTCCAGCACCCCGCCCGGCAGCATCCCACCGAGCACCGCGCCCGACACCACCACGGATCAGGCCACGGCCGACCTGTGGGACGAACGCGGGGAGACGCTGCAGTCCGTCGACCTGCCGTTCCTCGACCTCGGGGGACGGACCCGGTTCAGCGGGCCCGTCCGCACCGTCCGGTGCCGGAACGACAACGCCCTGGTCAAGACGACGCTGGCGAGCCCGGGTGATGGCGCGGTGCTCGTGGTCGACGGCGGCGGCTCGATGCACACGGCGCTGATGGGCGACATGATCGCGGCGTCCGCGGTCGAGAACGGGTGGGCCGGCGTCATCATCAACGGACCCGTCCGGGACCGGACCGCCCTGGCGGAGCTGCCCCTGGGCGTCAAGGCGCTCGGCAGCAACCCGCGCAAGAGCGCCAAGGACGGGGCCGGTGAGGTGGACGTGCCGGTGACCATCGACGACGTGGTGTTCCGGCCGGGGGTCACGGTGTGGGCCGACGAGGACGGGATCGTCGTCGAGCGCTGACCCGGGCCGGAGCGGGACGGCGCAGTCGGGGAAGGCAGCGGGACAGCACCGGCATGGTGCCCCTGGCCGGAATCGAACCGACGGCCTGCCCTTTAGGAGAGGGCCGCTCTATCCTACTGAGCTACAGAGGCGTGCCCGGATGGGCGTGCCTCAGTCTAGCCGGTCGATCCGGGCGTGCCCCGATCCGAGCGGGCCGACGAGGTCGAGCGAGGGCACCGGTACCCCGGCAGCATTCCGCTTGTCGTCAGGTCACGTTCAGTTCCTAGCCCTACTGTCGAGCGCGGCCGGTCTCCGGTGACGCGAGGTCGAGGCCTGGAGACGGTCAGGGAAGGGAGCACCGATGAGGATCATCCGGCAGTCGACGGGTGACAAGCTCGGCGACATCACCGTATTCGCCCGACAGCTCAGGGACGAGGCTCTTCTCGCCGATCCGGCCGTCGACGAGCGAGCCCGGATATGTCTCCTGGTCGCTGAAGAACTACTCGCGATCATGACCAACCGCCGCGATGCAGATCGGGAACTGGTGATCACACCGGTGCCGAGTCCACGTGCCGGGTGAATTCCACCTTCCTTGATTCACCCGGCCGCTCGGTGCGGGCGTGGCCCGGACCGAGTACGCGGGTCCCGGCGGGTGCGCCCCCGACTGTCGGTGCGCGCGTCTAGGCTGGAAGAGCGATGGACTACCTTTTCGACAGCTTCACCCCCGGCACCCAGCGCGACACCGCGGACGAGCGCGGCGGCACCGCCGTCGCCGGTGGCGCCGGCTCGCGCAGCCCCCGGCCGCGCAGCGGCGGGCGCGACGACCAGCACGAGCGCAGCCGTCCCGATCAGCGCCGCTCCGACGACCGCGGGCCGGCGGTGCTCCAGCCCGACGCCGGCAGGGACCGCGACGACAGCGGCCCCGCCGTCCTGCAGCCCGACGCCGGGCGCGACCCGAAGGACTCTCCGCGGGCCCGTGCCCTGCTCGAGGGGCTGAACCCGCAGCAGGAGGAAGCGGTCACTCACGCGGGCGGCCCGCTGCTCATCGTCGCCGGTGCGGGCTCGGGCAAGACCAGGGTCCTGACCCACCGGATCGCCTACCTGCTGGCCACCCACCGCGCGCACCCCGGCGAGATCCTCGCGATCACGTTCACCAACAAGGCCGCGGCCGAGATGCGCGAGCGGGTCGAGGAGCTCGTCGGCGGTCGCGCGAAGATGATGTGGATCTCGACGTTCCACTCGTCCTGCGTGCGGATCCTGCGGCGGGAGGCCGCGTCCGTCGGGCTGAACTCGAACTTCTCCATCTACGACGCCGCGGACTCGCTGCGGCTCATCACGCTCGTCGCCCGCAACCTCGACCTGGACCCCAAGCGGTTCCCGCCACGGTCGATCCAGCACCGCATCTCCGCGCTGAAGAACGAGCTGGTCGACGACGAGGAGTTCGGCGGCCGCGCGGACCTGACCAACCCGATGGAATCCGCCGTCGCCGAGGTGTACCGCGGCTACACGCAGCGGCTGCGCCAGGCCAACGCCATGGACTTCGACGACCTGATCGCCCAGACGGTCTACCTGCTGCGCGCGTTCCCGGCGGTCGCCCAGTCCTACCGGCGGCGTTTCCGGCACATCCTCATCGACGAGTACCAGGACACCAACCACGCGCAGTACGCGCTGGTGCGCGAACTCGTCGGCGACAGTGAGCGCGAGGGCGAGGAGGCGGGGGAGCTGACCGTGGTCGGCGACTCCGACCAGTCGATCTACGCCTTCCGCGGCGCCGACGTGCGCAACATCGTCGACTTCGAGAAGGACTACCCGCAGGCCCGGACCATCCTGCTGGAGCAGAACTACCGCTCGACCCAGACGATCCTCTCGGCCGCGAACGCCGTGATCGCCCGCAATCCGGACCGGCCCGAGAAGCGGCTGTGGACGGCCGAGGGCGCCGGCCCCCGCATCATCGGCTACGCCGGTGAGAACGAGCACGAGGAAGCCCGGTTCATCGCCACCGAGATCGACCGCCTCCAGGACGAGGAGGGCATCCGGCCGGGCGACGTCGCCGTCTTCTACCGCACCAACGCGCAGTCCCGCTCCATCGAGGAGATCCTCATGCGGGTGGGCCTGCCGTACAAGGTGGTCGGCGGCACCCGGTTCTACGAGCGCAAGGAGATCAAGGACGCCCTCGCGTACCTGCGGGTGCTCGTCAACCCGGACGACGACGTCAACCTCCGGCGCATCCTCAACGAGCCCAAACGCGGTATCGGGGACCGGGCCGAGGGCGCCGTCGCCGCCCTCGCCGAACGGGAGCGTATCTCCTTCATGGCGGCCCTGCGCCGGGCCGACGAGGCCCCGGCGATGGCGACCCGTGGGGCGAAGCTCGTCGCCGAGTTCGTCCAGCTGATGGACGACCTGGCCGAGGTCGCCGCGACGTCCGGGGCCTCCGCGGCGCTGGAGGCCATCCTCGAGCAGACCGGGTACCTCGAGTCGCTGCGCCGCAGCCAGGACCCGCAGGACGAGTCGCGCGTGGAGAACCTCGCCGAGCTGCTCGCCGTCGTGCGCGAGTACGAGCAGGAGAACCCCGAGGGCACGCTCGCCCAGTTCCTCGAGCAGGTGTCCCTCGTCGCGGACGCGGACCAGATCCCGTCCTCCCCGGACTCGGTGGAGGCCGAGGTCGCCGAGGCCAAGCGGCTCGGCGTCGTCACCCTGATGACGCTGCACACCGCCAAGGGCCTCGAGTTCCCCGTCGTCTTCCTCACCGGCCTGGAGCACGGGGTGTTCCCGCACCAGCGCTCGATGACGGACCCCGCCGAGCTGGCCGAGGAGCGGCGGCTCGCCTACGTCGGCCTGACCCGCGCCCGCCGCCGGCTCTACCTCACCCGGTCCGAGTACCGCAGCCTGTGGGGCCAGACCCAGTACTTCCCGGCCAGCCAGTTCCTCGAGGAGGTGCCCGCCGACCTGATCGACTGGAAGCGGCAGGGCTCCACGACGAACGCGCAGCGGATGGCGGCCACCACGTGGGACAGCGCCGAGAAGGCCGGCTCCTGGTGGGGCGCCGGTACGTCCCGCGGCGCCGGGTCGCGCTCGGCCGGAGGCGCCGGGTCGCGTGCCGCCGCCGTCGGGCGCGTGCAGCCGGCCAAGGAGGTCCCGCACCTGACCCCGGGGGACCGGGTCGAGCACACGACGTTCGGGCCCGGCACCGTGGTCAGCGTCGAGGGCGCGGGGGACAAGAGCGTCGCGAAGGTGTCCTTCAGCATGGGCGAGAAGCGGCTGCTGTTGCGGTACGCCCCGCTGACCAAGGTCGGCTGAAGCGGGCCCGGCGCCCTGACCGGGAGGCCGCGCCGGTGGCGTCGTCCCGGGTGTGAGACGGCTCACGGACCCCCGTCATCGAGCGGGGCCGGGCCTGCCCGGGCGATACACTGACCGACGGAGCACGCGAGCTCGATCGCTCCACCGCCCCGGTCGCCGGGGGCGCATTCCGCCCAGCTTCGCGCAGGTGACCGGTCCGGACCGCAGACGACTTCGACGTAGAAGGACACTTTCCGTGGACCTGTTTGAATACCAGGCGCGCGATCTCTTCGAGGCACACGGGGTACCCGTGCTGGCCGGGATCGTGGCGCAGACCGCAGACGAGGCTCAGGCCGCCGCAGAGAAGATCGGCGGGGTCACCGTCGTCAAGGCGCAGGTGAAGGTGGGTGGCCGCGGCAAGGCCGGCGGCGTGAAGGTCGCGAAGACCTCCGACGAGGCCCGCGCCCATGCGGAGCAGATCCTCGGCATGGACATCAAGGGCCACGAGGTCAAGCGGGTCATGATCGCGCAGGGCGCCGACATCGCCGAGGAGTACTACTTCTCCGTGCTGCTGGACCGGTCGAACCGCAACTACCTGGCCATGTGCTCCGTCGAGGGTGGCATGGAGATCGAGCAGCTCGCGGTGGAGCGGCCCGAGGCCCTGGCCCGCATCGCCGTGGACCCCGCGGTCGGCATCGACGACGCGAAGGCCGGCGAGATCGTCGACGCCGCCGGGTTCCCCGCCGACATCCGCGACCAGGTGATCGCCACCATCACGAGCCTGTGGACCGTCTTCACCGAGGAGGACGCGACCCTGGTGGAGGTCAACCCGCTGGTCAAGACCGGCGACGGGAAGATCCTGGCCCTCGACGGCAAGGTCTCCCTCGACGAGAACGCCTCCTTCCGCCACCCCGGCCACGAGGCCCTCGAGGACAAGGCCGCGGCCGACCCGCTGGAGGCCAAGGCCAAGGCGGCGGACCTGAACTACGTCAAGCTCGACGGCGAGGTCGGCATCATCGGCAACGGCGCCGGTCTGGTCATGTCCACGCTCGACGTCGTCGCCTACGCGGGCGAGAAGCACGCGGGCGTCAAGCCGGCCAACTTCCTCGACATCGGCGGTGGCGCCTCGGCCGAGGTGATGGCCGCCGGCCTCGACGTGATCCTGAACGACCCGCAGGTCAAGAGTGTGTTCGTCAACGTCTTCGGTGGCATCACCGCGTGCGACGCCGTGGCCAACGGCATCGTCAAGGCGCTCGAGATCCTCGGCGACGAGGCCACCAAGCCGCTCGTCGTCCGCCTGGACGGCAACAAGGTCGACGAGGGCCGCAAGATCCTCGACGACGCCGCCCACCCGATGATCACGCAGGCCGCCACCATGGACGAGGGCGCCGACAAGGCCGCCGAGCTCGCAGCGAAGTAAGGGACGAGAACAACCACCATGTCGATCTTTCTGAACTCCGATTCCAAGGTCATCGTCCAGGGCATCACCGGCGGCGAGGGCACCAAGCACACCGCGCTGATGCTCAAGGCCGGCACCGACGTCGTCGGCGGTGTCAACGCGCGCAAGGCCGGCACCACCGTCAGCCACACCGACAAGGACGGCAACGCCGTCGAGCTGCCCGTCTTCGGCTCCGTCGCCGAGGCCATGGAGAAGACCGGCGCCAACACCTCGGTGCTGTTCGTGCCGCCGGCCTTCACCAAGGACGCCGTCATGGAGGCCATCGACGCCGGCATCGGCCTCGCGGTCGTCATCACCGAGGGCGTGCCCGTGCAGGACTCCGCCGAGTTCTGGGCGCACGCCCAGGCCACGACGGACGAGAACGGCAAGCAGCGCACCCAGATCATCGGGCCCAACTGCCCCGGCATCATCACCCCGGGTGAGGCCCTCGCCGGCATCACCCCGGCGAACATCACCGGCAAGGGCGGCGTGGGCCTGGTCTCCAAGTCCGGCACCCTGACCTACCAGATGATGTACGAGCTGCGGGATCTCGGCTTCTCCACCGCCATCGGCATCGGCGGCGACCCGATCGTGGGCACCACCCACATCGACGCCCTCGCCGCGTTCGAGGCGGACCCGGAGACCAAGGCCATCGTGATGATCGGCGAGATCGGCGGCGACGCCGAGGAGCGGGCCGCCGAGTACATCAAGGCGAACGTCACCAAGCCGGTCGTCGGCTACGTTGCCGGCTTCACCGCTCCCGAAGGCAAGACGATGGGCCACGCCGGCGCCATCGTCTCCGGCTCCGCGGGCACCGCGCAGGCGAAGAAGGAGGCCCTCGAGGCAGCCGGCGTCAAGGTCGGGAAGACCCCGTCCGAGACCGCCGCGCTGCTGCGCGAGGTCTACTCCGCCTGATCCACCCCGCACCACACGGCACCACCACGCTCGGCCCGTTCCCGGAATCCTCCGGGGGCGGGCCGTCGTCGTCAGGCCGTCCTCGCAGGGCCTGCCGTGGCATCCGGTGACGACCCGGCGCGCCGCCCGGCGACACGCCGCACGCCGGTAGGAACGCGCCCGCGAAGAGGAGCACCGCCTAACATTCCGGGGGCCGTGCCGACAGTGAAGGGTGACCCCTGTCCCCACCGGAAGAGTTTCCGATGCGCTTGCTGCACCGCCCTGCCGCCCTGGTCCTGACGTTCCTGCTGAGTATCACCACGGTCGGGACGGTGTTCGTGGCTCCCGCCTCGGCCACGACGAGCCCGGCGCCCGGGCTGCCTCCGGCGGGCCCGATCGGTGGCGTCACGGGCGGGAGCCCCGAGTCCGTCGCCGGCGTCGGACGGGCGCCCAAGGGCAGCACGACGGCCGAGGCGAGGCAGGCCGCGCAGGCCGCCGGCGGCACGACGGCCCAGCGCGCCGGGGTCATCCAGGTGACCCTCGCGCCCGTTCAGCTGGCGGACAGCACGACGACGCTGAGCGCCACCGACGTCACCGCGGCGAAGAACGCGGTCGCCGCCGCGAGCGCCTACTGGAGCACGATGACCAACGGGCGGGTCTCCCTCACGGTCGCCTCCACGCTCACCGGCCTGAAGTCGGCGGCCACCTCCACGCAGAGCTCCTACACGATCCTCACCACCGTCAGCGACGAGCTGACGAAGGCCAACAAGTGGATCGCCGGTGACTACCGGGCCCTCGTGGTCGTCGTCCCGGGCGCCCAGCTCGAGTACGGCACGCTCGGCTACGGCATGACCACCAACGGCACGGGCGGCGAGGTCCTGCTGCCGAAGCCGGGCGCGTACACCCTCACGAACAACGTCACCGCCCACGAGTTCGGCCACACGCTCGGGCTGATGCACGCCGACGCGCTCCAGTGTGGCAGCGGCGCCTCCGACGTCGGCGCCAAAGCGGACGGCTCCTTCACCGACAGCAGCTGCTCCATCCGCGAGTACGGCGACACGACGGACCTGATGGGATACGCCCAGAACTCCCTGCCCACGATCAGCTCCAGCTTCTGGGACTACGGCGGATTCGGCCGCGGTGACGAGATCCTCGACGCCGGCGTCGCCGTCGGGCGCAAGACCTACACGCTGACGGCGTGGGAGGGCACCGCGGCGAACCGCGCGGTCAAGTTCACCGACCCCCGCAGCGGCGAGGTCTACTACCTCGAACTGCGGCTGCCCGTCGGGTACGACGTCAACACCGCGGTCGGCGGCAACAAGGGCGTCAAGATCGTCCAGCTCGGCGGCCGGACGGCGTCGAGCTCGCTGATCCTCATGCCCGACACGCACCCGTTCTCCGGGTACTACGCCACCAACCAGGCCTGGCAGGCCGGCCAGACGTTCACGACCCACGCCGGCACGACCGTGAAGATCGAGGCGATCACCGCGACGTCGGCCACCGTGACCGTCGACGCCGACGGGGGCCTCTCGGTGGCCTCCCTCCTCAGCGCGGCGGCGACCCGCAACGCGCTCGGCACGGCCCTCGCCGCCCCCGTCAGCGGTCTCGTGGACGACGGCGCCTACCAGTCCTACCAGCGCGGCGTGATCGTCTACTCGCCGGCCACCGGCGCGATGGTGTCCAAGGGCGCGGTCCGTGGGGCGTGGGGACGGCAGGGCTTCGAGAAGGGCCGGCTCGGGTACCCGACGACCGACGAGGTCTCCGGGCAGGCCGCCGGGGGCGTCTACCAGACGTACCAGGGGGCGACCATCGTGTGGTCCTCGGCCACCGGCGCCCGGATCTCCGAGGGCGCGATCCGCGGCGCGTGGGGCCGGCAGAACTACCAGAACGGCCGGCTGGGCTACCCGACGACGGATGAGGTCCGCGGGTTGCGCAACGGCGGCGTCTACCAGATCTACCAGGGCGCGACGATCCTGTGGTCCTCCGCGAGCGGCGCGCACATCGTCCAGGGCGCCATCCGCGGCGCCTGGGCGAAGCAGGGCTCGCAGGACGGGCGGCTCGGCTACCCGCTGACCGACGAGTACGTCAACGCCGCGGGGCAGGTCCAGCAGGACTACCAGGGCGGACGAATCACCTGGTCCTCGGCGACCGGCGTCCGCGTGGGGTACTGATTCCGCACACCACGCACCACGCACGACGACGGCCCGCTCCCGGTCACTCGGGGGCGGGCCGTCGTCGTCAGGGGTGTCAGTGGTCGTTCGCGGGTGCGTGCGTCAGGGCGTCGTTGAGCCGGGCGGTGGCGGCGATGTCGTCGGTGCGCTACGCGTCGCGCCGTTCGCGCCCGATCCGTGTGTACGCCTCGACCTCGCCCGCCTCGAGCGCCGCCATCGTCTCGGCGAGGAAGTCCTCCAGAGGCATCGCCCGCGCATCGGTCAGGTTGACCGGCATCAGCGCGGTCCGGGTGTAGGGCGGGGCGACCTCGATGATCTCGGGCGCCTCGCCGGCCAGCCGGTACCGCAGCGACAAGGTGTACGAGTGCATCGCGGCCTTCGTCGCCGAGTACAGCGAGGACGACGCCAGGGGCGCATAGCCGAGCATCGACGTCACGTTGAGGATCGCCGAGTGCGGGGTGGCCTTCAGATGGTCGATGAACGCGGAGATCATCCGGACGGGGCCGAGCAGGTTCGTCCCCACGACGCGGGTGAGGTCCTCGTCGTCCACCGGGGCCGCGGGGTCGTCGCCGACCATGATGCCCGCGTTGTTGACCAGCACGTTCAGGTCCGGGTGCCGGGCGAGCAGGTCGGTGGCGACGGCGGTGATGCTCGCCGGGTCGGCGACATCCAGCTCGACGCTCTCCATGCCGGGGTTCGCCGCCGTGACCTCGTCCAGCACGGCCGCCCGGCGGCCCGCGATGATGACGGTGTTGCCGCGTCGCCACAGCTCCTCGGCCAGGGTCCGGCCGATGCCGGTGCCGCCGCCGGTGACGAGGACGGTGTTGCCCGTCAGTTCCATGCTTCTCCCTTGCGGTGGGCGTCCCACTGTCGCGCGTGGGCGCTGTCAGCCTGCTGATCTTCTCGCCGTCGATCGTACGGTGGGCCGGCGGTCGGCTCCGCTACCACGTCGGTCAGGACGCGCGGATGACGAAACGTGACGGCCGGGTGGTCGCGCATCCTCGCCGTCGGCCGTTAGCGTGGCCGACGAAGAATCATGAGTTCCAGCCATGCGGCCCTGGCCGGCTGGACGGCAACCCTCGCCGCTGTCGTGGGGTGCCCCAGGTGACGATTCGGCCCGCGTGCCAACGCCGTGGGCAAGGATGGCGGCCTGAAGGGCACGCCCGGATTCCCAAGGGGGAACCCATGCTCGACGCCAGCAGGAGCGCGCTCACCCGCAAGCGCATCCTCGGATCGGCCTTCGTCGGCACCACCATCGAGTGGTACGACTTCTATCTCTACGGCACGGCCGCGGCCCTGATCTTCTCCACCCAGTTCTTCCCGCACGGCTCGGCACTGGGCGGGATCCTCGCCTCCTTTGCGACCTTCGCGATCGCCTTCTTCTTCCGGCCGATCGGCGGCATCATCGCCGGGCACCTCGGCGACCGGATCGGCCGCAAGTCGCTGCTCGTCATCTCGCTGCTCACGATGGGCGTCGCGACCACCGGCATCGGGCTGCTGCCCACCTTCGCGGTCGGCGGCTGGTTCACCGTCGTCGCCGTCATCGTGCTGCGCCTGGCGCAGGGCCTGTCGGCCGGCGCCGAATGGGGAGGGTCCGCGCTGCTCTCCGTCGAGCACGCCCCCGCCCAGCACCGGGGCTTCTTCGGCAGCTTCACCCAGATCGGCTCGGCCGCGGGGATGCTGCTGGCGACGTCCGCGTTCGCCGGCAGCCGCGCCGCGCTGGGGGAGCAGGCGTTCCTCGCTTGGGGATGGCGGCTGCCGTTCCTGGCCAGCGCCCTGCTCGTCGCCGTCGGCCTGTGGATCCGGCTCGGCGTCAAGGACGCCCGCGAGTTCACCGAGGTGCGGGAGGCCGGGACTACCGCGGCCGCCCCGGTCCGCGAGGTGCTGCGCCACCACTGGCGCGGCGTGCTCGTCGCGATCGGGCAGCGCCTCGTCCAGCCGGCCATCTACTCGATCCTGACCGTCTACACCCTCACCTACGTGACCGCGAAGCGCGGCGACGCAGGCAGCGTGCTGGCCGCGGTGCTGATCTGCTCCGCGCTCGGCCTGATCTCGGGGCCGTTCTGGGGCGGCCTGTCCGATCGCTGGGGACGACGGCGCATCAGCCTCATCTCGGCCGCCCTGGGCGGGGTGCTGGTGTGGCCGTACTTCGTGTTCCTCGACAGCGGGCCGCTCGCCCTCCTGCCGCTGGTCTACATCCTGGCCATGAACGGCATCCACGACGCCATCTACGGCCCGCAGGCCGCGTGGTTCGCCGAGCAGTTCCCGGTGCACGTGCGCTACAGCGGCGTCAGTCTCGGCTACCAGATCGGCACTATCCTCTCCGGCGGCCTCACGCCGTTCATCGCCGCCGGCCTGCTCGCCCTCGGCGGCAACGCACCGTGGCTGATCTGCGCGTACATCAGCGTGCTCGCCGTCGCCAGCGTGATCTCCGCGGCGGCCGCCGCCGACCCGGTGGGCGACGCCCGTCGCGCCGGGCTGGAGCTCGACGCCGACGCCCCGACCGATGCCGCCGTCACCGGCTCCGACCCGGTTCCCGCCGGTGTCGGCGCGGCGGCGGCCTCACAGACGAAGGGATTCACCCGTGCCTGACAGCTCGACCCGACCGAACGAGAACCGACCGAACGAGAACCGAGCGAACGAGACGCGGCCCCTGCTGCTGAGCGCCTTCGACATGCCCACCCCGGTGCACCAGAGCCCGGGACTGTGGCGCCACCCCGAGGACCGCAGCAGCGAGTACACCGACATCGGCTACTGGGTGCAGCTGGCCCAGACCCTCGAGCAGGGCGGCTTCCACAACCTGTTCTTCGCCGACGTGCTCGGCCAGTACGACGTCTACCGCGGCAGCGCCGACGAGGCCGTCCGCGGGGGCGTGCAGTACCCGCTGCTGGACCCGACCGTGCTGGTGCCCGCGCTCGCGCAGGCCACGACGCGGCTCGGTTTCGGCGTCACCGCGTCGACCGGCTACGAACACCCCTATCTGCTGGCCCGGCGCCTGAGCACCCTGGACCACGTGACCCGCGGCCGTCTCGCGTGGAACATCGTCACCTCCTACCAGGACTCGGCGGCCCGGAACCTGGGGCTCACGCAGCAGCTCGGTCACGACGCCCGGTACGAGCGGGCCGAGGAGTACCTCGACGTGCTCTACAGACTCTGGGAGGGGACCTTCGACGACGGCGCAGTCCGCCGCGACCGGGAGTCCGGCGTCTACACGGATCCCGCGGGCGTGCGCGGCGCGGGGCACGAGGGCGAGGCCTTCTCCGTGCCGGGCCCGGCGCTGGTGGAGCCCTCGCCGCAGCGCACTCCGTACCTGTTCCAGGCCGGCGCCTCCTCCCGCGGGCAGCAGTTCGCGGCCCGGCACGCCGAGGCCATCTTCCTCATCGGGCACACCCCGCAGGTCGTGGCCGGCTGGGTGCGGACCATCCGGGAGCAGGTCGCCGCCGAGGGCCGCGACCCCCGCAGCGTCAAGATCCTCACCGGCGTCACGGTGATCGCGGACCGGACCGACGAGGCCGCCCGGGAGCGGCTGGAGAGCTACCGGCCGTACGTGGACGTCGACGCCGCGCTCGCGCTGTTCGCCGGGTGGACCGGAGTGGACCTGTCCACGGCCGACCCAGACGCGCCGCTCGAACACGCCGTCACGGACGCCAACCAGTCCGCGCTCGCCGCGTTCACGAAGCTGGACGCCGACGCGCGGTGGACCCCGCGCCGGCTCGCCGAGTTCGTCGGCATCGGCGGCCGCGGCCCGGTCATCACCGGCTCCGGCGCGACCGTGGCGGACGAGCTCGAGCGCTGGGTCGCGGAGGCGGACGTCGACGGCTTCAACGTCATCTCGGCGGTGCGGCCCGCGGACACCGAGTCCTTCGTCCGCCGCGTCAGCCCCGAGCTGTTCCGCCGCGGCATGCTCGAGCCGGCCCGGGCCGGAGCGACGCTGCGTGAGACGCTCTCCGGTGCGGGTCCGGCGCTGCCGGCCGACCACCACGGGGCCGGCTTCCGGCACGCCCGGGTCTGAGACACGACAGCACGACAGCACGAAGGGCGGTCACCGCGCGGTGGCCGCCCTTCGTCGCTCTCATGCCGGCAGCGGGATCATTCCCGCTGCCACGGGAATCGGAGCCGCCGGCTGCTGCCCGCGTAGATCGGCTCGCCGCCCGCCGTCGCGTCGACGGCCGGGATGGCGCCGGTCTCCGGGGCGTCGGACCGGCGGGTGACCAGATCGAACTTCTGGTGCCCGTGCTCCTCGACCCCGTCGCGGATGGTCCGCCGCATGATCGACTCGGAGAGCTGCCGCCGCAACCAGATGGGGTCCCGCTGCAGGTCCTTCACCAGCGCCACGCACAACAGGACCATCACGATGACGAACGGCAGCGAGGACACGATCGTCATGTTCTGCAGCCCCGTGAGGGCCTCGTCGGGCTTGTCCCCACCGGCCAGGAGCATCACCGCCGCGACGGCGCCCATGAGCACGCCCCAGAACACGACGAGCGGCTTGCGGGGCTCCATCGTGCCGTTCGAGGAGAGCGAGCCCATGACGATCGACGCCGAGTCCGCTCCGGTGACGAAGAAGATCGCCGTCAGGATCATCGCGAGGATCACGAGGGCGCCGAGCAGCCACGGCTCCAGCGCCAGGTTCTGGAACATCACGTAGATCGTCGAGCTCGAGTCGCTGATCGCGTCGGCCAGGCCGCCGTCCGGGTTCTGCTGGAGCTGGAAGATCGCCGTGCCGCCGAAGATGGCGAACCAGATGACCGAGATGACCGAGGGCACGAGCAGCACCCCGGTGACGAACTGCCGGATGGTGCGCCCGCGGCTGATCCGGGCGATGAACAGGCCGACGAAGGGCGTCCAGGAGATCCACCACGCCCAGTAGAAGATGGTCCAGCCCGAGAGCCATGCGGCCATCCCGTCCCCGCCGGTCGCGGAGGTCCGTGACGCCATCTCGGCCAGGTCCCGGAAGTAGTCGCCGACCGCCGCGGGGATGAGGTTGAGGATGAACAGCGACGGGCCCACCACGAAGATGAACACCGCGAGCACGACGGCCAGCACCGAGTTCGTGTTGGCGAGCCACTGGATGCCGCGTTCGATGCCGGAGACCGCCGAGGCGACGAAGGCGGCGGTCAGCAGGGCGATGATGAGCACGAGCACCGGGGTGGCGCTCTCGCCGATCACGCCGTTGAACTGCAGCCCGGCGCCGATCTGCAGGGCGCCGAGGCCCAGGGAGGCGGCCGAGCCGAACAGCGTCGCGAAGATCGCGAGCATGTTGATCACCTTGCCGCCCCAGCCGTCGACGCCGCGGCGCCCGAACAGCGGGACGAACGCCTCCGAGAGCAGGTTCTTCCGGCCGAGCCGGAACGTGCTGTAGGCGATCGCGATGCCGACGACGGCGTAGATCGCCCACGGGTGCAGGGTCCAGTGGAACAGGGACGTGGCCATCGCCGTCTGGACCGCGGCGGGCGTGCGCCCGTCGACCGTTCCCGGCGGCGGCGTCACGAAGTGGGTGAGCGGCTCGGCGACGCCGAAGAACATGAGCCCGATGCCCATGCCGCACGCGAACATCATCGAGATCCAGGAGCCGGTGCGGAACTCCGGCGCCTCCCCGTCCCGGCCCAGGGGAATCCGGCCGTACCGGCCGAGTGCGAGCCACAGGACGAAGACGACGAAGAGGGAGGCCACCAGCACGTAGAGCCAGCCGGCCGAGTCGAGCACCCAGGTCAGGGCGCCCTTGGCGACGGTGGACAGGGTGCCCGGACTGAGGAAGCCCCAGATCACCAGCCCGAGCACGACGGCGCCGACGATGCCGATGATCCACGGGTCGAGCCGGCCCACCTCCTCACCGTCCGCGAAGCCGCGCCGCGCCTCGCGCCTGGTCTGCCGGAGCGTGTCGAGGAGGTCGGACTCCTGCTCGGCGACCGTGTCGGAGCCGTCGAGCAGCACCGGGGGGACGTCCTCCGGCGGGGGCTCGCTCAACGGGGAGGCGGTCTCGTCGTGATCGATGCTCATCGAAGCTCCCTCTCCGGAGCGCGCTGCTGCACCCCGTGCATGCGGTTCGCGACGCCCGGCGCCGCGCGGGCACCCTACAGACTCACTCCCGGTGGCAGGTTGGGCGCATCGGCGGACTCCTCGACCATCACGTCCCCGTCGACGACCTCCACCCGGTGCACCCGCACGGGGCGCTTCGCCGGGGGCGCGTCGACCTGGCCGGTCCGCAGATCGAAGCGCGACGCGTGGAGCGGGCACTCGACCTCGCACCCCTCGAGCCAGCCGTCCGCGAGGGACGCGTCCTGGTGGGTGCAGGTGTCGTCGACGGCGAACACCTCGCCGTCGTCGGTCCGGAACACCGCGATCGGTGGAGTGGTCTCCAGCCGCAGTGATTCTCCCGGAGAAAGCTCGTCCAGTGAGCAGGCCCGGTGCACGGTGACTCCCTTCCCCGGAGCCGGCAGGACCCCGGTGATCAGACCAGCATCGATGCCACGTCCGACGCGCGTCAACCCTTTCCGTGTAAGAAGTATGTGACAGATATACAAGACTGCCGAAACATCAATTTCACCTGCCGCGGATGCTTGACACGGCTTCCTCGGGACCGGCACGCTGGACCGCATCGGTGGCCCGGACGGCGCTCCGGCAACGTCCCGGTCGCCGTGATTCCCCGGCCCGTCGGCCGGTACCAGCGGCGCGTGAGGTGGAGCGTTTGCAGTCGATCATCATCGTGGGAGCATCCCTGGCGGGGCTGAGCACCGCCCGAGCACTGCGGGCCGCCGGGTTCTGCGGTGAGGTCACCGTCGTGGGCGCGGAGGACCACCGCCCGTACGACCGGCCGCCCCTGAGCAAGGACTACCTGCGCGGCAGCTGCTCGACGGCCGACCTGGCGCTCGAGACGGACGAGGACCTCGGCGCACGGTGGCTTCTCGGCGCCCCCGCGGTCGGGCTCGACGCCGCGGCCCGCCGGGTGAGCCTCGCGGACGGGACGACGGTGGCCGCCGACGGCGTCGTGCTGGCCACCGGGGCGGACGCCGTCGACCACCCGCTCCTGCCCGTCGGGCTCAACGTGCACACGCTGCGCACGATGGCCGACGCCGAACGGCTCCGCGCGGACCTGGGCCCGGGCCGGCGCCTCGTGATCGTCGGAGCCGGCTTCATCGGCACCGAGATCGCCGCGAGTGCCGCGGCGCTGGGCGCCGACGTCACCCTGCTGAGCCAGGACGCAGTGCCGCTGCGGCGCGCCCTCGGCGAGCCGATCGGCGACTTCCTCGCGGGCGAGCACCGCGCGCACGGGGTGCGGGTGATCGCCCCGGCTCGCATCGTCGACGTCGCCATCGATACAGACACCGCCATAGATACAGACACCGCCGGCACCGGCACAGAAATTACTGGTACCAGGGTCACCGCGCTGCGGTTGGGCGACGGCACCGTGGTGTCGGCTGACGTGGTCGTCGTCGGGATCGGATCCCGGGCCGCCACCGGCTGGCTCGGGGGGTCGGGCCTGCGGCTCGCCGCGGACGGCGGTGTGCTGTGCGACGAGGCCGGCCGCGCGCTGCGCGCGGTGGATGACGGGGCCGAGGGCGAGACGGAGGATGTCGTCGACGGCGTCGTGGCGGTCGGTGACTGCGCCGCCTGGTGGGACGCGTCCCGCGGCGCCCACCACCGGCTCGAGCACTGGACCGGGGCCGTCGAGCGGGCCGGCGTGGTCGCCGGCGTGCTGCTGCAGGAGCCGGGGCGGCCGTGCCGCGCCCCCTACTTCTGGTCCGATCAGTACGACCTGCGGCTGCAGGTCGCCGGGGTCGTCACCGGGCACGACGAGATGCGGATCGAGGAGGGCAGCCTCGCCGACCGCTCCTTCCTGGCCCGCTACTACCGGGCCGGCCGGCCCGTCGCGGTGCTCGGCGTCAACGCGCCGCGCCTCTTCACCCGGGCCCGCCGGGCGCTCGGCACCGCGGGCAGCGCGGCCGACGGCAGTGTCGGCAGCACGGTCGACGGCACCGGAACCGCGCTCGCGTCCTGACCCGCCTGTCGGCCCTCCGGGCCGGCCTTCCGCGCCGGCGGCGTCCGGTTCTCTCCCGAACCCGCACACGAGCCCATCTCTATCCTTCGTCACCCGTCCCGAGCGGAGCACCCATGAACCCCCTGGCCCGGATCTCCGAGAGCCTCATTCCCACCCTGCCCGGCCACACCTACGTGGACCCGGCCGTGTTCGCCGCCGAACAGGACCGCATCTTCGAACAGATGTGGTTCTGCGCCGTCCGCGCGGACGACCTCGACAAGCCCGGCGCGTGGCGTACCGCGCAGGTCGGCCGCGAGTCCGTCGTCATCACCCGCAACCGGAAGATGGAGCTGCGGGCGTACTACAACATCTGCCGGCACCGCGGCGTCAAGCTGTGCATGGAGGACGCCGGACAGGCGAACCGTGCGTTCCAGTGCCCCTACCACGCGTGGACCTACGACCTGGACGGCAAGCTGATCGCCGCCCCCAACCTGACGAAGATGCCGGACATCGACCGGAAGGCCTACGGGCTCGTCGACGTCGCCGTCCGCGAGTACCTCGGCTACGTGTGGGTGTGCCTGGCGCCGGAGCCGCCGTCGTTCGAGGAGGACGTCGTCGGCGCCATCGAGGAGCGACTCGGCGACGCGCACGCCATCGACGGGTACGACATCGAGCACCTGAGCCTCGGCCGGCGCATCGTCTACGACGTCAAGGCCAACTGGAAGCTCATCATCGAGAACTTCATGGAGTGCTACCACTGCGCCACCATCCACCCCGAGCTGACCGAGGTGCTGCCCGAGTTCGCCGACGGGCTGGCCGCCCAGTACTTCGTGGGCCACGGCGCCGAGTTCGGCGGGGACGTGCAGGGGTTCACGATCGACGGATCCGCCGGCGTCGACAAGCTGCCCGGCGTCGACGACGACCACGACCGGCGCTACTACGCGGTGACCATCAAGCCCACGGTGTTCGTCAACCTCGTCCCGGACCACGTCATCATCCACCGGATGTTCCCGCTCGCCGTCGACCACACCGTGATCGAGTGCGACTGGCTGTACCTGCCCTCGGTCGTCGAGTCCGGCCGGGACCTGGCCGCCTCCGTCGAGCTGTTCCACCGGGTCAACCAGCAGGACTTCGACGCCTGCGAGCGCTGCCAGCCCGCGATGGGCTCACGCATCTACGCCGAGGGCGGGGTGCTGGTACCGAGCGAGCACCACATCGGGCTCTTCCACGACTGGGTGCTCGAGCGCCTTGCCGACGTCGAGACCACCTGACGCGCCACCGGCGCCCGCCTCGTCCGGCCGACCCGATCGGAGTCCCATGACCTCGCAGCACCCGACCAGTCCCGACACCACCACGTCCACGTCCGCCGCGTCCTCAGCTGCTTCCTCCGCCGGAGGGGTCGCCCGGTCCCGGGGTAAACGGGTCGTCATCATCGGCGCGGGCATCGTCGGAGCCAACCTCGCCGACGAGCTCGCCGCCCGCGGCTGGACCGACGTGACCGTCCTGGACCAGGGGCCGCTGCCGCTGACGGGCGGGTCCACCTCGCACGCGCCGGGGCTCGTCTTCCAGATCAACACCTCCCGGACCATGACGAAGCTCGCCACCTACACCGTCGCGAAGCTGACGGAGCTGGATGCCTTCGCCGCGGTCGGCGGACTCGAGGTGGCCACGACGCCCGAACGGCTCGCCGAGCTGCACCGCAAGCACGGGTGGGGCCGCTCGTGGGGCGTCGACGCGACCCTGGTGGACCCCGCCGAGGCCGGCCGCCGCTTCCCGCTGCTGGACGCGGACCGGGTCCTCGGCGCTCTGTACATCCCGTCCGACGGGCTCGCCTCGGCCGTCCGCGCGGTCGACGCGCTGATCGCCCGGGCCGGCTCGCGCGGCGTCCGGTTCGTCGGCAGCACCCGCGTGACCGGCGTGGACGTGCGCGACGGGCGGGTCCGCGGGGTGCGGGTGGCCCCTGCGGCCGGGGGAGGAGAGGACACCCTCGACGCGGACGTCGTCGTCTCCTGCGCCGGGTTCTGGGGCCCGCAGGTCGGGGACCTCGTGGGCCAGACGGTCCCGCTCGTGCCGATGGCCCACCAGTACGTCACGACGACGGCGCTGCCGGAGCTGGCGGACGTGCCGCGCGGCGCCGGACACAACAGCGTCGACGCGGTGCTGCCCATGCTGCGGCACCAGGACCGGGACCTCTACTACCGGCAGCTGCGCGACGCGGTGGGCATCGGCAGCTACGCGCACCGGCCGATGCCGGTCGCGGCGCAGGACATCCCGCGCACCGACCCCGGCGCCGTCACCCCGGGGGCCATGCCCTCGCGGCTGGACTTCACGGCGGAGGACTTCGAACCCTCGTGGAAGGAGAGCGTCGAGCTGCTGCCCGCCCTCGGCGCCGCCGGTATCGCCGACGGGTTCAACGGCATCTTCTCGTTCACGCCCGACGGCGGCTCGCTGGTGGGGGAGTCCCCGCAGGCGCGCGGCTTCTGGATGGCGGAGGCGGTGTGGGTGACCCACTCGGCGGGCGTCGCCCGGTCCGTCGCCCAGCTGCTCGTCGACGAGCACCCCGAGGTGGACCTGCACGAGCTCGACCTCGCCCGGTTCGAGGCGGTGCAGCTGGACGAGGCGTACGTGCTCGAGACCGCGTCGCAGAACTTCGTCGAGGTGTACGACATCATCCACCCGCTCCAGCCGCGCCTCTCCCCGCGCGACCTGCGGCTCTCCCCGTTCCACTCGCGGCAGGTGGAGCTCGGGGCCGTCTTCCTCGAGTCCGGCGGCTGGGAGCGGCCGCACTGGTACGAGGCGAATGCCCCGCTCGTCGACGCCCTGCCGGAGGACTGGACGCCCCGCGCACGCGACCCGTGGTCGGCGCGCTTCCACTCGCCGATCGCCGCGGCCGAGGCGTACGCGACCCGCACGGCGCTCGCGATGTACGACATGACGCCGCTGAAGCGGGTCGAAGTCGCCGGACCCGGGGCGCTGCCGCTGCTGCAGCACCTGACCAGCGGCAAGGTCGACAAGTCGGTCGGCGCGGTCACGTACTGCCTCGCGCTCGACGGCACCGGCGGCATCCGTTCCGACCTCACCGTCGCCCGGATCGAGGACGAGCTGTTCCAGGTCGGCGCCAACGGCGGCATCGACGTGGACCTGCTGGTCAAGGCCGCCGACGACGCGCTCGCCGCGGGCGGCGCGCCCGTCACCGTCACCGACATCACCGACACGACGTGCTGCGTCGGGTTCTGGGGGCCGAACGCCCGGGAGGCGCTCGCGACTCTGACGGACGCGGACCTGACCGACGAGGGCCTGCGCTACTTCCGGGGGGCGACCATCGAGATCGCCGGCATCCGGGTCCGCGCGCTCCGTCTCTCCTACGTCGGGGAACTCGGCTGGGAGCTCTACGCCGCCACCGAGGACGGACTGGCCCTGTGGGACGCGCTCTGGGCCGCCGGCCGTCCGCACGGCGTCGTGGCCGCGGGGAGGGCCGCGTTCAACGCCCTGCGCCTGGAGAAGGGCTTCCGCTCATGGGGCACCGACATGACGACCGAGCACGGGCCGGAGGCGGCCGGTCTGGCCTTCGCGCTCAGCCCCACGACGCCGGTCGACTACGTCGGGCGTGCGGCCGCCGCGCAGCGGTCCGACCCGAACCGGCTGACCTGCCTGACCGTCGACGACGGGACGAGCGTGCCGATGGGCAAGGAGCCCGTGCTCGTGGACGGCGCACCGGCGGGGTACGTCACGAGTGCCGCCTTCGGGTACACGGTCGGCCGCCCCGTCGCCTACGCGTGGCTGCCGGCCGGGCTCGCCGAGGGGGATGCGGTGACCATCGAGTACTTCGGCCGACCCGTCGCCGCGACCGTCACGGCCGAGCCGCTCGTGGACCCGGCGGGGGAGCGGATGCGCGGCTGAGCGGCCTCGCCCTCCGCGCGGGGCCGCTCAGAGCGACGTGCGGACCACGGTCTCGAAGTGGGTGACGTGCTGTTCGGCGAGGCGGCCGGCCGCCTCGGCGTCGGCGTCGAGGATGGCCCGCAGCAGGTCCGCGTGCTCGGACACGTTCGCCGTCATGGACGGGATGCGGTCCAGCACGTAGTTCCACAGCCGCAGCGCGACGTCGAAGTAGTGGCTGAGCGTGTCCTCGAGGTAGGAATTGCGCATCACGGCCCAGATCACCTGGTGCACCTCCCGGTCGAACGCGAGCGCCTGCGCGGTCGGCACGTCCGCGGCCGCCGAGACGCGGTCCAGCAGGTCGACGATCCGGGCGCGGTCCGCCTCGCCCAGCCGGTCCGCGGCGGTGCGAGCGGCGAAGGCCTCCATGACGCGGCGGGCGTCCGAGATGGCGCGCAGGTCCAGCAGGGACACCTCGGAGACGATGGTCCCGCGCCGCGGGTAGACCTGGACCATCCGTTCGGCCTCGAGCCGTTTGACCGCCTCCCGCATGGGGGTGCGGCCGACGCCCAGCTCACCGCGCAGCCGGTCCTCGTCCAGCGCGGTGCCGGGCGGCAGGCGCAGGTCGATGATGCGGGCGCGCAGCTCGTGGTACGCGTGCTCGGCCATGGAGCCGGCCGGTGAGGGGGACATCCGGACCTCCGTGGACGCAGTGAGTGGTGCAGACAGGTGGTGACAGTGGTACAGAAGTCCACCGTACGCTGATATGTCTGTCGGCCCCGCGGAACGCCGATGTGTTCGCACGGATGCGCACTGCGTCGAGTGGACGGCAGATGCGCTTGCGGGGCCGGTGACGGCACGTCGTCCGTCCACTCGGCGTCACGGTCGCGTCGAGTGGGCGGTAGATGCGTTCGCGGGGCCGGTGACGGAACATCGTCCGTCCACTCGGCGTCACGGTCACGTCGAGTGGGCGGTAGATGCGTTCGCGGGGCCGGTGACGGCACATCGTCCGTCCACTCGGCGATCCACAGCACGATCCCCCGAGCGAACGAGGCGTCAGATGCCGGCGGCGCCGAAGAGCAGGCCGAGCACGTACGTGACCAGGGCCGCCCCGTAGCCGATGGCCAGCTGGCGCAGGCCGCGCAGCAGCGGGGAGGCGCCCGAGAGCAGGCCCGTGATGCTGCCGGTGACCAGCAGGGCGAGGCCGACGAGGACGGCCGCGCTGACGAGGGCGGCGAGGCCGGTCAGGCCGATCAGGTAGGGCAGGATCGGGATGAGGGCGCCCGTGGCGAAGAGGAAGAACGACGACGTGGCCGCCGACCAGGCCGAGCCCAGGGCCTGCAGGTCCTCGGTCGGCAGGTGGGCCGGATGGGCGGACCGCGACGGGTCGCAGTCGCAGGCGTGGGCCCCGAGCCGCTCGGCCGCCCGGTGCTGGGCGTCCTCGGCGCTCATCCCGCGCGCCCGGTAGACGAGCTCGAGCTCGTTGGCGTCGATGTCGAGGTAGGGGGCGGCCTCGAGGGTGACCTGGGTGGGCCGGGAGGCCAGGAGCAGTTCGCGCTGGGACTTGACGGAGACGTACTCGCCCGCGGCCATGGACAGCGCGCCGGCGAGCAGGCCCGCGACACCGGTGGCGAGCACGACGCCGTTCTCGACGCCGGTGGCCCCGATGCCCATGATGAGGGCGAGGTTGGAGACGAGCCCGTCGTTCATCCCGAAGACGGCGGCCCGGAACGAGCCGGAGAGCTTGGCGCGGCCGCGGGTCGCGAGCGCCCGGACCACCTCGCCGTGCACCTTCTCGTCCGCGGCCATCGTGTCCGTCGCGTGCTTGTCCGACTCGTAGGGGGAGCGGGCCTCGGCGTTCTGGACGAGGGCGAGGACGAAGACCAACCCGAGGTGGCGGGCCAGGAAGCCGAGCAGCCGGGACCGCAGCGAGGGCCGCACCGTGCGTCCTGCCCGGTCGCCCAGCAATCCGGCCCAGTGGTCGGCGTGCCGTTGTTCGGCGGTGGACAGGCCGAGGAGGATGTCCCGCTCCTCACCCTGCCGGCGCGCCGCGAGGTCGCGGTAGAGCGCCCCCTCGGCACGCTCCTCGGCGAGGTAGCGGCGCCACCGCCGCACGTCCTGCGCGGTCGCCCCGGCGGTGGGGAGACGGTCGCTGCGGGAGACGTGGTCGGACGGGTGGGAGGCTCGGTTCGGCACCGCAGAATTCTACGCGGGCTCCGGCGGCGGCGGTCGGGTCTGTGGGCGACGTCATGGCCGGTGGGGCAGCTGGGTGCTTCCGCGCCCGGCGTGTACCTTGAGGCCATTCCCGGGACGAGCCGGGATCCGTCACGCCGACGGGTGCGTCGAAGGGATCGATGAGATGAAGAAACTGCCGGTGGCGCCGAGCAGCGCACCCGTGCTGATCGGGGCACGGTTGCGGGCGGTGCGGCAGCGGCAGCGACTCACCATCGAGGAGGTCGCCGCGGCGACGGGCCTGACGAAGGGGTTCCTCAGCCGGGTCGAGCGCGACCTGACCTCGCCCAGCGTCAGCTCCCTGGTCACCGTCTGCCAGGTGCTCTCCATCCCCGTCGGCGACCTCTTCACGACGCCGCGGACCCATCACGTGCGGCTCGCCGACGCGCCGCGCATCTCGCTGGGCGGTGAGGGCATCGCCGAGCGGCTGCTGACCGACCGCGCCGAACGGAGGGTGCAGATCCTGCACGCGACCATCGTCGGGCACGGCCGCGGCGAGGCGGAGCTCTACGCGGTGGACTGCGACCTCGACGTCATCCACGTCGTCCGCGGGCGGCTCGTGCTCGTGCTGACGGACCGGCAGGTGGAGCTCGACGAGGGCGACACCTATTCCTTCCCGGGCCGGGAACCGCACAGCTGGTACAACCCGGACCCGGCCGAGGCCGTCGTCACCTTCACCCTGGTCCCTGCCGCCACCTGAGCCGCCGCCACCTGAGCCGCCGCCTCCTGACGGCGGGAGACCTTTCGCAACGACGGACCCCGCCGGGTCCGTGGCCGGAGAACGGCCGCGGACCCGGCGGGGTCCTGATCGTGAGGGGTCGTGATCGTGCGGGTGCCGGACGTCAGTGCGTCGGCCGGTCCGCGGCGTCGACCGAGGAGGAGCCGGCGACGGTGTCCGACCCGGCCGGCGCCGTCGTCCGCAGCGTCGCGGTGCGCGGATCCGCCGCGGCGTCGAAGAAGCCGCGGCCCGCGCGGCGCTCGTCCCATGCCGCGAGCACCGGTGCCGCCGTCGCCCGGCTGAGCAGGGACACCACGACGTAGCTGACCGCCGAGGCGATCAGGCCGTAGTAGATCGGCTCGTTCGCGTAGACGCCGTCCAGCGGCACCGCGGCGTTGATCTCGAGGATCGTCATGGTGCCGAGCGTGACCACGGTGCCGACGACCATCGAGACGGCCGCACCCGTGCCGGTGCCGCGGCGGAACACGAGGCCGCCGAGGATCGCGACGAGCAGGCCGCCGACGAGGATGTCGTAGGCGATGGTCAGCAGGGCGACCACGACGCCCGTCGTGCTCTCACCGAGCGACAGCAGGCACGAGATCGTGATGACGACCACCCCGATCACGAGTATCCACATCCGGTTGCCGCGCACGTCGTGCTCCGGGTCCGCCGTCGCGTCCACCTCGACGCGCTTGCCGAACCAGCTGGCCACGAACGGGACGACGTCGGTTCGGGCCACCGTCGCGGCGGCGATGAGGGCGCCGGACGCGGTGGACATCATCGCGGCGACGGCCGCGGCGAGCACGATGCCGCCGATGCCGATGGGCAGGATGTTCTGCGCGACCTCGGCGTACACGTCGTCACGGACCTTGATCGGCCCGAGCGCGACCTTGGCGGCCATGCCGATCAGAGCGCCGGCGACGCCGTAGAGCACGCAGTAGATGCCGGCGGTCGTGCCGCCCCAGCGGGCGACGACCGGGGTGCGGGCGGTGAAGACGCGCTGCCAGATGTCCTGGCCGATGAGCAGGCCGAACGTGTAGACGACGAACTGGGTGATGATCCATTGCACGCCCGCGCCGTCCCAGGAGAAGAAGGACGCCTCGAGGCGGGCCGACATCCCACTGAACCCGCCCGCGGCGTTGAGAGCGAACGGCAGCATGAGGAAGAAGACGCCGATGGTCTTGATGACGAACTGCACCTGGTCGGCCAGGGTGATCGACCACATGCCGCCGATCGTCGAGTAGATCAGCACGACGACGCCGCCGACGGCGATCGCGAGCCAGCGGTCCCAGCCGAACAGCACGACGAAGATCGTGGCGTAGGCGCTCGTGGACGTGGCGCAGAGCATCACGGTGTAGGCGAGCATGACGATCGAGGACGTCTGCGTGGCGACGCGGGAGCCGTAGCGCAGCTCGAGCATCTGGGAGACGGTGTAGACGCGCAGCCGCTGGATCGCGGGGGCGAACAGCAGGCTGAGCAGGATGACGCCGGTGCCGATGGCGACGACGAGCCACATGCCCGAGATGCCGTACTTGTAGCCCAGGCCCACGCCGCCGACGGTCGAGGCGCCGCCGAGGACGACGGCGGCCATGGTGCCGGTGTAGAGGAAGGGGCCCAGGCGCCGGCCGGCGACGAGGAAGTCCGAGCTGGTGCGGGTGCGGCGGCGGCCCCAGAACCCGAACGCCAGCATGGCGATCAGGTAGAGGACGACGATGGCGATGTTCATGAAGGCTCCGGAGGACGGGGGCCGGACGACGGCCCGAGGGATCGTGCGGGGGTCGAGGGGGTCGGAGGGTGCGAGGATGCGACCACGATCGAGGTGACCCCACGATGACACTGCGGGGGTTTCCGCGTCGTGTCGCTCGTGTAAATTCGCTCTTGGTGCAACGATTGTTACCCAGCACACAACTCTTCGTCCACTGCTGCGGGTGATTCACCCGGCCGCGGCGGAGGCGACGGACGTCCAGGAGGCATGCCATGAACCCGGAACGCGTGATCGAGAACGGCAACGTCGGGCCGGTGAACGCGGCCCTCGTGCCCCGGTACGCCGGGCCCGCCACGTTCGCGCGGTTGCCGCGCCTGGACGAGCTGCCCGGCGGGACGGGAAGCGCCGACATCGTCGTCACCGGCATCCCCTTCGACACGGGCGTCTCCTACCGGCCCGGGGCCCGCTTCGGCGCGAACCACGTGCGGGAGTCCTCCCGGCTGCTGCGGCCCTTCAACCCGGCGCAGAACGTCTCGCCGTTCGCCGCGACGCAGGTGGCCGACGCCGGTGACCTCGCGGTCAACCCGTTCGACATCGAGGCCGCCCTGCAGACGGTGGACGAGGGCGTCACCGCGCTGATGGAGGACGGCGCCCGCGTCGTCACGATCGGCGGGGACCACACCGTCGCCCTGCCGCTGCTGCGGGCCAACGCGCGCCGCCACGGTCCCGTGGCCCTGCTGCACTTCGACGCGCACCTGGACACGTGGGACACCTACTTCGGGGCGGCCTACACGCACGGCACCCCGTTCCGGCGCGCGTTCGAGGAGGGCATCATCGACACCGATGCGCTCTGCCACGTGGGCACCCGCGGCCCGCTGTACGGGACGGCGGACCTCGACGACGACGCGCGCTTCGGCTTCGGCATTGTCACGAGCGCCGACGTGTTCCGGCTCGGCGTCGACGCCGTCGTCGCCCTGCTGCGCGAGCGGGTCGGCGACCGCCCGCTGTACGTCTCCGTCGACATCGACGTCCTCGACCCGGCGCACGCGCCCGGCACCGGCACCCCCGAGGCCGGCGGCATGACCAGCCGCGAACTGCTCGAGATCATCCGCGGCCTGCGGGGCATGAACCTCGTCGGCGCCGACGTCGTCGAGGTCAGCCCGCCCTACGACCACGCGGAGCTGACCGGTGTCGCCGCCGCGCACGTCGTCTACGACCTGATCAGCGTGATGGCCCTCGGTGCCGGTGCGGCCCCGGGCGGCCCGGCGTACGGGGAGTCGGGCACCAGCTATGGCGACTGAGACCCTCGGAACCACCACCGGATCGAGGCCGCGTCGCAACGGCGGCGACCTCGTCGTCGAGACCCTCGCCGCTCTCGGCGCGCGCACGGTGTTCGGCATCCCCGGCCAGCACGCCCTCGGCCTCTTCGACGCCCTGAGCCGATCGGACCTGAGCTTCGTCTCCTCGCGCGTGGAGAACAACGCCGCCTTCGCCGCGGACGGCTACGCCCGGGCCACCGGAGAGGTCGGCGTCCTGTTCCTCTCGACCGGTCCCGGCGCGTTGACCTCCCTCGCGGGCCTGCAGGAGGCGTACGCGACGGGCGTGCCGATGATCGTCGTCGCGAGTCAGATCCCGCTCGCGGGGCTCGGCGCACGACGCAAGGGCATGCTGCACCAGCTCGACGACCAGAAGGCCTCGGCCGCGAACGTCACCAAGAGCCAGCGCACCGTCCACCACGCCTCGGGCATCCCCTCGGCCATCCAGGACGCCTTCAGCGACGCGCTGACCGTGCCGCACGGGCCGGTGTGGGTCGAGATCCCGCAGGACGTGCTGCTCAACGAGGTGTTCGTCCCTCCCGTGCACGACGCGCTCGCCGAGGTGCTCGAACAGCCCGCCCGCACCGAACTGGTGGACGAGGCCGTGCACTGGCTCACGGACGCGCAGCGGCCGGTGATCGTCGCCGGTGGCGGGGTGCGCCGGGCCGGCGCGGAGGCGGAGCTGCTGGCCGTCGCCGAGGCGCTGCGCGCGCCCGTGGTGTGCGCTCCGGGCGGCAAGGGCGCCTTCCCGTGGGACCACGCGCTGTCCCTGCAGTCCTGGGTGGAGGACCGGCACGTCACCGAGGTGCTCGAGGACGCCGACGTGCTGCTCGTCGTCGGCTCGTCGCTCGGCGAGGTGACGAGCAACTACTTCTCGCTCGAACCGCGGGGCCGGCTCATCCAGGTCGACGCCGAGCCGCGGGTGCTCGAGTCCAACCGGCCGGCCCTGGGCGTACGGGCCGACGCCCGGCTCGCGCTCGCGCAGCTGGCCGGCCAGCTCCCGGCCCGGCAACCGGACGGCCGTGCCGAGGAGACCGTGCGCCGCACCCTGGAAGCGGTCGGGCAGCGGCTCGACGCGCAGGACCTCGACCTCGAGCAGGGCTTCATGGCCGGGATCCGGGACGCCGTCCCGGACGACGCGCAGACCTTCTGGGACATGACGATCGCCGCCTACTGGGCGTGGTCCTGCTGGGACGCCCGCGCCGGGCAGTTCCACTCCGCGCAGGGCGCCGGGGGCCTGGGCTACGGCTTCCCGGCCGGCATCGGCGGGGCGATCGGCACCGGCCGGCGCGTGCTCGCCGTCTCGGGCGACGGCTCGGCGATGTACTCGATCGCCGAGCTCGCCACCGCGGTGCAGCACCGCGCGCCCGTCACCTGGCTGATCGTCGACGACGGCGGGTACGGCATCCTGCGCGAGTACATGCAGGACGCGTTCGGCAAGGCCACCGCCACCGAGCTGGCCCGCCCGGACTTCGTCGCGCTCGCGGAGGCGTTCGGGGTGCCCGCCGAGCGGGTGTCGCCGGACCAGGTGGGCGACGCGCTGCGCCGGGCCTGGCAGGCCGAGGGCCCGAACGTCGTCGTGGTCGAGACGCTGCTGCGCATGTTCGCCCCGACGCACCTGCCCGAGGACGGCGACTGAGGGGACCGACGAGCTGACGTGCCGGCGACGCCGGCTCAGGCCGCGACGTCGGCCAGTTGCGCCGGCGTCATCGCGCCGAGCCGCCCGTCGACCATCTGCCACGCGCTGTCCATCCGCGGCAGGATGCGGGTCTCGTGCGTGACGAGCAGTGTCGCCGTGTCGTACCGGGCGGTCAGCTCGAGGATGAGGTCGATGATCTGGGCGCTGCGCTCGCGGTCCAGGGCGCTGGTCGGCTCGTCGACGACGAGGACGGCCGGGTCGTTCATCAGGGCGCGGGCCACGTTGACCCGCTGCCGCTGACCACCCGAGAGCTGCGCCGGCCGCTTGCCGGCGTGCTCGGCGAGGCCGACCGCGTCGAGCAGGTCCATCGCCCGGGTCCGGACCGCGGCCCGGGCCGGGCGGCGGGACCGCGACGTCGTCAGCTCGTTCATCACCTGGAGCTGCTCGACCGCGGTCAGGGACGGCAGCAGGTTGGCCTGCTGGAACACCAGGCCGATCCGCGAGCGCCGCAGCTCGGTGCGGGCAGCCAGGTCGAGCCCGGTCGCGTCGACGCCGTCGATGGACACGGTGCCCGTGTCGGGGGCGATGAGCGTCGAGGCGAGGGCGAGCAGGCTCGACTTGCCGGAGCCGGACGGGCCGGTGATCCCGGCGGCGGTGCCGGCCGCGACGGTCAGGCTCACGTCGTCGACGGCGGTGACGACGCCGTCGCCGTCGGGGAAGGTCAGGGTCAGGTGGGTCAGGTCGATCATCGGGCACTCCCCAGGGCGATCAGCGGGTCGGTTCGGGTGACGGAACGGGTGGCGACGGCGGCGCCGGCGAGGCCGAGCACCGTCATCGCGAGGGCGGGCAGCACGGTCGTGACCGGGCTGAGCAGGAACGGCAGGGCCGAGCCGGCGGCGATCCCGCCGAGGACGGTGATGCCGAGGCCGAGGCCGATGCTGACGAGAAGCACCAGCAGCGCCTGGCCGAGGGCGTCGGTGACGAGCATCCGCGGGCTGGCGCCGAGCGCGGTGAGGACGGCGACGTCGCCGCGCCGCTGGATCGACCACACCGTGAAGAAGGCGCCGACCACCAGGGCGGAGATGCCGAACAGCAGGCTCACCATGAGCAGCAGCGAGCCCACCTCGGAGCGGAACGTCGACAGAGCGGTCAGCGAGCCGAGCACCGTGGTCGAGGTGGTGCCCGCGGCCGCGTCGGCGGCGGTCGCGTCGATGCCCGTGCCGTGCACGAGCAGGACGGTGCCGAGGGCATTCGTCGTGCCGCCCGCGCCGGGGCGGTTCCCGGTGCCGGCCGCGGCCAGGCCCCGCCAGTCCGAGGCGGCGAGGGAGACGACGGGCTGGTGCGAGTACCAGCGCTCGGGCCCGACCGTCGCCACGGTGAAGGAGCGGCCCGCGATGGTCACGGCGTCCCCGGCGGCGACGTCGAGCTTCTGCGCGGTCTGCGCGGGGAGCGCGACGTGGCCGGGGGTGAGGCCGGTGTCGGTGCCGCCGAAGAGGGCGACCGCCTCGGTCCGGTCCCCGGCAGCCGCCCGGGCCGCGGAGATGCCCAGCGGCTCGACGGCGGTGACGCCGGGCCGGTTCCGCCAGGTGTCGGCCTGGGCGGCCGTCACGGTCGAGTCGGAGTAGCTCGCCCTCCCGTCGGCGTCGGGCGTGAAGACGACGCGGTCGGCGGACAGCGCGGTGATCGCGGAGATGTTCTGCTGGACCAGGCCGCCGGTCAGGCCGCTGAGGAAGGTGACGAGCACGGTGATGAGGGTGACCACTGCGCCGATGAGCAGGAAGCGTCCTCGGGCGGCTCTGAGGTCGCGCCACGCGACGAACATGAGGATCCTTTCGGTCCGGCGGTGCCGGACGGGTGGTGCGGCGTCCGTGCCGGACACCGCGGTGGTGAGGTGCTTCCAGCCTCCCGCTCGGAGGGGGTCCTGGACATCGTGCGGACGGGCGCTTCGCGGAGGCCCTTCGGAGGAGGCACGACTCCACCTTTCGGACGATGCCCGCGATGCCCCCGGGCGGGTAGGTTCGGTCGATATGGACGGATCCGTGATCGATCGATGACGTCCCGCGCACACACCGGTCTGTCCCTGACGGGCGTCTCCGTGGCCGTGACCGTCGCCCTGCACGTGCTCGTCGCCGTGCTGTGCGCGGTCGTCGCGGTCAACGCCCGGGCGTCCGGGTTCCCGCTCGCGATCGTCGTGCTGTGCCTGACCGTCGTCTTCCTCGGGCTGTGGTTCACCGGCGCCTCGATCGGGCGCGCGTGGGGTGCCGCACCCGATGCCGTCCTCGCGTCCGGTACTCGGCGGGGCCTGCGCCCGGGTGCTGCCGCGCTGATCTGGCTGGCCGCCCTGGTGGTCGTGTGGCTGCTGCTGATCGTGGTCAGCGACGCGGCGCTGTACCTCGTCTTCCCCCTGTTCTTCGTCATGCTGCACCTGCTGCCCGGGGTGCGCGGGGTCCTCGCGGTCGCCGCGGCCACGGTCGTCGCGATCGTCGTGTTCGCCGTGCGCCGGCCGGACGCGGGCTTCGCCGGGGTGCTCGGGCCGCTGATCGGGGCGGCCCTCGCCGTCGTCATCGCCCACGCCTACCGCGCCCTGACGGCCGAGATCCGCGAGCGCCAGCGGCTCATCGACGACCTGACGGCCACCCGGAGCGCGCTCGCCACCGCCGAGCGGGACGCGGGGGCTTCGGAGGAGCGTGCCCGGCTCGCCCGGGAGATCCACGACACCGTCTCGCAGTCCCTCTCGAGCATCATCCTGCTGCTGCACGCGGCCGACCGGGCGCCGGAGCCGGCCCGCGCCGAGCGCGTGGCGCAGGCGCGGGAGGCGGCGCAGGACGCGCTGGCCGAGACCCGGCAGTTCATCGCCGCGCTGCAGCCGGCCGCGCTGCACGGCCGTGGGGTGGCCTCGGCGCTGACGCGGCTCGCCGAGCGGACGCGGGCGGAGACCGGCCTCGCCGTGACGCTGACCCTGCCGCCGGACCTGGCCGAGCTGGGCGGGGTGCCGACGCCCGTCGAGGTGGGCCTGCTGCGGGTCGCCCAGAACGCCGTCGCCAACGTCGTCCAGCACGCGCACGCGAGCCGGCTCGACATCACCCTGAGCGCGCTGGAGGGGCAGATCGTGCTCGACGTCGTGGACGACGGGGTCGGGTTCGACGTGGAGGCGGTCCTCGGGGCGGACACCGGCGCCGCCGGTGAGCCCGGTGAACGCGTGTCCTTCGGGCTGCGCGGGGTCCGGGACCGGGTGGGTACGCTCGGCGGGGAGTTCGTCGTCGAGAGCGAACCCGGGCAGGGAACCAGCGTGGTGGCGGTGTTCGACGTCGACAGCCCGTCGGAGGAGGTGCCGTCATGAGCCTGCGCGTGCTGATCGCGGACGATCACCCGGTGATCCGCGCCGGACTGGCGGCCCTCTTCGACTCGGAGCCGGACATCACGGTGGCCGCAGCCGTCGGGACCACCGCGGCGGCGCTGGACACTGCCCGCGAGCTCGCTCCCGACGTCGTGCTGATGGACCTGCAGTTCGACCACCGCTTCGAGGGCGCCGACGCCACGCGGGAGCTGCGCGCGCTGCCCGAGCCGCCGGCCGTGCTCGTGCTGACCAACTTCGACACGGACAGCGACATCGTCTCGGCGATCGAGGCCGGTGCGGCCGGGTATCTGCTCAAGGACGCGCCGCCCGCGGAGATCGTCGCCGCGGTCCGTGCGGCCGCCGTCGGGCAGACCGCGCTCGCCCCGGCGGTCGCCTCCCGGTTGCTGACCCGGATGCGGCAGCGGCCGACCGCGCTGAGCGCCCGGGAACTGGAGGTGCTCGACCTCGTCGCCGGTGGCCGCAGCAACACCGAGATCGCCCGGGCGCTGCACGTGAGCGAGACGACGGTCAAGTCCCACCTCGCGCACATCTACCCGAAGCTGGGCGTCAACTCGCGGACGGCCGCGGTGGCTGCCGCCCGGCAGGCCGGCTACCTGCGGCGCGGCTGACGGCGTATTGCCAGCCGCGCCCACTGGTGGCCGGTGCCGCGGCGTAGCACGATGGTCGGCATGGATCACAGCACCTGGGCGAGTTTCCCCTGGTGGCTCATCTTCCCGGTCTGGGCGGTGTTCGGCGGTCGTTTCGCGGCGCGCCGACGGGGCCGCCGCCGGATGCAGGGGCTGCCGCAGGCCGAGGCGCCGCACCGCCCGTCGGCGGCCGAGGCCCGCGCCGAGCAGCGCGCGCAGTGGGAACGGCAGGTCGCCTCGGCCCGTCAGCTGATCGCCGACCACGACGCCGTCAACGGGCGCTGGCTCGCGTACGAGCTCGATGTCGCCAAGCTCATCGACTTCCCGATGATGACCGACGTGCGCGAACCGCTGACCGTGGACTTCATCCGGGCCAAGCGGGCCGCGGACGGGCTCCGGCCGGGCAGCCCCGAGGCGCTCCTGCAGGACGACGGCGTGGGGGAGTACCGCGAGGCGGTGCGCCGGTACGAGGTGGCCTTCGACCTGGCCGAACGCGAGGCCTTGCGGCTGCGGGACGCGCACTACTCCCAGCTCGAACAGCGCCGCCTCGCCCAGGCCCGGCAGCTGCTGCGGGTCGCGGTCGACCCCGCCGCGACCGCCAACGAGCGTCAGTTGGCCTACACCCGGGTGCGGCGGGAGCTCGAGGGCATCATCGTGCTGCCCGTCGAGGCGGTCGCGGCGCTGGAGCGCCGCGTCGTCCTCGGTCTGCCCGCCGGCTCGGACGCCCGCCGCCCGACCGACGGCGCGGCATGACCCGGCCACGGCCGCAGCGCCGGCGGGTCGAGCAGCGGGCAACGCAGCGGGCAACGGCGAGCCCGGTCCCGCGACACACCCCAGTCGTCCGGGATATGGCGTCATATCCCGGAGGACGGCCGGCGTGTCCTGGGACTGGGTCAGCAGTGCTGGGCCTGCAGCGGCCGCCGCCACGTAGCCGGTCTCGGGCCTGCAGCGGCCCGACGGCTCCGCCTGACATCTCGCGCTACGGCCGCCACGGCCGGCCGCCGAGGCGCCCCGACACCGCGTCGGCCGCCTCCCGGCACGTCGCGCCGAGGGCCGGGATGGCCTCCCGCGGCGTGCGGTAGCGCGGAGCGGACACCAGCACGGCAGCCACCACGGTGCCCCGGTGGTCCTGCACCGCGGAGGCGACGCCCACCTCGTCGTCCGAGGTCATGCCGTAGTTGACGGCGTAGCCGTCCGTCCGCACCGCGGCCAGCAGGCCGAGGAGGTCGCCGAGCGCCGTATCGTCGTGCCGCGGCCCGGTCACCGAGCCGTTCGCGAGCAGGGCCCGCACCTCGTCGTCGGACATCGCCGCGAGGAACACCTGGACGCTCGCGCTGCCGGTCGTCGCGTACCGGCTGCCGAGCGCCGCCGTGTGCTTGATCAGCCGGGTGCTCGGGATCTGTTCGACCGACACCGAGCCGTGGCCGTCCCAGACCATCAGCGCCGCCGTCTCGCGGGTCCGCTCGGCCAGCTCGGTGAGCACGGGATAGGCCACCTGCCGCACCTCGAGGCGGGCCAGCAGCGGCCCGGCGACGGCGATGATGCCGAGCCCCAGCCGGAACCGGCGCGTCGCCGCGTCCCGTTCGACGAGGTCCTCGGCCTCGAGATTGGCGAGCACACGGGAGACGGTGCTCTTGTGCACCCCGATCCGGGCGGCGATCTCCGTCACCCCGAGATTCGGTTCGTCCACGGTGAAGCACCGCAGGATGGCCACCGCATTCGTGATCGCCGAGGGTCCCCGGCCACCCAGATCGTCGTCGCTGCCCATGCTCATCCGTCCATTCTGCTGTCCCCATGTCCAGGAACCGCAGGTGGGAGGGGCTTAGCATGGTCCCGTGTCGACGTCCTGGTATCTCACTGCTCATGAGCGCGACAACCGGCACACCCTGCTGGACGACCCGCATCCGGGCCAGCAGGCCCACTCCTCCGGCAACGTGGTGCGTCCGCTGATCCACGGCGCCGTCTACTTCGCGGAGCTCTACCGGCGCATCGAGGCCATGCGGCCCGGCGACCTGCTCCTGTTCACCGACTGGCGAGGCGACCCGGACGAGCGGCTGACCGGCGAGCCCGGTAGCGAGGTCTCGCAGGTGCTCGGACGGGCGGACGAGCGCGGCGTCGACGTGCGGGGCCTCGTGTGGCGGTCCCACTGGGACAAACTGCACTTCTCCGCGGAGCAGAACCGCCACCTCATCGAGGCGCTGCAGGACCATGGCGCCGAGACCCTCCTGGACATGCGCGTGCGCACCATGGGGTCCCACCACCAGAAGTTCGTCGTGCTGCGCCATCGCGACCGGCCGGATGAGGACATCGCCTTCGTCGGCGGCATCGACCTGTGCCACTCCCGGCGGGACGACGCCCGGCACGGCGGGGACCCCCAGCCGCAGGACATGGCCGACGAGTACGGGGACACCCCGCCGTGGCACGACGTGCAGCTGGCCATCCAGGGACCGGCCGTGTACGACGTCGAGACCGTGTTCCGCGAGCGCTGGGAGGACCCGACCCCGCTGACCCGCTCGCCGTGGCGGCGCCTCCGGGACGCGCTGGCCCACGACGACACGTCCCCGGACCCGTTGCCCGACCGGACCCCGGCGCCGGAGCCGATCGAGGACGCCACCCAGCACGTGCAGCTGCTGCGCACCTACCCCGATCTGCGCTGGGGCATGGACTACCCGTTCGCCGTCGGCGGCGAGCGTTCGGTGGCGCGCGGCTACACCAAGGCCCTGGACCACGCCCGCAAGCTCGTCTACATCGAGGACCAGTACCTGTGGTCCACCGACGTCGCCGAACGGTTCGACCACGCCCTGAACACGAGCAAGGACCTGCACGTGCTCGGGGTGCTGCCCCGCTTCACCGACCAGGCCGGTGCGACGGGCCGACTGCCCCAGCTGGTGGGCCGGGAGCGGGCGCTGCGGGCGATGTCCGCCTCGGCGCCCGAGCGGGTCGCCTTCTACGGTCTGGAGAATCACGCCGGCCGGCCGATCTACGTCCACGCGAAGGTCTGCATCATGGACGACGTCTGGGCCTCGGTCGGCTCCGACAACTTCAACCGCCGTTCGTGGACCCACGACTCGGAGCTCTCCGCCGCGGTGATCGACGACGCGGGGGAGGACCACTCGGCGTACGCGCGCCGCCTGCGCCTGCGCCTGGCCGCGGAACACCTGGGCCGCGAGCTGCCCGACGGCGTCGACGACGACGGGATCGCCGAGATCATGGCCGACTGCGTGGACGAGCACGGCATGTTCACCGCTTACCGGGAGGCCGTCGAGGCGCTCGAGGACTGGCACGACGGCGGTCAACGCGGCCGGCGTCCCCCGGGCCACCTGCGACGCCTGAGCACGCCGCAGCTCGGCCCGGTGACGAAGGCCTGGGCCGAGGTGCTGTACCGGACGGTGCACGATCCGGACGGTCGCCCGCGCGGCCTGAAGATCCGCGGCCGGTTCTGACGCGCCCTCGCTGACGCGAGCTCCCTGACGCGCGCTCCCTGCGCACGGCTGCACACGACCGCATACGACGACGCCCCGGGCCGTTCGGCCCGGGGCGTCGTGCGTTGCGGTGCCGGGGGCTTCCGGCATCCGGCTCAGGCGTCGACGATGTTGTGGTCCGGGCCGTAGCCGAACTTCGTGATGTTCTCGGCGCCGTCCTCGCCGACCACGAGGATGTCGTGCTCGCGGTAGCCGCCGGCACCGGGCTCGCCGTCGGGAACGGTGATCATCGGCTCCATCGAGACGACCATGCCCGGCTCGAGCACGGTGTCGATGTCCTCGCGCAGCTCCAGGCCGGCCTCGCGGCCGTAGTAGTGCGAGAGCACGCCGAAGGAGTGGCCGTACCCGAAGGTGCGGTTGGGCAGCAGGCCGTACCCGGTGTAGATCTTGTTCAGCTCGGCGGCGATGTCCTTGCACACGGCGCCGGGCTTGATCAGCTCGAGCCCCGCCTCATGCACCTCGACGTTGATCTTCCACAGCTCGAGCGACTTCGGATCCGGCTGGCCGAGGAACATCGTCCGCTCCAGGGCGGTGTAGTAGCCGCTGGTCATCGGGAAGCAGTTCAGGGACAGGATCTCCCCGCGCCGCAGCTTCCGGGTGGTGTTCCAGTTGTGGGCGCCGTCGGTGTTGATGCCGGACTGGAACCACACCCAGGTGTCCCGGATCTCCGAGTCGGGGAAGGTCCGGGCGATCTCGTGGGTCATCGCCTCGACGCCGATGAGGGCCACCTCGTACTCGGAGATGCCCTCGCGCAGCGCGGCCTTGATGGCCTCGCCGCCGAGGTCGCCGATGCGGGCGCCGTGCTTGATGACCTCGATCTCCTCGGCGGACTTGATCATGCGCTGCCGCATGGCGGCCTGCGAGATGTCGACCAGCTCCGCGTCGGCGAACGCATCCTGCAGGCGCTGCCGGTGCAGGACGGCGAGGGTGTCGTCCTCGACGCCGATGCGGCGGGCGGCGATGCCGCGGGTGCGCAGCACCTCCTGCAGGGCGAACTGGAAGTTGTCCCGCCGCCAGTCGGTGTAGACGACGTTCTCGCCGTAGCTGCGCCGCCACGGCATGCCGGCGTCGATGTTCGCCGTCACGGTCACCTGGTCGGTGGGGGTCACGACGAGCGCGTAGGAGCGGCCGAAGTAGGTGAACAGGAAGTCGCTGTAGTACTTGATGCCCTGATAGCTGTTGAGGATGACGGCGTCGAGGTCCTTCTCGGCCATGATCCGCCGAAGCCCGGCGAGGCGCCGCTCGAACTCGGCGTCCGAGAAGGTCAGGGGCTCCTTGCTGCCGTTGTGCAGGACCTTGAGGCGCTCCAGCTCGCTGACGTCGCTGACGTTGCTCGGGGCGTTCGTGGTGGTGCTCATTTCTCTCCTGTCGTGGTGCTGACGAACCGGGGGTCGTTGTCGGTGACCGGCAGCTCCTGCGCTGCCGGCGCGACCGCGCCGGTCGTGGTGCTGCCGGGCTGGCCCGGCAGCGGTCCGGGGTCGGGCAGCCGCTGGTGCCGGTGCACGTCGGTCAGGACGGTGCGCGCGTGCTCCGCGATCTGCTCGAGGGTCGTGATCCACACGCCGTCCAGGCTCTTGACCCGCTCGACGAGCGACTCGAGGGCGGTCAGGCGGGAGGGGCGACCCGAGATGAACGGGTGGTTGGTGAGGACGAAGCAGCCGCCCGCGGCGTTGGAGGCCTCGGCCTCCAGCGTCCACAGCTCGAGCGCCTTGTTCGGGGACTCGATGACGCCCGAGCCGGTCCAGCCGGGGTAGAAGGCGTACTGCTCCCAGTCGTCCAGGGCCCAGTCGATGGGCACCTCGACGAGGGACTGCGCGTCGGTCATGCCGTCGCCGGCGAACAGGTAGGGGGCGTCGCCGTCGAGCAGGCTCGAGTCGTAGCGGAACCCGCGATCGGCGAGCAGCTTCGTGGTGTGCCAGTTGTACTCCCACCACGGGGCCCGGTAGCCGACGGGCCGGACGCCGGCGACGGCGTCGAGCGCCTCCGATCCGCGGTCGATCATGTCCGCCTCGTCGGCCTCGGACATGCCCTTCGTGTTCTCGTGCAGGTAGCCGTGGTGGCCGATCTCGTGGCCGTCGTCGATCAGGGCCTTGACGATGTCGGGGTGCAGCTCGGCGGTGTAGCCCGGCACGAAGAACGTGGCCTTGACGTCCTGCCGGCGCAGCATCGCCAGCAGCTTCGGCACCGCCACCGTGGGCCCGTACTGCTGATGGGTCATCAGCGACATCCGGTCGACGTAGGTGTGGTCGAAGGCGATGGCGCCGGCCTCGGCGTCGACGTCGAAGGTGAAGGCGGCGGCGCTGCGGTGGGCGCCGGGCCACTCAGGCGTGGACAGGGGCATTGCCGGATCCTTCCGCGTCGGGGGTCGCGCCTTCGACGGAACCGGCGGCGACCGGAACCTGGTCCGGGCGGGGGATCACCGCGTTGCCGCGGGTGTCGAGCACCTCGCGGTCGGTCAGGTCCTGCCGGATGCCCAGCGGCACGCCCTCGTGGATCCGGGACTTGAACCGGGGCCAGCCCAGCACCAGGTAGAGCCCGCCGGCGACGACGGTGCCGGCCAGCCAGGAGAGGTCGACGCCGCCCATGGCCGTGGCGATGGGGCCCTGGAAGGCGGGGATGGCCCCGTACATGAACAGCCAGGTGGCGATCATGCCGGCGATGAAGGAGATGAACGCGATCGGGTTGAAGGCCTTCAGGTGGGTGTCCGTGGGCGCGAGGAAGAGGTAGCTGAAGTCCCGGTGCTTGCGCTCGAACACGTAGTAGTGGACGGCCATGATGCCGCCCCAGGTGGCGACCCAGGCGACGATGGCCGAGAGCCAGCTGTCGAGGGTCTGCCCGAAGTCCGGGGCGAGGGTGAAGAGGTACACGCCGACCATCGCGAGGACGCCGACGACGATCGAGAGCACCTTGCGGGAGATCTTCACGTCGAGGGCCTGCACCGCCACCGAGAACGTGTACATGTTGATGATGTTCGTGGCGATGGGGCCGTGGATCACGAGCAGGATCACGGGGATCGCCATGACCCCGAAGTTGGAGACGATCAGCTCGCCGGGGTCGGCCTGGCCGTTCTTCGTCGCCAGGCTCGCGCCGAGCAGGCCCAACCACACGACGGGCAGGAACTGGCCGAGGGCGCTGGCGGCGAACAGCCTGGCGGGCTTGACGGAGGTGCTGACGAAGCGGGAGTAGTCCGGCGCGTAGGTGAACCAGCCGATGCCCCACCCGATGCCGATCGCCGTCATGATGCCGGACATCGTGGCGAAGCGGGCGCCGCCCTCCAGCACCGCACCCGGAGGGCCCTGGTAGCCCCAGTCGATGTGCAGGGTGGTCCAGGCGATGAGCGACATGGCGACGAGGACGACCAGGGTGGGAGGCATCGTCCAGCGCTCGAAGCGGGCGATGGCCTTGTAGCCGCGGTAGCAGATGATGACCTGGACGGTCATGATGACGGCGGCGACGCCGAGGCGCCAGCCCAGGTTCTGCTGGCTCGGGTCGACCCAGCCGATGAGGCCGAACAGGGCCATGACGAGGTCGAGGATGATCCACGTGTTCACCGCGGCCCAGCCGATGGCCACGAGTGCCTGGATGGCGGCGGGCAGGTAGGCGCCGCGCCGGCCGAACGCCCCGCGGGCGAGCAGCATGCCGGTGGCGCCGGTCTTCTGGCCGAGCAGCACGAAGAAGCCGAACCCGGCCATGCCGATCAGGTTGCCGACGACGAGCACGATCATCGTGTCGGCCAGGCCGAGCCCGAGCTGGACGCCCAGGGCACCGAGGATCCAGTTGATGGGGGCGACGTTGGCGCCCGCCCAGATCCAGAACTGGCCGGACAGCTTGGTGGTGCGGGCGTGCTCGGGGACGGGTTGCAGGGTGTCCTCGACCTCCTGCGTGGCGGTCTCCGAGCTGGAGGGTGCTTCCTTCATGATCGACCCTTCGTGAGGTTGCGGTGGACGCATCGGGGTGGGGTGGGGGTGAACGGACGGAACGGTGGAACGTCAGGACTCGCGCAGGGGAGTGCGCGAGGTCTCCCGCGCGCAGAGCACCGCGACGAGAGAGATCACGGCGGCGGCCATCAGGTAGAAGCCGGGCGCCAGATCGTTGTGGGTCGCCCCGATCAGCCAGGTGGCGACGAACGGCGCGGTGCCTCCGAAGAGGGCGTTGGACAGGTTGAAGCTGACCGCGAAGCCGCTGTAGCGGATGGTCGTCGGGAACAGCTCGGCGAGGAAACTCGGCAGGGTCCCGTCGTTCAGCGTCAGCATCGCCCCGAGGAAAACCTCGACGGCGAGAACGGCGACGAAGTTGCCGGAGCCCAGCAGCAGGAAGGCCGGCACGGTGAAGACGACGAAGCACACGCTCGCGGCGATCAGGACACGCTTCCGGCCGAACCGGTCGGACAGGGCGCCCGTGAGGAAGATGAAGCCGATGTAGGTCAGCAGCGCGATGCTCGTGGCCAGGAAGGACGCGGTCTCGTCGAGGCCGATCTCCGCGGCCAGGTAGGTCGGCATGTAGCTGAGGATCACATAGAAGCCGACCGCGTTGAGCAGCACGGCGCCGGCGGCGAGCAGCAGGGTGCGCCAGTGGCTGCGGAACATGTCGCGGGCGGGGGCCTTGACGGCCTCGTCCTTCTCGGCGAGGTGCCGGAACGCGGGGGTGTCCTCGAGTCGGGTGCGGATGTACCGGCCGATCATCCCCATGGGGGCGGCCAGCAGGAACGGGAGTCGCCAGCCCCAGTCCGTCAGCTGCTGGCCGGACAGGGCCGTCGTCAGCAGGGCAGCGAGCAGGGAACCGAGCAGCAGGCCGGCCGCCGTGGAGGCGGGAACGACGGCCGCGTACAGGCCACGCCGGTTGGCCGGGGCGTACTCGACGAGGAAGGCCGAGGCGCCCGCGTACTCACCCGAAGCGGAGAAGCCCTGGATCACCCTGACCAGCAGGAGGAGGAGGGGTGCGAGCACCCCGACCAGCGCGTAGGAGGGCAGCAGTCCGATGCAGAAGGTCGCCACCGACATGATCAGGATGGACCAGGAGAGAGCGGCGCGGCGGCCGATCTTGTCGCCGATGCTGCCCCAGAAGAAGCCGCCGAGCGGGCGGACGATGAACGAGATGGCGAAGATCGCGAAGGTGGACAGCAGCTGCGTCTGCCGATCCGACTCGGGGAAGAACACGGAGCCGATGACGGCTGCCAGGTAGCCGTACACAGCGTAGTCGAACCACTCGACGAAGTTGCCGATGAAGCTCGCACCGACGACGCGGCGCCGCACGCCGGCGTCCACGGTCATGACGGCGGCCGTCTGCGGGCCGGGACCGTGAGCGGCCGGGGCCGTATGGCTGGGGGTGGTGGGCGACGTGCTCACGTCGTACCGCCTTCCGTCCTGGATGGTCCCGAAAGGGTCGGATCGAAGGAGCCGATCGGTCGCCGATTCGGGTTTGTTGCGAACAACGCAACAGTGATGCGTCACACACTAGGCATACGTCAGCGCCGTCGACAAGGGCTACCCGTGGGTTTTCTGCGACTGGTCGCCACATTTCACATCACTGATATGTCAGATGGCCAATCGGAAACGTCGCGGCAACACGCGCGGCTCACGCGGCGGCTTCGGTCTCCGTGTGGGTGCACCCGTCCTGTTTCCCCGACATCCCTTTGCGCTGCGTTCCGTCGATGGCGGCGGTACCGGCGTGTTCGTTAAGGCCCCTGCGGCCCCATCGCCTTCCGGCCCGTCGGCATCGGTGCTGCCCGGCACTGCTGGGCGCATCCGCGGCGCTGATTCGGGGAGCGACGCTCCCACCGGTGTCTGTCTGTCGGGGTCGGCGGGCCGCTGACGTCGTGGCGCCGGTTCTGCGGAGAAGGGTTCGATGCGTCCGCCGGGTGCTGGCACGAGTTCTGTCGGTGCTGGCTGGTTGAGTGGGGTCATGAAAGCCCCTTCGGTTTCGTCGACTCGCCGCTCACCGGCCTGCATGCCGGTCGGCGACGGAGTGCTGCCGAGGCTGGACGACGCTGAGGTCGTGAGCACCGCGCCGGCGGAGCGGCCGACGCTCGGCGAGTTGCCGGCCGGTGAGGTGGCGGCGCGGCTCACCCGAGCGGTTCAGGGTGGCCTGAGCCTGGAGTCGGGTGTCGCCGCACTGGAGGACCTTCGCCGGTTGGAGGCGTGGCTGGTCTGGACCAAGCACCGGCTGGTCGCCGATACGGCTGAGGCGGCGGCACGGGAGCAGGCCCGGTGGGTGCGGGACCACCCTCTCGGTCTGGGTGATGGAGACGAGGAGTCCGACGGGTTGCCGGGTGGTCGAGGGCTTTCCCGGGCTGAGCGGCTGGGTGTGGGGGAGCGGGCCGGGGTCGCTGAAGTGGCGTGTGCCCTGCACTCCGGTGAGGGCGAGGTGCACGGGTTGCTGCGCCGGGCGGATCGGTTGACCGGCCAGCTGCCGGCGACTGCGTCGGCGTTGGCGGCGGGGATCATCACGTCGGGGGCCGGGTCGGTGATCCTGGACGCAATCACCGAGTACGCGGACGCGCTGACCGCCACCGGGATCAAGCAGGTGAGCGGGGCGGCGTGGTCGGAGGCGATCGCCGCGACAGAGGCGTGCCTGCTGGAGGCCGCGGTCCGGGGGCGGACCCCGGCCCAGTTGCGCTCCCGCGCACGTCGGGTCCGGGACCGTCTGCATCCGCGCTCGTTCCGGGAGCGGGAGCGGTGTGCGCGGGCGGACCGGTTCGTGCGGATCAGCTCGGATCGCGACGGCATGGCCCGACTCAGCGCCCTGCTGCCGGCCGCCGTCGTGTACCGGATCGACGGGCGCCTCTCCTCCCTGGCTCGAGGTCTGCAGGAAGCCCTGATGCGAGAGTCCGCCGCCATGGTCGGCGACACGGCCACCCGCAACGTTGCGCCCGGAACAGGGGCTCCCGCCGCTGCTCCGCCGTCGACGGCGTCGGGTCCGGATGCTGATCGTCCGACGATCGGCCAACTGCGCGCCGACGTCCTGGCTGACCTGCTTGTCGGCCTCGGGATCCCCCGGTCTGCGGAAGTCTTCGACGGCACCGTGTCCGGCGCGTCGGGTCGGCTCGCAGCTGGCTCCCGCGGCGACCCCCACCTCGAGCCGGACGGGGGGCCGGTGCCGCGGGTGCTGCTGACCGTCCCGGCCTCGACGATGTTGGGCGGGGACGTGCCTGGTGAGCTGGGCGAGTTCGGCCAGATCCCGGCCGCCGACGCCCGCGACCTGGGCGCCCGAGCCGGCTCCTTCCTTCTGGGAGTCACGGGTGGACTCCCGTCGTCATCCGCCGGTGTCCCGACTGGAGGCTCCGGCTCATCGGAGTGCGACTTCGACGGCCGCGTGGTGCCGGTGCTGGTGACGACCGGGCAGCTCTACCGCATTCGGGCGGCGGTCCGGAGGGCGCTGCAGGTCCGGGACGGGACGTGCCGATTCCCGGGCTGTCGCCGCAACGCCACCGCCTGCGACCTGGACCACGTGACCGCCTGGACCGACGGGGGAACCAGCGAAGGGGGCAATCTGGCACACCTGTGCCGCAAGCACCACGTGCTCAAACACCACTCCGGCTGGACCGTCACCGCAGCATCGCCGTCGGACGGTCGTGACGCCGCTGAGTCGCACGGAGGCGGAGGTCGAGCCGACCATCACCCGCCACCGGGACCGGACGCGCTGATCTGGACCTCACCGGCCGGCCGCCGGTACCTGGCCGAGCCCGACGACCCGCCACCCTTCTGAGGCGAGGGCCTCAGAGCACCGCGCGGATCGAGGCCTCGAAGTGCTCGACGTGCTCGCCCGCCAGGGAGGCCGCGCGGGCGCCGTCGCCGGTGGCGATGGCGTCCAGCAGGGCCACGTGTTCGCGGATGTGCTCGGCGACCGACGGCATCCGGTGCAGCACCAGGCACCAGATCCTGGTGACGAGGTTGTCCAGCCGCACCAGGGTCTCCTCGAGGTGAGGGTTGTCGGCGGCCCGGTAGATCAGGCGGTGGACGTCGACGTCGTACTCCATCAGCGCGCGATTGTCCTTGGCCGTGTCCGCCTCGGTCATCGACTCGATCTGCCGGGCCTTCGCGGCGATGGCCGCCCGCTGGTCGTCGGCCGCGTTGGACGCCGCCCGCTCCGCAGCCAGGGGCTCGAGCACCCGCCGCAGGTCCGAGATCGACGCCAGATCGGTGATGTCCACCCGCGTCGCGAACGTGCCACGGCGCGGATAGGAGACCACCAGGTGATCGGTCTCCAGGTTCTTCAGGCTCTCCCGCACCGGCGTGCGCCCGATCCCCAGTTCGGCCGCGAGCGCCGCCTCGTTGATGGCCGCTCCCGGGGGGATGTCGAGCATCACCAGCCGGTTGCGCAGCACGTGGTAGGCCTCATCGGCCAGCGAGGTGTAGGGCGGAGCCCCGGTCACAGGCTCGGACTCGGCAACGCTCATCGGTGCTCCTCCTGACAGGGGGGACGGGGACGACGGGTGGGACAACAGCGGGACGGCGCTCAGCCGCGTGGCAACGAGCGGTGAGGACAGCGTCAGTGCCCGCCGACGGACGGCTGTGCGCACCGGCCACCCGAGGACGAAAAAGGGTGTTGACCGTCACCGTGAAGCAACATACTATCGGTACACGCTTGATATATCAGTTACCGACAAGGCGCGTTCAGCCGCCCGTCAGGAGGTCCCATGACTTCGCTCTCCGCCCCCGGCAGCACGAGCACCACCATCGGCAGCACGAGCAGCAGCATTGCCGTCATCGATGCCCTCACGGTTCTGGACGAGGACCTCGCGACCCTCGACCCCGAGGTGGCCTCGGCCATCGACGACGAGCTGGTGCGCCAGCAGTCGACCCTCGAGATGATCGCCTCCGAGAACTTCGCCCCCGCCGCCGTGATGGCCGCTCAGGGCTCGGTCCTCACCAACAAGTACGCCGAGGGCTACCCGGGGCGCCGTTACTACGGTGGCTGCGAGAACGTCGACGTCATCGAGACCCTCGCCATCGAGCGGCTCAAGGCCCTCTTCGACGTCGCCCACGCCAACGTCCAGCCGCACTCCGGCGCCCAGGCGAATGCGTCCGCGATGCACGCGCTCATCACGCCGGGCGACACCATCCTCGGCCTGAACCTCGCGCACGGCGGGCACCTGACCCACGGCATGAAGCTGAACTACTCGGGCAAGCTCTACAACGTCGTCGCCTACGGCGTGGACGAGCACACCCACCGGGTGGACATGGACCAGGTCGCCGCACTCGCGCGGGAACACGGTCCGTCTCTGATCATCGCCGGCTGGTCCGCCTACCCGCGCCAGCTCGACTTCGCCCGCTTCCGTGAGATCGCCGACGAGGTCGGCGCCCTCCTGATGGTCGACATGGCCCACTTCGCCGGCCTCGTCGCCGCGGGCCTGCATCCCTCCCCGGTGCCCCACGCCCACGTCGTCACCTCCACCACCCACAAGACCCTCGGCGGCCCCCGCGGCGGCGTCATCATGACGAATGACGCGGCCATCGCCAAGAAGGTCAACTCGGCGGTCTTCCCCGGCCAGCAGGGCGGACCCCTCGAACACGTGATCGCCGCCAAGGCCGTCGCCTTCAAGGTGGCCGCCAGCGAGCAGTTCGCCGACCGGCAGCGCCGCACCCTCGCTGGCGCGTCCATCCTCGCCGACCGCCTGACCGCCGACGACGTCGCCGCCCGCGGCATCACCATCCTCACCGGCGGCACCGACGTGCACCTGGTCCTGGTCGACCTGCGGAACTCCGACCTGGACGGGCAGCAGGGCGAGGACCTGCTCCACTCCATCGGCATCACCGTCAACCGCAACGCCGTCCCCTTCGACCCGCGGCCCCCGATGGTCTCCTCCGGCCTGCGGATCGGCACCCCGGCGCTGGCCAGCCGCGGCTTCGACGCCCAGGCCTTCACCGAGGTCGCCGACATCATCGCCACCGCCCTCACCGGGGACGGCAGCGAGGACGCCCTCGCCCCGCTGCGGGATCGGGTCTCCGCCCTCGCCGATCGCTTCCCGCTCTACCCCCACCTCCCGCTCCTGTCGAAAGGCGACCGATGAGCGTCCGTGAACTGCCGGAGCACCCGGCCCACCTCTGGGACAACCCGGAGCCGAAGTCCGGCTACGACGTCGTCATCGTCGGCGGCGGCGGGCACGGCCTGGCCACCGCGTACTACCTCGCCAAGAATCACGGCATCACCAATGTCGCGGTCCTCGAGCGCGGGTGGCTGGCCGGCGGAAACATGGCCCGCAACACGACGATCATCCGCTCCAACTACCTCTGGGACGAGAGCGCGGGCATCTACGAGCACGCCCTCAAGCTCTGGGAAGGACTGGAGGAGGAGCTCGACTACGACATCTTCTTCAGCCAGCGCGGCGTGATGAACCTGGCCCACACCCTGCAGGACGTGCGGGACAGCGTGCGCCGGGTCGAGGCCAACAAGCTCAACGGCGTCGACGCCGAGTGGATCGACCCGCAGCAGGTCAAGGACCTCTGCCCGATCATCAACATCAACGACGACATCCGCTACCCCGTGATGGGCGCGACCTACCAGCCGCGTGCCGGCATCGCCAAGCACGACTGGGTCGCCTGGGCCTACGCCCGCCGGGCCAGCGAGCTCGGCGTGCACATCATCCAGAACTGCGAGGTCACCGGCTTCATCAAGGACGGCGAGCGCGTCGTCGGCGTCGAGACCACCCGCGGCCGGATCAACGCCGGCGCCGTGGGCCTGGCCGCCGCCGGCCACTCCAGCGTCCTGGCGGAGCTCGCCGGGTTCCGGCTGCCGATCCAGTCCCACCCCCTGCAGGCCCTCGTCTCGGAGCTGCACGAGCTGGTCCACCCGACCGTGGTGATGTCCAACCACGTGCACGTCTACGTCTCCCAGGCCCACAAGGGCGAACTGGTGATGGGCGCGGGTGTGGACGCCTACAACGGGTACGGCCAGCGCGGCTCCTTCCACGTGATCGAGCACCAGATGGCCGCCGCGGTCGAGCTGTTCCCGATCTTCGCCCGGGCCCACCTGCTGCGCACCTGGGGCGGCATCGTCGACGTCACCCTGGACGCCTCCCCGATCGTCAGCACGACGCCGGTGGAGAACATGTACGTCAACTGCGGCTGGGGGACCGGCGGGTTCAAGGCGGTCCCGGCCGCCGGGTCGACCTTCGCCCACACCATCGCCACCGGCACGCCCCACCCGCTGAACGCCCCGTTCGCGCTGGACCGCTTCGTCTCCGGCGCCCTGATCGACGAGCACGGCGCCGCCGCCGTGGCTCACTAGACGACAGCCACTGAGCGCACCGAGAACATCGCGAGAGGACCGACATGCTGATCATCGACTGCCCCTGGTGCGGTCCCCGGCAGGAGATCGAGTTCGGGTACGGGGGACAGGCGCACGTCGCCTACCCCGAGGACCCGCACGCCCTCGACGACGCCGCCTGGGCCGAGTACCTCTTCTACCGCGACAACCCGAAGGGCATCTACGCCGAGCGCTGGGTGCACTCCGTCGGCTGCCGGCGGTGGTTCAACGCCCTGCGTGACACCCACACCTACGACATCGTCGCGATCTACCGGATGGGCGAGCCGCGGCCCGATGCCGTGAGCCCGCACGGCCCGCAGGATTCCGAACTCGTCCAGTCCTCCGTGGTGCCCGGTACGCCGGGCGGCGCCTCGGAGGCCGCCGCACCGACCACCCACGGAACGGGGAAGTAGACCATGAGCACCCCTGCCTCCCAGCCGGCCCAGTCTCACCGCCTCGACAGCGGCGGCCGGATCGACCGGGACACCACGCTGACCTTCACCGTCGACGGCACGACCTACACGGGCCACCCCGGGGACACGGTCGCCTCCGCCCTCGTCGCGGCCGGTGCCCTGCGCGTCGGCGACTCCATCTACAAGGGACGCCCCCGCGGCATCCTGGCCGCCGGCGTCGACGAGCCCAACGCCCTGATCCGGGTCCGCGGCGACGTCAACGAGTCGATGCTCCAGGCCACCGCGGTCGAGCTGACCGACGGCATGGAGATCGACCTGCTCGACGGCATCGGCATCCTCGACCCGCGGGACGACACCGCCCGGTACGACAAGAAGCACGTGCACGCCGACGTCGTCGTCATCGGGTCCGGACCGGCCGGTCTGGCCGCCGCCCGCATCGCGGCCGCCACCGGCGCCCGCGTGATCCTCACCGACCAGGACGCCGAGTTCGGCGGGTCGCTGCTCGCCCAGCCGCGCACCGAGATCGACGGCACCCCCGCCCCGCAGTGGGTGGCGCAGGCGGTCGCGGAGCTGGAGCATGCCCCCGAGACGACCCTGCTGCCGCGCACCGTCGTCTTCGGCAGCTACGACAACAACTACGTGCTCGCCCTCGAGACGGTCACGCCCGGGCCGACCCGCACCGCCGAGGTCGAGAACTCCGCGGTGCCGCGGCAGCGCCTGTGGCACATCACCGCGCAGCAGGTCGTCCTCGCGACCGGCGCCATGGAACGGCCGCTGATCTTCGCGAACAACGACCGGCCCGGCGTCATGCTCGCCTCCGCGGTCCGTTCCTACGTCGGCCGCTGGGCCGCCGTCCCGGGGCGGAAGGTCGCGGTCTTCACCACGAACGACAGCGCCTACGACGCGGTCGACGAGCTGCTCGCCGCGGGCGTGACGATCGCCGCCGTGATCGACGCCCGCACCGACGCGAGCGAGCGCGCCGCCGCCGCGTCGGCGCAGGGCGTCGACGTGCGCCTCGGTTCGGCCGTCGTGGACACCACGCCCGACGCCGACGGTTCCCGTCTGGCCTCCGTCACCGTCCGCGGCCTCGCCGAGGACGGCACCCTGACGGGTGAGGCGCAGACCGTCGAGGCGGACGTGCTCGCCGTCTCGGGTGGCTGGACACCCACCGTCCACCTGCACAGCCAGCGACAGGGGAAGCTGACCTGGCGCGACGACATCGCCGGCTTCGTCCCGGCCGGCCCGGTGAAGAACCAGCACGTGGTCGGTGCCCTGAACGGCACCTACGACACCGTGCACGCCGTGGCCGAGGGCACCGCCGCCGGTGCCGCCGCGGCCACCGCCGCCGGATTCGGGACGGGCACGCCCGAGGAACAGAGCGTGACCGTCCCGACCGACGCCGAGCGCTTCGCCGCGGCCGGTCCGGTCCGGCAGGTGTGGCTCGTGCCCGGTCAGGACCCGGACGCCGAGCTGGTCGACCACGTCGTCGACCTGCAGCGTGACAACACGGTGCGGGACGTGCTGCGCGCGACCGGCGCCGGGATGCGGGCCGTCGAGCACGTCAAGCGCTACACCTCGATCAGCACCGCCGCGGACCAGGGCAAGACCAGCGGCGTCAACACCATCGGGATCATCGCAGAGGCGCTCAAGGCCGAACTGGGCGGCGACGGCTCCGCCCCGACCGTCGGCGAGATCGGTACCACGACGTACCGGGCCCCGTTCACCCCGATCGCCTTCGCGGCGCTCGCGGGCCGCGGTCGAGGGGATCTCTACGACCCGGCCCGCGTCACCGCGATCCAGCCGTGGCACGTCGCCCACGGCGCGGAGTTCGAGGACGTCGGCCAGTGGAAGCGGCCCTGGTACTACCCGCAGGCTGGGGAGGACATGGAGGCCGCCGTCGCCCGCGAGTGCCGGGCCGCCCGCACGGGCGTCGGCTTCCAGGACGCGAGCACGCTCGGCAAGATCGAGATCCGCGGCGCGGACGCGGGGGAGTTCCTCAACCGCGTCTACACGAACGGGTTCGCCAAGCTCAAGCCCGGCAACGCCCGCTACGGCGTGATGTGCAAGCCGGACGGCATGGTCTTCGACGACGGCGTGACCCTGCGCCTGAGCGAGGACCGGTTCGTCATGACGACGACGACCGGCGGCGCCGCGAAGGTGCTGGACTGGCTCGAGGAGTGGTCCCAGACGGAGTGGCCGGAGCTCGATGTGACGTTCACGTCGGTCACCGAGCAGTGGGCCACCGTCGCCGTCGTCGGCCCGAGGTCCCGCGAGGTGCTGCAGACGTTGGCACCGGCGCTCGACGTCTCGGCCGAGGCGTTCCCGTTCATGGCGTTCCGGGAGACCACCCTGGCCTCGGGCCTGTGGGCGCGGATCTGCCGGATCTCCTTCTCCGGCGAGCTGGCCTTCGAGGTCAACGTGCCCGCCTGGTACGGCCTTGCCGTCTGGGAGCAGGTGGCCGAGGCCGGCGCCGAGTTCGGCATCACGCCGTACGGCACCGAGACGATGCACGTGCTGCGCGCCGAGAAGGGATTCCCGATCGTCGGGCAGGACACCGACGGCACCGTGAGCCCGCAGGACCTCGGGATGGACTGGATCATCTCGAAGTTCAAGGACTTCATCGGCAAGCGGTCCTACAGCCGGCTGCACAACGCCGAGACCACGCGCAAGCATCTGGTCTCCGTGCTGCCGGTGGACCGGTCGACGCTGCTGCCCGAGGGCACGCAGCTGATCGAGCCGGGCACCCCGACGGAGACGATCCCGGTCCCCATGGTGGGACACGTGACGTCGAGTTATCGCAGCCAGACGCTGGAGCGCCCCTTCGGCCTCGCCCTGATCAAGGGCGGTCGCGAGCGCATCGGCACCCGGCTGCTCGCGCCGGTCGGCGCGGAACTGATCGAGGTGGAGGTCGGCGACACCGTCGTGTACGACCCCGAGGGAGCGCGGAGGGATGGCTGAGATGAGCACGATGACGACGGCAGAGGAGAAGGGCGTGGACGCGGCTGCGCGGTACCGGCGCAGCCCGGGCGCCCACCTGGCCGAGACGATGGCGGCCGGTTCCGGCACGGCGGTCCGGCTGCGGGAACTCCCGTTCCAGACCATGGTCGCCCTGCGCGTGGAGCCGGGCACCGAGGCCGCCGGCCGGGTCGAGGCCGCCCTCGGGCTGCCCTTGCCGGCCTCGTGCGGTGAGGTCACCGGCAGCACCGACGGCAGTGGCGTCGCCGTGCTGTGGCAGGGACCGGACGAGTTCCTCGTCGTCGGCCCCGACGAGGAACTGCCCTCACCGGCGGAGCTGACGGCGCAGCTCGGGGAGGCGATCGGGGCGGCCCGGGGCCAGGCGGTCGACGTCTCGGCCAACCGGACCACCCTCGAACTGGCCGGGACGGCGGCCCGCGACGTGCTCGAGAAGGCCGTCGTGCTGGACCTGCATCCGCGGGCCCTCCCGGCGGGCCGGGCGTTCGCGACCCTGCTCGGTCCGGTGCAGGTGGTGCTGTGGAAGACTCGGGACGAGCCCGAGTTCCGCATCCTGCCGCGCGGTTCCTTCACCGAGTACACCGTGGCCCTGCTCCTCGACTCGATGGCCGAATTCTCCTGAGAAAGGCTCTGTCCCCATGGCTCTGAGCGCCCTCGACCTGTTCTCGATCGGCATCGGCCCCTCGTCGTCGCACACGGTGGGTCCGATGCGCGCCGCCCGCCGGTTCGCCTCCGGACTCGAGAAGGCCGGCCGGCTCGACGACGTCGCGCGCCTCTTCGTCCAGCTGTTCGGCTCCCTCGGCGTCACCGGCCACGGGCACGGTTCGCCCAAGGCCGTGATCCTGGGCCTGGAGGGGGAGGACCCCGAGACGGTCGACACCGACGGGGCCGACGAGCGGGTCGCCGCGATCAGGGAGGCGCGCACGCTCACCCTGGCGGGCCGCCACGCGATCGGCTTCGACCCGGACGAGGACCTCATCATGCACCGGCGCAAGTCGTTGCCGGCTCACCCGAACGGGATGAGCTTCGCCGCGTTTGACGCCGCCGGTGAGCTGATCGCCGAGCGCACCTACTACTCGGTGGGCGGCGGCTTCGTCGTCGACGAGCAGGCCGCCGGCGCCGATCGGATCGTGGCGGACGAGACGCCGCTGCCGTACCCCTTCACGACGGGGGCGCGGCTGCTGGAGATCTGCGAGGCCGAGGGCCTGTCGATCGCCGAGGTGATGCTCGCGAACGAGCTGTCCTGGCGCAGCGAGGACGAACTGCGGGCGGAGCTGCTGAAGATCTGGGCGGTGATGCGCGAGTGCGTCACCAACGGCTGCGGTCGCGACGGCGTGCTGCCCGGCGGCCTGAAGGTCACCCGGCGGGCGCCGCGCCTGTTCGCCGAGCTGAGCGCGCGGACGGACGAGTCGGATCCGATGCGGGCGATGGACTGGGTCAACCTGTACGCGCTCGCGGTCAACGAGGAGAACGCCTCGGGCGGCCGCATCGTCACCGCCCCCACCAACGGGGCGGCCGGCATCATCCCGGCCGTGCTGCACTACTACGACGCGTTCATCCCGGGCGCCGACGAGGACGGCGTGGTGACGTTCCTGCTCACCGCGGCGGCCATCGGCATCCTCTACAAGGAGAACGCCTCGATCTCCGGCGCCGAGGTCGGCTGCCAGGGCGAGGTGGGCTCCGCGTGCTCGATGGCGGCCGGTGCGCTGTGCGCGGTGATCGGCGGCACCCCGCGCCAGGTGGAGAACGCCGCGGAGATCGGCATGGAGCACAACCTGGGCCTGACCTGCGACCCCGTGGGTGGCCTCGTGCAGATCCCGTGCATCGAGCGCAACGCCATCGCGAGCGTCAAGGCGATCAACGCGGCCCGCATGGCCCGGCAGGGCGACGGCACCCACAAGGTGTCCCTCGACAAGGTGATCAAGACGATGCGGGACACCGGGCGCGACATGAAGATCAAGTACAAGGAGACCAGCCGCGGCGGCCTCGCCGTCAACGTCATCGAGTGCTGACGCCGGCGAGTCCGGTCACGAACCCTCAGGAGGACGATCGATGGAGTACGTGCTGACGCTGGACTGCCCCGAGCGGCTCGGCATCGTCCACGCGGTGACGGGCTTCCTGCTCGAGCACGGCTGCGACATCGTCGACAGCAAGCAGTTCGACGACCGGCGCGACGGGCACTTCTGCCTGCGGCTGGAGGTGGCCGGCCCGGCGAATGCCGGGGACGACACCGCCGGGGAGGCCTGCGACAGGGAGGCCGGCGACAGGGACGCCGGTGACGCCGCCGAGCTGGCCCGCCTGCGCGAGCACTTCGCGCCGATCGTCGAGGAGTTCGGCATGACGTGGACGCTGGTGCCGAGGGGCACCCGCACCCGGGTGCTGATCATGGTCTCGCGGTTCGGGCACTGCCTCAACGACCTGCTCTACCGCACCCGCACCGGGGAGCTGCCGATCGAGATCGTGGCCGTCGTCTCCAACCACGAGGACCATGCCGGCCTCGTGGGCTGGCACTCCATCCCGTTCTTCCACGTCCCGGTGACGGCGGCGGGCAAGCCCGCGGCGGAGGCGCGGCTGCTCGACCTCGTGGACCGGTTCGACGCCGAACTGGTGGTGCTGGCCCGCTACATGCAGGTGCTCAGCGACGACCTCTCCGCGGCGCTGACGGGCCGGTGCATCAACATCCACCACTCGTTCCTGCCCTCGTTCAAGGGCGCCAAGCCGTACCACCAGGCCTGGGAGCGGGGCGTGAAGATGGTCGGCGCCACGGCGCACTACGTCAACGCCGAGCTGGACGAGGGACCGATCATCGCCCAGCAGGTGATCGACGTGGACCACACGCACGCGCCCGAGGACCTCGTGGCCGTCGGACGGGACGCGGAGGTCGCCGCGCTCACCCGGGCCGTGCGGTGGCACGCCGAGCGGCGCGTGATCCTGCGCGGTCAGCGCACCGTCGTCCTGCGCTGACCGGACGTCTTCACCGACGACAGAGGTCCCGGCCGCTCGCGGCGGCCGGGACCTCGTCACTGCCGGGTGGTACCCGGTGCGACTACCTGCGCTTGCCGCCGCCGATGAGCAGCGACGCGGCGATGCCCGCCATCCACACGTCCTTGGCGACCGCCGTGCCCTGCTGGCTCGGCCGGATACCGTCGGACTGGGTCATGCCCTCGGTGCGGAAGTACATCGTGAGCAGGCCCGCGGAGAACGCGCCGAGCGCGAGACCGGCCAGTCGGGCCGGAACGGCCGGGAACAGGAGCGCCGAGCCGACGGCGATCTCCGAGTAGCTGATGAACTTGCCGAAGGTCTCCGGCTTCATGTCCTTGAACTCGGGGATGGCGTTGGAGGCCATGCCCTGCAGGCCGGCCGCGGAGTTGCCGTCCAGGTCCAGCTTGCCGATGCCCGAGTTCAGGATGAAGGCGCCGGTCACCAGTCGCAGCGGAATGTTGCTCAGTTTCATGGCCGTCTCCCGGTCTCGTCGTGCGTGGTCGTGGGAAGCCCGTGGGCCCCTGACCCAGCATAACGACCCACGTCCGCGGCGGACCCCCAGCTCACGGCACGCTCTTGACACACCGAGCACTGAACCGGTTAAGTGATCTACATCACGGACGGTCCGACGGCGGGCCGCCCGGCAGGGTACCGGCGCACCGGGTGGATCCCGCGGCCGGTGCATCACCGGAGGGAGCGCGCATGGGCGTGACCATCGCCGACGTCGCACGGGCGGCAGGGGTGAGCAAGGGCGCGGTGTCCTACGCCCTGAACAACCGGCCCGGCGTCAGCGAGGCCACCCGCAGCCGCATCCTCCACCATGCGCACGAGCTGGGCTTCAGCCCCAACGTGCAGGCCCGTTCCCTCTCCTCCTCCCGCGCCTTCGCGGTGGGCCTCGTCATCGCCCGGGACCCGGGCCTGCTCGGGTCCGATCCCTTCTTCCCGGCGTTCATCGCGGGCCTGGAGACGGTCCTCGCGGACGAGGACGTCACGCTAGTGCTCACCGTCGCGACCCGGCCGGGCGCCGAGGAGCGCGCCTACCGGCGGCTCGCCGACGGCGGCCGCGTCGACGGTTTCGTGCTCAGCGACCTGCGGTGCACCGACAACCGGATCGCCCTGCTCGAGGAGACCGGGCTGCCCGTCGTCACGCTCAACCGGCCCGACGGCCCGTCCTCGTTCCCCGCGGTGCTCGTCGACGACACCGCAGGGGTGCGCGACGCCGTCGAGCATCTCATCGCGCTCGGGCACCGCCGCATCGGGCACGTCGCGGGGCCGCAGGACCTCATCCACGGCCGCAGTCGGCTGCGCGCCTGGCGGGACACGATGACCGCGCACGGCCTCGAGGCCGACTTGGTGGCCGTCACGGACTTCGGTGCCGGCAGCGGCGTGGCGGCGACGGAGGAGCTGCTCGGCCGCGGGGACCCGCCCACCGCCCTGGTGTACGCGAACGACGTGATGGCGATCGCCGGCATGTCCGCGATCGCCGCCGGAGGCCGGTCCGTGCCGGGCGACGTCTCGGTCGTCGGCTACGACGACGCGCCCATCGCCGGGCACCTCACCCCGGGGCTGACGACGGTCGCCACGTCGCCGATGCGCTGGGGCGAGTTGACCGCCCGCGTCCTGATGCGGGCCATCGAGCACGGCCCCCGGCTGCCGGACGTGACCATGGCCCCGGCGTCCCTCGTCGTCCGCGGCTCCACCGCCCCGCCGCCGGGACCCACCGCGCATTCCCGCCTTACCGCACCATCCAGTACCGCACCATCCAGCAGTCGTTCATCATCCAGCAGTCGTTCATCATCCAGCACCGCTCGAGAGTGAGGACTCGTCATGAAGAGAGCAGTGAAGAACGCCGTCACGAAGCACCCGCTGGCCACCCGGCTCGGCGCCGGGCTCGCCGTCACCGGACTCGTCGCCGCCCTCGCCGGCTGCGGCGGGTCGGGCGGCGACCAGAGCGCCGGCGGCGGCAACACCAGCGCGAAGGGCCCCATCACCGTCTGGTACTCGAACAACGAGGCCGAGGTGAAGTGGGGCAAGCAGATGGTCGCCGCCTGGAACGCGGCACACAGCGACCAGAAGATCACCGCCCAGGAGATCCCCGCCGGCAAGAGCTCCGAGGAGGTGATCGGCGCCGCGATCACGGCGGGCAACGCCCCGTGCATCGTGCTGAACACCGCGCCCGTCGCCGTCCCGCAGTTCCAGCAGCAGGGCGGCCTCGTGGCCATCGACTCGTTCTCCGACGGCGCCCAGTACATCAAGGACCGCACGGGCGACATCGCGGGCCAGTACACGTCCTCGGACGGCAAGTTCTACCAGGTGCCGTGGAAGTCCAACCCCGTGGTGCTGTTCTACAACAAGGACATCTTCGCCAAGGCGGGCATCGACGCGAACAAGCCGCCGTTGGCGACCCGCGACGAGGTGCTCGCGGCCGCGCGCAAGGTGGTCAAGTCCGGGGCCGCCAAGACCGCGATCTGGCCGTCCCCGGCGAGCGACTTCTTCCAGTCGTGGTTCGACTTCTACCCGTTCTACGCAGCGGCCACCGACGGCCGTCAGCTCGTCAAGGACGGCAAGGCGACCTTCGACTCGACCGAGGGCAAGGACGTCGCGACCTTCTGGCGGACCATGTACCAGGAGGGCCTCTCCTCCAAGGAGGCCTACAAGGGTGACTCCTTCGCCGACGGCAAGGCCGCGATGGCGATGTCGGGCCCCTGGGCGATCGACTTCTACGGGTCCAAGGTCAAGTGGGGCACCGTGCCGGTACCGGGCTCGACGGCCAAGGACGCCACCTACACGTTCTCGGACGCGAAGAACATGGCCGTCTACAGCGCCTGCAAGAACCCGGGCACCGCGTGGGACGTCATCAAGTTCGCCACCAGCAAGGAGCAGGACGGCAAGCTGCTGGAGATGACGGGCCAGATGCCGATGCGCAGGACCCTGACGACGGACTACGCCGACTACTTCACCAAGCACCCGGCCTACAAGCAGTTCGCCGACGAGGCGACCCGCACCGTCGAGGTGCCGAACGTGACGAACGCCGTCGAGATCTGGCAGACGTTCCGCGACGCGTGGAGCAAGTCGGTGATCTTCGGCAACCAGAGCGTCGACGACGCCGTCAAGGGCGCCGCCGACAAGGTCAACCAGCTCGCCGGCAGCTGACCGTGGCGACGGTGACGGCCCCGGGGAACCCGGGGAAGGACACGAGGAGGAGGACGCCGGGCACGGGAGGTCCGGGCGGGCGGCTGCGGCGGTCCCGTCCGGGCGGCCGGAGCACGGCGCACCCGGTCAAACGGCAGCTGGCGGGGTGGCTGTTCACCGCGCCGTACGTCGTGTTCCTGCTGGCCGTGTTCGCCTATCCGCTCGGCTACGCGGTGTACATCTCGTTCCACAAGTTCTTCTTCACCGCGCCGGGCGTCTCGGTGCCCAAGCCCTTCGTGGGGCTGCAGAACTACGTCACGGCGCTGAGCGACCCGGCGGTCATCCGGTCCTTCGCGAACATCGGGGTGTTCCTCGTCATCAACGTGCCGCTGACCGTGGTGCTGTCCCTCGTGCTCGCCAACGCGCTGAACCGGGTCGTGCGGATGCGCACGTTCTTCCGGGTCAGCTTCTACGTCCCGTACGTGACCGCGTCCGTCGCCGTCGTCGGCGTCTGGCTGTTCCTGTTCCAGCAGGACGGCCTCGTCAACCGGCTGCTCGGGCCGCTCGCGCCGGACCCGAGCTGGCTGGTCAACTCCTGGCTGGCGATGCCGACGGTGGCCCTGTATGTGACGTGGAAGCAGCTGGGCTTCTTCATCCTGCTCTACCTGGCCGCGCTGCAGAACATCCCGGGGGAGCTGTACGAGTCGGCGGCGGTCGACGGGGCGTCCCGGTGGCGGCAGTTCTGGCACGTGACGGTGCCCGGGGTGCGGCCGGCGACGTTCCTCGTGACCCTGCTGGCGACGATCGCCGGGGCCAACCTCTTCACCGAGCCGTACCTGCTCACGGGCGGCGGCGGGCCGGACGGGGCGTCGTCGTCGCCGGTGTTCATCATCTACCAGAAGGGCATCCTGCAGCAGCGGCCCGACGTGGCGGCCGCGCTCGGCGTCGTCCTCGTCCTCGGCGTGCTCGTGCTCGCCCTGATCCAGCGCCGGTTCCTCGGCCGCGAGGAGGAGTCATGAGCATCCAGCAGCAGCCCCTGGCCGCACCCGTCCCACCGACCGGCGACGGCGCCACCGGGCCCGGGCCCACCGGTCAGGACACCGCGGCACGACGGCGGTCCGGGGCCGGCGGCCTGCGGCCCGGCAGCGTCGTGCTGCTGGCCATCGGCGCCGTCATCTTCCTCTTCCCCTTCTACTACATGGTGGTCGGCTCGCTGCAGCGCGACCCGGACACCTCCCCGGGCGGCGCGTTCCCCGAGCCGGGCAACCTGACGGGGGAGAACTACGGCGCGATCAACGGGTCCATCGACCTGCTGCGCGGCGTCGTCAACTCGGGCATCTTCACGGGCGGGGTGATCCTGTGCACCGTGATCTTCGGGGTCCTGGCCGGGTACGCGCTCGCCCTCATCCGGTTCCGGGGCCGCGGCGTCGTGTTCGGGATGATGCTGCTCGTCCAGATGATCCCGTTCCAGCTGCTGCTCATCCCGCTGTACGTGATGATCGTGCGGGACTACCGGCTCGGCGACACCTACATCGGCATGATCGCGCCCTTCGCCATCAACTCGACCGCGGTGTTCATCTTCCGGCAGTACTTCCTCCAGTTGCCCTCCTCCCTGTTCGAGGCGGCGCGGATGGACGGGGCCGGGGAGCTGCGGATCCTGTGGACCATCGCCCTGCCGATGGTCCGGCCCGCCCTCGTCACGGCCGTCCTCGTCACGTTCATCGGCCCGTGGAACGAGTTCCTCTGGCCGTTCCTCGTCACGAAGGACGCCTCGATGCAGCCGCTCGCGGTGTCCCTGGCGAACTACATCTCCAACATCTCCTCCGCCACCGCCAATCCGTTCGGGGCGATCCTCGCCGGCGCCTGCGTGCTCGCCGCACCCGCCATCGCCCTGTTCGTCGCCTTCCAGCGCTACTTCGTCTCGACCGACGTCGGGTCGAGCGTGAAGGGATGAGGCCATGACCACGACCGATCCCGCCGGCCGGGCCGTGAGCACGGCCGTGCCCTGGACGCTGGTCCGCTGCGGCACCGTCATGGTGCCCGACCCGGGCGACCCGATGGAGGCCGAGGGCGTGCTCAACCCCGCGAGCGGGCGCGACCCGGACGGCCGGCTGTTCCTGCTGCCCCGGCTGGTCGCGGCGGGGAACGTGTCCCGGGTGGGGCTGGCGGAGGTCGAGACGACCGACGGGGTGCCCACCGGGGTGCGACGCGAGGGCGTCGTGCTCGCGCCCGACGCCGGGTTCGAGCGCGGGCTGGCCAACGCCGGGACGGAGGACCCTCGCGTCACCTGGATCCCCGCGCTCGGCCGCCATGTGATGACCTACGTCGCGTACGGGCCGCTCGGGCCGCGGCTCGCGCTCGCGATCTCGAGGGACCTGCGGCACTGGGAGCGGCTCGGCCCGCTGCTGCTGGACTACCAGCCGGACCTGGACACGGACCTGAACCTCTTCCCCAACAAGGACGCCGTGTTCTTCCCCGAGCCGGTGCCCGCGCCCGACGGTGTGCCCTCCTTCGCGCTGCTGCACCGGCCGATGTGGGACCTCGGCTGGATCCGGGACGGCGAGGGGGAGCACCTGCCCGCCGGCGTCACCGATCCCCGGCCGGGCATCTGGATCTCCTACGTGCCCGTCGACGAGGTGCAGCAGGACCTGCGCCACCTCGTCCGGCTCGGCCAGCACCGCCTGGTCGCGATGAGCGAGTACGCGTGGGAGAGCCTGAAGATCGGGGCCGGTCCCGCGCCCATCCGCACGCCCGAGGGGTGGCTGCTGCTGCACCACGGGGTGTCCGGGCACATCGACGGCTCCGCGTTCACCCCGCAGCAGGGGGTGCGGTACGCCGCCGGGGCGATGATCCTCGACGCGGACGACCCGTCCCGGGTGCTCGCCCGGACCACCGAGCCGCTGCTGACCCCCGACACCGACGACGAGCGGTCCGGCACCGTGCCGAACGTCGTCTTCCCGACCGCGATCGAGCAGATCGACGGCACGCTCTACGTGTTCTACGGCATGGCCGACGCCCGCATCGGCGTCGCCCGACTCGACCGCACGGCGCCCGCGCCCACGGTCTGACGGCCCGCTCAGGGTCCCCTGCTCGGCCTCGACCTCGAGAGGTTCTCGCGATGAATCGTGCCCCAACCCGTGTCCTGTCCCGTCCGTCCACTCGCCACCGGCCCTCCACTCGTCACCGGCTGATGCGCCTGCTCGTGCCGCTCGTCTGCCTGTTCCTGCTCCTGCCCACGGGGACGGCCACCGCCGCACCCGCCACGTCCTCCGCGCCGCTCATCCCCGGTGCCGTCCTGCCGACGACGGCACCGCTGACCAACCTCGCCCACCTGGACTTCCTCCTCGCGGGCGTCCCGCTGCGTCCGGTCGCCGGCCACACCACCTGGCGGATCGCGCAGCAGCCGACCGGGCAGGCCCCGTGGACCTACGCGAATCGGAAGGACGACGGCAGCTTCGAGCGCGTCGGCGGCGGCACGATCGTCCCCGTCACCGGGTACTGGAGCCAGGGCGCCTTCAACGCCGACGACATCTCCCGCTCCGCCGTCGTGTACGTGCGGGACTGGCAACAGAACCACCGGGCGTCCAGTCGCGAGCGGGCGCTCCAGCTGCTGCGCACCCTCACCTACCTGCAGACCAGCTCGGGCCCGAACGCGGGCAACGTCGTGCTGTGGCAGCAGGCCGACGGGACGCTGACCCCGAGCGCGGAACCGGTCGAGCTGCCCGACCCCTCGGACTCCGCGGAGTCCTACTGGCTGGCGCGCACCGTGTGGGCCCTCGGTGAGGGGTACGCCGCGTTCGCGTCGTCCGACCCGGCGTTCGCGTCCTTCCTGCGCGACCGGCTCCACCTGGCGCTCGGGGCGCTGGAGCGGCAGTCGCTCGCCCGGTACGGCACGTGGAACGTGTCCGACGGGGAGCGGGTGCCGGCATGGCTGATCACCGGCGGGGCCGACGCGACGGCCGAGGCCGTGCTCGGCCTGAGCGCCTACGCGGCCGCGGCCCCCGCGGACACCCGCGCGGCCCGCGACCTCGCCCGATACAGCGAGGGCATCGCGGCGATGGCCGAGGGCGGGCTCGGGCGGTGGCCGTTCGGCGCCATCCTGCCCAGCGTCACCACCCGCAGCCTCTGGCACGCCTGGGGCGGCATGGCCCCGGCGGCGCTCGCCCGCGCGTCGACGATCCTGCACCGGGGCGACCTGCTCGCGACGGCCGTGGCCGACGGCGCCGACTTCACCGCCCAGCTGCTCGCCGCAGGCGGCGCCGACAACGCGTGGAGCCCCCTGCCCGCGGAGGCGCAGATCGCCTACGGGGTGGACTCCCGGATCGAGTCGCTGCTGGACACCGCGGACCGGACCCGGGCGGCGGGGCTGGACGTGCTGGCCGCCGCCTACGGCGCCTGGTACTTCGGCGCCAACAAGGCGGGCGTGCCCGTGTACGACCGGGCGACGGGCGTCTGCGTCGACGGCATCGAGACCGACGGCCGGCTCAACCGCAACTGCGGCGCCGAGTCCGTCATCCACACGCAGCTGTCGATGCTCGCCCTCGACGCCCACCCGGCGGTCAAGGCGCTCGCCGTGTCCCTGGGCGGGCCCCACAGCACCGACGGGCTGAGGGTCGTCGAGGCCGAGTCCGGCACGCTGACCGGCACCGCGACGGTCGTCGTCCCGCCGTCGCAGTGGACCGGGGAGGCGAACTGGTCCGGCGACGCGTGGGTCCGGCTCGTCACCGGCGGATCGGTGAGCATCCCCGTCGGAGCGGCGGCCGGCACCGGCGGGGAGCGTCGCGTGTACGCGGTCACCGAACGACGGGAGGGCCCCGCCGGTGCGCTGACGCTGCGCACGGGCGACCGGCTGCTCGGGACCGTCGCGAACGGGGGAGCGGGTGCCCAGGGCGTCAGCGCCGTCCCGGGCATCCTCGCCCCGTGGGCGGTGCCCACGACCCTGCGCGCCACCGACACGACAGTGACGGCGACGTCCACCGGCGAGGCCCGGCTCGACGCCCTGCTGCTGCAACCGCTCGTGTCGACGGTGACCCTCAGCGGTCCGGCCGGCACCCTGCGGCTCTTCATCAGCGCGGCGTCGATGGCGCGGACGGTCGTCGTGCCGGGGACCGGCCGGACGGTGGCCGCCCGCTTCGACGACCACGGGCGATTCGTGGGTGCCGGGTTCCCAGCCGGCTCACGCACCGTCACGGTCCCGGCCGGCGGCATGACGGCGGTCTGGTCGCCCACCCGCTGACATCCGGCCCCACCGACCGACGCACCGCCGACTTCCCCCTGTCGGCGGTGCGTCGCTGTGTCCGCGTCCGGCCGTTCCCGGCCGGCGAGTTCTGTCGGTGGTGGGCGGGATGCTGAGGACAGACCCCGGGGACGGGGCACGAACCAGACCAGGAACCAGACACGAATCAGAGCAGGAATCAGATCAGGGCGGGAAACACGGTGGGGGCCGGAGGAGGTGAGTTCCGATGCGCGCCTCGATGGTGGGTGGAGGGCTGCTGCTGTCCGCGTTCGGTCCGCTGGCGGCGATCGTGCTGCTGGCCGGATCGCCGTTGCCGGTCGCGTCCTGGAACGTCGCCGGTGCGGTGCTGATGCTCGCCGTCACCGGCCTGGCGGGCCTCGTGGTGCGCGCCGCACGCGGCAGTCAGGCCGTTCCCCTGCGCTGTGCGGAGGTGCGGCAGCGGGACAGCGACCTGCTCAGCCTGCTCGGCGCGCAGATGGTGCCGGTCGTGCTCGCCGTGTTCGCAGGGTCCGATCCCGCCCGACAGCTCGCGATGGTGCTGTACCTGCTCATCTTCGCCGTCGTGTACGTGCGCGGCCGGCTCTACTACCTCAACCCCGTGCTCGCCCTGGTGGGCTTCCGCATCTGGGAGCTGGAACTGGAGAACGGCGCCGCCGTGCGGATGCTCAGCCGAGCCGAGTTCCTGCCGCAGCACGGGGTGGTGCGGGCTCACCGGCTCGCACCGGGGGTCTTCATCGCCGCGCGTCGGGACCGTCCCGTCCGCTCGACCGTCACCCAGGAGGACCGACCGTGACCAGCCTTCCGACCACGTCGCCCACCACCCGTACCGGTGCCGGCGTCCCCGTGCCCGGCGGCGCCACCGACGCCGTCGTACCCGTCGGTGCCGCCACCGACGTTGCCGCCGACGCCATCGGCGACGGGCAGCCGGTGGCGCTCGCGGGCGCGCGGGCAGGGCTGGAAGCCCTGTTCGTGGATCCGACCCTGAGCACCGCCCTGGTCCGGAACAGCCTCACCGATGCCGTGCTGAGCGCCGTCGACTTCACCGCGGGCCTGGCCGCCGAGGTGATCACCGACGTCCAGGCGCACCTGCTCGGTCTGCTCGAGAAGGAACTGGTGCCCTACGACCCGTCCTACCGCCCGGGCAGCCACGAGGTTCTCGTCGACGAGCTCGCCAACGTCCCCGCCCTGGCGCGGCTGCACGAGCGGCTGTTCACCGACGACCTGCCGCTCGACCGCGGCGAGGCCGCCGAACCGGTCGTCGCGATGGCGCACGTGCTCACCGGGGCGGACGGTGACCGGGTCGCGGTGTACCGGCTCAAGGGAGAGGGCATCGCGACGCGGCGGGTGCGCGGTGTGCGGGCGCTCCTGCCGCGCGACGGGTACTGGGAGCCGGTGCCCACCGAACAGCTGCTCTACTACTCGCCGCGCTTCGACGCGGCGGTGATCGGCGAGCACGTCCTGTTCACCGCCGTGACGACGCTGGCGCAGCAGCTGCAGGCGCCGGACCGGGCCCGGGAGATGGCCCGCACCACCTTCGCGACGGCCACCGCCACGGTCGCGATCGACGGGGGCGAGCAGCTCGGCGAGGCCGTCGCCACCGAACCGGCGATGATCGCGAAGATGGCGCAGCTCGCGCGGCTGCTCGCGGCCGATCCCGAGTACGCGGGAGCGCTGACCACCCCGAACCTCGTCTCCTTCGTCGACCGGAATCCCCAGTTCGGGGTGGGCACCGCGGGGGAGGGGGAGGATCGGCGGCTGGTCTACGAGTCGGGCCCGCAGACCCGGTTCCTCATCGTCAAGCTGCTGGCCGACGACCTGCTCCGTTCGGACCTGACGGACCGCCGCTACGAGGCGGGGACGAAGCACCGGGTGGCGGACTGAGACGCTGACGAGCAGGGAGACCGCGGGACGGGCCGCGGTCAGGGCGCCCGTCAGGCAATCGTGAGGGCACTCCACAGGGCACTCGACAGGGCACTCGACAGCGCAGACGACAGGGCAGACGCCGGAGCGCCGTCGCACTACGCTGAACCCGTGGGGTGCCTGTCGTGGGCGTCCCACCGCGGCAGTGGCGCCCGGCAGACGGCCGGCGTGCCGGAGAAGGGAGCGAGCCATGAGCGAGACCCAGAATGCTGGCCAGAACCGGTCCGACGCGGGCGGGTCGGCCCCGCGCGACCCGGATCCGTCGAACATCCCCGGTCACGAGGACGGCGTCGGCATCGGCGCGACGTCGGAGGCGAACACCCACGAGCCGGAGGACGACCGCGAGGCCGCCGAGGCCGCGGCCCAGGAGACCGGCCGCGAAGCGGACCGGGCCCGGCGCACCGACGACGGGCCCGACGCGCTCGACGACTGACCGGGCGGCCCCTCCGGACCGTCCGCACCCGTCTGCGGCGCCTGGATGCAGGGCTCTGTCGCGGGGGTGCCGTCAGCCTCGGCGCAGGCGGAGGGCGGAGCGGCCCGTCGGGCGCACCTCGTGATGGGCCACGATGGCGTCCTCGTAGTGGCCGATCAACTGATCGGACAGCACCGGCCAGGTGCGACCCTGCACCGAGGCGTGGGCGGCGCGGGCGAATGCGGCCCGCTTCGCGTCGTCGCCCACGAGGTCGAGCACGCGGTCCCGCAGCCCGTCCAGGTCGCCGGGGCGGTAGAGCCACCCGGTCCGGGACGAGTCGACCAGGTCCAGCGGGCCCCCGCGACCCGTCGCGACGACCGGCACACCGGAGGCCATCGCCTCCTGGATGGTCTGGCAGAACGTCTCGGACTCCCCGGGGTGGACGAAGACGTCGAGTGAGGCGACGATCCGGCCGAGGTCGGCACCCGAGCGGAACCCCGCGAACCAGGCGTGGGGGAGCCGCGCCTGCAGGGCCTCCTTCAACGGCCCGGAGCCGACGACGACGAGCCGCACCCCGGGGGCGTCGGCGAGCACCGCGAGGTCCTCCACCTGCTTCTCCGCGGCCAGCCGCCCGACGTAGCCCACGAGCTTCTCGCCGTTCGGGGCGAGTTCCGCGCGCAGCGCGTCGTCCCGCCGGTGGGGGCTGAACCCGGTCGTGTCCACGCCGCGCCGCCACAGCTGCAGGCGGGGGACGCCGTGCTCGACGAGCTGGTCGTGCGCGAACGAGGAGGGCACGAGTGTCACGGTGGAGGCCCGGTGAATGTCCTGCACCCGCTGCCACAGCCGCGGCTCCAGCCAGGGCACCCCGTACCGCGCGGCGTACGCCGGCACCTCCGTCTGGTAGACGGCGGCGGTCGGGATGCCGAGCTGGTTGGCCGCCTGCACGGCGCGCCAGCCGAGGACGAACGGGGAGGCCAGGTGCACGACGTCGGGCGCGAAGTCGGCCAGCAGTCGCCGCACCCGTCCCACCGTGCCGGCCGCGACCCGCACGTTCGGATACCCCGCGAGAGCGAACGACGGCAGCCGGTGCACGGGGAAGCCGTGCACCTCGGTGGGGCCCTCGTCCTCCATCACCACCGACGAGAGCGGTGCGGGCAGGAACCCGGCCAGCTGGTCAGGGATGTAGGGAGCCACGGTCGCTCCCGACGGCGCCACGACGAGCACGTCGTCGCCGCGCCGGGCGAGATGCTCGAGCACGTGGAGGAGGGAATTGGTGACGCCGTTCATGTGGGGCAGGAAGGATTCGGCCACGATCGCGATGCGCACGGACTCAGCGTCACCGGCCGAGGCGACGGGCCGGGCAGGTGTCGGCAACGCCGGCGTGAACGTCCCGTGAACCCGGATCGATGGCGCCGCCGCGTCGCACGGGGCGCCGGAACGTGGGCGTCGGCGCCGCGTTTCGGCGGGTCGGCGGCGTTGCCTGCCGGTCCGCGGCGCCGCCCGGTGGGACCATGATCTCGATGAAGATGACACTCGGTCCGCGCGGCCACCGCCACCTCCCGATGCCCCTGTGGCTGCAGGGCGCCATCGTGTTCCTCCAGGTCGCCCTGGTCACCGCCGTGCTCGTGCTCGTGCCGGTGTTCGGCGCCTGGCTCGCGGGCGGTTTCGCGGACCGGTCCGCGGCCTCCGCCGCCCGGCTCGCCGGCCAGGTGTGGCTGCTGCTGCACGGGACCCCGCTGACGGTCTCCGACGGTGGCCTGCCCGGCGTCTTCTCCCTCATCCCGCTGGGCGGTACCCTCATCCCGCTGCTGCTCGCCTGGCGCGGCGGCCGCCGGCTGGCGCGCGCCTCCTACACGGACCAGCTGTGGCAGGGCGCGGTCGGCGCCCTCGGTGTGTACGCGCTCGCCGGGATGGGCACCGCCTACATCTGCTCGACGCCCGAGGTGTCGGTGCCGACCCCGCTCGGGGCGCTCGTCCCGCTCCTGCCGATCGCGATCGGCCTGGTCGCCGGAGCCCGCCAGGAGGCGGGTTCGTGGACCCGCCTCGTGGGCGTCGACGCGGCCGAGTGGCTGGCACGCCGCAGCCAGCGGTCGCGCTGGGCCGGCTCCTACCTGTGGTCCGTGCTCCGCGCCGGCACGCTGGCCGTCCTGGCCACCGTCGCGGCGTCCGCCGTCCTGCTGACCGTCATGCTCGCGGTGCACTGGGCGGACATCATCACCATCGTCGAGGCCCTGCACCCCGGAGCCGTCGGGGCCGCGGCCCTCACCGTCGGGCAGCTCGCGGTGATGCCGAACCTCGTGCTGTGGACGGCCTCGTACACGTCGGGCGCCGGCTTCGCGCTCGGCACCGGGACGACGGTCAGCCCGTTCGCCACGGACCTCGGCGCGCTGCCCGCGGTGCCCGTCCTCGGCGCCGTCCCGACGTCGACGCCCGTGTTCGCGCTGTTGACCCTGCTCATCCCCGTGGTCGCCGGGATGCTCGCCGGCTGGTGGTTCCTGCGCGAGGCGGAGAATCACTTCGACGACTGGCTCGCCCTGCGGATCCGCGTGCGGTGGCTCTCGGCGACCCTCTCCACCCTCGCCCTCGGGCTGGCCGCCGGCGTCGTCGCCGGCCTGCTCATGGGCGTGAGCGCCTGGCTCTCCGGCGGCGGGATCGGCCTCGGCCGGCTCACCGACCTCGGCCCCCACGTCGCTCTCACGGCCGCCCTGACAGCGGCGGAGGTGGCCATCGGCGTCGTCCTCGGCTACGTCGTCGGCCCCTGGCTCGAGCGCCAGCCGCCGCTGGAGGACCTGCCGTCCCGCGAACCGGTCTCCGCGACCGTCGACGTCGAGGACCTGCAGCCCACCTCCTGACCGCTCGCCGTGCGGCGAGCAGGGAACAGTGCCGGCCGGGGAAGCCTCCGGGCGAACTCCTAGACTGACGGCATGCGTCTGCTCGTCATGGTCTCCGGGTCCGGCACCGGTCTGCAGTCCGTCCTCGACGCGGTGGCCGCCGGCACGCTGCCGCTCGACGTCGTCGCCGTCGGCAGCGACGTGCCAGGCTGTACGGGCCTGGACCGGGCCGCCCGGGCCGGTGTGCCCACCTTCACCGTCGCGCGGGCCGCCTTCGCCGACCGGACCGCCTGGAACGACGCCCTCGAGGCCGCCATCGCCGAGCACGAGCCGGACCTCGTGCTGTTCGCCGGGTTCATGCGCATCGTCGGCCCCGGCGTGGTGCGCCGCTTCCGCATCATCAACACCCACCCCGCGCTGTTGCCGGCGTTCCCGGGCGCCCACGGCGTGCGGGATGCGCTCGCGTACGGGGCGAAGGTCACCGGGGTCACGGTGCACCTCGTCGACGACGGCGTCGATACCGGCCCGATCCTGGCCCAACGGGCCCTCGACATCCGCCCGGGCGAGGGCGAGGAATCCCTGCACGCCCGGCTCAAGGTCGTCGAGCACGGGTTGCTCGTGGAGGTTCTCGCCGACCTGGCGCGCCGGCCCGAAGCCCCGGCCGGCACCGAGACCGCCGAACCCGAGACCGCCCGCTGAGGCGGCGACCGCGAACGGTGACGGGCCGGCCGATCGGACCGCGCCAGTACCGGCACCACCGCTGAGACGGGCCGCACCCGCGCGCCCCCGAAGGAGAACGTCATGAAGATCGTCGCGGCCGACGTCGTCGTCACCAGCCCGACCCGCAACTTCGTCACCCTCAAGGTGACGACGGACGAGGGGGTGACCGGCCTCGGCGACGCGACCCTGAACGGCCGCGAGCTCTCCGTCGCCGCGTACCTGAAGGAGCACGTCGTCCCGCTGCTGCTGGGCCGCGACCCGGCGAACATCGAGGACACCTGGCAATTCCTCTACCGGTCCGGCTACTGGCGGCGCGGGCCGGTGACGATGGCCGCGATCGCCGCCGTCGACATGGCGCTGTGGGACATCAAGGGCAAGGTGGCCGGGATGCCGGTCTACCAGTTGCTCGGCGGCGCCTCCCGGCGCGGCCTGTCCACCTACGGCCATGCCTCCGGCCGGGACCTTCCGGAGCTGTTCGACTCCATCCGGCACGAGAAGGAGCACGGCTTCTCGGCGATCCGCGTGCAGACCTCGGTGCCCGGCATCAAGGCGCTCTACGGCGTGGCCGCGCAGGCGCAGGCCTCGGGAGAGCGCTACGACTACGAGCCGGCCCAGCGCACCGCCCTGCCCGTCGAGGAGGACTGGGACACCCGCGCCTACCTGCGGCACCTGCCCGGCGTGTTCGAGGCGGTGCGCAACGAGTTCGGCCCGGATCTGGCGCTGCTGCACGACGGCCACCACCGGATGACGCCGCTGCAGGCCGCGAGGCTCGGCAAGGACCTGGAGCCCTACGACCTGTTCTGGCTCGAGGACTGCACCCCGGCCGAGAACCAGGAGGCGCTGCGGCTGGTCCGGCAGCACACGACGACGCCGCTCGCCATCGGCGAGGTGTTCAACTCGATCTACGACATCAAGGACCTGATCAGTGAGCAGCTGATCGACTACGTCCGGTGCGCGTCGACCCACTTCGGCGGCATCAGCCCCCTGAAGAAGGTCATGGACTTCGCCGCGGTCTACCAGGTCAAGTCGGGCTTCCACGGCCCGACCGACGTCTCCCCGGTGGGCCTGGCCGCGCAGATGCACGTCGGCATGGCGATCCACAACTTCGGGCTGCAGGAGTACATGGAGCACTCGGAGAGGACGAACGCCGTCTTCGAGCAGTCCCTGACCTTCGTCGACGGGCTGCTGCACCCGGGGGACAACCCGGGCCTCGGCGTCGAGCTGAACGAGGAGGAGGCCGCGAAGTATGAGTACCAGCCGGCCTATCTGCCCTACAACCGGCTCGCCGACGGCACGGTGCACGACTGGTGAGCGGCGCAATCGCCCCGCAGGACACCTCGGCACCGCACGCGCCCCTCGTCGTGGTGATGGGAGTGTCCGGGTCCGGCAAGACGACCATCGGCGCCCTGATCGCCGACGAGCTCGGCGTCCCGTTCGTGGACGGGGACGCGCTGCACCCGATCGAGAACGTCCGCAGGATGGCGGCCGGCACCCCGCTGACCGACGAGGACCGCTGGCCGTGGCTGCGCCGGGTGGGGGAGCACCTGGCCGAGGCGGGGACCTCCGGCCGGGGCCTCGTGGTCGCCTGCTCCGCGCTCAAGCGGGCCTACCGGGACGCCATACTCGCCGAGGCGCCCGACACGGTGTTCGTGCACCTGGCCGGCTCGGTCGAGGTGCTGCAGGCGCGCATGGAGGGCCGCAGCGACCACTTCATGCCGGCCGGCCTGCTCCGCTCCCAGCTGGCGACGCTCGAGCCGCTCGCCACCGACGAGCCCGGGTTCGTGCTCGACATCGCCCAGCCGGTCGACGACCTGGTCCGGCAGGCCCTCGACGGCCTGCGCACCCGCGCCTGAGACGACGACGGCCCCGGGAATCATGCGATTCCCGGGGCCGTCGTCGTGGAGCGGACGTTCAGTGCTCCAGCGTCGCCAGCTCCCGGCCGCGGGTCTCGGGCGCCCACACCGCCATGATGACGACGGCGACGACCACGAGCGCGCCCGTGACGGCGAACGTCAGCGGCAGGCCGAGGACCGGCCAGAGCAGCGAGCCGAAGATCAGCGGCACCAGGCCCGCGCCGACCCGGGACGCCGTCGACGCCCAGCCGAAGCCGGAGCCGCGCAACTGTGTCGGGTAGAGCTCGGAGACGTAGGTGTACAGCACCGGGATGGCCACCTGGACGACGAAGCCGAAGAAGAGCAGCAGCGCATTCGCCGCCACGGGCGCCCCCGCGTCCAGGAACAGGGCGAACACCACCAGGCTCAGCGCCGCGAGGGGACCGGTGACGGCGAGCAGCCACTTGCGGCCCAGCCGCTCCACCAGCGCCGCGGCGACGAGCGCGCCGACCAGGCCGATCGCCGTCATGCCCGCCGTGCGCAGGAAGGCGCTGGATTCGGGGTAGCCGGCCTTGACCAGGATCGAGGGCATCCAGGTCAGGGCGCCGTAGTAGACGAGCAGGATGGTGACGAACAGGCTCCACGCGGTCAGGGTGACCTTCGCGTCGAACCGCCAGAGCAGCGCGACCTGCTTCGTCAGGGAGCCGATCGCCAGCCTCGGGGCCGCCTCGGGCTCGGGCAGCCGCCACGGTCCCACGGTCGCCCCGGTGCGGGCGATCAGGCCGTCGATGACGCGGGCGGCCTCCTCCCGCCGGCCCTTGCCGACGAGGAACAGGGGCGACTCGGGCACCCCGGTGCGCACCCAGAAGACGAGCAGCGCCGGGACGATCATCACCAGCATCAGCGGCCGCCAGTCGGCGAAGGCCGCGACCAGGGCGGCCGAGACGACGCCGCACAGGGTGGCGCCGATCGGCCACCAGCCGTCCATCGCCGTCAGCACCCGGCCCCGGTGCTTCCGCGGCGTGAACTCGCCGACCAGGGCGTAGTCCACCGGGATGCAGCCGCCGAGGCCGAAGCCGGCGACGAACCGGAAGACGCAGAACCAGAGCAGGTCCGGGGAGAGAGCCCCGAGCAGGGTGAACACGGAGAAGATCAGCAGCGTCAGGGTGAAGGCCACCTTGCGGCCGACGGCGTCGGCGATGCCGCCCCACGCGAACGCGCCCACGGCCATGCCGATCAGGTTGGCGGTGCCGACCCACGCGGCCTCACCCGGGCTCAGGTGCCAGTCGGCGGAGAGCAGGGGGATGAGGAAGCCGTTGAGGGTGACGTCCCAGGCGTCGAACATGAAGCCGAGACCGCCGATGAGGAAGATCTTCCCCTGCACGCCCCAGCGCCAGGGCAGGTCCTGGACCACGGCGTCGCCGGTGGGCAGCGGGGGATTCTGGGTAGGGGTCTGGCTGGTCACGAGGGACCTCTTTCCGGGCGTGAGTCCCGCGACGGGCGGGCGACCTCCGACCGGGATAGCTTGCTGCGTCACCACGGGGCGCCGGAGGTGGACATCACTGTAGCGCAAGGCCGCGTGTCCCGCGCCACCTGCGGTTACGATCCCCTCATGACCGACGACGCGGGGAACGCCGATCGGCCGGCGGGCGAGCCGGCACACCCGTCACAGCACCGATCCCGGCGACGCCTGCCGTGGGCGCGCCTGGCCTCGGCCCTGGTCGGGCTGGCGCTGCTCGTCGGAGGGGTGGTGACGGTGACCATGGCGAACACGGAGGCCGACGCCGCGACCGGCCTTCCGCGGGGGTACGCCGAGTACACGGTGGCCGACGAGCCCGGGACGTTCTACACGGGCTCCTACGAACCCTCGACGGAGGGCGACATCTGGCTGCTGCCGGACCCCGGCGTGATCACCGGCCTGATCCTGGCCGCGGCCGGTGTCGCCGTGCTCGTCTTCGCCCTCGCCTGGTGGGCCGGCGCCCGCCGACGTGACCGGGCGATTCGCGACGGCGGGTCCGGCCGACGGCGATTCGGGGTGGTGCCGGCCGTGATGACGGTGCTGGGACTCGGCTCGGTCGTGGCCGGCCTGATCACGACGGCCACGACGCCGCCCGTGACCTTCGGGTGGTTCGCCTACGCGCCCCTGTCGAACACCATGATGGTCCCGACCCCGGTGCAGCCGACGATGGTGGTCGGCTCGCTCCTGGTCCTGCTCGGGGTGCTGGTCCTGGTCGCCGTGGCCGGCTGGCTGATGGGGCGCTGGCCGGGCGGCCGCCGGCGCTTCACGCCTCACGGCCTGCCCGGCACCGCATTCTGAGGCGTCCCCTCAGCCGTTGACGTGGTCGGCGAACGCGCCGAGGTCGTCGTCGGGCCGGACGATCAGGGCCTCGACGGCGTCGGATCGCGTTACCGCGGCGATCGCCTCCGCCGTGCCGCCGACGAGAGTGCTGTCGAAGTCGATCTCGCTGCCGATGCACCACGCCCGGTCCGAGGGCCACACCAGTGCCGGCATCGGGCCGTCGCCATTCATCCAGCCGATCCCCGCCCGCTCCGGCCACGTCGGGTCCGTCAGTTCCGTGACCGTCGTGCTCAGCAGCACATACTCCCGGTTCGGCAGCTCCAGCAGACCCCGACGACGGTGGACGGCGCTCGCAACAGCCGGGTCGAGCGCCTCCTCGCGCTCACGGCGCCACTGCTCCTCGGCGCGGAGCCGTTCGCGGCGGGAAGCGCTCGCAGGGAAGAAGAGGGCAGCGCCACTGCTTCCCGCGTTCAGCTCGCCCCAGCCGACCCAGACACCGACGGTCAGGTCGTCCGGCGTCGTGGTCGGCAGCAGCCGCACCAGCGCGGCGAGTTGGTCGGGCGGCAGCCGGCCCTCGCGGGTCTGACCCACGTTCCGTCCGTCGGGCAGCGTCGCGAAGCCGTCGGCATTGCCGGTGATCGACTGCCACTGGGCGGTGGCGTGCATCGTCCCGCCGAGCGCCTCGGCCGTCCGGGCCCATGTCCACTGCTCCTCGGCATACCGCGGGGCGTCCCGCAGGTCCTCGGGGCACCCGGACGGCACTGGCATCGCCGCGAGCTCGTCCGGGTCCGTGACCAGCCGGGACACCGGCACCGGGTGGAACACTCGCGCGTAGCGGTCGTAGCCGGCCGGCACCGTGCCGGTCACCGTCGACCCCCAATGAGTCCGCTCGCCGATCCATGCCCCGCGGGCGACGTCGTCCGTCCATTCCATGCGCACAGGCTCCCACGACCGGTGGCCACCGCGTCCCGACCACGACGATGTCGACCAACCGCCACGGTGAGCGGGGCAGATGGGACGCGTGCCTCCGGCGCGTCGGCCTCATCCGCCCCACGCATCACACCGGGTGTGGCGCCCGGTCACCAGCACACGCGGAGGCGGACTCACGGAGGGCTCTGCGGCGTCGTCATCGACGTGCCCCGACCCCGGCTGCCTGCGTAGGCTGAGGGGAAACCCACTCCCGACCGACCGGAGTCCACTCCCGTGAGCCTGCAGCAGCTCGACCGCGTCCCCCTCCACCGCGCCCTCATCTCCGTCTACGACAAGACCGGGCTCACCGAGCTGGCCGTCGGGCTGCACGCCGCGGGCGTCAGCATCGTCTCGACCGGCTCGACGGCGAAGGCCATCGCCGCGGCCGGCGTGCCGGTCACCGAGGTCGCCGACGTCACCGGCTTCCCTGAGACCCTCGACGGCCGGGTCAAGACGCTGCATCCGCGCGTGCACGCCGGCATCCTCGCCGACCGGCGCAAGCCCGAGCACGTCGCCCAGCTGCACGAGCTCGAGGTCGAGCCGTTCGATCTCGTGATCGTCAATCTCTACCCGTTCGTCGACACCGTCGCCTCGGGCGCCGCGGCGGACGAGATCGTCGAGCAGATCGACATCGGCGGCCCCTCGATGGTGCGCGCCGCGGCGAAGAACCACGCGAGCGTCGCCGTCGTCGTCGACCCGTCCGGCTACCCCGAGGTGGTCCACGCCGCCGAGGCCGGCGGCTTCGATCTCGCCGCCCGCCGCCGCCTCGCCGCTCGCGCCTTCGCACACACCGCCAGCTACGACAACGCCGTCGCCACCTGGACCGCCGGGCAGTTCCTCGACGAGGACGAGAACGGGACGGTCAGCTGGCCCGCCTACGCGGGGCTCGCCCTCGAGCGTTCCGAGGTGCTGCGCTACGGGGAGAACCCGCACCAGCAGGCCGCCCTGTACGCGGACAAGGCCGCTCCCGCCGGCATCGCCCAGGCCGACCAGCTGCACGGCAAGGCGATGAGCTACAACAACTTCGTCGACGCCGACGCGGCCCTGCGCGCCGCCTTCGACTTCGACTCACCGGCCGTCGCCATCATCAAGCACGCCAACCCGTGCGGCATCGCCGTCGGCAGCCCCGACGCCGAGGACCCGATCGCCGACGCCCACCGCAAGGCCCACGCCTGCGACCCCGTCTCCGCCTACGGCGGCGTCGTCGCCGCCAACCGGGTCGTCACGGCGGGCATGGCCACCACGCTGAAGGACATCTTCACCGAGGTCGTCATCGCCCCCGGCTTCGAGCCCGGGGCCCTGACGATCCTCACCGCGAAGAAGAACATCCGCCTCCTGGCCCTGCCCGAGGGATTCGGCCGCTACCCGGCCGAGATCCGTCAGGTCTCCGGCGGCGTCCTCGTGCAGGTGACCGACCGGCTCGACGCCGAGGGCGACGACCCCGCCACCTGGACCCTCGTCGCGGGGGAGCCGGCCGACGAGAAGACCCTCGCCGACCTCGCCTTCGCCTGGCGGGCCTGCCGGGCCGCGAAGTCCAACGCGATCCTGCTCGCCCGGGACGGCGCCAGCATCGGCGTCGGCATGGGCCAGGTCAACCGCGTCGACTCGTGCCGGCTGGCCGTCGAGCGGGCCCGCGAGCTCGCCCCCGAGGGGCCCGACGGCACCCGCGTCGACCGGGTGACCGGCTCGGTCGCCGCCTCGGACGCGTTCTTCCCGTTCGCCGACGGCGCCCAGATCCTCTTCGACGCCGGAGTCTCCGCCGTCGTCCAGCCCGGCGGGTCCATCCGCGACGACGAGGTGATCGCCGCCGCGAACGCCGCCGGCGTGACCATGTACGTCACCGGCGCCCGCCACTTCTTCCACTGACCGTCCACCGGCCGGACAGCCGTCCGCGACCTGCCTCGACACCGTTCGGGTAGCATCGAACAGGCTGCCAAGCCACCCATCCACCGCCCATCCACGCGAGGGAGATGCCTCTTCATGTCCACGATCATCTACACCCACACGGACGAGGCGCCGATGCTCGCCACGCACTCGTTCCTGCCGATCATCGAGGCCTTCGCCTCCACGGTGGGGGTGGACGTGGAGACCCGGGACATCTCCCTGTCCGGTCGCATCATCGCCGCCTTCGGCGACCACCTGACCGAGGACCAGCGGACCGCGGACGCGCTCGCCGAGCTCGGTGACCTGGCGAAGACGCCCGAGGCCAACATCATCAAGCTGCCGAACATCAGTGCCTCCGTGCCGCAGCTGAAGGCCGCGATCGCCGAGCTGCACAGCCAGGGCTACGCGGTCCCGGGCTACCCGGACGAGCCGGCGTCGGACGAGGAGCGGGAGATCCGCGCCCGGTACGACAAGATCAAGGGCTCCGCGGTCAACCCCGTGCTGCGCGAGGGCAACTCCGACCGGCGTGCCCCCGCCTCCGTGAAGAACTACGCCCGCAAGAACCCGCACCGCATGGGCGTGTGGAGCTCCGAGTCGAAGACCAACGTCGCGACCATGGGCGAGAACGACTTCCGCTCCAACGAGCAGTCCGTCGTGGTGGACGACGCGGACACCCTTTCCATCGTCTTCGCCGCCGCCGACGGCACCGAGCGCGTGCTCAAGGAGGTGCCCGTCCTCGCCGGTGAGGTCGTCGACGGCACCGTCATGCGGGCCGCCGCGCTGGACGCCTTCCTCGCCGCCCAGGTGCAGCGCGCCAAGGACGAGGGCGTGCTGTTCTCCGTGCACCTGAAGGCCACGATGATGAAGGTCTCCGACCCCATCCTGTTCGGTCACACGGTGCGCGCGTACTTCTCCGAGCTGTTCGAGACCTACGGCCAGGACCTCGCCGCGGCGGGCTTGAGCGCCAACAACGGTCTCGCCTCGATCCTCTCGGGCCTGGACGACCTGCCCGACGACGTCAAGGAGGGCGTCGAGGCGCTCATCCAGAAGGGCCTCGAGGAGGGCCCGAGGCTGGCCATGGTCGACTCGGACCGCGGCATCACCAACCTGCACGTGCCCTCCGACGTCATCGTCGACGCGTCGATGCCGGCCATGATCCGCACCTCCGGCCACATGTGGGGCCCGGACGGCGAGGAGGCGGACACTCTCGCGGTGCTGCCGGACAGCTCCTACTCCGGCGTCTACCAGGCCGTGATCGACGACTGCCGCGCCAACGGGGCCTACGACCCGGTCACCATGGGCACCGTCCCGAACGTCGGCCTGATGGCGCAGGCCGCCGAGGAGTACGGCAGCCACGACAAGACGTTCGAGATCACAGAGCCCGGCACCATGAAGGTCGTCGACTCGGCCGGCACCGCGCTGATCGAGCACGCCGTCGAGCCCGGCGACGTGTGGCGCGCCTGCCAGACCAAGGACGTGCCGATCCAGGACTGGGTCAAGCTCGCCGTCACCCGCGCCCGCGCCTCCGAGACGCCGGCCGTGTTCTGGCTCGACGAGTCCCGCGCGCACGACGCCAACCTGATCGCCAAGGTCGAGCAGTACCTCGCGGACCACGACACCGAGGGCCTGACCCTGGAGATCATGCCCCCGGTCGAGGCCACCACCTACACGGTGCAGCGCATCCGGAAGGGTGAGGACACCATCTCGGTGACCGGCAACGTGCTGCGCGACTACCTGACCGACCTGTTCCCGATCCTCGAGCTCGGCACCAGCGCCAAGATGCTCTCGATCGTCCCGCTGATCAACGGCGGCGGTCTGTTCGAGACCGGTGCCGGCGGGTCCGCCCCGAAGCACGTGCAGCAGCTGGTCAAGGAGAACCACCTGCGCTGGGACAGCCTCGGTGAGTTCCTCGCCCTGGCGGTCAGCTTCGAGCACCTGGCCACGACCACCGGCAACGCGCGGGCGCAGGTCCTCGCGGACACCCTGGACCGGGCCACCGGCACGTTCCTGCTCGAGAACAAGTCCCCGAGTCGCAAGGTCAACGAGATCGACAACCGCGGCAGCCACTTCTACCTCGCCCTGTACTGGGCCCAGGAGCTGGCGCAGCAGGACGCCGACGCCGAGCTGGCCGCCGCGTTCGCCGACGTCGCCGCCGCGCTGAAGGAGAACGAGCAGACCATCGGCGAGGAGCTGCTCGCGGTCCAGGGCAGCCCGGTGGACCTGGGCGGCTACTACCGGCCGGACGAGCAGAAGGCCTTCTCCGTGATGCGGCCCTCCGCGACCCTGAACGGGATCCTCGAGGCGCTCACCACGCGCTGACCGGCCGCGCCCCACGCCTGCGGGCCCCGTCCACCTCGGACGGGGCCCGCTCGCGTCGCGGGGGTGCGAGGTGCCCCGTGTCCGCCCGGACAGCGGCCGACGAGTAGCGTGAGGACGTGACCACCTTCTCCCTCGTGCGGCACGGCCGCACGCCCTGGCAGGACGAGAACCGCTATGCGGGCGTCTCCGACATCGCGCTCACCGACACGGGACGGGCGCAGGCCCGTTCCCTCGCGGCGTGGGCGGCGAGCCGCCCCGCGGAGGAGGCCTTCGCCGGCATCTGGTCCTCGACGCTGCAGCGGGCCGTGGACACCGCCGCGCCCGCCGCCGAGACGCTCGGCCTGACCCTGGCGACGGACGCCCGGCTCGGTGAGGTCGACTTCGGGCAGGGGGAGGGCATGACGCGCGCCGAGATGGACGAGCGGTTCCCCGAGGAGGCCGCGGCGCACTTCTCCCACCCCGGCGTCATCCCTCTGCCCGGCGGGGAGCCGGGCTCGACGGCCATCGCCCGCGGCTCGGACGCCCTGCGCGAGATCGAGGCCGCCTTCCCGGACGGCCACGTGCTCGTCGTCAGCCACGGCACGCTGATCCGGCTGCTGCTGTGCGCGCTGCTGTGGATCGACATCGACCGGTACCGCACCGTGTTCCCCGCGATCGCCAACGGGTCCGTCACGACCGTGCGGATCGAGGGCCACCGCGCCGAACTGCTCGACCTGAACGTGGTGCCTCCGGCCGCTGGATGAGGCCTCGACATCCGGTGTGAGCAAGGCAACACCGGTCGTCCGCCACGCAACATCACGGAAATGTGAGGTTCACCACCGCGGCACCGATTTATGTGTAGTCTCAACCACACATATCGGGGGCAGCCACCGTTCGGACGGGCTGCCGATTCGTCGCGAGAGGCGGAATCACCATGGCGTCGAGGAAGACCTTGACCACTCTGGCTGCGGGGGCAGCCATTGCGCTGGCACTCGCCAGCTGCGCCAACCCTGGGGCCGGAAGCGGGAGCGCTTCGGGCGGATCCAGCGACGCCGGCGGCGGAAGCGGGCGGGTCAACCTGCCCGCCATCAGCTCCATCGACACCCCGAAGGACGCCGTCCTTCCCAAGGGTGACGGCAAGGCGACCTGTGACGCCGGCACGACGCTGGCGTACGTGGGCGCACAGACCGGCCCCAACGCCCAGCTCGGCGTCAACATCTACAACGGTGTGCAGCTGGCCATCAACGAGCACAACGCGGCGAACCCGAACTGCCAGGTGCAGTTCAAGAAGTTCGACACCGAGGGCGACCCCAACAAGGCCACCGGCCCGGTCACCCAGGCCGTGAGCGAGAGCAGCATCGTCGGCGTCGTCGGCCTGCCGTTCTCCGGCGAGTCCAAGGCGACGGGCAACATCTTCGAGCAGAAGGGCCTCGTGCACATCACGCCCGCGGCCACCAACCCGACGCTGACCACCAACGGCTGGAAGACCTTCTTCCGTGGCCTCGGCAACGACGCCGTCCAGGGCCCGGCGGCGGCGTCCTTCCTGACCGGCAAGCTGCAGGCCAAGAAGGTCTACGTCGTCCAGGACGACTCGGACTACGGCATCGGTCTGGGCGAGTCCACCACCAAGGCGCTCGGCAGTGCCGTCGCCGGCACCGACAAGGTGACCACCGGCCAGAAGGACTTCTCGGCCGTGATCTCCAAGATCGTCAACGCGAAGCCGGACGCGGTGTTCTACTCGGGCTACTACGCCGAGGGCGCCCCGTTCCAGCAGCAGCTGGCCGGCAAGGGCTACACCGGCGTGTTCCTCGGGCCGGACGGCCTGAAGGACGACCAGTTCATCAAGCTGGCCGGTGACGCCTCCGACGGCGCCTACTTCACCTGCCCCTGCATCCCCGGCGAGCTGATCCCCAGCTTCTCCGACGGATACAAGAAGGTCAGCAACGGTGCCGCCCCCGGTACCTACTCGATCGAGGGCTACGACGCCGCGACCGTGCTGCTCTCGGGCATCGACGCGGGCAAGACCACCCGCCCGGCGCTGCTGGACTGGGTGAAGTCCTACGACAAGGACGGCCTGTCCAAGCACTACAAGTGGGATGACAAGGGCGAACTCGCCAAGCCGGACGTCTACGGCTACAAGGTCGAGGGCGGCAAGATCGTCCCGGTCGGCAAGATCGGCTGACACCCGTGACCGTGGTGCCGCGGGGGCAGCGCCTGGCGCTGGCCCCGCGGCACCGTTGCGTGCGGACCGCTGTTCCGCTGACCGTTCCCNCCCCCCCCCGGCACCGTTGCGTGCGGACCGCTGTTCCGCTGACCGTTCCCGTCCTCCCCAAAGGATGTCCATGCTCGCCACCCTGACCGCTGTGCTGCCCATGGCCAGCGACTGGATCAATTTCGACGTCGACTCGCTGGTGCAGAACTTCTGGCCCGCCACGTTCGACGGCCTCACCTTCGGTGCCATCTACGCCCTCGTGGCGCTCGGGTACACGCTCGTCTACGGTGTGCTCAACCTCATCAACTTCGCCCACTCCGAGGTGTTCATCGTCGGCTGCTACGCCATCGTGTTCACCCTGAGCATCGGCTTCGGTTTCGGCCCGTCCATCCCACGGCTGGGCTTCTGGCCGATCGTCATCAATCTCGTGATCGCGATGCTCGTCGCCATGGTGGCCTCCGCCGTGACCGCGTTCCTGCTCGAACGCATCGCCTACCGGCCCCTGCGCAAGCGCAACGCCCCGCGCCTGGTCTTCCTGATCACCGCGATCGGCATGTCGTTCGTCATCCAGAACATCTTCTTCATCTGGCGCGGCCCCTCGGCCGAGCCGGCGGTGATCATGTTCCGGCCGACGCCGGTGTTCGACGTGTTCGGCACCATCATCGACAGCCAGCAGATCGTCATCATCGTGGCCGCCGTGCTCATGATGGTGGTCGTCGACCAGTTCATCTCCCGGTCCAAGACCGGCCGCGGCATCCGTGCCGTCGCCCAGAGCCCGGACACGGCGACCCTGATGGGCGTGAATCGGGAGCGGATCATCGTCACGACGTTCATCATCGGTGGTGTCCTCGCCGGCGCCGCCGCCCTCTTCTACGTCATGAAGGTGCCCTCCGGCGTGCAGTACAACGGCGGGTTCATCCTCGGCATCAAGGCCTTCGCCGCCGCGGTGCTCGGCGGCATCGGCAACGTGCGCGGCGCCCTTGTCGGCGGCCTGCTGCTGGGCCTGATCGGCAACTACGGCCAGCTGCTGCTGGGCGACTCGCAGTGGACCGACGTCGTCGCGTTCGTCGTCCTCGTCCTCGTGCTGCTGGTCCGGCCGTCGGGCATCCTCGGCCAGACCCTCGGAAGGAGCAAGGCATGAGCATGGCCAGCAAGACCCCGATGCCCTCGGCGGAGGCCGCCAAGGACGCCGTCGACCGGGAAACCGGCCGCCGCGGTGACCTGTTCGCGCCGCTGCGTCGCCGCTGGGCGCAGCTCTCGCGGCAGCAGCAGTGGGCGTGGCTGCTCGTCGTCGTCGTGGCCGCGTACGCGCTGCCCGTCATCAACCCCGTCCTCATCACGACGGAGCCGGGTACCAACTTCGCGCTCGTCTGCTGTGAGATGGCCCGCTACGCTCTCGTCGCCGTGGGCCTGAACATCGTGGTGGGCTACGCCGGCCTGCTGGACCTCGGCTACGTCGCATTCTTCGCGGTCGGCGCCTACGTGGCGGCGATGCTCACGAGCCCTGACTCGCCGTACATCAAGATCCCGTACCTGTGGACGCTGCCCGTGGCGATCGCCGTCGCCATGTGCGCCGGGGTCATCCTCGGCGTGCCGACCCTGCGGCTGCGTGGTGACTATCTCGCGATCGTGACGCTCGGCTTCGGCGAGATCATCCGCATCCTCGCGACCATCATCCCGGCCGCCAAGGGCCAGGTCGGCTTCCAGAACGTCGGGGCGCCTCCGGGCAGCCAGGCGGACGGGACCCCGGTGTTCTCCAACTCGAACGGCGTGCCCTGGTACTGGCTGATCCTCACCGTGCTCATCGTCATCATGATCCTGGCCGGCAACCTCGAACGGTCCCGCGTCGGCCGTGCGTGGGTGGCCATCCGCGAGGACGAGGACGCGGCCGAAGCGATGGGCGTGCCCACCTTCAAGTACAAGGTGTACTCGTTCGCCCTCGGCGCCGGTGTCGGCGGCCTCTCGGGTGCGCTGTTCGCCGGCCAGAACGGGTTCGTCAACAACCAGCGGTTCGACGTGCAGACGTCGATGCTGTTCCTCGCCGCCGTCGTGATCGGCGGCACCGGCAACAAGGTGGGCGCCATCATCGGCGGCGCGCTGGTGGCCTACCTGCCGCTGCGCTTCGTCGAGATCGCCAACTACAAGTTCTTCATCTTCGGCGCTCTGCTCGTGGTCATCATGATCTTCCGGTCCCAGGGCCTGCTCGGGGCGCGTCAGCACCTGCTGACCTACGGTCGGCAGGCCTACGGCAGGGTCGTCGCCGCGGCGCGCAAGAGCGGCGTCCTGCCGCCACGCCGCAGCGACACCGGCGTGATCCCCGCGGTGGGCACGGCCGGCCGGACCACACAGAAGGGAGACCGGGCATGAGCCACGTGGCCGGCGGGGAACCGCCGCACGAGCCGACGCACGGGTCCGAGCCGCCGCACGAGTCCGGGCACCGTACTGCCGAGGGCGCCACGCCCGCGGCCGACGGCGCGACCGCCTCGACGGCGGTGCCCCCGGCAGCCGGGGCGCACGCCCCGGCCGGTGACCGGCGCGCCAAGACGGTGCCCGGCACCGAGCCCGGCGATCAGCAGGCCGCGACGGCGGAGCCGCCCATCACCGGCGACACCGCGCGTCAGGACGCCGTCCGGGCGCTGCGGGCCAACCCGGCGGTCGACACGAGCGTCCTGCGGGAGGCGGACCTGGACCCGCAGGTGGTCGAGGCCGTCGTCCCCGACCGCGACATCGACGCCCGCATCGGCGAGACTCTCGTCGAGCTGCGGAACCTGACGATGACCTTCGGCGGTCTGACCGCCGTGGACAACGTCTCGTTCGACATCAAGCGTGGCGAGATCCTCGGCCTGATCGGCCCGAACGGTGCCGGCAAGACGACGTGCTTCAACGCGATGACCGGCGTCTACAAGCCCAGTGGCGGCGACGTCCTGCTCGAGGGCAAGCGGCTCAACGGCATGGCGCAGCACAAGATCACCCGGGCCGGGATCGCGCGGACGTTCCAGAACATCCGCCTGTTCGGGGAGATGACGGCGCTCGAGAACGTCGTCGTCGGCCTCGACGCGCGGCACCGGACCAGCGTGTTCGGTGCCCTGACCCGGCTGCCGCGGCACTTCCGCGAGGAGAAGAGCGCCGTCGACCACGGCATGGCGCTGCTCGATTTCGTGGGCATCGCCGACCAGGCGGGCCGGCTGTCGCGGCACCTGCCGTACGGTTACCAACGCCGCCTGGAGATCGCCCGGGCCCTGGCCACCGAGCCGAAGCTGCTCTGCCTGGACGAGCCCGCTGCGGGCTTCAACCCGGCGGAGAAGGAAGAACTGATGGAGCTCATCCGGGTGATCGCCGCGGGCGGCTACACGGTGCTGCTCATCGAGCACGACATGAAGCTGGTCACCGGAGTGACCGACCGGATCGTCGTCCTCGAGTTCGGCAAGAAGATCGCCGACGGGACGCCGGCCGAGGTCACCTCGGACCCGCGCGTCATCTCGGCCTACCTCGGGGAGCCCGACGATGACGTTGCTTGAGTTGAAGGACGTCAGCGTCCACTACGGCCGGATCCGTGCGGTCGAGAACCTCTCCTTCTCGGTCGAGGAGGGGGAGGTGGTGTCCCTGATCGGGGCCAACGGCGCCGGCAAGACCACCACGATGAAGACCATCTCCGGTCTGCTCAACCCGTCGGGTGGTTCCATCACGTTCGACGGGGACGACATCACCCGCACCAAGGCGCACCTGCGGGTGGTCCGCGGGATCTCCCAGTCACCCGAGGGCCGGGGCGTGTTCCCGGGCATGACGGTGATCGAGAACCTCGAGATGGGCGCCTACGCGCGCAAGGACCGGGCCGGCATCGCGTCCGAGATGGAGCGCGTGTTCGACCTGTTCCCGCGGCTGAAGGAGCGGCGCAAGCAGATCGGCGGCACGATGAGCGGCGGTGAGCAGCAGATGCTCGCCATCGGCCGCGCCCTGATGTCACGGCCGCGGCTGCTGCTGCTGGACGAGCCCTCGATGGGGCTGGCCCCGCAGTTCATCCGCCAGATCTTCCGCATCGTCACCGAGATCAACGAGCAGGGCACCACGGTGCTGCTCGTGGAGCAGAACGCGAACCAGGCGCTGTCCCGGTCGCACCGCGCCTACGTGCTCGAGACCGGGGCGATCACCCGCACCGGCACCGGCAAGGAACTGCTCGCCGACTCGGCGATCAAGGAGGCCTACCTGGGCACGGCCTGAGGCGGTGCCCGCCGGGCAAGAATCCGTCGTAGAAAGAAGCCGCTCGGCAGACTGTCGGGCGGCTTCTTTCTATGCAGGGATCAACACATAGGAGTCGTCGATGTCAGCTCCTTGGTCCGTAGAAGAGGGGTGGACGCACCACCGCAGGTCGTCGTGGTGTATTCCAGGACGTACCACGCAGTGGGGTAATTCTGCACGTTGCAGGCCTGATACACCCGGATTCCAGGCATTCTGCGGACGGCCGTAAGATCCTGGACGCAGTAGGTGTAGTACTGGTCCACCTGGTAATAGACATGGCAGACGCTGTTGCGCAGGTTGCGGAAGACTGCTTGCCCGTTGCAATCGAGGTATCGAGACGCTGCAGGCTTCACGATGCTGGCGGGTGCGACCGCCTGGGGCTTCACCGGTGCCGCTGAGCTCGACTGGGCAGAAAGAAATGCCGCGGTGACGCAGCAGGCGGAAATCGCAGACAGAACACGGAGACTAGTGGATCTGGACATAGAAATCACTACTTTCGCCGATGGTCCTTGAGATCATGATGCCGCCGGCGGTCGTCACCCGAGAATTTGACGTTGATGTCGTCACGACGGTGAAGTGATCTTCACCCCGCCGAGAAACATTGTCAACGGGCGCATTTTCCGCTGTCCGGCTTTCCGATGATTTCCCGTTCCCTGATCTCCGGATTCGACGTCGTCCGTTGCCGGTGAGACGACTCAGGCGTCGTCGTCGGCGGGGTAGCGCAGGCCGAGCTGCTCGCGGACGGCGTCGAAGAGCTCCATGCTCGCGATCGAGTCGGCCAGCGGCATCGTCGGGGACTCGGTCAGCCCCTCCTGGATGCAGCGGGTGACCTCGCGCAGCTGCCAGACGTAGCCGCGGCCCTGCGCGGTGGCATCGCCGGTGGGTCGGTCGTCGAACAGCTCGGTGTGCGGGTCCTCGCCGGGCCGCTGCACGGTCACCTCGGTGACCCGGTGCAGGTTGGGGCCCGCGCGCAGCCAGCCCTCGGTGCCGGCCACGTGCAGGGCACGCGGCCCGAACGCGTTCAGCGCGTTGGTCACGTGGGCGTGCCGCCCGCCGGAGAACTCGAGGGTGATCGCCTCCTGGGCGTCGACGCCGCCCTCGGTGAGCAGGCCCGACGCCGTCACGTGCTCTGGCCGTCCCAGCACGGTCAGCGGCCACAGGGTGCTGTAGGGACCGAGGTCGAGCAGGGCGCCGCCGGCGAGCTCACGCTTCCAGAGCCGGTGCTCGGGCGGCGCGTCGGCCACGAAGCCCATGTCGCTGCTCATCCAGCGCACGTCGCCGACGGCGCCGTCCGCGACGAGGTCCCACACCCGGTTCGAGCCGGGCTGGAAGCGGGTCCAGACGGCCTCCATGAGGAAGCGGTCGTTCGCGCGGGCGACGTCGGCGAGGCGTCGTGCCTGCGCCGCCGTCACGGTGAACGCCTTCTCGCACAGGACGTGCTTGCCGGCCTCGAGGAGCACCTCGGCGTCGGCGGCGTGCTCGCTGTGCGGGGAGCCGATGTAGGCGACGTCGACGTCGGGGTCCGCGGCCATCCGCTGCAGGCCGCTCAGGTCGTCCGCGCCACCGTAGCCGCGGGCGATCCCGTGCTCGGCGGCGAAGGCGTCGGCGGACTCCTGCGAGCGGGAGGAGACCGCCTGCAGCTGCGCGTCCTCGAGCAGGGCGATCTCGCCGGCCATGGTGGCCGCGATGGCGCCCGTCGAGACGATGCCCCAGCGCAGGGGGCGGCCCGTCGCGGCCGCGGGGGCCGGGGCGCCGGGGGCCAGGGACGGAGGGGCGGGGAAGTGTCGGCTCATCTGCCCATCATGCCCGGTCGCGACGCAGAGAGGGCCGCGGAACGACGGAGGGCCCCGTCGCGCGGTACTGGACCGTGCGGCGGGACCCTCCGGGGATTGCTGACGTCGTCAGCCGATCAGTGTGCTCCCCGATCAGGGGAGGAGCATCACTGGGTCAGCTTGGACAGCGTCGGGTCGTTGGCGTACGCCTCCTTGGCGTTCGCCTTGGTGACGATCTGCGGCGGCAGCAGGTAGGCCGGGACGACCTTGACACCGTTGTTGTACGACTTCTCGTCGTTGATCTCCGGCTTCTGGCCCTGCTGGACACTGTTGATCATCTTGATCGTGTCCTTGACCAGGTTGCGGGTGTCCTTGTTGATGGTCGAGTACTGCTGACCGGCCATGATCGACTTGACCGACTCCACCTCGGAGTCCTGGCCGGTGACGACCGGGGTCGGCTTGCCGGCGCCCTTGACCGAGGTCAGGATCGCGCGGGCCAGGGTGTCGTTCGGGGAGAGGACACCGTCCAGGGTGGCGGAGCCGTAGTTCGCCGACAGCAGCGTATCCATGCGCTTCTGGGCGTTCTCGGCCTTCCAGCCCTGGGTCACGGCCTGCTCGTAGGACTTCTGGCCGGAGGCGATCTTCAGCGTGCCGTCGTCGATCTTCGGCTGCAGGACGGACATGGCGCCGTCGAAGAACACCTTGGCGTTGGCGTCGTCGGGCGAACCGGCGAACAGCTCGATGTTGTACGGGCCGCTCGGCTTCTTGGCCTTCATGCCGTCGAGCAGGGCCTGGCCCTGCAGCTGGCCGACCTTGAAGTTGTCGTACGCGATGTAGTAGTCCACCGCGTTGGTGTTCTTCAGCAGGCGGTCGTAGGCGATGACGGTGACGCCGGCGTCCTTCGCGGCCTTGACCTGGGTCGAGAGCTGCGAGCCGTCGATGGCACCGACGACGATGACCTTGGCGCCCTTGGTGACCATGGACTGGATCTGGTTCTGCTGCTCCGACACGCCACCGTTGGCGAACTCGACGTCGGCCTTGTAGCCGGCGTCCTTGAGGTCGGTGTTGAACAGGTTCTCGGCGAGGACCCAGTTCTCGGAGGTCTTCTGCGGGAGCGCGACCCCGATGAGGGAGTCCTTCGCGAACCCGCCGGACCCGCCCGAGGCCCCGCCGCTGGCGGAGGAGGAACCCGAGTCACTGCGACCGCAACCGGTCAGCGCAAGGGTGGCGATGGCCGCCGCGGCGGCCATCGTCTTGACGACATAGCGCATGGCTTTCTCTTTCTGTTGGTGTCCGCAGTGGACGGTGTGATTCTCAGGCGTCGGCGCCGACGACCTGAGAGGTTTCGGTGGTCTCCCGCTTCGCGTTGGTCCCCCCGAAGTTCTTGAAGAGCAGCCCCGTGATCGAGCGCTTGCCCTGAGACTTGTTGTACACGTCGAAGGCGACCGCGATGAGCAGGACGAGGCCCTTGATCATCTGCGTGGCGTCGGCCCCGACGCTGAGCAGCTGCAGACCGTTGTTCAGGACCGCCATCACGAGGCCACCGATGATGGACCCGACGACGGTGCCGACACCGCCCGAGACGGCCGCGCCACCGATGAACACGGCGGCGATGGCGTCCAGCTCCCAGCCGACGCCGTCGAACGGGCCGGAGGCGCTGGAACGGGCGACGAACATCATGCCGGCCACGGCGGCGAGGACGGACATGTTCATCATGACGAGGAAGTTGACCTGCTTCGCCTTCACACCCGACAGCTCGGCGGCGTGCCGGTTGCCACCGACGGCGTAGACGTGACGGCCGATGATGGTGCGGGTCGACAGGAAGCCGTAGACGAGCACGAGGACGCCGAGGATGACACCCGAGATCGGGAACGAGGTGCCCGGCCGGCCGGTGGCGAAGAGGTACGTGGCGTAGAGGATGGCCGCGCAGATCAGGACCAGGCGGACGACGACCACCCACAGCGGCTGCAGGTCGGCGTGGATGCGGATCTGGTTGCGGCGGGTGCGCAGTTCGCCGAAGACGATGAGGGCCGCGAGCACGATGCCGATCAGCAGGGTCAGGTTGTTGTAGCCCGTGCTGGGGCCGATCTCGGGCAGGTACCCGGCGCCGAGGAACTGGAACTGGTCCGAGACCGGGATGGTGTTCGACTTGCCCACGAACTGGTTGGCGCCGCGGAAGAGCAGCATGCCGGCCAGCGTCACGATGAACGCGGGGATCCCGACGTAGGCGACCCAGAAACCTTGCCACGCGCCGATCAGCACCCCGACCGCGAGGCCGATCAGCACGCCCACGAGCGCACCGCCGAAGCCGGTCAGCTGCCAGTCGTTCATGGCCTTCGCGGCGACGATGCCGACGAACGCGGCCACCGAGCCGACGGAGAGGTCGATGTGGCCGGCGATGATGACGAGGACCATGCCGACGGCGAGGACCAGGATGTAGGCGTTGCCGTTGAACAGGTTGATCACGTTCTCGGGCGTGAGCACCAGTCCGCCGGTCGTGAACTGGAAGAACAGGATCAGCACGACGAGCGCGAAGATCATGCCGAACTGGCGGAGATCGCCGCCGAAGATGTCCTTGAGGTGTTTCATCGAGAATCCTTGCGTGAGGCTGTACAGCGGGGGAGAGCGGTCGGCCGTCAGGAGGCCAGCGGGGCGCGGTTCGACGTCATGAGGCGCATCAGCGACTCCTGACTCGCGTCCTGGCGGTCGAGCACACCGGTGATGGCGCCCTCGAAGATCGTGTAGACCCGGTCGGAGAGACCGAGCAGCTCGGGCAGTTCGGAGGAGACGACGATGACGCCCTTGCCGGCGTCGGCCAGCGCCTGGATGATCCCGTAGATCTCGTACTTGGCCCCGACGTCGATGCCGCGGGTGGGCTCGTCGAGGATGAGCAGCTCCGGGTCGGTGAACAGCCACTTGGCGAGCACGACCTTCTGCTGGTTGCCGCCGGAGAGCTTGGAGACACCCTCGTTGACGGTCGGCGCCTTGGTGCGCAGCGACTTGCGGTACTGCTCCGCCGCGTTGAACTCGGCGTTGCGGTCCACCACGGAGAGCCTGGCGATCTTCTGCAGCTCCGCGGAGACCGTGGTCGTCTTGATGTCGTCGAGCAGGTTCAGGCCGAGCACCTTGCGGTCCTCGGTGACGTAGCCGATGCCGGCGTCGATCGCCTGGTGCACGTTCTTCAGCGTGACCGGCTTGCCGTTCATGATGATCTCGCCGTGTTGGTACGTGCCGTAGGACCGGCCGAAGATCGAGCGCATCAGCTCGGTGCGGCCGGCGCCCATCAGGCCCGCGAAGCCGACGATCTCGCCGCGGCGGACGAAGAAGTTCGAGCCCTTGGCGACGAGCCGTTCCGGCACGGTCGGGTGGGCCACCGTCCAGTCCCGCACCTCGAAGAAGGTGGGGCCGATGTCGGGCGTGTGGTCGGGGAAGCGGGACTCGAGCGAGCGGCCGACCATGCCCTTGATGATCCGGTCCTCGTCGACGCCGCCGGCGCCGACGTCGAGCGTCTCGACCGTCTTGCCGTCCCGGATGATCGTGATCGCGTCGGCGATCTGCTCGATCTCGTTGAGCTTGTGGGAGATGATGATCGACGTGATGCCGCGGGCCTGCAGGCCTCGGATCAGGTCGAGCAGGTGCGCCGAGTCCTCCTCGTTCAGGGCCGCGGTCGGCTCGTCGAGGATGAGCAGCTTGACGTCCTTGTTCAGCGCCTTGGCGATCTCCACCAGCTGCTGCTTGCCGACGCCGATGTTCTTGATGGGCGTCTCGGGGTCCTCCTTGAGGCCGACCCGGGCGAGCAGCTCGATGGCCTTGCGGTTCGTGGCGACCCAGTCGATGCGACCGCCGCGCGTCATCTCGTTGCCGAGGAAGATGTTCTCCGCGATCGACAGCTCGGGGATGAGCGCGAGCTCCTGGTGGATGATCACGATGCCCGCGGCCTCGGAGGAGCGGATGTCCTTGAACTGGACCTCCTCGCCCTGGAAGACGATCGTGCCCTCGTAGGTCCCGTGCGGGTAGACGCCCGAGAGGATCTTCATGAGGGTGGACTTGCCCGCCCCGTTCTCCCCGCAGATGGCGTGGACGCTGCCCGCGGTGACGTCCATGGAGACGTCCGAGAGGGCTTTGACCCCAGGGAAGACCTTGGTGATGTTCTGCATCTGCAGGATGGTGTGGTTCTCGGACATGCTCCGGCCTTACCTCGAATGACCTCGTTGTCGAACGGCGACCCCCCGGCGCGTCCGACCCGGGACGCACAGCAGGTTCGAGAGATGAGTTAACTGCATCACGTCCCTGTCGTCAAGTAATGAACGCATACCGGCGGGTAACACGCCAGTGGGTGAATGGACGGCTCGGGGGCTCAGACGGGCACGGCGGCCTGCTGGAAGGCCAGCGTGCAGGCGCCGAGGGCCTCGGCGCGGTCGCCGAGCGACGCCATCGCGAGCTCGGTGGTCGCGCTGACCGCGGGGATGGCGTGGCGGTGCATGCCCTGCCGAACGGGGTCGAGCAGGATGCCGTCGAGCGCGGCCAGCGGCCCGCCGATGATGATCAGCTCAGGGTTGAGGATGTTGGCCATCGAGGCGAGGGCGCGGCCGAGTGCCTGGCCGGCGTCGGCGACGACGCGGCGCGCGGCCGGATCCCCCGCGGACGCGTCGGCGACCAGGTCCGCCGTCGTGAGCGGCCGGTCGGTGCGCCGCGTGCGGGCCAGCAGGTCGAGCATGTACGAGGTCGAGGCCACCGTCTCGAGGCAGCCGCGGCTGCCGCACCGGCAGATCTGCCCCTGCTCGACGACGGTCGTGTGGCCTAGTTCCCCGGTCAGCCCCACGTTGCCGTAGTACAGCTCGCCGCGCAGGATCAGGCCCATGCCGATGCCGGAGCCGACCTTGACGAAGGCGAGGTCGTGGGCGTCCGTGTAGGGGCCCCACGTCGTCTCGGCGAGGGCGCCCAGATTGGCGTCGTTGTCCAGGTGGACCGGGGTGCGCAGGGTGCTGCGCAGCCGGTCCAGCACGTGGATCCCGACCCATTCGGGCAGGATCGCGCCGTAGACGATCTCGCCGGTGCGACGGTCCACGGGCCCCGGCACGCCGACGCCGCAGCCGAGCAGGTCCTCGCGCCGCCGGCCGGTCTCCTCCAGCATGCGTTCCAGCAGCCGGCCGGCCTCGTCGATCACCTCGGTGGCGCTCAGGCCGGGCGGCACGTCCTGGAACCGCTCGGCCAGGATGGTGTGCCCCGGGGTGGCCAGGATGATCCGGATGTGCCGGCGCCCGAAGTCGATGCCGGCGGCGAAGCTGCCGTCCTCGTTGAGGCTGACCAGCGTGGCCTTGCGGCCCGAACTGGTGGTCGGCGCGGTCGTGACGAGGGACGCCGCGGCCATCCGTTTGACGATGTTGGAGATGGTGGCCGTCGACAGACCGGTGCGGCGGGCCAGGTCGGCCTGCGTCGCGGGCCCCGAGCCGGCGAGGACCTCGCGGATGCGCTGCTGGTTGAAGTCGCGCAGCGCACGCTGGGAGCCGGTGTTGCGCGAACCCGGGCCCAGCGCGGAGGGGGAGGTCAGCGGCGTGGGGAGGGCGTGGTCGATGCCGGGCCGGCGGGCAGGACGGACGTCGTCATCGACTGGCATGCCGCACATCGTGCCGCACGGAGCCGGTTGTCGTCAAGAAGTTAATGCATGAGAAATGAACGCAGCGGTGACAGCGCGGCCCGCGATCGCCCGTCAGCCGCCGTTCGCGTGGCGCTGCGACAGCTCACGGTAGCGCGACGCGTTCTCGCGCACCGCGTCCCGCTCCGCCTCGTTCAGCTCGCGCCGCACCTTCGCCGGGACGCCCGCGACGAGCGATCCCGGTGGCACCACGGTTCCCTCGAGCACGACGGCGCCGGCCGCCACGAGGGATCCGGTGCCGATCACGGCGCCGTTGAGGACGGTGGCGTTCATGCCGATGAGGCAGTCGTCCTCGACGGTGCAGCCGTGCACGACGGCGTTGTGGCCGACGCTCACGCCGCTGCCGATCGTCGCCGGGAAGTCGGGGTCGGCGTGGACGACGACGTTGTCCTGCAGGTTGCTGCCCGCGCCGAGCGAGATGCGTGCGGTGTCGGCCCGCACGACGGCGCCGTAGAAGACGCCGGCGCCGTCGCCGATGCTCACGTCCCCGATCAGGGTCGCGGTGGGCGCGACGAACGCCGAGGGGTCGATCTGCGGGGAGTGGTCGCCGTGGGGGAGGATGGTCGCCATGGGCCGATCCTAGCCAGCCGCACCGCCGCTCCCGCCCGTTCGACCGTCGCGGCCCTACGCTGGTCCAGCGGCCTGGGGCCGGCTCCGTGCCAGGAGCCGGGCCGCCACGAGACGGCCACGTCCGACACCACCACGACGCCCCGACCGGGAGGACGAATGCGCGTTGCCGCACTGCAGGCACAGGCCGAGACCGCGGACCCCGAGGCCAACCTCGCGACCATCGCCGAGGCCGCGCACCGAGCCGCCGCCGACGGCGCGGCGGTCCTCGTGACACCGGAGCTGTTCGTCACGGGGTACGCGCCGGTTCGGATCGGCTCGGGCTTCGACCCGGCCACCGTCCCCGCCCTGCTCGAGGCCGCCGCGGGCGTGGCCCGCGAGGCCGGCATCGCCCTGGTGGTGAGCCTGCCGAACACCGACGCCGGCACCGGCCCGCTGATGATCACGGCGACGCTGTTCGACCGCACGGGTGAGGCCGTCCTGTCCTACGCGAAGGTGCACCTCTTCGGGCCGGACGAGTCGGCCGCCTTCACCGCGTCCTTCGCGGCGCCCCGCGTCGTCGACCTCGACGGCGTGCCCGTGTCCCTGTTGATCTGCTACGACGTCGAGTTCCCCGAGTCCGTCCGCGCCGCCGTCGACGCCGGTGCCGAGCTGGTGCTCGTTCCCACGGCGCTGTCAACCGGTTTCGACACGGTGCCCCGGATCCTGCTGCGCGCCCGGGCCCTGGAGAGTCAGGTCGCCATCGTGTACGCGAACCACAGCGGCACCGAGGACGGCCTCGACTTCCTCGGCGGCAGCGTCGTCGTCGGCGCCGACGGCACCGTGCTCGCCGAGGCCGGTGCGGGGCCGCGGCTGCTGATCGCCGACCTGCCCGAGGACGGGGTCGGCCTCGCTCGCGGAGCCGTGCCCTACCTGGTCGAGCGCAGGACCGACCTGTACCGGCAGTGGCACGAGGACCGGACGGCAGCGGACCGGACGGCAGCGGACCGGACAGCAGCGAACGGGACAGCAGCGGACCGGACAGCAGCGAACGGGACAGCACCGGGCGCCTGAGCGCCCGGAGCCGGTGCGGGTGGGCGCGGGCCTGCGCGGGTGATCACGAGGGAGTACCGCCGGCTGGTCGATGCCGGCGACGAGGCCGACCCCACGACCGGGGTCGTCGAGGAAGAGGAAGAGGTGGCCCGGCGATGACCGTCGCGAGCGACACGACGCACGAGGACCAGGGGCACGCCCGGGATCGCATCACGATGCTGAACCCGGACTTCCCGTTCAGCTACGACCGCTACGTCGCCCACGAAGCCGGGCTCGGCTCCGTCCCGGCGGACCGCTACGGCACCGAGGTCGCCGTCATCGGCGCCGGCGCCTCCGGGCTCGTCACCGCGTACGAGCTGATGAAGCTCGGCCTGCGCCCGGTGGTCTACGAGTCGGACCGCATCGGGGGCCGGCTGCGCACCGAGGCGTTCCGCGCCGCTCCCGGCGTCGTCGCCGATCTCGGCGGCATGCGCTTCCCGGTGTCGGGGCGCACCTTCTACCACTACCTCGACCGGCTCGGCCTGCGGACCGAGGCGTTCCCCAACCCGCTGGCGGAGGTCACCCCGAGCACGGTGATCGAGCTCGGCGGCCGGTCGTACTACGCGCGCACGGCCGAGGACCTGCCGCCGTTCTTCCACGAGGTCGCCGCGGCCTGGAGGTCCGCGATCGACGACGGCGCCGACTTCGTCGCGATGCAGGAAGCCATCCGCGCGCGGGACACGGCGCGGATCAAGGAGCTCTGGAACGCGCTGCTGCCGCGGCTGGACGAGCAGACGTTCTACGGGTTCATCGCCGCGAGCGAGGCGTTCCAGCAGGCCGGGTTCGACCACCGGGAGGCGTTCGGGCAGGTCGGCTTCGGCACCGGCGGCTGGGACACGGACTTCCCCAACTCGATCCTCGAGATCCTGCGGGTCGTGTACACCGACGCCGACGACGGGCACCGCCGCATCGTCGGCGGGGCGCAGCGCCTGGCCGAGGCGCTGTGGGAGCACGAACCCGAGGACCTGGCGCACTGGCCGGCCGGGACGTCGCTGGCCTCCCTGCACGGCGGCGCGCCGCGCGGTGCCGTGGCCTCGATCCTGCGGGAGGGTGACGGGAACCTGCAGGTGACGGAGCGTTGGGGTCGCACCACGGAGTACCCGGCCGTCGTGACCACGTGCCAGTCCTGGCTGCTCTCGACCCGGATCCACACGCAGGAGAGCCTGTTCGACGCGCGGATGTGGTCGGCCATGGAGCGGTCCCACTACATGCAGTCGTCCAAGACCTTCGTCCTGGTGGACCGCCCGTTCTGGCGCGACGTCGACCCCGCCACGGGCCGGGAGCCGCTGTCGATGACGCTGACCGACCGGCTCAACCGGGCCACGTACCTGCTCGACGACGGGCCGGACAAGCCCGCCGTCATCCTGCTCTCCTACACGTGGAACGACGACGCGCTGAAGTGGCTCGCCCTCACGGGCCACGAGCGGGTCGAGCTGATGCTGCACTCGCTGCGGCAGATCTACCCGACCACCGACATCGCCAGCCACATCATCGGGGAGCCGATCACGGTCTCGTGGGAGGCGGACCCCAACTTCATGGGCGCATTCAAGGCGAACCTGCCCGGCCACTACCGGTACCAGCGGCGGCTGTTCACCCACTTCGCGCAGGACGGGCTGCCCGAGCACCAGCGCGGCATCTTCCTGGCCGGGGACGACATCTCCTTCACGGCCGGGTGGGCCGAGGGCGCGGTGACCACCGCCCTGAACGCCGTGTGGGGCGTCATGCACCACCTGGGAGGGTCCTCCGCGCCGGGCAACCCCGGGCCGGGCGACCTGCTCGACGAGTTCGGCCCGGTCGACCTCGATCGACCGTGAACGGCTGACCGGACCCGGCGGCGGGCCCGCTCAGGGTTCGACGCCCTCAGGGGAAGACGATCGTGCGGTGGCTGTCGAGCAGCACCCGGTGCTCGGCGTGCCACGCGACCGCCTGGCGCAGGGTCCGCGTCTCGACGTCCCGGCCCATGGCCACCAGGTCCGCGGCCGCGTGGTGGTGCTGCACCCGGACGACGTCCTGCTCGATGATCGGCCCCTCGTCCAGGTCCGCGGTCACGTAGTGCGCGGTCGCCCCGATCAGTTTGACGCCGCGCTGGTGCGCCTGCGCGTAGGGCCGGGCGCCCTTGAACGAGGGCAGGAACGAGTGGTGGATGTTGATGGCCCGGCCGGCCAGGTCCGCGCACAGCCGGTCGGAGAGGATCTGCATGTACCGGGCGAGGACCACGAGGTCGACGTCGTGCTCGGCGACGAGCTCGCGCAGCCGGTCCTCGGCGGCGTCCTTCGTGGCCGCGGTGACCGGGACGTGCACGAAGTCGACACCGTAGAACGCGGCCAGCGGCGCTAGGTCCGTGTGGTTGGACACGATGACCGGGATCTCGATCGGCAGCAGCCCGGCCCGCTGGCGGAACAGCAGGTCGTTGAGGCAGTGCGCCTCGGTCGAGACCATGATGAGGGTCCGGGTGGGGGAGCCGGTGGGGAAGAGCTCCAGGTCCATGGCGAACTGCTCGACGACGGGCGCCAGCCGGTCGCGCAGGGCGTCCAGGCCCGCACCCACGTGTGCGTCGACCCGCATGAAGAACCGGCCGGTCACCTCGCTGCCGTACTGCGCGGACTCGTCGATGTTGCCGTCGGCCGCCGCGAGAGCGCCGGTGACGGCGTGGACGATGCCCGGCCGGTCCGGGCACGAGAGCGTGAGGGTGACAGCGGTGGCGGAGGAGTCGGCGAGCACGGTCCCGAGGATATCGGCGGCGCCGTCGCCGTCCCGCACGGTCGTCGTCACGGTCCGTTTCACGCCCGCGGACGAGGGTGCCTTCGGTGTACCGTGAGCCACGACGGGACGCGTGACTGGCGTGAGGTGGACGACCACCGGGGAGCGCGCCCGGTGAGGGGACCGGCCACCGTACGCCTGGGTGGAGTCCACGACGACCGCGCTGCCGCGTGACCCGTCCGCCACATCCGCCCCCGCAGGAGACCACCGTGAGTCCTTCCACCGCCACCGCCCTGAACACCCAGCCCCTGGCCGAGGTCGATCCCGAGATCGCCCAGGTCCTGGCCGACGAGCTCGGCCGCCAGCGCGGCACGCTCGAGATGATCGCCTCCGAGAACTTCGTGCCGCGTGCCGTGCTCCAGGCGCAGGGCTCCGTGCTGACCAACAAGTACGCCGAGGGCTACCCGGGCCGGCGCTACTACGGTGGCTGCGAGTACGTCGACGTCGCGGAGAACCTCGCCCGCGACCGGGCGAAGGCCCTGTTCGGCGCCGAGCACGCCAACGTCCAGCCCCACGCGGGCGCCCAGGCCAACGCCGCCGCCCTCGCCGCGATGATCCAGCCCGGCGACAAGCTGCTCGGTCTCACCCTCGCGCACGGCGGGCACCTGACCCACGGCATGAAGCTGAACTTCTCCGGCAAGCTCTACGAGGTCGCCGCGTACGGCGTGAACCCGGACACCTACCGGATCGACATGGACCATGTCCGCGAGCAGGCGCTCGCCGAGCGGCCGCAGGTCATCATCGCGGGCTGGTCCGCTTACCCGCGGCAGCTCGACTTCGCCGCGTTCCGTTCGATCGCCGACGAGGTCGGTGCCCTGCTGTGGACCGACATGGCGCACTTCGCCGGCCTGGTCGCGGCGGGTCTGCACCCGAACCCGGTGCCGCACTCCGACGTCGTGACCTCGACCGTGCACAAGACCCTCGGCGGTCCGCGCTCGGGCATCGTGCTCTCGAAGGCCGAGTACGCGAAGAAGATCGACTCCGCGGTGTTCCCGGGCCAGCAGGGCGGCCCGCTCATGCATGCGATCGCGGCCAAGGCCGTCGCCTTCAAGATCGCCGCGGGCGAGGAGTTCGCCGAGCGGCAGCGCCGCACCGTCGCCGGTGCGCAGATCCTCGCCGAGCGGCTCTCGGCCGCCGACGTCGCCGAGCACGGGGTGTCCGTGCTGACCGGGGGCACCGACGTCCACCTCGTGCTGGTGTCGCTGAAGGACTCCGCGCTGGACGGCAAGCAGGCCGAGGACCTCCTGCACCGGGCCGGCATCACGGTCAACCGCAACGCCATCCCGTTCGACCCGCGGCCGCCGATGGTGACCTCGGGTCTGCGCATCGGCACCCCCGCGCTCGCGACCCGCGGCTTCGGCGAGGACGAGTTCCGTGAGGTGGCGGACGTCATCGCCCAGGCGCTCAAGCCCGGCGCCGACGTCGAGGCCCTCCGGGCCCGCGTGGAGAACCTCGCCGCCGACTTCCCGCTGTACGAGGGCCTCGAGGAGTGGTGACCGCCGCCTGAGGCGGCACGCCCCGGTCGGTCAGCGCCGGTTCGCCGGCGCCTGCTCGGCCGGGGCGAACACCTTCCCGGGGTTGAGCAGGCCGTCCGGGTCGAACGCGGCCTTGATGCGGCGCTGCAGGGCGAGCTGGTCGGTGCCGAGTTCGTCGCCGAGCCACCGGCGCTTGAGGATGCCGACGCCGTGCTCGCCCGTCAGGGTGCCGCCGAGCTCGATCGCGTACTGGAACAGCTCGTCCGCGGCGTCCCACACCGGTTGCGGCACCTCGTCGCCCGAGAAGATGAACGTCGGGTGCAGGTTGCCGTCGCCGGCGTGCGCGTTCGTTGGGATGACGACGTCGTGGCGCTGCGCGATCTCGGCGATCTTCCGGTACATCGCGGCCAACCGGTCCCGGGGCACCGCCACGTCCTCGATCAGCGCGGTGCCCAGCCGGGTCATCGCCGGATGGACCTGGCGGCGCACCTCGACGAGGCGCGCGGCCTCGGCCGGGTCGTCGGCGAACTCGGCCCGCGCCCCGTTCTCCTCCAGCACCGCGCGGATCTGCTCGGCGGTCGCCTCGGCGCCCGCCCCGTCGGTCTGCAGGAGCACGTAGGCCCGCCCCCTGCCGACCAGGTCGACACCCGTGTGCGCGCTGACCGCGGCCAGGATCTGCTCGTCGAGCAGCTCCATGATGGCCGGCTCCAGGTGCGCGGCCGTGATCGCGGAGCAGGCGTGCGCGGCCGCCTCGACGTCGTCGAAGAACGCGGCGATGGTCGGCACCGGCCCGGTGATGGCCGGCCGCAGCTTCAGGGTGCACTCGACGATGACGCCGAGCACGCCCTCCGAGCCGATCATCAGGGCGCACAGGTCCAGTCCGGTGACGCCCTTGACGGTGCGGTGACCGACGCTGATGAGGGTGCCGTCCGCGAGCACGACCTTCAGGGCGAGCACGGACTCGCGCGTGACGCCGTACTTGGCGCACAGCAGGCCGCCGGCGTTGGTCGCGATGTTGCCGCCGACCGAGGAGATGTCCTTGCTCGCCGGGTCCGGGGGCCACCACAGGCCCTGCTCCGCGAGCTGGGCGTTCAGGGCGCCGTTGAGCACGCCGGGCTGGACGACGGCCAGCCGGTTCTCGGGGGAGACCTCGATGACCCGGTTCATCCGGGCGGTCGAGAGCACGACCTCGCCGGCCCCGCCGATCGCGCCGCCGGCCAGGCCGGTGCCCGCGCCGCGGCTGACGATCGGGGTGCCCGTCGCCGTGCAGATGCGGCACACCGCCTGCACGTCCTCGACGTCCTCCGCCTCGACCACCGCCAGCGGCGGCGCGTCGGTCGCGTGGCCGGACTCGTCGGTCCGGGCCCGGGTCAGCGACGCGTCGTCGATGCGGACCTTCGCGCCGAGGGCCTCGAGGAGCAGGCGCACGACCTCGGGGGTCTGCTCGTCGCTGCCGGCGTCGGCGGCCGCGCCGTCCGGGGTGGTGGCGCCGCGGCCGGTGCCGGTGACGGGTCGGTTGTCGGGGCGCTCGTCGGGGCGCTTGTCGAAACGGTCGTGCGGACGCTGGTCGGTCGTGTCGGAGGACGTCATGGTCGGATCTCCTTCGCAGCGGGTCGAGGACAGGGCGGCCCCGGCGCACGCACCGCGGACGGGAACCGTCCGCGACACGTGCCGGCGAGGTCGGGAGGGTCTGGGCATTCGCCGGTGTGATTTCCTACACTGTCACGAGTGTCCACCGACTCGCCCGCCGGGCGTGGTGCCGCCGTGACCTCGGCGGCCCCCGACGCTCCGGTGCATCCCTCGCATCCTGCCCACCCACCCGCCGTCATCTCCGCTCGTGACCTGACCAAGGTCTACGGCGACACGCGCGCCGTCGACGGCATCAGCTTCGACATCCCCGCCGGCGAGTCCTTCGGCTTGCTCGGCCCCAACGGCGCCGGCAAGTCCACGACGATGCGGATGATCGGCGGGGTCACCGGCCGCACCGGCGGCGACCTGACGATCATGGGGCTCGACCCGGAGAAGCACGGCCCGGAGGTCCGCGCGCACCTGGGCGTCGTGCCCCAGCAGGACAACCTCGACGAGGAACTGAAGGTCCGCGACAACCTGCTGGTCTACGGCCGCTACTTCGGCTTGCCGTACCGGTACCTGCAGCCGAAGGTCGACGAGCTGCTCGAGTTCGCCCAGCTGACCGAGAAGGCGAAGGCCAAGGTCGATTCCCTGTCCGGCGGCATGAAGCGACGCCTGACGATCGCGCGAGCGCTGATCAACGAGCCCCGCATCGTCATGCTCGACGAGCCGACGACGGGCCTGGACCCGCAGGCGCGGCACATCCTGTGGGACCGCCTGTTCCGCCTCAAGGAGCAGGGCGTCACGCTCGTGCTGACCACCCACTACATGGACGAGGCCGAGCAGCTGTGCGACCGGCTCGTCGTCGTCGACCAGGGCCGGATCATGGCCGAGGGCTCACCCGCCGCCCTGATCCGCCAGTACTCGACCCGCGAGGTGCTCGAGGTGCGCTTCGGCACGGACCGCAACGCCGCCGCAGCCGACACCCTGGCCGGGGTGGGGGAGCGGATCGAGGTGCTGCCGGACCGGGTGCTGCTCTACGCCGAGGACGGCGAGGCGGCGCTCGACGAGGTGACCGCCCGGGGACTGCATCCGATCACGTCGCTGGTGCGCCGGTCCTCGCTCGAGGACGTGTTCCTGCGGTTGACGGGGCGGAGCCTGATCGAATGATCAGGACAGCCAGAATGATCAGGACAGCCAGAATGAGTGTTCCCGCCGCCCTGACGTACTCGGGCCGTGCGCACAGTGCCGCGATCTCCGCCGCCAAGGCTCGGCGTTGGGGGGCCTTCTACTACGCCGAGCACGCGCTGCGCACCATGCGCGCGTACCTCGGCACCATCGTGCTCGAGAGCGTCGGCTCGCCGCTGCTCTACCTGTACGCGCTCGGGGTCGGCCTCGCCGTGCTCGTCGACCGCAACGGCGTCGCCGCGAACGGCGTCAGCTACCTGCAGTTCGTCGCGCCCGCGCTCGTCACCTCCGCCGCCCTGATGACGGTGGGGCTCGAGATGATGTTCCCCGTCATGGACGGCTTCAAGTGGCGCCGCGTGTACTACGGGCCGAATGCCTCCCCGCTGACGCCCGGGCAGATCGCCGCCGGTCACCTCATGGCCATCAGCGTGCGGCTGACCGTCCAGACGGTGGCGTACGTCGCGATCCTCTACCTGTTCGGCGCCGTCCCGTCGCTCGGCACGGGCTGGCTGATCGTGCCCATCACGGTCGTCGGCGCGCTCGCGTTCGGGGCGCCCGTGATGGCATACTCGGCGTCGCTGGACAGCGAGGGCTTCCAGTTCTCCATGGTCCAGCGGTTCGTCATCACCCCGCTGTTCCTGTTCTCCGGCACGTTCTACCCGCTCGAGACGATGCCGGGCGGCCTGCAGTGGATCGGCTGGATCTCCCCGCTGTGGCACACGACGCAGCTGGCCCGCGTCGTCTCCTTCGGGCTGTCCGTGCCGCCCTGGCTGCTCGTCGTGCACGTGACCGTGCTGCTCGTCCTCGCCGTCGGGGGCATGATGCTCGCCCGCCGGTTCTTCACGGTCAGGCTCGGCCGATGACCGCCCCCGTCACGGCGACGCCGCAGCTGACGCCGTCCCGGCGCCCGCTCGCGGCGCTCTACTCCCGCAACGCCCGCGCCGTCATCGGGCGCGGACTGCGGGTGATCCGCAGCCAGAACTGGGTCATCCTCGTCTCCGGGTTCTTCGAGCCGGTCTTCTACCTGCTCTCCCTCGGCGTCGGCCTCGGCACGCTCGTGGGCCGGGTCGAGGGTCCGGGTGGGACGACGATCAGCTACGCCGCGTACATCGCGCCGGCCCTGCTCGCGGTCTCGGCCATGAACGGGGCCGTGTACGACTCGACGTGGAACGTCTTCTTCAAGATGAACTTCGGCAAGCTGTACCAGGGGATGCTCTACACCTCGCTCGGCCCCTTCGACGTGGCGGTGGGGGAGATCTTCATGGCGCTGCTGCGCGGGGCGCTCTACGCCGTCGGCTTCACCGGGGTGATGGTGGTCTTCGGGCTGGCCCAGTCCGCGTGGACGCTGCTGCTCATCCCGGCCGCGGTGCTGGTCGCGTTCGGCTTCGCGAGCTTCGGGATGGCGATCACGAGCTACATGAAGACGTTCCAGCAGATGGACCTCGTCACCTTCGTCATGATGCCGATGTTCCTGTTCAGCGCCACCTTCTACCCCCTCTCGGTCTACCCGGAGCCGATCCAGTGGGTGGTCCGCGCGCTGCCGCTGTGGCACGGGGTCGAACTGATGCGCCAGATCAGCGTGGGCGTCTTCACCGGCGACACCGCCCTGCACCTGCTCTACTACGTCGTCATGATCGTCATCGGGCTGACCCTGACGACGAGCCGGCTGCGGGCCCTGTTCCTCAAATAGCGCTGTTCCTCGAGTAACCCGTTCGCCTCTGGTGGAACCTCGCCGGGGGCGGACCCGGGTACGGGAGAATAGGGCCATGGCTGGCTCGACGCGTCCCGATCCCCGTTCCGCTTCCCGGGCTGGTTCCACCGCGCCCGCAGGAGGGTTCCTCTCCGGTGGCGGTTTCGCCGGACGCGCGTACGACGGCGCCGTGAGCGGCGCGCGCCGTTCGCCCCTGGGCGGCGGCGGCCTGATGGTCGCGGTCGTCATGGTGGTCTTCCTCGTCGCCGTGGTGTTCGCCGCCAACCAGAACGACGTCATCGGCTGGCTCGTGGCCATCGTCGCGGCCGGCTGGCTGATCCTTGCCGTCGTCGTCTTCCTCGCGGTGCGCCGGGCCGCGCGCTTCGGTGCGACCCAGCTCGCCACCGCCAACGACACCCTGCGCTCGGCCGCCGGCCTCGCGCCGTCGGGCAGCGCGAGCACCCGCGTGGTCTCCGCCGGCGGCGCGGACCCGGTGCGGGACGAGAAGCTCGCCCACAGCCTGCACATCGTCCAGGTGCAGGGCCGCGTCGTCGAGCAGGAACTGGCCAAGGGGCCCGCCGCCCAGGATGCCGGCCAGGTGTCCCGGGCGCTCGAGACCATCCAGATCACGGCCCACAACGCGCTCGGGATGCTCGGCGTCGACGACGCGGCACCCCGTCGCGGCGACACCGGGCGTGCCGGCGCGAACGGCTCCGGCTCGAACGGCTCCGACGGCGGGCCGATCAGCGGCACGATCGTCGACTGACCTTCCGATCGAGCTCCCGATTCACTCACGGTCACCGGAATCAGGTGCGCCGCGGCCCGGCGGTACAGTTGATCGGGTGACACCGCTGCCCGTGCCGACGACCACCGAGGACCCGACCACCGAGAGCGACGCCACGATCGACACCGGGATCGAGGCTGCGAGCGCCACCCGCCGGCTGCGCGTGGCCAGCGTCAACGTCAACGGCATCCGTGCGGCCTTCCGCACCAGCGGCGTGCGGGCCGGCAACGGCGACGGGATGCGCGAGTGGCTCGCCGACCGGGACGTCGACGTGCTGACCCTGCAGGAGGTGCGGGCGCCCGACGCCGTCGTCCACGAGCTGCTCGGACCGGACTGGTACATCGCCCACGCCGAGGCCGGGGCCAAGGGCCGCGCCGGTGTCGCGATCGCCACCCGCCTCGAGCCCACCGCGACCCGGATCGGTATCGGCGAGGACTACTTCGCAACGGCCGGCCGCTGGATCGAGGTCGACGTCACCGTCCCCACCGCCGCCGGCGACGCCCGGCTCACCGCGGTCAGCGCCTACGTGCACTCGGGCGAGGCGGGCACCGCCCGGCAGGAGGACAAGTACCGCTTCCTCACCGCGATGGAGCGGCGCCTGCCCGAGATCCGGCAGAGCGCGGACCTGGCCGTCGTCACCGGCGACCTGAACGTCGGGCACACCACCCGGGACATCAAGAACTGGAAGGGCAACGCGACCAGGGCCGGCTTCCTGCCCGAGGAGCGCGCGTACTTCGACCGCTTCTTCGGCGTGCACGGCTGGGTCGACGTGCACCGGGCCCTCGCCGGCGACGTGGAGGGGCCGTACACGTGGTGGTCGATGCGCGGGTCGGCGTTCGACAACGACGCCGGGTGGCGGATCGACTACCAGATCGCCACCCCGGAACTCGCGCGGGCGGCGACGACCGCGAGCGTGGACCGCGCGGCGTCGTGGGACACCCGCTGGTCCGACCACGCGCCCCTGGTGATCGACTACCACCTCTGACCCTCCACACGCACCCGACCTCGAAGGAAGCCCCGTCCATGGCCACCCCGCCACGTCCCCGCGTCCTCTCCGGAGCCCAGCCCTCCGCCGACAGCCTGCACCTGGGCAACTACATCGGGGCCGTGCGCAACTGGGTGCAGATGCAGGACGACAACGACGCGATCTACTTCATCCCCGATCTGCACGCGATGACGGTCGAGCACGACCCCGCGACGCTCGCGGACCGGACCCGCCGCACCGTCGCCCAGTACATCGCCGGCGGCGTGGACCCGGACCGCTGCACCCTGTTCGTCCAGTCCCACGTGCCCGAGCACGCCGAGCTGGCCTGGGTGCTCAACTGCATCACCGGGTTCGGCGAGGCGTCCCGGATGACGCAGTTCAAGGACAAGACCGCCCGCTACGGCGTCGACGCCGCGACGGTGGGCCTGTTCGCCTACCCCACGCTCATGGCCGCGGACATCCTGCTCTACCAGGCCCACCGCGTGCCGGTGGGGGAGGACCAGCGCCAGCACATCGAGCTGACCCGCAACCTCGCCCAGCGGTTCAACACCCGCTTCGGCGAGACGTTCGTGGTGCCCGAGGGGTTCATCCCGCCGGCGTCGGCGAAGATCTACGACCTGGCGAACCCGGCGGCGAAGATGTCGAAGTCCGCGGTGTCCCCGGCCGGGCTGATCAACCTGCTCGACGAGCCGAAGGTCACCGCGAAGAAGATCAAGTCGGCCGTGACCGACAACGGCACCGAGATCCGCTTCGACCGCGAGGCCAAGCCCGGCGTCTCCAACCTCCTGGCCATCCACTCCTCGCTCAGCGGCCGCAGCATCCCCGAGCTCGAGCAGGACTACGCCGGCCGGATGTACGGCCACCTCAAGGTCGACGTCGCGGACCTCGTGACCGACTTCGTCGTGCCGTTCCGTGAGCGGACGACGGAGCTGCTCGCCGACCCGGCGGAGCTGGACGCCATCCTGGCCCGCGGCGCGGAGAAGGCCCGGGTGATCGCCGGGCAGACGCTCGCCGACGTGTACGACCGGGTCGGCCTGCTGCGGCCCTCCACCGGCTGGGTCCGCATGCCCGTGGCGGCCGGCGAGAGCTGACGATGGCGACGCTGACGGCGGGTTCGCTCGGGGTGGTCATCGCCGTCCCCGGTTCCCTCGCGCAGCAGCTGCACCAGTGGCGTGCGTCGTTCGGGGAGGCGGCGACCGGGCTGGTCCCGCCGCACGTGACCATCCTGACCAACGGGGTCACGGACGACGTCGACGCCGCGGTCGGCGCGGTGGCTGACGTGGCGGCCCGCACTGACCCCTTCACGATCGTGCTGCGCGGCGCGGGCAGCTTCCTGCCGCACTCGCCGGTCGCGTTCCTGCGCCTGGCCGCGGGAGCGGGGGAGTGCATCGACCTGCACGAGGGCATCGTCGCCGCCGGCATCGCCAGTGGCGCGCTCTTCCCCTACCACCCGCACGTCACCCTCGCGCAGGGCGTGGGCCGGGACTCCCTCGACGAGGCCCTGATGCGGTTCTCCGGGTTCGCGGCGCAGTTCCCCGCGACGACCCTCGGCGTCTTCCGCGCCGGGCAGACGGAGTGGGAGCAGGTCGGCGAGGTCCCGCTCGGCGGCTGACGCCGCCGCTCTGTCCCCCGCCTTCCACCAGCAGGGACGACGACGGCCCGGGCGATTTCCCGCCCGGGCCGTCCGTGTTGTCGAGGACCGTGTCGTGCTGGTGTGCCCGGTCAGACCGCCCTGGCGAGCACCGCCTGCTTGACCTCGGCGATCGCCTTGGTCACCTGGATGCCACGGGGGCACGCCTCGGTGCAGTTGAAGGTCGTGCGGCAGCGCCACACGCCCTCCTTGTCGTTGAGGATCTGCAGGCGCATGTCGCCGGCGTCGTCACGCGAGTCGAAGATGAACCGGTGCGCGTTGACGATCGCGGCGGGGCCGAAGTACTGGCCGTCGGTCCAGAACACCGGGCAGGACGACGTGCACGCGGCGCACAGGATGCACTTGGTGGTGTCGTCGAAGCGCTCGCGTTCCTCGGCGGACTGCAGGCGCTCCTTCGTCGGCTCGTGGCCCCGGTTGATGAGGAACGGCATGATCTCGCGGTAGGACTGGAAGAACGGCTCCATGTCCACGATCAGGTCCTTCTCCACCGGCAGGCCCTTGATGGGCTCGACCGTGATGGGCTTGGACGTGTCGAGGTCCTTGAGCAGCGTCTTGCAGGCCAGGCGGTTGCGGCCGTTGATCCGCATCGCGTCCGAGCCGCACACGCCGTGGGCGCACGAGCGGCGGAACGAGAGCGAGCCGTCGTGCTCCCACTTGACCTTGTGCAGCGCGTCCAGCACGCGGTCCGTGCCGTACATGGTCAAGGAGAACTCGTCCCAGCTCGGCTCCTCGGAGACCTCCGGGTTGTACCGACGGACCCGCAGGGTCACGTCGAACGTCGGGATCTCCCCGCCGCCGCCGACGGAGGCGGGAAGCTCGACCTTGGATGCCGGTTCGGCTGTCTGGGTGCTCATCAGTACTTGCGCTCCATCGGTTCGTAACGGGTGAAGATCACCGGCTTGGTGTCGAACCGGATCCCCTTGACGCCCTCCATCTCGGAGTCGGGGTCCCGGTACACCATGGTGTGCTTCATCCAGTTCTCGTCGTCACGATTCGGGTAGTCCTCGCGGTAGTGCCCACCACGGGACTCCTTGCGGTGCAGGGCCGAGACGGTCATGACCTCGGCCATGTCCAGCAGGAAGCCGAGCTCCACGGCCTCGAGCAGGTCCAGGTTGAACCGCTTGCCCTTGTCCTGCACCGAGATCGCCTTGTACCGCTCGCGCAGCGCCTCGATGTCGGTCAGGGCCTGGCGGATGGAGTCCTCGGTGCGGAACACCTGCATGTTCGCGTCCATGGTCTCCTGCAGCTCCGAGCGGATCTTCGCGACCCGTTCGGTGCCCTCACCGGTGCGCACGACGTCGAGCAGGTCCTCCGTGTAGGCGGCCGGGTTCTCCGGCAGCTCCACGAACTCCGCGCCGACGGCGTACTCCGCGGCGTTGATGCCCGACCGCTTGCCGAACACATTGATGTCGAGCAGCGAGTTGGTGCCCAGCCGGTTGGAGCCGTGCACCGACACGCAGGCCACCTCGCCCGCGGCGTAGAGGCCCGGGATCACGGTCTCGTTGTCCGCCAGGACCTCACCCTTGATGTTGGTGGGGATCCCGCCCATCGCGTAGTGGCAGGTCGGGAACACCGGCACCGGCTCCGTGTAGGGCTCGACGCCCAGGTAGGTGCGCGCGAACTCGGTGATGTCCGGCAGCTTCGCGTCGATGTGGGCCGGCTCCAGGTGGGTCAGGTCCAGGAGCACGTAGTCCTTGTTCGGGCCGCAGCCGCGGCCCTCGCGCACCTCGTTGGCCATCGACCGGGCGACGATGTCGCGCGGCGCGAGGTCCTTGATGGTGGGGGCGTAGCGCTCCATGAACCGCTCGCCCTCGGAGTTGCGCAGGATCGCGCCCTCGCCGCGGGCGGCCTCGGAGAGGAGGATGCCCAGGCCCGCGAGGCCCGTCGGGTGGAACTGGATGAACTCCATGTCCTCCAGCGGCAGGCCACGGCGGAACGCGATGCCCATGCCGTCACCGGTCAGGGTGTGGGCGTTGGACGTGGTCTTGAAGACCTTGCCGACGCCGCCCGAGGCGAACACGACGCTCTTGGCCTGGAAGACGTGGATCTCGCCGGTGGCCAGCTCGTAGCTGACGACGCCGGCCACGCGCTTGCGGGGGGCTCCGCCCTCGTCCACGCCGTCGTCCAGGAGCAGCAGGTCCAGCACGTAGAACTCGTTGTAGAACTCCACGTTGTGCTTGACGCAGTTCTGGTAGAGCGTCTGCAGGATCATGTGGCCGGTGCGGTCGGCGGCGTAGCAGGCGCGGCGCACGGGCGCCTTGCCGTGGTCACGGGTGTGGCCGCCGAAGCGCCGCTGGTCGATGCGTCCCTCGGGCGTGCGGTTGAACGGCAGGCCCATCTTCTCCAGGTCGAGGACGGCGTCGATGGCCTCCTTGGCCATCACCTCCGCGGCGTCCTGGTCGACGAGGTAGTCCCCGCCCTTGACCGTGTCGAAGGTGTGCCACTCCCAGTTGTCCTCTTCGACGTTGGCGAGTGCTGCGCACATACCGCCCTGGGCCGCACCGGTGTGGGAACGCGTCGGGTAGAGCTTCGTCAGCACCGCGGTGCGGGCACGCTGGCCGGACTCGATCGCCGCGCGCATCCCGGCACCACCGGCGCCGACGATCACGACGTCGTACTTGTGGACCTGCATTCTTCGATGACTCTTTTCTCTCGTGGTCGCCAGGTCGTCGGCGCCGCTCCACCCCGATCATGCGGGATGCCGGTGCCGGTACGGCGTCTCAGGGGGCGGGGCAGAAGGTGCTGACGGTCTTGACGCCGTCGATCACCGGGCAGGGATCGAACGTGAAGATGACCAGGGTGCCGAGCACGATCATGGTGCCCGAGGCGAGGTACAGCACGGTCTTGAGCGTCAGCCGGGTCGCGTTGCGCTCGGCGTAGTCGTTGATGATGGTGCGCACGCCGTTGGTGCCGTGCAGCAGGGCCAGCCACAGCATGGCCAGGTCCCAGACCTGCCAGAACGGGCTCGCCCACTTGCCGGCCACGAAGCCGAAGTCCACGGCGTGCACGCCGTCGCCGACCATGAGGTTGACGAAGAGGTGCCCGAAGACGAGGACGATCAGGACGACGCCGGACAGGCGCATGAACAGCCACGCCAGCATCTCGAAGTTGCCGCCCTTGCCCTTGCTGCGGCGGTACTGGGGGGCGAGCCGGCCGGAGTCACCGGGGGAGCGGGGGGATTCGACGACGATGCCGGACATGTCAGTGACCTCCGAAGGCGAACGTGAAGGAGAGCGAGAGGTGACGCACCAGGAACGGAATCATGATGACGAACCAGCCGATGACGACGGCCCAGAGCATCTGCCGCTGGTACTTCGTGCCCTGCTTCCAGAAGTCGACCAGGATGATCCGCAGGCCGTTGAGGGCGTGGAAGACGATGGCGCCGACCAGGCCGGCCTCACCGAGGGCCATCAGCGGGTTCTTGTACTGGGCGATCACGGCGTTGTACGCGTCCGGCGACACCCGCACCAGCGAGGTGTCCAGCACGTGGACGAGGAGGAAGAAGAAGATCACCACGCCCGTGATGCGGTGACCGACCCAGGACCACATGCCTTCACGGCCGCGGTAGAGGGTGCCCATGGATGTTTTCGGCACTGAAGAACCTCCCTGCAGGTCCGAGCGCGGACGCTGTCAGCGGTGTCGCGTCCGACTCGGCCGGGCACTGCGAACCCGATCGTCTTTCCCAGCAACTGCCGGTGCGCATGGACGTCCGGGTGGGCGAGCGGCGGCAGCGTCGACGGGCGGTCGCAGACCCCGGGCCCGTCGTGTCCACCATAGTCCTCTTGCCCGCCCGTCCGTGACCGCGCCCGGGCGCGTGACAGTGCGACGACGGGCTCGTCCCGCACCGCGGCGCGGTAGCGACAGCCCGGGCGACCGCCGGGTGTGGCCGACGCCACACGGGGCGCCGTATCCCGTCCCCGTCCGGTGCCCCTGCACTAACGTGGGGACAATGAGTGAGCAGGACCGTCCTTCCTCCGTGCCCGGTGACGCGCTGGCCCGGTTCCACGCCGTGATCCCCGCCGGCGGCGTCGGCACCCGGCTCTGGCCGCTCTCACGTGCGGCGACGCCGAAGTTCCTGCACGACCTCACCGGCAGTGGCCACACCCTGATCCGTGCCACCTACGACCGGCTGGCGCCGCTCGCACCGGGCCGCGTCATGGTCGTGACCGGCCAGGCGCACCGCGACGCCGTGGTCAGCCAGCTGCCCGAGGTGGACGAGAGCGACGTCGTGATCGAGACGGAGCCGAAGGACTCGGGCGCCGCGATCGGCCTGGCCGCGGCCATCCTGCACCTGCGCAACCCGGAGACGATCATGGGGTCGTTCGCCGCGGACCACGCGATCAGCCCCGACTCCCTGTTCCGGGACGTCGTGCGAGAGGCCGTGCACACCGCGGCCACCGGCCGGATCGTCACGATCGGCATCAAGCCCACCTACCCCTCGACCGGGTTCGGGTACATCCAGCTCGGCGAGCCGCTGACCGTCGAGGGCGCCCCGCACGCCCTGACCGTGCGCACCTTCGTCGAGAAGCCGTCGGAGGAGGTCGCCACCGAGTACGTCGCGTCGGGGGAGTACTGCTGGAACGCCGGCATGTTCGTGGCGCCCACGTCGCTGATGCTCCACCACCTCGAGCGGGCCCAGCCCGAGCTGTACGCCGGCCTGACGGAGATCGCCCGGGCGTGGGATACACCGGACCGTGACGCGGTCGTCGCCCGCGTGTGGCCGGGACTGCCGAAGATCGCCATCGACTACGCCGTCGCCGAGCCCGCCGCCGCGGCCGGGGACGTCGCCGTTGTCCCCGCCGACTTCCGCTGGGACGACGTCGGGGACTTCGCCGCGATCGGCCGCCTCAACCCGGCCGGCTCCGGCGTCACGGTCCTCGGCGAGCACGCCCGGGTCGTGACCGACAACGCGACCGGCGTCGTCGTCACGGGCACCAACCGGCTGATCGCCCTGATCGGCGTGCAGGACATCGTCGTCGTCGACACCCCGGACGCGCTGCTCGTGACCACCGCCGACAACGCCCAGGCGGTCAAGAAGACCGTCGAGCAGCTCAAGGCGTCCGGCGCCGAGGACGTGCTCTGAGGCGCCTCCGTGTCGGCCGGCGAGCAACCGGCGCCGGGGACCGCCGGGCTGGCTAGAGTGGATGGGGTGGATCGCGCTCCCTTCGGTTTCTCGTCCGACTCCGACCAGTTGCCCGTCGTCGGGCCGTTCCTGCGACCGCTCCTGGCCGAACTGACCGTGTTCCGCCGTGACCTGCACGCCCACCCCGAGCTGTCCACCCGCGAGGTGCGCACCACCGAACGCATCGCCGACCGGCTGACCGCCGCCGGGCTGACCGTCCACCGCTTCGAGGGCACCGGCCTGTACGTCGACATCGGGCACGGCCCCATCGCGGCCGCGCTGCGCGGGGACATCGACGCGCTGCCCGTGCAGGAGGAGACCGGGCTGCCGTGGACCTCGACGGTCAAGGGCGCCTGCCACGCATGCGGGCACGACATGCACACGACCGTCATGGTCGGCGTCGCGCTCGTCCTCGCCGACCTGAACCGGTCCAGCCCGCTGGCCGGGACGGTCCGCATCGTCTTCCAGCCCGCCGAGGAGACCATGCCCGGAGGCGCCCTGTCCTGCATCGAGCAGGGCGTGCTCGAGGACGTGCCGCGCATCTTCGCCCTCCACTGCGACCCGCGCATCGACGTCGGCCAGATCGGCACCCGGATCGGGGCCATCACCTCGGCCTCGGACACCGTGCGGATCGAGCTGACCGGCCGCGGCGGGCACACCTCCCGCCCGCACCTGACCGAGGACCTCGTCTTCGCGCTCGCCGAGATCGCCGTCGGTGTCCCCGCGGTGCTGTCCCGCCGGATCGACGTGCGCAGCGCCGTCTCCGTCGTGTGGGGCCAGATCCACGCCGGGGCCGCGCCGAACGCCATCCCGGCCACCGGGTTCATGTCCGGCACGATGCGGTGCCTGGACGGCGACGCGTGGCTGGCCGCCGGCGAGCTGCTCGACGACGTCGTCAACCAGGTCGCCGCGCCCTTCGGCGTCGCCGTCGAGCTCGAGCACGTCCGCGGCGTGCCGCCCGTGGTCAACACCGAGGCGGAGACGGCGATGATCGAGGCCGCGGCCCGCGCCGAGCTCGGGGAGGACGTCGTCGTGCTGACCCCGCAGTCCATGGGCGGGGAGGACTTCGCCTGGTTCCTCCAGGAGGTGCCCGGCTCGATGTTCCGGCTCGGCACGCGCACCCCGGGCGGCGAGACCTACGACCTGCACCGCGGCGACTACGTGATCGACGAGGACGCCCTCGCCGTCGGCGTCCGGGTGATGGCGGCCACCGCCCTGCACGCCCTCGCCGAGGCCGGCCAGCAGCTGCCCGACTTCCCGCCGCGTACGTCGAACGGGGGCCCCGGACGCCGGTCGCCGGACCGTCCCGACGCCCGCACACCGGCGTCACGTGCCGCGGAGGCTACCGGCAGGTAACAATCGTGGTACGGCGTCGGCGTGGCGGCCCGACGTGGCTCAGATCACCCCGCGCGGCGGGTTATCGTATGGGGCGTACAGCCCGTCGCGCAGCGGCGAGCACCCATCCGTCCGGCATCGCGGACGGACCGCCACGACGACCCCTCACCGGCCGGTCGCGAGAGCGGGGGCAACTCTTCTGGGAGGAACCGTTGAACACCACTCGTCATCTGGGCACCGCCATGCTCAAGGGCCGTCGCCTCGCCGCCGGCACCGCCGCCCTCAGTGCCGCGGCCCTGCTGCTCGCCGGCTGCGGCGCGGCCCCGTCGTCGGGCTCGAGCGGAGCGGCCGCCTCGGGCGGCTCGCAGAACGCCGCCGCCAAGAGCTACACCGGCTGCATCGTCTCCGACTCCGGCGGATTCGATGACCGGTCCTTCAACCAGTCCTCCTACGACGGGCTGATGAAGACCAAGAAGGACCTCGGCATCAACACCAAGCAGGCCGAGTCCCAGGCCGCCACCGACTTCGGGCCGAACCTGAACTCGATGATGCAGGGCAACTGCAACCTGACCGTCACCGTCGGCTTCAACCTCGGCGACACCACCAAGGCCGTCGCCGCGAAGAACCCGAAGAAGCACTTCGCGATCATCGACTACTCGGACCCGAAGTTCACCGACAACGTCAAGCCGATCGTCTACGACACGGCGCAGGCCGCGTTCATGGCCGGCTACCTGGCCGCCGCGACGACGAAGACCGGGAAGGTCGCGACCTACGGCGGCATGAACATCCCGACCGTCACCATCTTCATGGACGGCTTCTCGGACGGCGTGAAGTACTACAACCAGAAGAAGTCCAAGAACGTGCAGCTGCTCGGCTGGAACAAGGACAGCCAGAACGGCACCTTCGTCGGCAACTTCGAGGACTCCGGCAAGGGCAAGCAGAACACCGTCAACTTCATCAACGAGGGCGCCGACGTCATCATGCCGGTCGCCGGTCCCGTCGGCGCGGGCACCATCGACGCCGCCGTGGACGCGAAGAACGCGGGCAAGGACGTCAAGCTCATCTGGGTCGACTCGGACGGCTTCGAGACGAACACCAAGGGCAAGGACCAGATGCTCTCCTCGGTGATGAAGCTGATGGGCGACGCCGTGGAGACCGTGGTCAAGGACGACCTGGACGGCAAGTTCAGCAAGACCCCGTACGTCGGCACCCTGGACAACGGCGGCGTGGCCCTGGCCCCGTTCCACGACCAGGACAAGAACGTCTCGGCGGACACCAAGTCCGAGCTGGACCAGATCAAGAAGGACATCGTCTCCGGGGCCATCAAGGTGACCTCGAAGGGCAGCCCGCAGAGCTGAGTCCGTCCCGACCGACCCGGCCGCACGAGCACCGCCGGTCCCACCCGGACCGGCGGTGCTGTGCGTCCGGCCCCCTCACGGTGGCAGACTCACCCGTGAGCGCAGCACTCGAACGACGCGAGACGTCGTCACCCCCGAGCCGCGACGAGGCAGAGACCGACGACGCCGCACGCGGGACGACGCAGGACAGGATGAGGCATGAGGCTCGAGCTGAAGGGCATCACCAAACGCTTCGGCACGTTCACCGCCAACGACGCCATCGACCTGACGGTCGAGCCCGGCCAGGTGCACTGCCTGCTCGGTGAGAACGGCGCCGGCAAGTCGACCCTGATGAACGTGCTCTACGGGCTCTACGAGCCGACCGAGGGCCAGATCCTCGTCGACGGCAGGCCCGTGACCTTCTCCGGGCCCGGTGACGCGATGGCCGCCGGCATCGGCATGGTGCACCAGCACTTCATGCTCATCCCGGTGTTCACCGTCGCGGAGAACGTGGCCCTGGGCAACGAGTCCACGCGCGGCGGCCTGCTGGACCTGGCCGCCACCCGCACCCGGATCCGCGCGATCTCCGAGCAGTACGGCTTCGACGTCGACCCCGACGCGAAGGTCGAGGACCTGCCCGTCGGCGTCCAGCAGCGCGTCGAGATCATCAAGGCCCTCGTGCGCGACGCGCAGGTGCTCATCCTCGACGAGCCCACCGCGGTGCTCACCCCGCAGGAGACCGACGAGCTGCTCGCCATCATCGACCAGCTCACCGCCGACGGCACGTCCGTCGTCTTCATCAGCCACAAGCTGCGCGAGGTCAAGGAGGTCGCGGACCGGATCACCGTGATCCGCCGCGGCCGGGTCGTCGGCAGCGCCGACCCCTCGGCCTCGACCACCGAGCTGGCGTCCCTCATGGTGGGCCGCTCCGTGTCGCTGACCCTGACGAAGGACGCCCCGCAGCGGGGAGCGACCACCTTCACCGTGCGGGACCTGACCGTCACCGCCCCCAACGGCACCCGCCCCCTCGACGGGGTGAGCTTCGGCATCGCGCAGGGCGAGGTGCTCGCCGTCGCCGGTGTGCAGGGCAACGGGCAGACCGAGCTGACCGAGGCGATCCTCGGCCTCCAGGAGCACGTGAGCGGGGCCGTCACCCTCGACGGCACCGAGCTGCTCGGCCGCTCCGTGAAGGACGTGCTCGCCGCCGGCGTGGGCTTCGTGCCCGAGGACCGCACCGTCGACGGGCTGGTGGGGCCCTTCTCGATCGCCGAGAACATGGTCCTGGACCTCTACGACCGGGCGCCGTTCGCCCGCGGCATCGGGATGAAGCCCGCCGCGATCCGCCGCCAGGCCGAGCAGAAGGTCGACGAGTTCGACGTGCGCACGCCCAGCATCGGGGCCGCCGTCTCGACGCTGTCGGGCGGCAACCAGCAGAAGGTCGTGCTCGCCCGCGAGCTGTCCCGGCCGCTCAAACTCTTCATCGCCTCGCAGCCCACCCGCGGGCTCGACGTCGGCTCGATCGAGTTCGTCCACCGGCGCATCATCGCCGAGCGGGACCAGGGCACGCCCGTGCTGATCGTCTCGACCGAGCTCGACGAGGTGATCCAGCTGGCCGACCGGATCGCGGTGCTGTTCCACGGGCGGCTCATGGGCATCGTCGACGCCGACACCCCGCGCGACGTGCTCGGTCTGATGATGGCCGGCTCGACCGCCGAGGAGGCACTCGAGCAGGTCGGCCCGCACGCCCCAGCACCGTCCACTCCCGCCCCCGACGAAGGAACCCGGCAGTGACCTCGCACGACCCCACGGATCCCACCCCGGAGCCGACCGCCCCGGCCGACGACCGGACCGGCGACCACCGGACCGGCGACCGGACCGGCGACAGCGCCACCGGTGCGCGGTCGGCCACGCGCGCCGACTGGTCGGAAGACGACGGTTCGCACCCGGAATCGGGCGCGGAACGGGCAACGAGTGACCAGTCGACGGCGACGGGAGCCACGACGGCGACCGCTCCGGTCGCCGCCGCCGAGGGCGGCGAGGGCGCGGCCCCACCGCCGATAGCCGCACCCGCGGGCGGGGGACTGGTCAAGGACGAGTCCTCCGCGACCGTGCTGCACCGCATCTTCTCGGGCAACGGGCTCGTCGCGGTCCTCTCCGTCGTCCTCGCCGTCATCCTCGGCGGCATCCTCATCGCCGCGACCGACGAGCCCACCGTGACCGCCGCGGGGTACTTCTTCGCCCGGCCCATGGACACGATCTCCGCCGGGTTCACGGCCGCGATGAACGCCTACGCGGCGCTGTTCACCGGGGCGATCGTCAACCCGCAGGCCGAGGACCTGACCGGCATGCTCTACCCGATCAGCGAGACGCTGACCGTGGCGACGCCGCTGATCCTCGCGGGCCTCGGCGTCACCCTGGCGTTCCGCGCCGGGCTGTTCAACATCGGCGCCCAGGGCCAGATCCTCCTCGGCGCGACCTTCGCCGCGTGGGTCGGCTTCACGTGGCACCTGCCCGTCGGGCTGCACATCGTCGTCGCCGTGCTCGCGGCCATCGTCGGCGGGGCCATCTGGGGCGGCATCCCCGGGTTCCTCAAGTCCCGCACCGGGGCGCACGAGGTGATCGTGACGATCATGCTCAACTACGTCGCCATCTACCTCGTGCAGTACCTCCTCACGCAGCCGGCGTTCCAGCGGCCCGGGTCCTCCAATCCCATCAGCCCGCTCGTCGACGATTCCGCGATGTTCCCGCAGCTGCTCGGGCCGGACCTGCGGCTGCACGCCGGGTTCCTCGTCGCCGTCGCCGCCGTCGTCGTCGTGTGGTGGCTGCTCAGCCGCTCGACCATCGGCTTCGAGTTCCGCGCCGTCGGCGCCAACCTCCACGCCGCCCGCACGGCCGGCATCAACACCACCCGGGCCACCGTCCTCGTCATGGTCATCGCGGGCGCGCTCGCCGGCCTCGCCGGTGTCGCGCAGGTCTCCGGTACCGAGCGGGCGCTGACCAGCGACATCGCCGCGAGCTTCGGCTTCGACGCGATCACCGTCGCCCTGCTCGGCCGCTCCACCCCGTGGGGCACCTTCTTCGCGGGCCTGCTGTTCGGTGCCTTCCGGGCCGGCGGCGTCGCGATGCAGACCCAGACCGGCACCCCGATCGACATCGTCCTCGTGGTCCAGTCCCTCATCGTCCTGTTCCTGGCCGCGCCGCCGCTCGTGCGGGCGCTGTTCCGGATCCCCGACCCGGGCTCGCCCGGAAAGAGCCGGCGCCGGACGCGCCGCGCCGCCGCCACCGCCAGCACCGGAGGTGCAGCATGAGCACGACCGTCACCGCTCCGGCCCCCGAGGCGCCGCAGGCCACCGAGCCGAGTGCCGTCCGCTCGTGGCGCCCCGTCATCGTGTTCGCGGTCGGCGCCCTGATCGCGCTGATCGTCTTCGCGATCGGTGCCCCGCACGCGACCGCCACGTTCCGCTTCTCCGAGACGGGGGACGCGGTCGGCCTGCCCGACCTCGCCCTCTCCGCCGTCGCGCTCGGTTGGGTGAGCGCGCTCGCGTGCATCGCCGTCGCCGTCGCCGCGTTCCTCGCCGTGCGCGGCGGGCGCTCGCTGAACCGGTGGCTCACCGCCCTGTTCTGGGTCGCCTTCCTCGTCGGCTTCCTCACCTGGGTGGTCGGCAGCGCGAAGACGCCGAACGTGTCCCTGGCCGGCCTGCTCGCCGGCTCGGTGACGCTGGCCGTGCCGCTGATCTTCGGCTCCCTCTCCGGGGTGCTGTGCGAGCGGGCCGGTGTCGTCAACATCGCCATCGAGGGCCAGCTGCTGTTCGGGGCGTTCAGCGCCGCCGTCGTCGCCTCGGTGACCCAGAACTCCTACGCCGGGCTGTTCGCCGCGTGCGTCGCCGGCGCGCTCGTGGCCCTCGTGCTCGCGGTGTTCTCGATCAAGTACTACGTCAACCAGATCATCGTCGGCGTCGTGCTCAACGTGCTCGTCTCCGGGCTGACCGGCTTCCTGTTCTCCACCGTGCTGACGCGGGACGCCGAGCTGTTCAACTCGCCGCCTCAGCTGCCGCACTGGAACATCCCGCTGCTCGCGGACATCCCCGTGATCGGGCCGATCCTGTTCCGGCAGACCATCGTCGGCTACCTCATGTACGTCGCGGTGATCGCCGTCTACATCGGCCTGTTCCACACGAAGTGGGGCCTGCGTGTCCGCGCGGTCGGCGAGCACCCGAAGGCCGCGGACACCGTGGGCATCAAGGTCAACCGGACCCGGTTCACCAACGTGCTGCTCGGCGGCGTCGTCGCGGGCCTCGGCGGGGCGTTCTTCACCCTCGTCTCGGTCAGCCAGTTCACGAAGGACATGACGGGCGGGCAGGGCTTCATCGCCCTCGCCGCGCTGATCTTCGGGCGCTGGAACCCGATCGGCGCCTTCTTCGCGGCCCTGCTCTTCGGGTTCGCCACCAACCTGCAGTACGTGCTCTCGTTCCTCGGCACCCCGGTGCCCAGCCAGTTCCTGGCGATGCTGCCGTACCTCGTCACGATCCTCGCCGTCGCCGGGCTCGTCGGCCGGTCCCAGTCGCCCGCCGCCAGCGGCGTGCCCTACCTGAAGAGCTGAGCATGAGCACCACCGGCACCGCGCCCCGGTCCACCGAGGACGTCGACTGGGACGCCCTCACCGCCGCCGCGACCGAGGCGATGGGCCGGGCGTACGCGCCGTACTCGCGCTACCCCGTCGGTGCCGCCGCCCTCACCGAGGACGGCCGCACCGTGACCGGGATGAACGTCGAGAACGCCTCGTACGGGGTGACCCTGTGCGCGGAGTGCTCCCTGATCTCCGCCCTGATCGCCTCCGGCGGCGGCCGGCTGCGCGCCTTCGTGTGCGTCGACGGCCACGGCGCCGTGCTGATGCCGTGCGGGCGGTGCCGGCAGCTGCTGTACGAACACCGCGCTCCCGGCCTGACGCTGCTGACGGTCAGCGGGCTGCGGACCATGGACCAGGTGCTGCCGGACGCGTTCGGTCCCGAGAACCTGGCCTGAGGCATGGCCGACACGACGAGCACGACCGGCGGGTTCGACGCCGTCGACGTCATCCGCACCAAGCGCGACGGCGGCCGGCTCTCCGACGCCGCGATCGACTGGGTGATCGACGCCTACACCCGGGGCACGGTGGCGGACGAGCAGATGTCCGCGCTCGCCATGGCCATCCTGCTCAACGGGATGGACCGCGCCGAGATCGCCCGCTGGACGGCCGCGATGGTCGCCTCGGGGGAGCGCCTGGACTTCTCCGATCTGCGCCGCGACGGGCGGCCGCTGCCCACCGTCGACAAGCACTCCACCGGCGGGGTGGGGGACAAGATCACCCTGCCGCTCGGCCCGCTGGTCGCCGCGTTCGGCGTCGCCGTCCCGCAGCTGTCCGGTCGCGGGCTCGGCCACACCGGCGGCACCCTGGACAAGCTCGAGGCCATCCCCGGATGGCGGGCCGGCATGAGCAACGACGCGCTGCGGGCCCAGCTGCGCGACGTCGGCGCCGTCGTCGCCGCCGCGGGCTCGGGCCTCGCCCCGGCCGACGCGAAGCTCTACGCGCTGCGGGACGTCACCGGCACCGTCGAGGCCATCCCGCTGATCGCCTCCTCGATCATGAGCAAGAAGATCGCCGAGGGCACCGGTGCGCTCGTGCTCGACGTCAAGGTCGGCTCCGGCGCCTTCATGAAGACCGTCGACGACGCGCGGGAGCTCGCGCGGACCATGGTCGACCTCGGCGCCGACGCCGGCACGAGGACCGTCGCCCTGCTGACCGACATGGACACCCCGCTCGGGCTGACCGCGGGCAACGCCCTCGAGGTGGCCGAGGCGGTCGAAGTGCTCGCCGGCGGCGGCCCGTCCGACGTCGTCGAGCTGACCCTGGCGCTCGCCCGCGAGATGCTCGACGCGGCCGGCCTGCCCGACGCGGACCCCGCGGCGGCCCTGGCCGACGGGCGGGCCATGGACGTGTGGCGGCGCATGATCGCCGGCCAGGGCGGGGACCCGGACGCCCCGCTGCCCGTCGCGGCCGAGACCGACACCGTGCTCGCGCCGGCCACGGGGGTGCTCACCGGGCTCGACGCCCTCGCCGTCGGCGTCGCCGCGTGGCGGCTCGGCGCCGGCCGCGCCCGCAAGGAGGACCCCGTGCAGGCCGGGGCGGGCGTCACGCTGCACGCCAAGCCGGGCGACCGTGTCACGGCGGGGCAGCCGCTGCTGACCCTGCACACCGACACGCCGGACGCCTTCGGCCGGGCCCGTGAGGCGCTCGCCGACGCCGTCGCGATCGAGGCCGGCGACGGCCCGACGTCGGGTGACCGGGAACCGGGCCTGGACCGGTCCATCGTGCTCGAGCGGGTGGCGCGGCCGTGATGCGACCCGCCCTGTTTCCTCCCCGGTGATGACCCTATGATGTGGGCGTGGGGGCAGAGAGAGGGACGACGACGTGCACATCGTGAGTGATCTGGTGATGCACGCCGCCTCGATGTGGTGGATCCATCCGCTGCTGTTGCTGTTCTGCTTCATCGACGGATTCCTGCCCATCCTGCCGTCCGAGACCCTCATCGTGGCGCTCTCCGCCCTGTCGGTCTCCTCGGGCCAGCCCAATCTCGGCTTCGTCGCCATCGCCGGGTTCCTCGGCGCCGTCGCCGGCGACCAGGTGGCGTACCGGATGGGCCGGGCCGCCGGGTCCAGTGGGTTCCGCTGGATGCAGGGCGCCCGGGCGCAGGCGACGCTGCAGTGGGCCCGCCGCGAGCTGGACAAGCGCGGCGCCATGCTCATCCTGACGGCCCGCTACATCCCGGTGGGCCGTGTCGCCGTCAACTTCACCGCCGGCGCCACCCGGTTCCCGCTGCGGCGGTTCACCGTGATCGACATGGTCGCGTGCGCCACCTGGATCGGCTACGGGATCGGCATCGGCATCGTGGCCGGCGCCTGGGTGCACGAGCACCCGCTGCTCGGTGCGGGACTGGCCATCGTGATCGCCATCGTCATCGGCTTCGTCATCGACCACGCGATGCAGTGGGTCTCCCGGGTCAAGGCCCGTCGCGCCGAGCGTCACCACGGCGCGACCGCGACCACGGCCACGACGGCGGCGAAACTGGAGATCCCGTCGCCGGAGCCGGTGCGGCAGAACGCGCGCAGCGAGAACGCCTGACCGGTGGCCGGTGCCCCCCTCGTCACGGCACTGACCGCGGCGGTCCCGGCCGCGGTCGGGCCGATGCAGGCCGTCAACGACGCCGTGGCGGCACTCGCCGGCACCGCGTGGGTGCTGCCCGTGCTGTTCGTGCTGTGCGTGTGCGACGGGTTCTTCCCGCCGCTGCCGAGCGAGTCCGTCGTCGTCGCCCTGACGGCGATCGCCGTGTCGACCGGCACTCCGGCGCTGGTGGGCATCATCGGCGCCGCCGCCGTCGGCGCGGTGATCGGGGACAACATCGCCTGGCTGATCGGCCGCTCCGTGGGCGTGACCCGGTTCCGGTGGATGCGTCGCCGCCGCGTGCAGCAGGCGTTCCGGTGGGCCCGCGGTGAGCTGGACCGGCGGGGCGCCCTGCTCATCCTCACCGCCCGCTACATCCCGGTCGGCCGCGTCGCGGTGAACATGACCGCCGGCGCCACAGGGTTCGCGCGGCCCCGGTTCGTGCTGCTCACCGTGATCGCCGGCGTCAGCTGGTCCGTCTACTCCGTGGGCATCGGGGCGTTGGCCGGTGCGTGGGCGCGGAACAACCACGTGCTCGCCGCCGCCATCGCCATCGCGATCGCCGTGACGGTGGGCATCGTCGTCGACCGGCTCACGCACCGCCTGGCCCGGCGCGACCGCGCGCCCGAACCCCACGTCTCCGAGGGGTGGCGGCGGCAGGACCCGCCCGAGGCGCAGGACGGTCCGCGCCGCGGCTGAGGACGCGGGGTGACCGACGGCACGGCGAGCCCGCGGCCGGTCGCTACAGTGAGACCGTGACCGAGAACCTGAGCCCCGCCGCCGCAGCCGAGGTCGACTACCGCGTGCTGCCCAAGATCTCCCTCCACGACCATCTCGACGGGGGGTTGCGCCCCGCCACGATCATCGAACTCGCCGAGGCCGCCGGGCACACCCTGCCCACGACGGACCCGACCGCGCTGCGCGCCTGGTTCGTCGAGTCCGCCGACTCCGGCTCCCTCGTGCGCTATCTAGAGACGTTCGACCACACCATCGCCGTGATGCAGAGCCGCGACGGGCTCGCCCGCGTCGCCCGGGAGTTCGTGGAGGACCTCGTCGCCGACGGCGTCGTCTACGGCGAGGTGCGCTGGGCGCCCGAGCAGCACCTGCGCGGCGGCCTGACCCTCGACGAGACCGTCGAGGCCGTGCAGGCGGGCATCGAGGAGGCGACCGCCGCGGCCCGCGCGAACGGCAGTGACATCCTCGTCGGCCAGCTCGTCTCCGCGATGCGGCAGGCCGACAACGGTGTGGAGATCGCCGAGCTCGCCCTGCGGCACCGGGACCGCGGCGTGGTCGGCTTCGACATCGCCGGCCCGGAGGACGGCTTCGGTCCGGCGCGGCTGGCCGACGCCTTCGACCTCCTCGCGAAGAACCTCTTCCCGGCCACCGTGCACGCGGGGGAGGCGGCCGGCCTGGAGAGCATCACCGAGGCCCTGTCCGCCGGGCACGCCCTGCGCCTGGGCCACGGCGTGCGCATCGCCGAGGACCTGACCGTCGACTGGGACGCCGGGCTCGAGGACGGTGCCGCCCTCGTCACGTGCGGGCCGGTCGCCAGCTGGGTGCTGGACCGGCAGATCCCGCTCGAGCTGTGCCCGTCGTCCAACCTGCAGACCGGCGCCGTGGCCGCGTTCGGGACCCGGCTAGACCAGCACCCCTTCGACCTGCTGTTCCAGACCGGGTTCAAGGTCACCGTCAACACCGACAACCGGCTGATGAGCAACACGACGCTCAGCGACGAGATGGCCCTCCTGGTCGACGCCTTCGGCTACGACCTGGACGACCTGCTCGCGATCACGCTCAACGCCGTCGACGCCGCGTTCGCCCCGCTGAGCGTGCGCACGGCGCTGGCGGAGGCCATCACCGAGAGCTATGACGGCTTCACCGACTGACCGACCCGCCGGGCCGGCGGACGACACCGCGCCGGCGGACGACACCGGGCCGGCGGACGACACTGGGCCGGCGGACGACACTGGGCCGGCGGACGACACCGCGCCGGCGGACGACACTGGGCCGGCGGACGACGCCGGGTCCGCGGACGGTCTCCGGCCGGACGCGGGGGAGGCATTCGCCGAGCTCGTGGTCGTGATGGACCGGTTGCGCTCGCCCGGCGGCTGCCCGTGGGACGCGGCGCAGACGCACGAGAGCCTGCTGCCGTACCTGGTCGAGGAGGCCTACGAGCTGGTCGAGGCCGTCGAGACGGGCGGCCCCGCCGACGTGCGCGAGGAACTGGGCGACGTGCTCCTGCAGGTCGTCTTCCACGCCCGGCTGGCCGAGGAGTCCGGTGCTGGCGCGGCCTTCGACGTCGCCGACGTGATCGGCACGCTCGTGGAGAAACTCCGTCGCCGCCATCCGCACGTCTTTGCCGCGGAGGCCGCCGAGGCCGCACCGCAGGACGCCGCGCCCGGGCTCGCCGACCTGCACCGGCGGTGGGACGAGATCAAGCGGGTCGAGAAGCCCGAGCGCACGGGTCCGTTCGACGGCATCCCGCCCGCCCTGCCGGCCCTCGCGCTCGCGGCGAAGACGCTCGGCCGCGCCCAGCGGGCCGGCCTCGAGTCGGCGCCGGCGGAGGCGTCCGCCCACGAGGCGACGACACCCGACCCCACACCGGGCGACGGTGCGGCCCCCGAAGGCGGCAGGTTGACCGAGGCCGACCTCGGGGACGCGCTGCTCGGCCTCGTCCGGCGCGGCCAGGCGGCCGGGCTGGACGCGGAGGCCGCCCTGCGCGGCGCGGTGCGCCGGTACCGCGACACTCTCACCGACGACCCCGTCGCTCCCGTCACGCGCGACTCCGCCGCCCCGGGCGGGACGGCCGCGCACTAGGCTGGGAGCGCATGTGCGGGACCGCCCCACGGCGTGTGTCCGCAGACGGCCCGGGTCGCCGAGAAGAGCCCGAGAACCGGCGTGAGTCCACGCATCAACCCGAAGAACAGGAGTGCTCACATGGCCAGCATCGATGCCATCCACGCGCGGGAGATCCTCGACTCCCGCGGCAACCCGACCGTCGAGGTCGAGGTGCTGCTCGATGACGACTCGTTCGGCCGCGCCGCAGTGCCCTCGGGCGCGTCCACCGGTGAGTTCGAGGCCGTCGAGAAGCGCGACGGCGACGCCGGCATCTACCAGGGCAAGGGCGTCAGCTCGGCCGTCAACGCCGTCGTCGAGACCATCCAGCCGGCCCTGCTCGGCTTCGACGCGACCGACCAGCGTCTCATCGACGCGACGATGATCGACCTGGACGGCACCGAGAACAAGAGCAAGCTCGGCGCGAACGCCATCCTCGGCGTCTCCCTCGCCGTCGCGCGCGCCGCCTCCGAGTCGGCCGCCCTGCCGCTCTACCGCTACCTCGGCGGCCCGAACGCGCACGTGCTGCCCGTGCCGCTGATGAACATCCTCAACGGTGGTTCGCACGCCGACTCCGACGTCGACATCCAGGAGTTCATGATCGTGCCGCTGGGCGCGTCGACGTTCTCCGAGGGCCTGCGCTGGGGCGTGGAGGTCTACCACAACCTCAAGAGCGTGCTGAAGAAGGAGGGCCTGAGCACGGGCCTGGGCGACGAGGGCGGCTTCGCCCCGAACCTGCCCTCGAACCGGCACGCCCTCGACATCATCACCACCGCGATCGAGAAGGCCGGCTACACCCCGGGCAGCCAGATCGCCCTCGCCCTCGACGTCGCCTCGAGCGAGTTCTTCGAGAACGGCTCCTACCAGTTCGAGAAGCAGTCCCGGTCCGCCGAGGACATGAGCGCCTACTACGAGGACCTCGTCGCGAACTACCCGCTGGTCTCCATCGAGGACCCGCTGGACGAGAACGACTGGTCCGGCTGGCAGACCCTCGCCGCCAACCTCGGCGAGAAGGTCCAGCTGGTGGGCGACGACCTGTTCGTCACCAACGTCGAGCGGCTGCAGCGCGGCATCGACGAGAAGGCCGCGAACTCGCTGCTGGTCAAGGTCAACCAGATCGGCTCCCTGACGGAGACGCTCGACGCGGTCAGCCTCGCCCAGCGCGCCGGCTTCACGACCATCACGTCGCACCGCTCCGGCGAGACCGAGGACACGACGATCGCCGACATCGCGGTCGCCACCAACGCCGGCCAGATCAAGACCGGCGCCCCGGCCCGGTCCGAGCGCGTGGCCAAGTACAACCAGCTGCTGCGCATCGAGGAGGAGCTGGACGACGCGGCCCGGTACGCCGGTGCGAGCGCCTTCCCGCGTTTCTCGGCCTGATCAGGCGCTGCGCTGGCTACGGTAGGAGGGACGGCACCGCACCCGCGGTCGCCGTCCCTCCACCGGTGACGTCCCCGGTCCTGCGGGACCGATCCGACGCCGCCGGGGTGGACCGCAACGGACCAGCTGCAGGAGAACCATGTCGACGCGACGCCCCAACGTGCCCCGGACCGGCCCGGCCGCCGAGCCCCGCCGCACGGGCGACGTCGACGGCGTGTCCTCCGGCACGGGGTCGTCCGCAGCGGCGTCCGGTGCCGGGTCCACGGCGGCCCGGCCGCCGCGGTCGGTGACGTCGGCGCTGCCCGTCACGCCGCGCGCCTCGTCCTCCCGCACCACCCGTCCGTCGTCGCACGCCGGGTCGACGCGCCCCGCGTCGAACCCCGCGTCGACCGACGGTCCCGCGCCTCACGGCTCGAGCGCGGCGCCGGCGCCGGCCCACGAGCGCGGCGGCGCCCGCCTGCTGTGGGGGCTGCGCGGCGACCGTGACGCGAGCCAGGGCTCCGGCCGGCGCGAGCCCGGCCAGCACCGCCCCGGACGGGGCCGCAAGGAGGCGTCCGCGACGTCGACCACCCCGACGCGCTACACCGTCCGCCGTGAGGACGGGCGCGTCAACTACGCCTTCACCGACGCGGGTCCCCGCCCGGCCGCCGCGGGCTCGACCGCCGTGCGGCCCGTCCCGGCCAAGGCCTTCTCGGGCCGGCTGCTGGCCCTCGCCCTCGTCCTGGTGACCATCACGATCCTGCTGGCGCCCACGGTGCGCACCTACCTCGGCCAGCGCGCCGAGATCAACGACCTGAAGCAGAGCATCAGCTCGGAGCAGGCCCAGCAGGCGCAGCTGAAGGATCAGCTGGCCCGCTGGAACGACCCCGCGTACGTCAAGCAGCAGGCCCGTGACCGGCTGTTTTACGTCATGCCGGGAGAAACGGGATACTTGGTGATCGGAGCGGGCAACACCGACGAGGTCCCGCCGGTCGCCACCTCGGCCGAGTCCGACAGTGGACCGCAGCCGTGGCTGGACGCCCTGTGGACCTCGGTGAAGGGCTCCGCTGCGCAGCAGCAACAGCAGACCAGGCACTGACGGGTCCGGGCACCGGAGGCCTCGAACCCCGGTGATCGGAGAGGACACGTTCGTGAGACCGCGCACCGGCGAGGGCGCCCCCGACGTCGAGGGCACCGGCCAGGACGGCATCGATCCCCGTGAGCCGACCCCCGCGGACCTCGACACCATCAGCCTGCAGCTCGGGCGTCCCGCGCGCGACGTCGTCGAGATCAGTGCCCGCTGCGTGTGCGGCAATCCGCTGGTCGCGGCGACCGCACCGCGCCTGGGCAACGGCATCCCGTTCCCCACGACGTTCTACCTGACCCACCCCGTCCTCACGGCCGCCGTCTCGCGGCTCGAGGCCACGGGCACCATGACCGCCATGAACGAGCGTCTCGCCGCGGACCCCGAGCTGGCCGCCCGGCACCGCGCCGCCCATGAGCACTACCTGGCCGAGCGGAACCGGATCGGGGCGCGGGCCGGCACGGGGGAGGTGCCCGAGATCGCCGGCATCTCGGCCGGCGGCATGCCGGACCGGGTCAAGTGCCTGCACGCCCTGGCCGGTCACGCCCTCGCGGCCGGCCCGGGGGTCGACGTCCTCGGTGACGAGACGCTGGCGGCCGTCGCCGACGACTGGACCCCCGACCGCTGCACCTGTACCGGCGCCTGGGACCCCGACGCCCCCGTACCGACGAAGGATCTGAGCCGACATGTCCGACGCCTCACCCGCTGACCGCCCCGCCGACACCGCTGCCTCTTCCCCCTCCGCTGCATCCGCCGGCTCTGCTTCACGCCGGGTGGCCGCGATCGACTGCGGCACCAACTCGATCCGCCTGCTGATCGCCGACGTCTCGGCGGACGGCACCGGCCTCACCGACGTCGTGCGCACGATGCGCGTCGTCCGGCTCGGCCAGGGCGTGGACCGGACCGGTCGTCTCGCCGACGATGCCCTCGCGCGCACCTTCGACGCCTGCCGCGACTACGCCGCGCAGTGCCGCGAGCACGGCGCGACGGCGGTGCGCTTCGTCGCCACCTCGGCCACCCGGGACGCCGAGAACCGCCAGGACTTCGTCGACGGCGTCCGGGACATCCTCGGCGTCGAGCCGGAGGTCATCAGCGGGCACGAGGAGGCCGCTCTCTCCTTCGCCGGCGCCCTGAGCGTGCTCGACCCCGCGCAGCCGCTGCCGGCCCTCGTCGTCGACCTCGGCGGCGGGAGCACCGAGTTCGTCCTCGGGGACCGGAACGGCGTGACGGCGAGCCTGAGCACCGACATCGGCTGCGTCCGGATGACCGAGCGCCACCTGACCGACGACCCGCCGTCGGAGGAGCAGATCGCCGCGGCGACCGCGGACATCGACGCGGCGATCGACGCGGCCGCCTCCGCCGTCCCGCTCGAGCGGACCGCCACCGTGATCGGCGTCGCCGGCACCGTCACGACCATCACCGCCCACGCCCTCGGCCTGACGGCCTACGACGCGGACACCATCCACGGGACCGAGCTGCCCGTCGAGACGCTCCACGCGAGCGCGGACGCGCTGCTGCACGCGACGCGGGACGAGCGGGCGGCGATGCCCTTCATGCACCCCGGCCGCGTCGACGTGATCGGAGGCGGCTCACTGATCTGGTCTCGGATCCTCGACCGGGTCGCACAGGCCACCGCGTCCGCGGATGGGACGAGCCCGCAGCCGGTCCGCACCGCCGTGACCAGCGAGCACGACATCCTCGACGGGATCGCCCTGAGCGTGCCGGCGGCCGCCCCCGTGCCGGGAGGCGCAGCCGAGAGCGCGGAGCAGCGCTGAGCATGACCGAACGCAACCCGACCGTGGCTCCCGCGCGCCCGCAGACACCCGACACCCGCCTCTCCGGAGCCGGTCGGAGCCGAGCCAGGGGCACCCGCATCGCCCGCGGCGCCGTCACCGGCCTCCTCACCGCCGTCCTCGGGGGCACCGGCTGGCTGCTGCCCGTGACCCCGGCCGCGGCGGCCGGCGGTCCCGTGCCGACCGAGCCGCGCCCCACGCCGGCCGCGACCCGCACGACGACGCCGGCCGCTCCGAGCGCCACCGCGACGGCCGACACGCGCACGCCCGAGTACTGGATGCACGAGTACGGCTTCGACGAGGCGCAGAAGGTCTCCCGCGGCGCCGGCGTCAAGGTCGCCGTGATCGACACCGGTATCGCCACCGACCACCCGGACCTCGCGGGAGCCGTCGTCGGGGGCACCGACGTCTCCGGCACCGGTGCGGCCGACGGGTCCCGGCCGATCGGCTTCGAGTCCGAGCACGCCACCATGGTCGCGACGCTGCTCGCCGGGCGCGGTCACGTGCCGGCGTCGGCGGCCTCGTCGACGTCCTCGTCGTCGAAGAGCTCCCCGACGGGGTCCGGCAGCACCGATGCTTCCGGCAGGACGGCCGGGATGCTCGGCGTCGCACCCGAGGCGCAGCTGCTCAACGTCTCCGCCTGGGTCGGCGACGGCAACCCAGGCGGCCGGGACATCATGGACCAGATCCCGGCGGCGGTGCGGTGGTCGGTGGATCACGGCGCCAGGGTCATCAGCATGTCCCTGACGAGCACGAGCACCTCGTGGCCCCGCAGCTGGGACGAGGCGTTCGCCTACGCCGAGCAGAAGGACGTGCTCGTCGTCGCGGCCGCGGGCAACCGGGCCGGCGGCATCACCCAGGTGGGCGCTCCCGCCACGATGCCCGGCGTCCTCGCCGTCGGCGGGCTGGACCGGCAGGGAAAGGCCAGCTGGGACGCCTCCGCGCAGGGCATCTCGATCGGCGTCAGCGCGCCGTCCGAGAACCTCGTCGGCGGCCTGCCCGGCGGCGGCTACCGCACGTGGGCCGGCACGTCGGCGGCCACCCCGCTGATCTCCGGGCTCGCGGCGCTGATCCGCTCCCGCTGGCCCGAACTGAGCGCGGGCGAGGTCGCGAACCGGATCGTCAGCACCGCGCACGACGAGGGCGCTCCGGGCCGCGACCCGATCTACGGCTTCGGCGCCGTCGACGCGGCGAAGGCCCTGACGGCGGACGTGCCGCAGTCCTCCGGCGACCCCCTCGGCTCGATCAGCGAGTGGATCCGCGTGCACCGGCGGGCGAGCGATCCGCAGGTCACCGCGCCCGCCGCCGCGGCGACCCGACGGTCCGCCCAGGCGGTGCCCGTGCCCGCGGCGCCGACCCCGCGGCGACCCGTCTGGGACGGCGGCATCGTGCCCGGGCTGATCGTCGTCGGCTTCGGTGCCCTGCTCGTCGTCATCGCCGGTGCCGCGGCCGTCCACCTGAACGCCCTGCGCCGACGGCGCTGACGGAGGCTCCCCGCGCCGGCGTCTCGACGGCTACCGCGAGCCGTACCGCGTCCGCGCAGATCGGCGCGGGCCCGGGCTCGTGGACGGCTCGGGGGAGTGGGTAGCATGGCCCCTATGGCGCCTACACCCCAAGTCGTGAACCGTCCGCGCATCCTGATCGTCGGCGGAGGCTACGTCGGCCTCTACACGGCCCTCGGCCTGCAGAAGAAGATCAAGGAACAGGGCGGCATCGTCACCCTCGTCGATCCGCTGCCCTACATGACCTACCAGCCGTTCCTGCCGGAGGTCGCCGCGGGCAACATCGAGTCGCGGCACGCCGTGGTCTCGCACCGGATGCACCTGAAGGACACCGAGCTGATCAACGGCAAGGTGATCAAGGTGGACCACGACGCCAGGACGGCGACCATCCAGTCGGTGGACAACGAGGATCCGTTCCAGATCTCCTACGACGAGATCGTGATCGCGGCGGGCTCCATCACCCGCACGTTCCCGATCCCCGGCCTGGACGAGGCCGCCGTCGGGCTGAAGGCCATCGAGGAGGCCAACGGCATCCGCAACCAGACCCTCGAGCTGATCGAGACCGCGTCCCTGACCGCGGACGAGGAGGTCAAGCGTCGCTCGCTGACCTTCGTCGTGGTCGGCGGCGGCTTCGCCGGCATCGAGATCCTCGCCGAGCTCGAGGACATGGCCCGCGTCGCCACCGAGCGCAACCCGCGCCTGAAGCCGTCCGACCTGCGGTTCGTCCTGGTCGAGGCGATGGGCCGGATCATGCCCGAGGTCACCGAGGAGCAGGCGGTCAAGGTCGTCGAGCACCTGCGCAGCCGCGGCATCGAGGTTCACCTGAACACGTCGCTGGCCTCGGCCGAGGGCGGCCACCTCAAGCTCATCTCAATGCCGGACAAGGCGCCGAAGGACGAGTTCGACGCCGACACCCTGATCTGGACGGCCGGAGTGCAGGCCAACCCGATGGTCAAGAACACCGGGTTCCCGCTCGACGAGCGCGGCCGCGTCCGCGTCAAGGCGGACCTGCGGATCACGACCGACGACGGCCCGATCGCGGGCGCCTGGTCCGCCGGTGACGTCGCTGCGGTGCCGGACCTGACCGGCGAGGGCCCCGGAGGATTCTGCGTCCCCAACGCCCAGCACGCGCTGCGTCAGGCCAAGCGCCTGGCGAAGAACATCCTGCTCGCGCGGGAGGGCCAGCCGCTGGTCGACTACAAGCACGCCTCGCTCGGCGCGGTGGCCGGCTTCGGCACCTGGAAGGGTGTCGCCAAGATCGTGCTCGGCGGCAAGACCATCAAGATGGACGGCCCCCTCGCCTGGCTCGCGCACCGCGGGTACCACGGCATGGCGATGCCGACGGTCGAGCGCAAGGCCCGCGTGGTCGGCAACTGGGCGATCTCCCTGCTCGCGGGCCGGGACACCACCCAGGTGCTCAACCTCAACGACCCGACCCGGACGTTCCGCGAGGCCACGTCCCCGACGCCGAAGATGGCCTCGCCGTCGACGGTGCCGGTCGGCACGGACCCCAGCCGCGAGCGCAAGGGCATCGACTCCCGCCGGAAGATCATGCCGCTGGAGACCGGGCCGAGGGAGACCACCCCGGAGCAGACGCCGACCACGCGCTGACGCTCGTCCCCTTCTGCGGCACCGAACGGGCCCGGTCTCGACCGGGCCCGTTCGTCGTGCCGGGGTCCTCCGGGCGTGGGGCCCGAGCCCGACGTCGGCCACGACTGCGCCACGCTCCCGGCGCCTGCCGGCTGTGCGCGGGACTGTTCTTGCCGTTGGTGCGGTTGTTCCCGGCGCAACAGCACGAACGGTCCCGTTCGCGTCGTCGGATCGTCGGTCGTCGTCCCGGTAGCGTAGGGGCGTCCGGGCCCCGCGCCCGCGCCCCAGTAGCCCAATCGGCAGAGGCGGCGGACTTAAAATCCGCGCAGTGTGGGTTCGAGTCCCACCTGGGGCACACCGTCTCACCGCGCGTCAGACGCTGCGCGGGCGGCCGTCCCCGGCAGCCAGCCGGTACGCGGTGATGGCGACGGCGGCGACCACGAGGTGCATCACCATGAGGGCGAGCACGCCGACCGTCGTCGTCCCCGGGATGAAGCGCAGGGCCAGCAGCAGCACGTCCGGCACGAACGAGACCAGCACGACGGCCGGGACCAGCACCCGCAGGGTGCGGCGGGGGTCGCGCGCACGGCGCTGCACGAGGCGCCACCCGATCCAGCCGACGACCAGCCCGATCACGGTGAGCATGGCCTGCGCGGGCAACGTCAACGGGCCGTAGTCGGCCGGAGCGCCAGCAGCCCGCGCCACCAGGGCGACGAGGCTGTTGAGGGTGACGGCGACGACCGCCGCAGCGGCGAGGACTGCGGCGGATCGCAGACCGGCGCAATGGGTGCGCCGGGGAGCGGTGACGGTGGCGGTGGTGGGCATGACGACTCCTCGTGGTCGTCGGCGTCTCTGAGTGACGCCGGTCTGGTTACGGGTCCATGCGGTCTCGTAATACGAAACGGTACTCGCCGGTCCCGGAACTTACAATGGCCGGATGACGGACTCATCGGTGGCCTCGGTCGGACGCCCGCGGGATGCCGACCTCGGCGACCGGATCCTCACCGCCACGCAGGACCTGCTGATCGAACGCGGATACGCCGGCACGACGGTCGAGGACGTGGCCCGTGCCGCGGGTACCGGCAAGGCGGCGGTCTACCGGCGCTGGGCCAGCAAGGTGGACCTCGTCGTCGCCGCCGTCCGCGTCCTGTCGACCCCCGGGGAGGTCCCGGACACGGGGACGCTCCGGGGCGACCTGCTCGCCTGCGCGATGCACTACGCCCGGCCGGACGCCCGGGGGGCGCGGGTACTGGCCAGCCTGCTCGGGGAGCTGGGGCGCGACGCGGAGCTCTACGAGGCGGCACGCGTGTCGATCGGGGAGCCGCCGGTGGCGGCGCTCGCGGCGGTGCTGACGCGCTGGGTCGAGCGGGGAGCGGTGACGACCACGGCCCCGATCCCGCTCCTGGCCGGCATCGTCCCGGCGGTCGCCTTTGGCCAGGTGACGCTGCAGCGACGGGCGCTGGACGAGGCCACGGTCGTCGATCTCGTGGACCACGTGCTGCTCCCGGCGCTGGGGGCGTCGACGACGACGGAGCGGTGAGGCGCGGGCCGGTACTCGTCTCATGGACCTTCGAACGTCCGGCAGAATGCTGCCATGGGGACAACCACGTTCGAGAGCGTTCTGGATCGGCTCTACTTCACCGCCACGAGTGAGCGGGACAAGGGCACCAGGTTCGAACGGTTGGTGAAGCGGTACCTGCAGCTCGAGCCGAAGTACGCGGACCAGTTCTCCGACGTCTGGCTCTGGAATGAGTGGCCCGGCCGCAACGGCCAGGTCGACACCGGCATCGACCTCGTGGCCAAGGATCGGTACTCGGGCGAGCTGACGGCGATCCAGGCGAAGTTCTACGATCCTGCCGCCACGCTGCAGAAGGGTCAGATCGACTCGTTCTTCACCGCCACCGGCAAGGTCGATTTCTCCTACGGCATGGTCGTCTCGACGACGGACCACTGGTCCAAGCACGCCGAGGACGCCCTCGAGAACCAGTCCAAGCAGATGAGCCGCCTCCGGCTGCAGGACCTGGCCGACTCGACCATCGACTGGTCGGCGTTCGACGTCGAGCAGCCCGAGCAGATGCGCAAGTCGCCGGCGAAGGAGCCGCGGAAGTACCAGCGCGAGGCGATCGCCGACGTCGTCGGCGGGTTCGACACCCACGACCGGGGCAAGCTCATCATGGCCTGCGGTACCGGCAAGACCTTCACCTCGCTGAAGATCGTCGAGGAGATGGTCCCGGTCGGCGGGACCGTGCTGTTCCTCGTCCCGTCCATCGCGCTGCTCCAGCAGACCCTCAACGAATGGACGGCGCAGGCGCAGGTCCCGCTGCGGCCGCTCGCGGTCTGCTCCGACACCAAGGTCGGGCGCAAGCAGAACGAGGACGTCTCCGTCCACGACCTCGGGTTCCCCGCCACCACCGACCCGCAGCTGCTGGTCAACCGTGCCCGCATCTCGACCGGCGAGAACCACGTCACCGTCGTCTTCAGCACCTACCAGTCCATCGACGTCATCGCCCAGGCGCAGCGGGCCGGTCTACCCGATTTCGACCTCATCCTGTGCGACGAGGCCCACCGCACCACCGGCATCACCGAGCCCGGGACCGACGACTCGGCCTTCACGAAGGTGCATGACGACGCGTACCTGACCGGCACGAAACGGCTCTACATGACCGCGACGCCGCGGATCTACATCCAGGAGTCGAAGGCGAAGGCCGCGGCCGAGGATGTCGCCGTCTACTCGATGGACGACGAGGCGACCTACGGGCCCGAGTTCCACCAGCTCGGCTTCGGCCGTGCCGTGGAGATGGGCCACCTCTCCGACTACAAGGTGCTCGTCCTCGCGGTCGACGAGGACGCGGTGAGCCGCTCCTTCCAGGGCCTGCTCGCCGACGAGTCCCACGACCTGCGCCTCGACGACGCCGCCAGAATCGTCGGCTGCTGGAGCGGGCTGTCCAAGCGGGGCGTCAACGGGGAGCGCCTGGACATCAGCGATCACTCGCCGATGCGTCGCGCCGTGGCGTTCGCCCGGAACATCAAGGAGTCGAAGAAGCTCGCCGAGGACTTCGCGCTGATCGGCACCCAGCTGGCGGTCGAGGACGACACCGCGCTGCGGATGGAGGGCGCCCACGTCGACGGCACCTTCAACGTGCTGGAACGGCAGGCGAAGCTGGACTGGCTGAAGGCCGACACCGAGGGCAACCGCGTGCGGATCCTCTCCAACGCGCGGTGCCTCTCCGAGGGTGTCGACGTGCCGACCCTCGACGCCGTGCTGTTCCTCAACCCGCGCAACTCCCAGGTGGACGTGGTCCAGTCCGTCGGGCGGGTGATGCGCAAGGCTGAGGGCAAGGAGTACGGCTACATCATCCTGCCCATCGCGGTGCCCGCGTCGGAGACCCCGGAGACGGCACTGGACGACAACAAGCGGTACAAGGTCGTCTGGGACGTGTTGCAGGCGCTGCGCGCGCACGACGACCGGTTCGAGGCGATGGTCAACAAGATCGACCTCGACCCGGCGGCCAACCGGACCGTGGACGTGATCGGCGTCGGCGGGGGAGGCGCAGGGGACGGCGACGACGGTGGCTCGAGCGGTGCCGGCGAGGGTGCTCCCGGGCACGGCGATCAGCTGTCGATGTTCCACCTCGCCAATGCCGACGAGTGGCGCAACGCCATCTTCGCCCGCATGGTGCGCAAGGTCGGCGACCGGCGGTACTGGGAGCAGTGGGCCTCCGACGTCAAGGACATCGCCGACCGGCACACCACCCGGATCCGCACCATCCTCGACGGGTCGGACGCGGCGCGCGCCGAGTTCGCGGACTTCCTGGCCGGTCTGCGGGGCAACCTCAACGACGGCATCACCGAGGCCAACGCCATCGACATGCTGTCCCAGCACCTCATCACCAAGCCGGTCTTCGAGGCACTGTTCGCCGACTACTCGTTCGCCGCCCACAACCCGGTGAGCCAGGTGATGGACGGCATGCTCGCGGTGCTCGAGGGCTACCACCTCGGCGCCGAGATCGCGCCGCTGGAGGACTTCTACCGCTCGGTGCGGATCCGCGCGGAGGGCATCGACTCGGCGGCGGGCAAGCAGAAGATCATCACCGAGCTGTACGAGCGGTTCTTCAAGCTGGCGTTCCCGCGGGTGGCCGAGTCGCTCGGCATCGTCTACACGCCCACCGAGGTCGTCGACTTCATCATCCGCGCCGTCGACGACGTCCTGGTCGAGCACTTCGGCACCTCCCTGTCGGGGGAGGGCGTGCACGTGCTCGACCCGTTCACGGGCACCGGTACCTTCATCGCGAGGTTGCTGCAGTCCGGGCGGATAAAGCCGGAGGACCTGCTGCGCAAGTACACGCAGGAGCTGCACGCCAACGAGATCCTGCTGCTGCCGTACTACATCGCGGCGATCAACATCGAAGCCACGTTCCACGGGCTGCAGGACGCGACGTCAGGGCACAGCACCGGGGATTATCGGCCGTTCGACGGCATCGTGCTCACCGACACGTTCCAGTCGTCCGAGCACGGGGATGCCCTGGACGAGCGGGTCTTCACCGCCAACAACGAGCGGGTCCTCGCCCAGAACGCGCTGGACATCCGGGTGATCATCGGCAACCCGCCGTACTCGGTGGGCCAGACCAGCGGCAACGACAACAACGCCAACCTCAAGTACCCCCACCTGGACGCGTCGATCCGGGACACCTATGCCGCGCGATCGACGGCGACGCTGAAGAACAGCCTCTACGACTCGTACATCCGAGCGATCCGGTGGGCCTCGAACCGCATCCTCGCCTCCGACGGCGGCGGTGTGGTTGGCTACGTCTCCAACGGCGGCTACATCGACGGCAACACCGCGGACGGGCTGCGCAAGTCGCTGGGCGACGAATTCCACGACATCTACGTGTTCAACCTTCGGGGAAACCAGCGCACGGCCGGTGAGCAGAGCCGCAAGGAGGGCGGCAAGATCTTCGATGCGGGCAGCCGGGCCACGGTCGCCATCCTCATCCTCGTCAAGAAGCCCGGACCGGTAGATGAGTGCGTGCTGCATTACAAGGACATCGGCGATTATCTCGACCGCCGAGCCAAGCTGGACCTCGTCGAGCAGGCGAACCTGGCCACGCTCGACTGGAAGATCATCACCCCGAATCGCGACGGCGACTGGATCAACCAGCGCAACGACGCATTCGAGGGGTACACGCCGATCAGTGGCAAGGACGGCGGCCGCGGCATCTTCGCCCTGCACTCCGGTGGTCTCAAGACGAATCGCGACGCGTGGGTGTACAACTCCTCCGAAACGCGGCTGCGCGCGAACGTCGACCGCATGGTTGACTTCTACAACGCCGAGGTAGGTCGTTACGAGTCGGCAGGAAAGCCGAGTCGCGTCGAAACTTTCATCGATACCGATCCCTCGAAATTTAGCTGGGACCGGGCAGACCGACACCGGCTTCCGCGCGGACTTACGTACGTTGTCGACCCGTCGCGGGTATTTTCGTCGACCTACCGCCCGTTTCAAAAACAGCTCGTGCTGTTCGATCGAGCACTCAACAATACGGTCTATAAGCTTCCGTCTCTGTTTCCCAAGCCAGATGCGGAGAATTCCGGCTTCTACCTCACATCGCCAGCGACGCATTACCCAACGTTTGCGACGATCATGACCGACAGTGTCCCCGATTTGCACGCTCTGGACACGGGCCAGTTCTTCTCGCGCTACACCTACGTCACCGAGGCCTCCGGCGACGACCTGCTCACCCACGACGCGCCGTCGTCGTCAGGCTTCCGCCGGGTCGATAACATCACCGACGCCGCCCTGGCCGACCATCGCGCCGCCTACGGGCCGCAGGTCACCAAGGACGACATCTTCTTCTTCGTCTACGGGCTGCTGCACTCCCCGGAATACCGGGAGCGCTTCGCCGCGGACCTGAAGAAGATGCTGCCGCGGATCCCGCAGGTCCACGGTGTCGAGCGCTTCCGCGCGTTCGCCGAGGCCGGCCGGGCGCTCTCCGAGTTGCACATCGGCTACGAGGACGTCGAGCCCTACCCGCTGACCGAGCGGGAGACCGGGCTCGGGCTGGAGACCGACGCCTACGCGAAGTACGCCGTGACGAAGATGAAGTACGGAGGCAAGTCGGGCGCGTGGGACAGGACCCGTGTGATCTACAACGGCCACCTGACCGTCGAGGGCATCCCCGAGGACGCCCATCGGTACCTGCTCGGCTCGCGGTCGGCCATCGACTGGATCCTCGAGCGGTATCAGGTCAAGACGGACAAGGCGTCCGGCATCGTCAACGACCCCAACGACTGGTCCCGCGAGCACCACCAGCCGCGCTACATCATCGACCTGCTCAAGCGGATCGTCACGGTCAGCGTGGAGACCAACCGGATCGTGGACGGCCTGCCGGACCTCGGGGTGTGACGGCGCGGCAAGACGAGGAAGAGGTTCGGACATGGCCAAGCTGATGACGATCGATGAGTTGGTCGCGATCGCTTCCGGCGCAGGGATCACACTCGTGAGGGCACCGCGGGAGAGCGCCAATCTGTACGTCTGGGTCGACCAGCAAGGTCACGACTTGTACGTCGGCACAGCCGCCTCAGTCAAGAGGTACCGGGACGAAGAGCGTTTTGCCGGGCTTGACCACGAGCAGGACATCGTCAGCGGATTCGTGGCGCTCGTCGCTGAAAACGAGGCCGAACAGGAACCGCTGTCAAACGATCCGGCGGCGTTCAAACCGTCTGTGCTGCGTGATCACGTCATCGCCGAGAGCTGGTCCGGACCGGCGATCGACGGGGTCGTCGAGCGCTTGGCGCGTGGCGAGGCTCCGACCGTCGGGGAGGTGGAGCAGATCCTGATCCGCATCCACATCCGCACGGGACGGCTGATCGGCAACGCACAATTTGCATCGCAATGGGAGGCGCCCATCGGGTCCTTCGCGGACACCGTCGCGGCACTGGCCACTGATGCGGCGCGAGTGTCTGGGGTTCTGCCACGGCGGACCACGGATAACGCGAGTCGGCTCCGAAGCCTCAGGCGGCGATCCTGAAGCGGAGGCGGACCTGGGCAGGATGAGACGGTGAGGAACGAGTTCATCTCGCTTGCTTCTCCGGCAACCCAAGCAGTGCACATCTGCCTTTCGTCGATCGAGTCATCCGGCAGGAAGGCACGTGAGTTCTGTCGGAGGCGGCTGATGGAATCAACTCATGGAAGCCCCCGTGGACCCGTCGACCCGGCCGCAGCGGACCGCTGCGGTGTTGCCGGGCCTCGAACTGCCGGGCGTCCGCGAAGCCGGGCCGGCGCCGTCCTCGCCCGCGACGTCCGCGAACGACATGGTGCCGGCCGGCGAGCTGGCGGCCCGCCTGTCCGAGGCTCGCGTCGGCGCTGACCTCGAACTCGCGGTATCCGCTCTGGAGGATGTGCGCCGGCTGGAGTCCTGGGTGGCGTCGACGAAGCACCGGCTGGTGCGGGAGGCGCAGCAGGCGGCCCGTGCCGCCCACGCCCGGTGGATCGACGCTCACACCGAGCCGGTCGTCGACGGGCGCGGTCCCGGGCGAGGCGGCCTGCCCCGCGCGGAGCGGCTGGCCGTGGCGGAGCGCGACGGGATCGCCCAGATCGCCTGCGCCCTGCACCTGAGCGAGTCCGCTGCGTCGAACCTGCTCACGGACGCGATCCGGCTGACCGAGCACCTTTCACGGACCGCGGACGCACTCGCCTCGGGTTCCATCACGGCAGCGGCGGCGGAGCTGATCTCCGGGGAGGCGGCGGAGTACACCGACGGTCTGGCCGGCTGCGTCGACGAGGATGCGATCGCGCGGCTGCGGTGGTCGGTGTCCGCCACGGAGGAGTCACTGCTCGGTGCCGCCTCGCGCGGGCAGACCCGGTCCCAGCTGCAGGCGCGGGCGCGCCGGGTGCGCGAGATCTGCCACCCGTCGTCGTTCGCCGAGCGATCGCGGGCGGCGCACGCCGAACGGTTCGTACGCATCAGCCCGGACCAGGACGGGATGGCACGGTTGACGGCCCTGCTGCCCGCCGCGGTGGCCTGGCGCATCGACGGGCACCTCTCGGCGGTGGCTCGCGCTCTACGCGCTGAGGACCGGTCCGCGCCACCGGCACCGGGGGTCGCCGCCGGCCCCGGAGCTGCTTCGGCGTTCGGGACCGAGGTGCTCGCCGACGCCGAACGCCCTGGCGACGTCGTGGATGATGCGAACGACGGACCGGAGTGGCGGACGGTCGCCCAGTTGCGTGCCGACGTCCTCGCCGACCTGCTGCTCGGCCTGACGGGCAGTCGTCCGGCCGGAGGCGCCGTTGGCGCGGGCAGCAGCGGTGACGCCGCCGCCGAGGATCGAGTGCCGCAGATGCTGCTGACGATGCCGGCCGAGACGCTGCTGGGCGGCGACGAGCCCGGCCATCTGGGACACTTCGGCTCGATCACGGCCGCCGACGCCCGCGAACTCGCGCTCGCCGCCCGTTCCTTCATGCTGGGAGTCACCGTCGACGGAGTCCCTGCCGGCTCCGCTCGGTGGTCGGATGCCGGCGTGCCGCCCGATGCCACCCGTGGCGGGGCCTGGGTGATGCCGGTGCTGGCGACGAATGGAAGCCAGTACCGGCTCCCGGCGGCGCTGCGGCGTGCCCTGGCGGCGCGGGACGGCACCTGCCGGTTCCCGGGCTGCCGCCGATCGGCGGCACGGTGCGATGTGGACCATGTGGTGGCGTGGGCGGACGGCGGCAGCACGGAGCCGGGCAATCTGGCGCACCTGTGCCGGAAGCACCATGTCCTCAAACACCACTCCGCGTGGACGGTCGACGTCGGCCCACCCACGGCGACCATCGTCGGGGCGACGGTGCCCCGGGACGGTCGGCTGATCTGGACGTCGCCCGCCGGACGGCGCTACGCGACCGAGCCGGACGATCCACCGCCGTTCTGATGGCGGCCGTCACGGGGACGTGCCGGATCTGCGGCGGTGTTGACGGAACGGCGTGCGGGACCCGTGACGATGCCGGTGGGGCGGCGTGCGGGACCCGTGACGATGCCGGTGGGGCGGCGTGCGGGACCCGTGACGATGCCGGTGGGGCGGCGTGCCGCCTGAGCCTCGCGGCTCCTACAGGTACAGACCGGTGCTCGTCTCGGGAACCTCCGGGGCGGCGACGGCGTGGACGTCCCGCTCGCGCAGCAGCACGTAGTCCTTCGCGGCGATCTCCACCTCGAGGCGGTCCTCCGGGTCGAAGAGGACGCGGTCCCGCAGCGCCACCTGCCGCACGTTCGGGCCGACCGCGACGACGTCGGCCCACGCGAGGCGCTTGCCCATCACGGCGGTCGCCGGGATGACGATGCCCGAGGCGGACCGGCGTTCACTGCTCTCCGCGTCCAGGCTGACGAGGATGCGGTCGTGCAGCATGCGCAGCGGCAGGGACGAGGCGGCGGTCGAGTCGGGCATGGGGCGGCCTCCGAAACGGCAGGGGAAGGGGGTGTGACGGGGGAGGAGCGACGAGCGGACCTGCCGGCGGTGACGAAGTCGCGGACGCCCGCGTCGAGTGTAGACGGCGGCTGCCACCCAGCTCTCACGCAGCCGGCTCGCAATCCGTCACGCCGTGAGAGAACAGCTCGCACAAATGCTGGTACGAAACGCCGCTCTCGATAGACTGGCTGCTCTAGCCCCTTCTCGAGGAGACAAGAGACCATGGCAGCCGGTGGCAATCCCCTGCTGAACAACAACCCGGTCTTCACCGGCCGGGCCCGCGACGGGCGGGCCGGCTATGCGCCCACACCGCCCCAGAACCCGTACGGCCAGAGCCCGTACGGCCAGGCCGGCTACGGCCAGAACCCGTACGGTCAGCCGAACGACCTGCAGGACCTCTACAACCGCCCGTCGGCGACCCCGAGCCAGACCGGCCGGATGACCTTCGACGACGTCATCGTCAAGACCTCGATGACGCTGGGCCTCGTCGTCGTCGGCGCGGCGATCGGCTGGTTCGTGCCCGGCCTCATGCTGATCGGCATGATCGGTGGCCTGATCCTCGGCCTGGTCAACTCCTTCAAGCGGGAGACCGCCCCCGCCCTGATCCTCGCCTACGCCGCCCTCGAGGGCCTGTTCCTCGGCGGCCTCTCCGGCTTCCTGGAGCGGATCTACCCCGGCATCGTCGTCCAGGCGGTCATCGGCACCCTCTCGGTGTTCGCCGTCACCCTCCTGCTGTTCCGCAGCGGTAAGGTGCGCGCCACCCCGCGGGCGATGAAGTTCTTCATGATCGCCCTCGCCGGCTACGCCCTGTTCTCGCTGGTCAACCTGGGCCTCATGGTCTTCGGCGTCACCAACGGCATGTTCGGGCTGCACAGCGCGCACATCCCCGGCACCTCCATCCCGTGGGGCGTGGTCATCGGGCTGCTCGCCATCGGCCTGGCCGCCTTCTCCCTGATCGTGGACTTCACCTCGATCTCCGAGGGCGTCCGCAACGGCGTGCCGGCCCGCTTCGCCTGGACCGCGGCCTTCGGCCTGACCGTGACCCTCGTGTGGCTGTACGTGGAGATCCTCCGCCTGCTGGCCATCCTGCGCGGCAACGACTGACGTTCGATACGTACTGACAGAAACGACGCACTGACGACGGCGGCCCCGGCATCATGCCGGGGCCGCCGTCGTGTCCGGGAAAGGTCGTGGGGCGTCAGCCGATGCGGCGGGCGCCGTCGGCCGGCTCGACCGGGAAGATGTCCGGCGCGGTGTACCCGGCGGCGTCGAACGCCCGGCGCACCGCCGCGCTGACCGCCTCGACGTCCGCGGTCCGGAGGAGGGCGATGGCCGAGCCGCCGAAGCCGCCGCCCGTCATGCGGGCGCCGAGCGCTCCGGCCGAGCGGGCCGCGTCGACCGCGGCATCCAGCTCGGCGCAGCTGATCTCGAAGTCGTCCCGCATCGACGCGTGGCTCCCGTCCAGCAGCGCGCCGATCGCGGCGGGTGAGGAGGACCGCAGCGTCTCGACCGTGTCGAGGACCCGCTGGTTCTCCGTGACGATGTGCCGCAGCCGGCGGAACGTCACGTCGTCCAGCCGGCGCGCGGCGTCGTCGAGGTCGGCGACGGTGACGTCCCGCAGGGCGTCGACGCCGAGGGTGTCCCGGGCGAGCTCGGTGGACCGGCGCCGGTCGGTGTACCCACCCGTGGCGTGCTCGTGCTTGACGTGGGTGTCCATGACCAGCAGCACGAGGTCGTGCTCGGTCAGCGGCAGTGGGACCGGCTCGCTGTGCTGGTTCCGGGTGTCGAGGAAGACGGCGTGCCCGGCCGCGCCGCGCAGCGAGGCCGTCTGGTCCATGATCCCGGTCGGCGCCCCGGCCATCTCGTTCTCGGCCCGCTGGCAGGCCAGGACCAGCTCGTCCAGCCCGATCGAGGAGCCGGTGAGGTCCCGCAGCCCGACGGCGACCGAGCACTCCAGCGCCGCCGAGGACGACAGTCCGGAGCCGGTGGGCACGGTCGAGTCGACGAGGATGTCCGCGCCCTCGACCCGCACGCCGCGCTCGCCGAGCGCCCACACGACCCCCGCTGGATAGGCGGCCCAGCCCTGGACGGCGCCGGGCTCCAGCGACGCGAGGTCCACCTCGACGACCCCGTCCTGCGACCGGGACGCCAGCCGCAGCCGACCCGAGGCGTTCAGGGCGATCGCCGCGGTCGTCGCCGCATCGATCGCGAAGGGCAGGACGAAGCCGCCGCTGTAGTCCGTGTGCTCGCCGATCAGGTTCACCCGGCCGGGGGCGGTGAACAGGCCGTCGGGGGCGCTGCCGAAGGTCGCGGTGAAGTCCGCGGCCAGGCGGCCGGCGTCGACGGCGCTCATCGGTCGGCCACCGGGGCGGACGGCTGCGACGACGCCGACGACGACGACGCTGACGCCGCCGCCGTCGGCACGCCCGACACCGAGCGCAGCCGCTCGGCGACCTGCTCGGGCACCGTGTCGTTGATGAAGGCGCCCATCGCGGCCTCGGAGCCGGCGAGGAACTTCAGCTTGTCGGCGGCCCGGCGCGGCGAGGTCAGCTGCAGGTGGAGCCAGGATGCGGCGCGCAGCCGCGGGTCGGCCGGCGCCTGGTGCCACGCCGCGATGTACGGGGTGGGGGAGTCGAACAGGTGGTCCAGCCGGTTCAGGGCGTCCAGGTAGACCCGCGCGGCGTCCTCCCGCTCCTCGTCGGTCAGCTCGTCCAGCCGGCCCACGTGCCGGTGCGCGGAGATGTGCACCTCGAGCGGCCAGCGTGCCGCGAACGGCACGTAGGACGTGAAGTGCTCCCCGACGGTGATGACGCGCGAGCCGTCGCGCTGTTCCGCCGTCAGCAGGCGCTCCCCGAGCAGCGTGCCGGTCGCCTCCAGGTGCGCCGCCGCCCGCTCGCCGAGCAGCGCCCCGCGGGGGGTGACGTACGGGTAGGCGTAGATCTGCCCGTGCGGGTGGTGCAGGGTCACGCCGATCTGCGCGCCCCGGTTCTCGAACACGAACACCTGCGCGACGCCCGGCAGGGCGGAGAGGGCGGCGGTGCGCTCGGCCCAGGCGTCCAGCACCGTGCGGGCCCGCTGCAGCGGCAGCGTCGCGAACGAGCCGGTGTGCTCGGAGGTGAAGGCGACCACCTCGCAGCGGCCCGTCGCAGGCAGGATCTCGCCCCAGCGCGGGTGCGCGGGCACGGGACCGGTGGCGGGGCCGAGGGAGGGGAAGCGGTTCTCGAACACGACGACGTCGTAGTCGGCCGCCGGGATCTCCGACTCGCGGCGCTGGCCGTCGGCGCCCCCATGCCCGGACGGGCACAGCGGGCACTGGTCGGCGGGAGGGAGGTAGGTGCGGGTCTGCCGGTGCGCGGCGACTGCGACCCACTCGCCGGAGAGCTCGTCGAACCGCAGCTCACCCGGCTCGGGGCGCGGGGGCAGCGGCCGCGGGTCGGACGGCGGGGTGAACGAGGACGCCGACGCCGGGTCGTCGAAGAAGTAGAGGATCTCGCGCCCGTCGGCGAGCCGGCCGGGCACGGGACGGGCGGTCACGCGCCCACCCCCTGGGCCGGGGCGCCGACCGGGGCGAGGACGACCTCGTCGATGTACCCGCGGAGCAGGTCCACGGCGGAGGCGCTCATGGCGTCGTCGGTGATCAGGGTCTGGACCTCCTCGAGGCCGGCGATCCTGCTCAGCCCCGAGAGGCCGAACTTGGTGTGGTCCGCGAGTACGCACAGGCGCGAGGCGGACTCGAGCATCTGCTGGTTGGTCTGCGCCTCGAGCAGGTTGGGCGTCGTGATGCCCCGCTCCAGGGAGATGCCGTGCACCCCCATGAAGCACACGTCCACGTTCAGGGTGCTCAACGCGTTCACCGCGAGCGGCCCGACGAGCGCATCCGACGGGGTGCGGACCCCGCCCGTCGCGATGACGGTGGGACCCTGCTGGCCGGTGGTGCCCTGCTGACCGGTGGTGCCCGCGTCGAAGCTCCAGAGCACCTCGGCGATGCGGGGAGAGTTGGTGACGACGGTGAGGTCGGGGATCGGGGCGAGCAACTGGGCCATGGCCCACGTCGTCGTGCCCGAGTTCAAGGCGATCGCCATGCCGGGCTCGATCAGCGCGACGGCGGCCGCCGCGATCGCGGCCTTCTCCGCGCCCTCCCGGGCCGCCTTGGCGGCGAATCCGGGCTCCTCCGACGTCGGCGAGGTGCGCAGCGTCGCCCCGCCGTGCACCTTGATCAGCAGGCCGCGGCGCGCGAGGGCGTCCAGGTCGCGGCGCACGGTCATGTCGGAGACGTCGAACGCGTGCACCAGGTCGGTCACCCGGACGACGCCCTCGGCCTGCAGTCGGTCGACGACGGCCTGCTGGCGCTGAGCGGCGAGCACAGGACCTCCTCGGCGGGCTGGTGAATGACGACAGGACGAGCGGAGCTGACGTGACGACGACGCCGGAGCGCGAGGACGAGCGCCGTGGTCGTGTGTCAGCGTGCCCCGCCGCCGATGCCCATGTCAACACTTTCCAACATCGTGGTCCGGGACGCCGCGAGATCGTCAGCCGTTTTATCGTCGCTGGTCGTCATCGAATGCGCAAATCGATCGTTGACACCCTCCGTGATGTCTGGCACATTCTTTCCAACGTCGAAACATGGTGGTTTCTGTTGGATTGCGGATCCGGGGTCCGGGTGCACGGTCGCGGGGCCACCGGCCGGCGAGACATCGTCGCCGTTCCCGTCCACCAATCCCGAGGAGTCGTCATGGGAATCTTCGATCGGCCCGTCTCCGGGCGGCCCCTGTCCCCGTCCCCGTCGTCGGTCAGCCCGCTCGCCCGGGTCGACCTGTCCCGGCGGTCCGTGCTCGGAGGAGCGCTCGGCCTCTCCGCCCTCGGCCTGCTGACCGCGTGCGGCGGAACCTCCACCACCGCGCCGGCCACCACGTCGGGCGCCGCCACGGGCACCGTCACCTTCGGCTCGAACCAGTCCGACGCCGTCCCGAAGGCCGCCTACCAGAAGGTGGTCGACGCCTTCACCAAGGCCAAGAGCGGACTGAACGTCAAGGTCAACACGGTCGACCACAACACGTTCCAGGAGTCGATCAACAGCTACCTGCAGGGCGCCCCCGACGACGTCTTCACCTGGTTCTCCGGCTTCCGGATGAAGTTCTTCGCCGACCAGGGCCTCGCCGCGGACGTCTCGAGTGTGTGGGACAGCATCGGCGGCTCGTTCGCCGAGTCCTTCAAGCAGGCCGCCACCGCCACGGACGGCAAGCAGTACTTCGTGCCCTTCACCTACTACCCGTGGGCGGTCTTCTACCGGAAGTCGGTCTTCGAGTCGAAGGGCTACAAGGTCCCGACCACCCTGACCGAGTACGTCGACCTGGCCAAGGGCATGAAGAGCGACGGCCTGACGCCCATCGGCTTCGCCGACAAGGACGGCTGGCCGGCCATGGGCACCTTCGACATCCTCAACATGCGCCTGAACGGCTACCAGTTCCACGTCGACCTGATGGGAGGCAAGGAGGTTTGGGACCAGGACCGCGTCAAGGAGGTCTTCAACACGTGGGCCACCCTGCTGCCGTACCACCAGTCCGGCTCGCTCGGCCGCACGTGGCAGGAGGCTGCCCAGGGCCTGCAGCAGAAGAAGACCGGCACCTACCTGCTCGGCCTCTTCGTCGCCCAGCAGTTCCAGACGCCGGGCTCCTCCTCGGCCGACCTGGAAGACCTGGACTTCTTCACCTTCCCGAAGATCAACGACGAGAACGGCACGGACTCGATCGACGCCCCCATCGACGGCTTCATGATGTCGTCGAAGGCCAAGAACGCCAACGGCGCGCTCGAGTTCCTCAAGTTCCTCGGAACCAAGGACGCCGAGAAGATCAACGTCGAGACGGACAAGTCGATCGTGGGCGCTTCGAAGGACTTCGACACGTCGGGCTACACGGCCCTGCAGAAGAAGGCCGTCGAGGTCGTCTCCTCGGCCAAGCACATCGCCCAGTTCATGGACCGGGACACGCGCCCCGACTTCGCGTCCACGGTGATGATCCCCTCGATCCAGAAGTTCATCCAGAACCCCAAGGACATCAACCCCCTGGTGAGCAGCATCGAGGAGCAGAAGAAGGCCATCTTCGCCGGATGAGCCCGACCGACCGCGGGGCCGGGCCGACGCCTGACGACGTCGGACCCGGCCCCACGGCCCGTGAGCAGCAGGAAGGCAGCACCACCGTGACCACCACCGTCCGCCCCGCGAGCAGCTCCCGGCCCCGGCGCCGGGCGGGCCGCGCTCCCGATGCCGGCCCGGTCCGCAAGGTCCGCCGGCTCACCGTGGTCGACCGGGTCGTCCTCACCGTCATGGTCGGCATCCCCGCCCTGCTGGTGGCGGCCCTGATCTGGGGCCCGTCGATCGCCTCGGTCGTCCTCTCGTTCACCACCTGGAACGGCGTCACGCCGCCCCGCGCCGTCGGCACCCGCAACTACGAGCAGATCGCCACCATCTACCCGCCGTTCTGGCCGGCGGTCACGCACAACATCGTGTGGCTGCTGTTCCTGCTGCTCATCGCGACGCCGCTCGGCCTGCTGCTCGCCGTCATGCTCGACAAGGAGATCCGCGGCACCCGCATCTACCAGAGCGTGTTCTACCTGCCGGTCGTGCTCTCGCTCGCCCTGGTCGGCTTCATCTGGCAGCTGATCTACTCGCAGGACCAGGGGCTCATCAACCAGCTCACCGGCGCGGACGTGAACTGGCTCGGCGACGACTCGATCAACCTGCCCGCGGTCCTCGTGGCGGCGGGCTGGCGGCACGTCGGCTACATCATGGTGCTCTACCTGGCCGGCCTGAAGGGCGTGGACACCGAGATCAAGGAGGCCGCCGCGCTCGACGGCGCCACCGAGACCCAGACGTTCTTCCGGGTCGTCTTCCCGACCCTCAAACCGATCAACATCGTCGTGCTCGTCGTGACCGTGATCGAGGGCCTGCGGGCGTTCGACATCGTCTACATCGTCAACAAGGGCACGAACGGCCTCGAGCTGCTCTCCGTGCTGATCACCAACAACATCCTCGGCGAGGCCAGCCGCATCGGCTTCGGCTCCGCGCTCGCGGTGATCCTGCTCGTGATCTCGCTGGCCTTCATCATCACGTACCTGTACCAGAACTTCCGCCGGGAGGACGCCCGATGAGCACCGCCACGGCCACCCCGCCGAACAGCCACCGCCCCGTACGGAACGAGACCGCGGTCCAGGCCGGGGCGGAACACCGCAAGCCGCTGCGGCCGGCCCGCGTCGTCCTGCACGTCTTCCTCATCGTCTGCGCCGTGCTCTGGCTGATCCCGCTGCTGTGGGCGCTGTACACGTCGCTGCGGCCGTACGCCGAGACCGCGACCAAGGGCTACGTGTCCCTGCCCACGACGCTGACGCTGCAGAACTACATCACCGCGTGGACGCAGGGGCAGATGCCCCGGTTCTTCCTCAACTCCCTCATCATCGCGGTGCCCGCCGTCGTCATCGTGCTGCTGCTGTCCTCGGCCGCCGCCTTCGTGCTCTCCCGCTTCAGCTTCGCCCTGAACATCGGGCTGCTGATGTTGTTCACCGCGGCCAACCTGCTGCCGCAGCAGGTCATCATCACCCCGCTCTACCGGCTGTTCCTGACCCTCGGGATCTACAACACGCAGGCCGGGATCGTGCTGATCAACGTCGCGTTCCAGATGGGCTTCTGCGTGTTCGTCCTCTCGAACTTCATGCGGGCCCTGCCGCACGAGCTGACCGAGGCGGCCCTCGTGGACGGGGCGAGCGTGTGGCGGCAGTACACGAGCGTGATCCTGCCGCTGACCCGGCCTGCGCTCGCGGCCCTGGCCACCCTCGAGTTCGCCTGGATCTACAACGACTTCTTCTGGGCCCTTGTGCTGCTGCGCGACGGCTCCCTGATGCCGGTGACCACCGCCCTGAACAACCTCAAGGGCAACTTCTTCACCGACAACAACCTCATCGCCGCCGGCGCGATCCTCGTGGCCCTGCCGACCGTCCTGATCTACGTGCTGCTGCAGAAGCACTTCGTGTCCGGCCTGACGCTGGGCGCCAACAAGTGACCAGGATCGACCTGAGGGGAGAACACATGACGGGGACGACGACGGGCGAGCAGCTGCTGCCGGACGGATGGGAACACTCCACCGCTCCCGGTGCGGGCGCCCTGGCGCCCGTCGCCGCCGTCGAGACCACCGCGCCGAGCGTCTCCCTGGACGGGACGTGGCAGTTCCGCTGGACCGCGCACCGCACCGACGCGCCCGCGATGCCGGGCGAGCACGCCGAGCCCGGCCACGCCTACCCGGACGAGGTCACCGTGCCCGGGCACTGGGTGCTGCAGGGCGGCGAGCCGGCCGGCCGCGGGCCCTGGGGCTCTCCCTGGTACACCAACGTGAACTTCCCGTTCCCGGTCGACCCGCCGTTCGTGCCCGACGAGAGCGCCGTCGGGGACCACCGGGTCGAGTTCACGCTGCCGGGACCCGACGACGGCGCCGGCGACACGGACCACCCGCTGCACGGCTGGCAGGACGCGCGCGCCCTGCTCGTGCGGTTCGACGGGGTCGACGGCGCGTACGCCGTGTGGGTCAACGGGACACCGGTCGGCTGGGCCACCGGCAGCCGCCTCGTGCACGAGTTCGACATCGCCCCGCACGCCCGGCCCGGCGTCAACGTGATGCAGGTGCGCGTGCACCGGTTCAGCGGCGCCAGCTACCTCGAGGACCAGGACCAGTGGTGGCTGCCGGGCATCTTCCGCCCCGTGACCCTGCGGCTGCGCCCGCGGGCGGGCATCGACGACGTCGACCTGGCCCCCGACCTGGACCCGGAGACCGGCACCGGCGTCCTCGACGTCACCGTCACCGCCCCCGAGGACGCTTTCCCGGTGCGGCTGCACCTGCCCGAGCTCGGCGTCGACACGACACTCGGGGCGCACCGGCAGCGGATCGAGGTCGGCCCCGTTCAGGCGTGGTCCGACGACGCGCCCCGCCGCTACACCGTCACCGTCGAGGCGCCGGGGGAGACCGTGACCCTGCGCACCGGGTTCCGCCGCATCGAGATCCGCGACGCCGTGCTCACGGCCAACGGCCGGCCCCTGCGGCTGCGCGGCGTCAACCGGCACGAGTTCCACCCGGACGCCGGCCGGGCGGTGACCGAGGAGTTCACCCGCGCCGAGCTGATCCGGATGAAGCGGCACAACATCAACGCCGTCCGCACCAGCCACTACCCGCCCGCCCACCACCTGCTGGCCCTCGCCGACGAGCTCGGGCTGTGGGTCATCGACGAGTGCGACCTCGAGACCCACGGGTTCGTGCAGCAGGACTGGCGGCGCAACCCCAGCGACGATCCTGCGTGGCGCGACGCGTACCTCGAGCGGATCGCCCGCACGTGGGAGCGGGACAAGAACCACCCGTGCCTCGTGATGGTCTCGCTCGGCAACGAGTCCGGCACCGGCGCCAACCTCGCCGCCATGACTGCGTGGCTCAAGGAGCGCGGCTGCCCGCTGCCCGTGCACTACGAGGGGGACCGCGCGTCCGCCTACACCGACGTCTACTCGCGGATGTACCCGACGTACCGCGAGTGCGAGAACATCCTGGCCGGCCGGCTGGTGCCGAGCGCCCCCGACGACGCGCAGGAGCGGCTCGGTACCCGGCCCCTCGTGCTGTGCGAGTACGGCCACGCGATGGGCAACGGCCCGGGAGGCCTCGCCCGCTACGAGCAGCTGATCGAACGACACCCGCGCTTCGCCGGCGGCTTCATCTGGGAGTGGAAGGACCACGGGATCGCCACGGCGACCCCCGACGGCGTCCCCTACTACGCGCACGGCGGCGACTTCGGTGAGCCGATCCACGACGGCACCTTCGTCCTCGACGGCGTGTGCTTCCCCGACGGCACCCCGAGCCCGGCCCTGCTGGACATCCGCACGACGTTCGAGCCGGTGCGGATCGGGGTGGGCGACGACGGCCGGGTGACCGTCCGCAACCGCAACACGGCGGTCGACACCGGGTACCTGCGGTTCACGTGGCGGCGCGAGGTCGACGGTGTCGTCATCGCCGACGGGCCGCTGACCCTGCCGCCCGTTGCGGCCGGGGACACCGGCGTCACCGCCGTCCCGGACCTGACCCTGCCCGAGCGGACCGTCCGCACCCGGCACTCGGCCGAGGTCGATGCCGCCACCGGTGACGCCCCCGGCCTGGCCGACGGCGCCGATCCCGTCGCGGTGCACCCCGAGAGCTGGCTGGTCGTGACCGCGGCGCTCGCGGCCGACACGTCCTGGGCGCCCGCCGGGCACGTCGTCGCGGTGGGGCAGAGCCGGCTCGCGGGGCCGCCGCCCGGGCCCGCCGCGTCCATCGACGTCCACGCCACGAGCGCCGCCTCGTCGACCGCGGACGGCTCCCCGGAGGAGGGTGCGGTGGTGCGGCAGGTCGGCATCGCCGGTTTCGACGCGAGCGGAGAGCTGACCTCGCTCGGCGGCGTGCCCGTGCTCGCGACGGCCCTGAGCCTGGACCGGGCCCCGACCGACAACGACCTCGGCATCATCGAATCGACGCGGGACACCCGCCGCTGGATCGACCGCCCCGGCTTCGACTGGGACGCCGACGCCGGCACGGACCCGGTGCCCGTCCCCGCCGCCGAGCCCTGGGCCCGGCACCGGCTGGGGGACTGGCAGCGCCGCACCGTCGAGGTCCACGGCCTCGACGGGGACGCCCGCGACGGCGCCCTGACGCGCGTCGAAAGGTGGGGCGAACCGGCCGGCGAGAACGCGGCCCGCGTGACGACGTCCTGGCGGCCCACGCCCGGCGGCGTCAGCCTGACGGTGACCATCGCCCCCGAGGGGGCCGCTGCGCGGGTGCCACTGCCGGTCGCCCGTGAGGGCATCGTGCTGACGCTGCCGGCCAGCCTGACTGGATCTGCGGCTGGGTCTGAGGTGGGCGCGTCGTCGATCGACACCGTCCAGTGGTTCGGGCCGGGGCCGCAGGAGAGCTACGCGGACACCGCGATCGGTGCCCGCGTGAGCCGTCACCGGCTACCGGTGGACGAGTTCATCACCGGCTACCTCTCCCCGCAGGAGAACGGCAACCGGCGCGGGGTCCGCTGGCTGCAGCTGCGCTCCAGTGCGGGGGAAGCCGACGACGCCGTGCTCACGATGCGCGTGCACGCGGCGGACAGCACCGACGGCTGGCTCAACGTCAACGTCCAGCGGCACACCCCGGCGCAGCTCGCGGCGGCCGACCACCCCCACGAGCTGCCGGACTCGGACGTGCTGCACCTGCACCTGGACATCGCGCAGCACGGCATCGGCAGCCGCTCGTGCGGGGTCGACGTCGAACCCGAACACCGGCTGACCCTGCACGAGGCGACGTTCACCGTCGAGTTCCTCACCAGTTCGACCCCCCGCTCCGGAAGGACCGCATGACCGACTCCGCCGTCGTCCACCTCCGTGCCGCGGGCGTGAGCGTCCTGCTCGACGTGCCCGCCGCCGGGACGGCCCCCCACGAGGCCTGGGACCCGGTGCCCGCGTTCCTGCACTGGGGTGCGGACCTCGGGCCCGTGCCGCCCCCGGCCGCGGCGTTCGCTGCCCCCGTCACGCACTCGGGCTGGGACCACCCGGCGTCCCTGCCGATCGTGCCCGCCGCCGCCGACGGGTGGCGTGGGCGGCCGGCCCTGCGTGGCAGCCGCGCCGGCGCGGACTTCTCCCCACGGTGGACGGTGACGGACGTGCGGGTGGACATCGCCGAGGGGGACGAGGACGACGAGGACGACGAGGACGATGCCGGGTCCGGGGGGTCGGTGCGGCTGGACCTGGCCGACGAGGCCGCCGGCCTCGCCCTGACCTGGGAGCTCGAGCTCAGCCCGACCGGCGTCGTGCGGGTCACGGCCACCGTCCGCAACACCGGGACCACCCCGTACCAGCTCGCCGGGCTTGAGGTGGGCCTCCCGGTGGGCGCCGCCGCGCGCGAGCTGATGGACCTCACCGGCACGTGGACCCGCGAACGGCACCCCCAGCGGCTGCCCTTCGCCCAGGGCGCGTGGGTCCGCGCCGGCCGCCACGGCCGCACCGGGCACGACGCGCCCACGGTGTTGTGCGCCGGTGAGGAGGGCTTCGCCCACCGTTCCGGCCGCGTCTGGGCCGTGCACCTGGCCGCGAGCGGGGACACCGAGGTGTTCGCCGAGCGCACGCCGGACCCCTCCCGCCGGCTCGGCGGCGGGGACCTGCTCGGCTCCGGGGAGATCGACCTGGCCCCGGGGGAGGAGTACCGTAGCCCCACGCTGTTCGGCGCCTACGCCGACGCCGGGCTCGACGGCATCGCCGGTGCCTTCCACCGCTGGGTGCGCGCCCGGCCGCAGCACCCCGCGACGCCCCGCCCCGTCATCCTCAACACCTGGGAGGCCGTCTACTTCGCGCACGACCTTGCCGCCCTGACCGAGCTGGCCGACGTCGCCGCGGACATCGGGGTCGAACGGTTCGTGCTCGACGACGGGTGGTTCGGGCACCGCCGCCACGACCGGGCGGGCCTCGGCGACTGGTGGGTCGACCCCGCCGTCTGGCCCGACGGCCTCGGGCCGCTGATCGAGCACGTCACCGGGCTCGGCATGGAGTTCGGGCTGTGGGTCGAGCCCGAGATGATCAGCCCCGACTCCGACGTCGCCCGCGCGCACCCGGACTGGATCTCCGGACCGGGACACGACCGGATGCCCGCCTCGTGGCGACAGGAGCAGGTGCTCGACCTGGTGAACCCGGAGGCGTACGAGTACGTCCTCGGGGCGCTGGACGCCCTGCTCACCGAGTACTCCATCGCCTACCTGAAGTGGGATCAGAACCGGGACCACACCGAACTCGGCCACGGCGGACGGCCCTCCGCCCGTGCTCAGACCGCCGCCGGCCTGGAGCTCATGGCCGAGCTGAAGCGCCGCCACCCCGGCCTGGAGATCGAGAGCTGCTCCTCGGGCGGCGCCCGCGTCGACCTGGCCGTGCTCGAGCACACCGACCGCGTCTGGGCGTCGGACTCCAACGACGCCCTCGAACGGCAGACCATCCAGCACTACACCGGCCTGCTGCTGCCGCCCGAACTGATCGGCGCCCACATCGGGCCGCCCACGGCGCACTCCTCCGGCCGCACCCACGCCCTCGGCTTCCGCGCCGTCACCGCCCTCTTCGGGCACCTCGGCCTCGAGTGGGACGTCCGCCTCACCGACCCGGCCGAGCGGGACCAGCTGCGGCACGTCATCGGGCTCTACCGCGAGCACCGCGCGCTGCTGCACGGCGGCGTCGCGTTCCGCGCCGACACCGACGGGACGGGTCTGACCGTCCACGGCGTCGTCGCGCCCGACGGCGGGAGCGCCCTCTACGCCGTCGTCGCGACCGCCACCAGCCCCGACGCGGCGCCCGGCCCGCAGCCGCTGCCCGGGTTGGAGGCGGGCACCCTCTACGACGTCGAGTTGCTCGACCCGCTGCACCCCGGCCCGGCGGACTTCCACGCCCCCACGGACCCCGCCGCGGGGCGCGCGGCGGAGGATCACACCGTCAAGGAACGGCGCGCCCCGGCCTGGCTGCCGCGCCTGACCGGGATCAGCGGCGCGGCGCTGGCCGCCGTCGGCGTCACCCTGCCCGTGCTCAACCCCGAGCAGGCCCTGCTGCTGCACGTGCGGCGCTCCACCGAATCCAGCGCGCCGGGTAGCGTGAGCGCATGACCGGTGCCCTCCGCCCTGCCACGGGCGAGCAGTTCGAGATCGCCGCGGGGGACACCCGGGCGTTGATCACCGAGCTCGCCGCCGGCCTGCGCCTGTTCGAGGTGGGCGGCATCGCCCTGACCGAGACGTACGACGACGACGCGATCGCCCCCGGCGCCGCCGGCATCACGCTCGCCCCGTGGCCGAACCGGATCGCCGGCGGCCGGTGGCCCCAGACGCTTCCCGACGGCGGCACGAAGGTCCAGCAGCTCGATCTCACCGAGCCCTCCCGCGGCAACGCGACCCACGGCCTGCTCCGCAACACCGGGTACACGCCGCTCGAGCACCGCGCCGAGTCGGTCACCCTCTCGGCGGGCATCTACCCGCAGCACGGCTACCCGTTCCACCTGACCCACGAGGTGCACTACGCCGTCTCCGACGACGGGTCCCTGAGCGTGCGGCAGCGGCTGACCAACCGCGGCACCGGCACCGCGCCCGCGGCGCTGGGCGCTCACCCGTACCTGCGCGTCGGCGACGTGCCGATCGACGAGCTGACGCTGCGCGTCGAGGGGGCCACCCGCGTCGTCGCGGACCCGACCACCCTCATCCCGACCCACCGCGAAGCCGTCGCCGGTGAGCACGACCTGCGCGGCGGGCGGCGGATCGCCGGGCTGCGCACCGACTCCGCGTACACCGACCTCACACCGGTCGAGGGGGAGCACCGGCACGAGCTGCGAGCCCCCGACGGCTCCGGCGTGCAGCTGTGGACCGGCCCCGAGTGCGGCTACGCGCACGTCTTCATCACCGAGGACACGCCGGGCCTGCCCCTGGCCGTCGCGATCGAGCCGATGACCGCACCGGCGAACGCCTTCAACTCCGGGGATGGGCTGCGCTGGCTCGCGCCGGGCGAGGACCTGACCATCACGTGGGGGCTGCGCCGCCTGACGCGCTGACCGTGCGAGCGCCGCGACTCGCCCGCCGGTGGCCCGCGCCACCGGACGACGTGAATTGAGCGATCCCGGGCGGCAGGGGAGAAGATGGAGTGCATGGGACTCTTCAGTGGACTCCGCGGCGAGACACCCGCCACCACGCCCCCCGACCCGTCCTTCCAGCCGACGAACGAGGAAGTGCCGTACGCGCTGCGTATCGGCGCGGCCTGGTCCTGGCGTCTGGCCATCATCGTGGTGGCCGCGTGGGGACTGTCCTGGGTGGTCTCCTTCTTCAGCGTCCTGATCATCCCGCTGATGATCGCCGGCCTGCTCGCGGGCCTGCTCTCCCCGCTCGTGCGGTACCTGCACCGGCACCGGGTGCCCAAGGGGCTCGCGGTCGCCATCGTCGAGGTCGGCTTCCTCGTCGTCGTGGTCGGAGCGCTCACCCTCGTCGGACGGCAGATCGCCACGGGCATCACCGCCCTGTGGGGCCAGGCTCGCGCCGGGTACGACCAGCTGATGGGCTGGCTGCAGACCGGGCCGCTGCAGCTGTCGACCTCCGACCTGGACCGCTACATCCAGCAGGGTGTGCAGAGCCTGCAGGACAACAGCGGCACCCTGCTCTCGGGTGCGGCGTCGCTGGGCAGTACCGCCGGCCACGTCGCCGCGGGCCTGCTGCTGACGATCTTCTCCCTCATCTTCTTCCTGCTCGACGGCGACCGGATCTGGCGGTTCGTCGTCGGTATGCTGCCGCGTCGCGCCCGCCCCGGCGCCGACGGCGCCGGCCGCCGCGGCTGGCAGTCCATGGTGTCCTGGGTGCGCGTGCAGATCGTCGTCGCCGCGATCGACGCGATCGGCATCGGCCTGGGCGCCCTCATCATCCAGGTGCCGCTCGCGATCCCGCTGGCCGTGCTCGTGTTCATCGGCTCGTTCATCCCGATCGTCGGCGCCCTGGTCACGGGCAGCATCGCCGTGCTGCTCGCCCTCGTGGCGCTCGGCCCGGTGCCGGCCGTGATCATGCTCGGCGTCGTCCTGCTCGTCCAGCAGATCGAGGGGCACATCCTCCAGCCGCTCATCATGGGCCGGGCCGTGTCCCTGCACCCGCTCGCCGTCGTCCTCGCCGTCACCGGCGGATCCATGGTGGCCGGGATCGCCGGGGCCCTGTTCTCCGTCCCGCTGCTCGCCGTCGCCAACACGGTCGTGCGGTACCTGGCCGGACGGCAGTGGGAGACGGACCCCCTGCTCGCCGGCTCGAACGCCGACGGGTACGGCCGGCACGCCGACGACACCGCGCACCAGCGCGACATCAACGCCCGGTCCGGTGCCGACGCGGAGACCGCCGCGGTCAACGCGACCGGGTCCGACACCGCCGACGCCGAGACCGGTGCCGTGGCGGAGCCGCGCCACGACGAGGACGCCGCCGGGTCGACCGCACACGCCGGAAGGGACGACCGATGAGCAGATCGAGCACGACGGACCTCGGGGTCCGGTACGAGGACGTCCTCGCCGCCCGTGAGCTGCAGGCGGGGCTGATCGAGAACACCCCGATCCAGCACTCCCGGGCGCTGGCCCGCATCACCGGGTCCCCGGTGTACCTGAAGTGCGAGAACCTCCAGCGCGCCGGCTCCTTCAAGGTCCGCGGCGCCTACACGCGGATGGCCCGGCTCACCGCCGAGGAGCGTTCCCGCGGCGTCGTCGCCGCCTCGGCCGGCAACCACGCGCAGGGCGTCGCCGTCGCGGCGAAGCACCTGGGCGTCAAGGCACGGATCTACATGCCGCTCGGCGTCGCGCTGCCCAAGCTCGCGGCCACCCAGGACCACGGCGCGGAGGTCGTGCTGCACGGCGGCACCGTCGACGAGGCCCTCGCCGAGGCGCAGCGCTACGCCGCCGCGTCCGGGGCCATGTTCGTCCACCCCTTCGACAACGTCGACGTCGTCGCCGGCCAGGGCACCGTGGGCCTGGAGATCATCGAACAGGTGCCGGACGTGGAGACGGTGCTCGTCGGGGTCGGCGGGGGAGGCCTGCTCGCGGGCATGGCCGTCGCCCTCAAGCACGAGGCGGCGCGGCAGGGCCGGCAGATCCGCGTGATCGGCGTCCAGGCCGAGAACGCCGCCGCCTACCCGCCGTCCCTGGCCGCGGACGCCCTCGTGCCGTTGACGAAGGTCTCGACCATCGCGGACGGCATCGCTGTGGGGCTGCCCGGCCAGCTGCCGTTCTCCATCATCAAGGAACTCGTCGACGACGTCGTCACCGTCAGCGAGGACGCCCTGGCCCGAGCCCTCGTGTTCCTCCTCGAACGCTCGAAGATGGTCGTCGAGCCCGCCGGCGCTGTCGGCGTGGCCGCCCTCATGGAGGGCCGGATCGAGAACCCTGGCGTCACGGTGCCCGTTCTCTCGGGCGGCAACATCGACCCGATGCTCATGCTCAAGGTGATCCAGCGGGGCCTCTCGGCGGCCGGCCGCTTCCTGCAGGTGCGGATCATGCTCAACGACCGGCCTGGCTCGCTCGCGACGATCTCCCGCATCATCGCGGAGAACGACGCCAACGTCACCGGCGTCGACCACACCCGCATCGGTGGCTCGATCAGCATGGGCGACGTGGCCATCACGATCTTCATGGAGACCAAGGGCGTCGAGCACGCCGAGCAGATCCTCCAGGCGCTGCGCGACGAGGGCTACGACCCGCAGGTCATCCACAGCTGAGCTCTCCCTCGGCCATACACGAAACGGCCGGTCACCCCGCGGGGTGGCCGGCCGTTCGTGTGCTGTGCTGTGGTCTGCTGGAGTGTCTCAGCCGGCGTACGGCTTGGCGTCGATGATCTCGACGGAGATCTCCTTGCCGTTCGGGGCGGTGTAGTGCGTCGACTCGCCCTTCTTCAGGCCGAGGATGGCGGCGCCGAGCGGGGACTTCTCGCTGAACACGTCCAGGTCGGTGCCGACGGCGACCTCGCGGCTGCCGAGGAGGAACGTGTCCTCGTCGCCGGCGATCTTCGCGGTGACGACCATGCCGGACTCGACGACGCCGTTGTCGGCCGGCGCCTCGCCCACGTGCGCGTTGCGCAGCAGCTCGGTCAGCTGGCGGATGCGGGCCTCGGTCTTGCCCTGCTCGTCCTTGGCCGCGTGATAGCCGCCGTTCTCCTTCAGGTCACCCTCCGAGCGGGCCGCCTCGATGCGGGCCACGATCTCGGCGCGTCCCGGGCCCGAGAGGTACTCGAGCTCGGACTGCAGGCGGTCGAAGGCGTCCTGGGTGAGCCAGGGGGACGAGGCGGCGCTGTTCGTGGTCACGCGTTACTCCTTGTCGTGCGGTGCGTCGTGCGGTGTGTCGTGCGGGTTGCCGTCGGCCGGCCACGGGGGCCGGTGCGTGTCGCTCCGGGTCCGGTGGGGCTCGACGGCGTGATGTCGGTGGTCCCCAAAAAAGGAACCCCGCCGGTGCCGGTCACGACCGTCACCTGATTCAGCGGGGCGAAGCGTATTCCGCCCATTCTACCGAGTCGGCGTACCGAACGCGGTATCAGGGCCCCCGTGTGGACAGTGCGCGTCACGGGCGCGGGAGGTGCGTCAGGGCAGGGACCAGCAGCGGTCCACGCCGCCGCTGACGGCGAGGGAGGTGGTGCGCAGGCCGACCCGGTGAGCCGTGCCGGGAGCGGCATCCGTGTCCGCGACGTCGACCTCGGTGTAGCCGACCACGGTGAACCGCTCGTCGAGCGCCTGGATCGCGCAGCGGCCGCGCATGCCCGACGGCACGGCGACGTCGAAGTCGACGGTGATGGACGACGGGCCGTGGACGCTGAAGCCGAGGTCCTTGGGCGTGAGGGTCGGGCGGTTCAGCACGAGGGCGACGATGCCGGTGGCGACGATGGCGAGGACGAGACCGAGGACGATCGTCAGGCGCCGTCCGCGGCGGTCCGGGCGTCGCTTGGGCGCTCCGTAGCGAGTGACTAAGGTGGGACTGGTCATCGACTCGGGGGTGCTCACGCGGGCGCTCTCATTCGCGGATGGTGGATCGTGCCGGTCGCGCGGGCGGCAGTGTCGCGCGGCGACGGCGGCCCGTCCAGCCTATCCCGGCTCCGTCCCCGGCGACGCCGTGGAGACGCCGTGGCGACGCCGTGAAGACGCTGCCCGGACCGGTGACCACGGCCCGCCTTGCGGCGGACGAGAAGGCGACGCGCGTCGCCGTATCCACCCGAGAAGTCCAGGAGTCCTTCGTGCCCGAATCCGTTCCCCCCGGCTCGCTGCGGCTGCTCACCGTGCACGCGCACCCGGACGACGAGTCCAGCAAGGGTGCCGCCACGATGGCGAAGTACGTGCACGCCGGCGCCGGCGTCATGGTCGCCACGTGCACCGGCGGCGAGCAGGGCTCGATCCTCAACTCGGCGCTCGCGTCCGAGCCCCGCGCGCACCGGGACCTGCCCGGCCTGCGCCGGGTGGAGATGGCGAACGCCGCCGCGGCGCTCGGCATCGATCAGCAGTGGCTCGGCTTCGCCGACTCCGGGCTGCCCGAGGGGGACCCGCCGCCGGACCTGCACGAGCACAGCTTCGCGATGATGCCGCTCGAGCGGGCCGCCGCGCCGCTCGTGCGCCTCGTGCGCCGGTTCCGGCCGCACGTCATCGTCAGCTACGACGAGAACGGCGGCTACCCGCACCCGGACCACATCATGGCGCACAAGGTGGCCGTCGAGGCCTACCACGCTGCCGGCGACCCCGACCGGTACTCCGGCACGGGCGAGGCGTGGGCGCCGTCGAAGCTGTACTACGACCACGCCTTCAACCCGGCCCGCTTCCAGACGCTGCACGAGGCGATGGAGGCGCGCGGCATCGAGTCGCCCTTCGCCGAGTGGATCGCCAAGCGCATGCAGACCGACGCGGAGGGCAACCCGCCCCCCGGGTTGACCCACGAGACGACGACCCGCATCGAGTGCGCCGACTGGTTCGAGGCCCGCGACACCGCCCTGAAGTCCCACCGCTCGCAGGTGGCGCCGGACGGGTTCTTCTTCGCCGCCGGGCTGGACCTGCAGCGCGAGGTGTGGCCGTGGGAGGAGTACACGCTGATCGACTCCCGCGTTCCCACCGAGCTGCCCGAGACGGATCTCTTCGCCGGTATCGAGCCCGACCGCGCCTCCTGACGACACCCGCAGCGACCCGGCCCCGAGCCCGTCCTGCCACGGGCGGCTCGGGGCCGGTCCGTTGCGGCGACTACCATGGAAGGCAGCGGGAGAGTCCCCGCCCGGGCGGTTCCCCCGTCCCCGACCCGGTACCGTGCCGGGGACCGCACGAGAGAAAGACCCCATGTTCCTCAGCCTCGTCCTGGCCGCCACGCCCACCCCGACGCCCACCCCGGCGAACGGGGGCCTGAAGCCGGGACTGTCGCTCGACCAGGTCACCCCCGGCACCCTCGGCTTCCTCGTCACCTTCGCCCTCGCCGTGGCCGGCCTGCTGCTCATCCGGTCGATGAACAAGCGCCTGCGCCGCATCCGGCACCGCGCGATGCTCGAGGAGATGGCCGCCGCCGAGCGCGGTGAGGGACCCGGCGCGGGGGCCACCGGACCCGGTGACGGGGGCGCCGGCGACGGCGGACCCGCCGGCGACGGACCCGCGGACGGATGGCGCGGTTCCGGACCCGTGACCGGCGACCCCGGACGGTCCCACCGGTGAACCGGCTGGCGGGCAGCGCCTCCACCTACCTGCGCCAGCACGCCGACAACCCCGTTGACTGGTGGCCCTGGGGTCCCGAGGCGTTCGCCGCGGCCGCCGAGCGCGACGTGCCCGTCCTCGTGTCCATCGGCTACGCCGCGTGCCACTGGTGTCACGTGATGGCCGCGGAGTCCTTCGCCGACGCCAACGTGGCCGCCTACCTGAACGCGAACTTCGTCGCCGTCAAGGTCGACCGCGAGGAACACCCCGACGTCGACGCCATGTACATGGCCGCCACCCAGGCCCTCACCGGCGAGGGCGGATGGCCGATGACGGTGTTCACCGACGCGGACGGCCGCTGCTTCTACGCCGGCACCTACTTCCCGCCCCGGCCCGTGGCCGGCCGCCCGTCGTTCAGCCAGCTGCTCGTCGCCGTCCAGGAGGCCTGGGCGCAGCGCCGCTCCGAGCTCGAGGCGACCGCCGAGTCCCTCGCGGCGAGCCTCGGCCGCGCCCAGGCGATCAACCGGGACCTGATCGGCCAGCTCAGCATCACCGGCGACGCCACGACCGCGACGGGCTCGCTCCTGCGCCCGGGTGTGCTCGCCGAGGCGGTCGAGGCCCTCGCGGCCACCGAGGACACCGAGCACGGCGGTTTCGGCGGCGCCCCCAAGTTCCCCGGCACCCCGCTGCTCTCCTTCCTCGCCCGGTACGCCTCGACGGGCACGTCTGCCGACGGGGGCGACGCCGCGGAGACGGCCGAGGACCTGCTTGCCCACCAGCTGACCGCGATGGCCTCCTCCGCCCTGTACGACCAGGTGGAGGGCGGCTTCGCCCGGTACTCGGTGACGGCCGACTGGTCCCTGCCGCACTTCGAGAAGATGCTCTACGACAACGCCCAGCTCATGCAGGTCTACCTGCAGTGGTCCAGGCTCGGCGCCCGGCACCGGCACGAGGGGTATCTCGGGGCGCGGATCGCCGAGGAGACCGGCGAGTGGATGATCCGGGAGCTGGCGCTGCCGGGCGGTGGCTTCGCCTCCTCGCTCGACGCGGACACCGAGCTCGCGGGCGACCACTTCGAGGGCCTGACCTACGTCTGGACGCCGGCGCAGCTGGCCGACGTGGTCGGCGACGACGCCGAGGACGTGGCCGTGCTGTTCAACGTCGGCACGGGTCCGCAGCCCACCGAGTACGGCTGGCCCCTGCACCCGCGCCTCGAGCTCAACCGCGAGGAGTGGGCGCTGTTCGAGGCCGTGCGGCCCGCGCTGCGCCGCGCGCGCCGGGCCCGGCCCCAACCGGGCCGGGACGAGAAGGTCGTGGCCGCCTGGAACGGGATGGCCGTCGCGGCGCTGAGCGAGGCCTCCCTCGCCCTGGACCGGCCCGACTTCGCGGACGCCGCCGTGCGGGCGGCGGACTACCTGTGGCGGGTGCACGTGGACGAGACGAGCGGCGCGCCCGTGCTGGCGCGGATGTCCGCGGGCGGCGCCGGTGCCGCCGGCTCCGACGGATTCTCCGGTGCTGCCGGATCTTCCGGTGCTGCCGGCGCGGAGGGGCAGCTCGAGGACTACGCCCAGTGCGTCATCGGGTTCCTGTCGCTGTTCTCCGCGACGGGCGACGACCGCTGGTACGAGCGAGCGACGGCCCTGCTGAACGCCGCGCTGGACCGGTTCGTCGTCGACGGCGCCCTGCAGGACGTGCCGCCCGGCGACGGCGACGGCGTGTCCGACGGTCCCGCGGCGCTCGCGGGTGAGGCTCCGGTCGACCCGCTCGACGGCGCCGTCCCGAGCGGCACCGCGGCCCTGGCCCTCGCGTGCGCCCTCGCCTCGGCCTACTCCGGCTCCACGGAGCACCGCTCGGTGGCCGAACAGCTCATCGGGTACGTCGGCCGGCTCGCCGTGCAGGCCCCACAGGTGGTGGGCGCCGGCCTCGCCGCGGCCACCGTGCTCGCGGCCGGGCCCACCCAGATCGCCGTCGTCGGGCAGGACTCGGCGATGCGGTCCGCGCTGCGGAAAGTCGCCGCGGTCCATCCCGCCCCGGCGCTCGTCCTCGCGGTCGGGGACGGCACGGTCTCGGCGCGCGAGAGCCGCGTGCCGCTGCTGCGTGGCCGGCCCACCGGCCCGGGCGGCGTCGCGCGGGCGTACGTGTGCCGGACCATGGTCTGCGACCTGCCCGCCGAGACGGAGGCCCTGCTGCGCACGCAGCTGGGTCGGTGACGGTCCGCCCGGAGCCGACCGGACGGGCGACGCGGACTACGCGCGACGGCGTTCCCGTGCGGGATCCAGGACCCGGATGACGATCGCGGCGCCGACGAGGGTGGTGCCCATCGGGATCAGGAGGGTGCTGACGAGGCTGGTGACGACGTTGACGGCCCCGTAGCCGATGGCGGCGCTCTCCCCGGCGGACTCGGCCATCAGCGGCATGAGGTACGGGAGGCCGTAGACCATGACCGCTCCGGCGACGATCAGGACGATTCCCCACGTCAGGCAGCGCCTTGCCGCCGTCTCCGCCGTGGTCTCCGCCGCGTCGGTGCTGGTGTCGGCTCCGATCACCATGTCGTCCATGCCCCTGCTGTCCATCGTCACAGTCCCCTCACTGGTGCGGCCGTCGCGCGACGTCCTCCCGTCGCACGAGTTGCCGCGATCCTGCCCCGGATCGGGCTCCGCGACAAGGGGGAGGGGCCGCCGGCCCTGTGGCGTCATCGGGAGGCGAGGACCGCCATCATGATGCCCACGAAGTGGCAGGTGAAGCCGACCACGGTGAGGGCGTGGAACAACTCGTGGAATCCGAACCAGTTCGGGCTGAAGTTGGGTCGCTTGATCCCGTAGAACACGGCCCCGACGATGTAGGCCAGACCGCCCACGCCGATGAGGATCGTGACCGCCGGGTTGACCGCCCAGAACTCGCCGAGATAGAAGACCGAGACCAGGCCGAGCAGCACGTAGATCGGCACGTACAGCCAGCGCGGCGCGTGCGTCCACAGCACCCGGAACGCGACCCCCGCGACGGCGAGGGACCAGATCAGCCACAGCAGCACGGTGCCGTGGGACGGGCTGAGCAGAGTCACCGCGATCGGCGTGTAGGTGCCGGCGATGACGAGCGAGATGTTCGAGTGGTCCAGCCGCTTGAGCAGCAGCTTCGTCCGCGGCGCCCAGTTGCCCCGGTGGTAGGCGGCGCTGGTGCCGAACAGGAGCACCCCGGTCAGGGCGAAGACGACGGACGCCCAGCGCGTGCCGGCGGTCGGGGCCAGGGCGACGAGCACGATGCCGGCCGCCAGGGCCAGCGGCGTCATGCCCAGGTGGATCCAGCCGCGCAGGCGCGGCTTCTCGAGCAGCTCCGCGACCTTGCCGACGGCGGCGTCGACCGGGGAGGAGTCCGCGTCTCGGGAGGCGCGCCCCGGGGGAGGGCCGGACGGGGAGGCAGAGGTCACCGGGTGAGAGGGCACGAGCTCATGGTAACGAGACGGGCTGGATGCGACCGGCATGCGTCGCGCGGCCGCCCGGGGTGGGTACCGGTGTGCGCGATAGTGTGGACAGGTTCGCCGCTCCCGCGGCGGGAGGACGAGAAGCGGCGGCGGAGAAGGAGGTCCGGTGGGCAGAACGGACGAGCGGCCGGCGCGGCGGACCCCCCTCTACGACCTCTACGAGCAGCGGCTCGCCCGGCAGGTGATGCGCTCGCCGCTGCCGGAGCACATCGGCGTCATGGTCGACGGCAACCGCCGCTGGGCCGCCCTGGCCGGGGCGCCGACGAAGCACGGCCACCAGGCGGGCGCCGACAAGATCCACCAGTTCCTCCGCTGGTGCTCCGAGCTCGGCATCAAGGTCGTCACGCTCTACATGCTCTCGACCGACAACCTCAGCCGGGACAGCGCCGAGCTGGACGACCTGCTCGCCATCATCGGCAACACGCTGGACCGGATCGCCGAGGACCCCACGGTGCGGGTGCACCCGGTGGGCGCGCCCGACGTGCTGCCCGCCGACCTCGCGGCCCGGCTGCGGGCCCTGGCCGAGCGGACCGGCGACGCCGACGGCCTGCACGTGAACGTCGCCGTCGGGTACGGCGGCCGGCGGGAGATCGTCGACGCGGTCAGCGAGCTGCTGCGCGACGCCGACGCCGCGGGCAAGGACCTGGCCCGCGTGGCCGACGAGCTCTCGGTCGAGCAGATCTCCGACTACCTCTACACCCGCGGCCAGCCCGACCCGGACCTCGTGATCCGCACCTCGGGCGAGCAGCGGCTCTCCGGCTTCCTGATGTGGCAGAGCGCCTACAGCGAGTTCTACTTCTGCGAGGCCCTGTGGCCGGACTTCCGGCGCATCGACTTCCTGCGCGCCCTGCGCGACTACGCCCGCCGGCAGCGCCGCTTCGGTTCCTGACGGGACGGTGACGCGGGTGGGCGGGCACCGGTCGGCCCGGTCATGAACTCGTCGGGTGCTGTTCACGTCGCGGCCACGGCGTGGCGCGCGGATGTCGACCTGCCGCGGCCTACATTCGGTGCATCGGGCGGCACGACCGCCGCCCGATGCGGGAGGCTCACGATGACGCACTGCATCCTCGGACCCGGTCCGGGCCGGCGGAACACTGTTCCGGCGCGACCCGACGGATCCGCGGACGGTGGTGCGACGGGGGAGCCCGCGCGGCTCCCGAGCGTCCCGGACCCGACCTGACGAGCGATCCGGGTCGCGGTCGCGGCCCGGGGCGGGGAGCGAATCGTGTCATCACGGCAGTCATCGCAGTCCACCGGCACCACGCGGTCCACCGACGAGCCCACGGGCACGCCGGAGCAGGCGGCTCCGGCCGCCGGCACCGCCGGCGCAACCCGACCGGTCCGCCCCGCGCGCACCTCGCGCGGCAACCGGCCGCTGGAGAACCAGCCCGACGCGGCGGTGCGGTGCATCGTCGTCGACACGTCGGTGCTGCTCTCGGACCCCCGCGCGATCTACAGCTTCGCCGAGCACGACGTCGTGCTGCCCGTCGTCGTCATCACCGAACTCGAGAAGAAACGGCACGATCCCGAGCTCGGCTGGTTCGCGCGCAAGGCGCTGCGCCTGCTCGACGATCTGCGGATCGCGCACGGCACCCTGAACGAGCCCGTCCGGCTCGGTGACCAGGGCGGCACCCTGCGGGTCGAACTGAACCACATCTCCGCCGAGGTGCTCCCGGCCGGATTCCGGCTCGGGGACAACGACACCCGGATCCTCGCCGTCGCCCGCAACCTCGCCGACGAGGGCCACAACGTCACCGTCGTCTCCAAGGACCTGCCGATGCGGGTCAAGGCCTCGGCCATCGGCCTGGCCGCCGAGGAGTACCTGCACGAGCAGTCCAAGGACTCGGGCTGGACCGGCATGGCCGAGGTGACGCTCGACGAGGCGCAGATGGCGGCGCTGTACGACCACGAGCCGGTCGCCCTCGACGCCGTCGACGGCGAGGCCGCGCTCCCCGTCAACACCAACCTCGTGCTGACGTCGGTGCGGGGGTCCGCGCTCGGCCGGGTCACGGCGGACGGGACCGCGCGGCTGGTGCGCGGGGACCGGGACGTGTTCGGCCTGCACGGCCGCTCCGCCGAGCAGCGCCTCGCGATCGACATGCTGCTCGACGAGACCGTCGGCATCGTCTCCCTCGGCGGTCGCGCCGGCACGGGCAAGTCCGCCCTCGCCCTGTGCGCGGGTCTCGAGGCCGTGCTGGAGCGCCGGGCGCACCGCAAGGTGGTCGTGTTCCGGCCCCTGTACGCGGTCGGCGGCCAGGAGCTCGGCTACCTGCCCGGCTCCGAGCAGGAGAAGATGGGTCCCTGGGCCCAGGCCGTCTTCGACACCCTCGGCGCCCTCGTCTCCCAGGAGGTCGTCGAGGAGGTCATCGACCGGGGGATGCTCGAGGTGCTCCCGCTGACCCACATCCGCGGACGGTCCCTGCACGACGCGTTCGTGATCGTCGACGAGGCCCAGTCGCTCGAGAAGAACGTGCTGCTGACGGTGCTGTCCCGGATCGGGCTGAACTCGAAGGTGGTGCTCACGCACGACGTCGCCCAGCGGGACAACCTGCGGGTGGGCCGGCACGACGGGATCGCCGCCGTCGTCGAGTCGCTCAAGGGCCACCCGCTGTTCGGGCACATCACGCTGACCCGGTCCGAGCGGTCCCCGATCGCGGCGCTGGTCACCGAGCTGCTCGAGGGCATCGACCTCTGAGGTCGGTGGGCGCCCGCGCAACCGGGCGCCCACCGGTCCATCCGGGCCAGTCCGGGTCAGTCCGGGTTGTCGGAGTTTTCGGTGCTGTCGCCGGTCCCGATGCCGGCGTCGAGCCGGGCCAGCAGCAGCGCCTCGGCGAGCACACCGCGGCGCAGGTCCTCGACGTCGAGGGACTCGTCGATGCCGTGGGCACGGGTGTCCGGGTCCTCCGCGCCGGTGATGAGGATCTGCGCGTCCGGCAGCAGCCGCGCCAGTTCCGCGACCACGGGGATGGAGCCGCCGACGCCCATGTCGACGGCGGGCCGTCCCCACGCCTGATGCATGGCGTCGTGCATCGCGCGGGCCGCCGGGGGCGCGGGGTCGACCGCGTACGGCGCGCCGGCCGCCCCCGGCCGGAACGTCGCCTGCGCACCGAAGGGCGCGTGGATGCGCACGTGCCGGGCGAGCGCCGCCATCGCCGTCTCCGGGTCGTTGCCCGGCGGGATCCGCAGGCTGATCTTCGCCGTCGCGACGACACCGTCGACGAGCCCGCGCAGGCTCGTCGTCAGGGCCGGGACCCCGACCTGCCAGTTGCCCGAGTCCGCGACGACCACCACGTCGGCCCGGAGTGCCTTGCGGTGCTCGGCCAGGAAGGTGGCCAGGGTCGGGGAGCCGGCCTCCTCCTCGCCCTCGACGAAGACCGTCACGCCGAGGCGGAGGTCCGCGCCCAGCACCGAGTGCAGCGCGCGCAGTGCGGCGACGTGCAGCATGATCCCGGCCTTGTCGTCGGCGACACCGCGGCCGTGCAGCCGGCCACCTCGCCGGGTGGCCGTGAACGGCGGGGACGTCCACTGCTCCCCCGGTCCGGGCGGCTGCACGTCGTGGTGGGCGTAGAGCAGCACGGTGGGTGCACCCGGCGCGGCTGCCCGGCGGCCCAGCACCGCCGGGGCGCCGACGTCGCCGTCCTGCCCGGCGTGCAGCACCCGCACGTCGTCCAGGCCGCAGTCCGCCAGCAGTCGCACGGTCAGGGCGGCACTGCGGTCCAGCTCGGCGGGGTCGAAGCCCGGCCAGGCGATGGCGGGGATCGCGGTCAGCCGGGTCAGGTCCGCCAGGGCCGTCCCGAACCCGGCGTCGACGGCGCCGCGAAGTGCGGCCGCGACGTCAGGGCGGACGCCGTCGTCAGCGGTCACGGTCCACGGCCGTCCGGGCCCGGCGGCCCAGCAGCACTCCGATGACGACGCCGGCGAGGGCGCCGCACAGGTGCCCCTGCCAGGAGACGAAGGGGTTGAGCGGCAGCACCCCGGCGGCCAGACCGCCGTAGACCAGCACGACGACGAGGGCGACGACGGCCGGGCCGAGCCGTCGGGCGGCGAGACCGTAGGCGAGCAGGAACGCCGCGAAGCCGTAGACGACGCCGCTCGCCCCCACGTGGACGCTGCCGCTGCCGCCGATCAGCCACGTGCCGAGGCCGCCGAGGACGGTGACGCCGGCGAACACCGTCCAGAACCGGCCGCTGACGAGCCCCACCAGCACGCCGAGCACGAGGAACGCCCCGCTGTTGGCGATCAGGTGGGCGAAGCCCAGGTGGAGGAACGGAGCGGTGACCACACCCCCCAGCCCGTCCAGCTGGCGCGGCCGGATCCCGAAGGCGTCGAGGCGCAGCGGCAGCACGACGTCGACGATCTCGACCACCCACATCAGGGCCACGAGCAGCACCGGCGGGAGGACGACGCGCGCGGTGTGCCGGCGCAGTTCCTCGCGCAGGGTCGGCTCGCGGCCGACCGGTTCCCGCCTCATCGACGGCGGCAGTCCCGCGGTGCTCACGGCGTGCCTCCGACGAACTCGTCGTCGCCCGCGTACTCGTCCGTGTCGAGGATCCGCAGCCACAGGCGGGGGCCGGCGTCGTCGTCCTCCGGTTCGACCAGCACGCACACCCCGGTGGCGACGTCGATCCGGACCGTGCTGCGGCCCGGGCCGAGCAGGGCGGCCGCGGCTTCGGCCACGCGGTAGGCGTGGCCGGGGGAGACGACGGCCTCGAGCGCGGGCCGGCCCTCGTGGGCGGTGTCGCGAAGGGCATGGATGGTGACGGGCTCGGCGTGCGGCAGTTCCGCGGCGGCCGGGGCATTGCCGGCCAGTTGCGCGGGGTCCAGCGCGGAGGCGAGGCGCGGGTCGTCGTACCAGGGTTCGCCGTAGGCGGCCTCCGGGCGGCGGCGGACCAGTCCGTCGGAGTCGCGGCCGGGGGTGACCAGGTGCGGGGCCATCAGCCAGGAGGACCGCCGCGCGGTGGTCGCGTAGCTGCCGGTGCCCGGGCGGGCGGCAGTGCTGGCGAACACGAGGGTGCCGCCGGGGGCGACGATGCGCAGCGCGAGGGGCCGACGGACGAGGACCTCGACGGGCTCTTGGCCGGCGCGCAGCGCCAGCCGGAAGCGCAGGGTCCTCCACCGCCACGGCGAGGAGCGGCACAACCGCCGGAACCGGGCGGCCGCCGTGGGGTCGGGACTGCCGGGCTGAGGATTCCCGGGATCGGAGCGCCCCGCAGGAACGCGTGAGGGGTCCGGCGGGTGGTCCCGCGACGGGGGGACGGACATGAGCGCAGTCTAGCCAGCGGGCCTCGACGCCGTCCGCTCTCGGTGCGCTGTCACGCGACTGGGCTGCCGCCCCGTTCCGGTGATCTGGGCCGGGCACCGCGCGGCACGGTTGTCCACAGTGCGCTCGCGTCCGGCTCTGCCCCGCGGCCCTGCCGGTAGGCTGCGGCTCATGTCGGGGGAGACATGGGTGATTCTGTGGGGGCATCGTGCTGGGCCGGCTCGCTGACCTGGCGGCGGCGCACCCGGTGGCCGGGGTGCTGGCGACGCTGGCGTGCGCCGGGCTGCTCGCGCTGGCCGTGGTGCTGACCGTCGTCGACGTGCGCGAGCACCGGCTCCCGGATCGGCTCCTGCTGCCCGGTGTCGCGGTGTCGGCGCTGCTGTGGGTCGCGGCGTTCACCATCGCCGGTCCGGAGGCGGGCGGCGTCGGCGCCATGCTGCGCACCCTGGCCGCGGGGGCCGCGCTGTTCGCCGGCTACCTGCTGCTGCGGATCGTCCACCCGCCCGGCATGGGTTTCGGCGACGTCAAGCTCGCGGGGCTGCTCGGCCTGCACCTCGGCGCGGCCGGGTGGGCGCACGTGGCCGCCGGCACGATGCTCGCCTTCCTCCTCGGTGGGGTGGGCGGCGCGGTCCTGCTGTTGACCGGGCGGGCACGTTGGCGCACGGCCATCCCGTTCGGGCCGTTCATGCTCGCCGGGGCCGTGCTCGCCCTCGTCGTCGTGCCCGCCGCCTGACGGGTCCGGGACTCAGCGGGGGAGGTTGCGCAGGTTCGAGCGGGCCATGCTCACGGCCTCGCCCGCACCCCGGTTGAGCACCACCTTGCTGATCGCCGTCGCGAACCCGAACACCTGCTCCGAGGTGATCTTCGGCGGGATCGACAGGGCGTTGGGATCGGTCACGATGTCCACGAGCGCCGGCCCGTCGTACGCGAAGGCCTCGCGGTACGTCTGCTCGATGTCCTTCGGGTCCTCGACGCGCACGGTGTGGAAGCCGAGGCTCGCCGCGAGGGCCGCGAAGTCGACCATCGGCACGTCCACCCCGAAGTCGGGCAGTCCGTCGACGAGCATCTCCAGCTTGACCATCCCGAGGGTCGAGTTGTTGAACACGACGACCTTGACCGGCAGCCGGTACGCGGCGACGGTGATCAGCTCGCCGAGCAGCATCGACAGGCCGCCGTCGCCGGAGACCGCGATCACCTGCCGGTCCGGGAACGCCACCTGCGCGCCGATCGCGTGCGGCAGCGCGTTGGCCATGGACCCGTGCAGGTACGAGCCGATCAGCCGGCGGGTGCCGAGCGGGTTGATGTACCGGGCGGTCCACACGTTGCCCATGCCGGTGTCGGCGGTGAAGATTGCGTCGTCGTCGGCCACCTGGTCCAGCAGCGACGCCGCGTACTCCGGGTGGATCGGCACGAGCCGGTCGGCCCGCCGCGTGTAGGCGCCGACGGCCTTGTTCATCAGCTTGTCGTGCCGCTTCAGCGTTGCGTCGAGGAACCGGCTGGACGTCTTCTCCTGGACCAGCGGCAGGAGCGCCTCGAGCGTGGGCAGCACGTCCGCGTTGACGGCGACGTCGACGTCGGTGCGCCGCCCGATGTGCTCGGCCGCGCGGTCCACCTGCGCGGTCCTCGTGTCGGGCAGGAACTGGTCGTACGGGAAGTCCGTGCCGAGCAGGATGAGCAGGTCCGCGTCGTGGATGCCCTCCGCCGCGGCGCCGTACCCGAGCAGGCCGGTCATGCCGACGTCGTAGGGGTTGTTGTACTGGATGAAGTCCTTGCCGCGCAGGGAGTGCCCGACGGGGGCCTTGAGCTTCGCGGCGAGGTCGATGACGGCATCGTGCGCGCCGGCGACGCCGGCACCGGCGAAGATCGCGACCTTCTCCGCCGCGTCGATCGCGGCGGCCAGCGCCGACAGGCTCTCGGGGTCCGGGTAGAGGATGCCGGGCGTGAACGTCGCCGGGGCGGGGGCGTGGGCGACGGCCGCCTCGTCGGCGATGTCGCCGGGCAGGGTGATGACGGAGACGCCGCGCAGCGCCAGGGCGTGCTGGATGGCGGCGTGCACGACCCGCGGGGACTGCACCGGCGTCGAGATGAGCTCGCTGTAGACGCTGCACTCGGTGAACAGCCGATCGGGGTGGGTCTCCTGGAAGAAGCCGGACCCGATCTGGGAGCTCGGGATGTGCGAGGCGATGGCGAGCACGGGAGCGCCCGACCGGTTCGCGTCGTAGAGCCCGTTGATCAGGTGCAGGTTGCCGGGACCGCAGGAGCCGGCGCAGACGGCGAGCCGGCCGGTCAGCTGGGCGTCGGCCGCGGCGGCGAAGGCGGCGGCCTCCTCGTGGCGCACGTGGACCCAGTCGATGCCGCCCTTCGCCGAGCCGCCGCTGGCACGGACGGCGTCGACGATCGGGTTGAGGCTGTCCCCGACGATGCCGTAGATCCGGCGGACCCCGGCGTTGATGAGTTGCTCGACGATCTGTTCGGCCAGCTTCTGGGCCATGACGTGTCCTTCCGTTCGTGCACGGCGGGTGATCTCGCCTGCCAGTCTGACACCGCGGCCGCACGGGCGGTATTCCCCGGCTCACGGTGGCCGCGCTCCTAGACTGGCGAGCATGCCCGTCCCGGATTTCATCCTCACCATGCGTCAGAAGCTCGGCAACGACCTGATCTGGATGCCGGGGGTGAGTGCGGTGGTCCTCGACGACGACGGGCGGGTGCTGCTCGGCCAGCGCGCGGACAACGGGCGCTGGGGCCTGATCACCGGGATCCTCGACCCGGGGGAGGAGCCGGCCGTCGGCGCCCTCCGGGAGGTGGCCGAGGAGACGGGCGTCGTCGCCCGCGTCGAGCACCTCGCCTCCATCAGTGCGGGCGACCCGGTGACCTTCCCGAACGGGGACCACGCCCAGTTCCTCGACCTGACCTTCCGGTGCCGCTACGTGAGCGGGGAGGCGCGGGTGGGCGACGACGAGTCGCTCGCCGTCGGCTGGTTCGCCGTCGACGACCTGCCCGAGTCCGTGCCCCCGCACCAGCGGTGGCGGCTGCGCACGGCGCTCGAGGCGACCGGCGTACCCGTCTTCGCCCGGGACTGACGGGCGCCGCGGACCGTCACGGAGCGCGTCCGGACACACGAACGGCGGCCGGAGTCCTCCGGCCGCCGTTCGCTGTCTGCGGTACTGGGTGGTGGGACGGTCAGGCGTTCGGCCCGGTCATCGTCGTCACGTCCAGGGCCGCGTCGAGCTGCTCCTCGGTGAGATCGCCGCGCTCGACGAAGCCCAGGGCCACGGTCGCCTCGCGCACGGTCAAACCCTCCGCGACGGCCTTCTTCGCGATCTTCGCGGCGTTCTCGTAGCCGATGTACTTGTTCAGCGGCGTGACGATCGAGGGGGACGCCTCGGCCAGGAACCGCGCACGCTCCACATTGGCCTCGATGCCGTCGATCATCTTGTCCGCCATCACGCGCGCCGTGTTGGCGAGCAGGCGGATCGACTCGAGCAGGTTGGCGGCCATCACCGGGATGCCGACGTTCAGCTCGAACGCGCCGTTGGTCGAGGAGAGGGCGATCGTGGTGTCGTTGCCGATCACCTGCGCGGCGACCTGGATCGCGGCCTCGCAGATCACCGGGTTCACCTTGCCCGGCATGATCGAGGAGCCCGGCTGCAGGTCGGGGATGGCGATCTCGCCGAGGCCCGTGTTGGGGCCCGAGCCCATCCACCGCAGGTCGTTGTTGATCTTGATCAGCGAGTAGGCGATGTTGCGCAGCTGGCCGGACGCCTCGATCAGCCCGTCGCGGTTGGCCTGCGCCTCGAAGTGGTTGCGGGCCTCGGTCAGCGGCAGAGCGGTCTCCTCGGCGAGGATCGCGATGACCTTCTGCGGGAAGCCCGCCGGGGTGTTGATGCCGGTGCCGACGGCGGTGCCACCGAGGGGCACCTCGGCGACGCGCGGCAGGGACGCCTCGATGCGCTCGATGCCGTAGCGGACCTGTGCGGCGTAGCCGCCGAACTCCTGGCCCAGGGTCACCGGGGTCGCGTCCATCAGGTGGGTGCGGCCGGACTTGACGACGTCCTTGAACGCCTCCGCCTTCCGGCCGAGCGACGCGTCGAGGTAGGTCAGGGCCGGGATCAGGTCGTTCAGCAGGGCGCTGGTCGCGGCCACGTGCACCGAGGTGGGGAACACGTCGTTGGAGGACTGCGACGCGTTGACGTGGTCGTTCGGGTGGACCGTCTTGTCCGAGCCGCCGGCCTTGAGAGCGCGGGTCGCGAGCTCGGCGATCACCTCGTTGGTGTTCATGTTCGACGAGGTGCCCGACCCGGTCTGGAACACGTCGATGGGGAAGTCGCCGTCGTACGCGCCGGAGGCGACCTGGTCGGCGGCGTCGGCGATGGCGTCGGCCAGGTCGCCGTCCAGCACCCCGAGCTCCGCGTTCGCGCGGGCGGCGGCCTTCTTGATCAGGGCGAGTGCCTCGATGTGCTTGCGCTCGAGCGTCTTGCCGGAGATGGGGAAGTTCTCGACGGCCCGCTGGGTCTGCGCCCGGTACAGGGCGTTGACCGGCACGCGGACCTCGCCCATCGTGTCGTGTTCGATGCGGTACTCGGGGGTGTCGGACACCGGTGTCTCCTCGTGGTGGCGGTGGGTGGTGACCCGGTCGGCGTCGTGGCGATCGGGCGGGTCGGAAGGGAGGGCCCGGGGCCTGATCAGCCCGCGGTCAGCGGCATCGTCGTGGACACGACGCTCGCGGTGCCGTCCTCGAGGCCGTAGCTGACGCCGACGACGGCGGTGCGGCCCGCGTCGATGGCGTCGGCGATCACGCGGGAGCTCTCCGCGAGGCGGGTCGAGGTCTGGCGGACGTGCTCGTCGATCATCGCGGTCAGGTCGTCGTTGCCCTCGCGCTTGGCGGTCAGCACGGACGGGGTGATGCGCTCGACGAGGTCGCGGATGAAGCCGGGCGGCATCTCGCCGCTCTCGACGGCGTCGCGGGTGGCCGTCACGGCGCCGCAGCTGTCGTGGCCGAGGACCACGATCAGGGGCACGCTGAGCACCGCGACCGAGTACTCGAGGGACCCGAGCACGGCGTCGTCGATCACCTGGCCGGCCGTGCGGACGACGAACACGTCACCGAGGCCCACGTCGAAGATGATCTCGGCGGCCAGGCGGGAGTCGGCGCAACCGAAGATGACGGCGAACGGATGCTGGGCGTTGACCAGAGCGGTGCGCCGCGCGGCGTCCTGGTTCGGGTGACGCGACTGGTCGGAGACGAACCGCTGGTTGCCGTCCGCGAGTCGCTGCCAGGCTTCGGCAGGGCCGACCTGACCGGAACTGGAGGGAGACGTCACGGGTGCCAGCATATCGAGTCGCCGCCGCGGCCCTGACCGTGTGACGGCGGCCTCAGGAGGTCGGGGCGGCCGACGGCGAGGCGCTCGCCGAGCTCGTCGGGGCGGCCGTGCCGCGGCCCCGCAGGTCCGCCACGACGGCGGCGGCGAGGGCGGTCAGGGCGGCGTCGGACGCCTGGCCGCGCAGGATCACGGTCGAGCCGCCGACCGTGGCGATGAGCGACTTCGTGCCGCTCTTGTCCCGCAGCTCGAACCGCTGTCCGGAGACCGTGCGGTCCGAGGTGACGGGCGCGTTGTCCGTCGTCTGGGCGACCCACGTCGGGTTGGCCTTCGTCGCGGAGGCCTGGGTCAGGGCGATGAACTGCTGGTCGCCGCTGACGTACCCGATCTCCCAGCTCGGCACGCCCGACGTGCCGCCGGCGTTGAACCGCGCGTAGTTGGCGCTCCAGCCGGACGGCATCACCGAGACCGGCCGGAATCCCGCGGCCGGCGCGGCCTGCGCGGCGATGCCGGGGACGTCGACGGCGGGCCGGTAGGTCTCCGCCCGCTGACCCGGACTGATCAGCAGCACGGGGATGATGACGGCCAGTGTCACGGCCAGCGCGATGAGCAGGCCGGTGACGGAGGAACGCATCCGCTTCGCCTGCGCGGCGCTGAGCACCGCGGGTTCGCGCGGGGCCGGATCGGGGGAACTCACACCCTCCATCCTGCCGCATCGGCGCGGTGCTGCGGTCCGGACGCCCGCCGTCACGGAAGCCGCCCGGACCGGCCCGATGGGTAGGATCGACAACGTCCGCTGGACGAAGAACCGATCACTCGAAGATGAGGTCACCGTGTCCGAGAAGACCACCGATACGCCGACGCCCCCGACCGAGAGCAGCGCCACGCAGACCCCGGCCGACGTCGCCCCCTCGGTCGTCGAGGCCCTGTCGCAGCCGCACCACTCGGACCACCGGTTCTCCGAGCTGTCCCCGACGCTGGCCACCACGGACCGCGAGCCGGACCGCAACCTCGCCCTCGAGCTGGTGCGCGTGACCGAGGCCGCGGCCATCGCCGGCGGCTTCTGGGTCGGCATCGGCGACAAGAACAAGGCCGACGGTGCCGCGGTGGATGCGATGCGCTCGTTCCTGCACTCGGTGCGCTTCAACGGCGTCGTCGTCATCGGCGAGGGCGAGAAGGACGAGGCGCCCATGCTCTTCAACGGGGAGCACGTCGGCGACGGCTCCGGCCCCGAGGTCGACGTCGCGGTCGACCCGATCGACGGCACCCGGCTGACGGCGCTGGGTATGGACAACGCGCTCGCGGTGCTCGCCGTCGCCGAGCGCGGCTCGATGTACGACCCGTCCGCCGTGTTCTACATGGACAAGCTCGTCACCGGGCCCGAGGCGGCCGAGATGGTCGACCTGCGGCTGCCGGTCAAGCAGAACCTGCACTTGATCGCCAAGTCCCTGGGCAAGAGCATCAGCCAGGTCACCGTCATGGTCCTGGACCGCGAGCGGCACAAGCCGCTGGTGAAGGAGATCCGCGACGCGGGCGCCCGCACCAAGTTCATCGTCGACGGCGACGTCGCCGGCGCCATTGCCGCGGCCCGCGAGGGCACCGGCGTGGACGCGCTGATGGGCGTCGGCGGCACCCCGGAGGGCATCGTCGCCGCGTGCGCGCTGAAGACCCTCGGCGGCGCCATCCAGGGCCGGCTGCACCCGACCAGCGACGAGGAACGGCAGAAGGCGATCGATGCCGGGCACGACCTTGACGCCGTGCTGATGACCGACGACCTGGTCACGAGCGACAACTGCTACTTCGCGGCCACCGGCATCACCAACGGCGACCTGCTGCGCGGCGTGCGGTACAGCAAGAACACGGTGCGCACCCAGTCGATCGTGATGCGCTCCAAGTCCGGCACCATCCGGTTCGTCGAGGCCGAGCACCAGGCCGAGAAGTGGACCGACTACTCCCGCTGAGCCGGACACGGCCCGGCGGGAGCCTCGCCGGGCCGATCGCTCCTCGACCCTGCGGGTGCTGGGGCCGGTGATCGGGCGGCCCGTCGCGAACCGTCCGTGGCCGTCCGTGGGCTCGCCGGGCCCCGCGTGACATAGGCTGGATGCCGCCCGGGCGGCCCTGAACGGCCGCCGTTCCGTCGAGCCCGCCAGGAGAGCAGTGAGCCAGAACCGCGCGACCGTCACCCCGATCGAGGACCGGAACGCCTGGGACGCGACCGTCGAGGCGCTCGGCGGACACCCCCTGCAGCTGTGGGGCTGGGGTGAGGTCAAGGCAGCTCACGGGTGGGAGGTCGAGCGGCTGCTCGTCACCGATCCCGAGGCCGACCTGGGAGCAGGTCCCTCCACCGCGTACGGCGCCGCCGAGGTGGCCTACCGCGCCCTGCCGTGGCCGCTGCGCTCGCTGGCCTACGTCTCCCGGGGGCCCGTGGGCGACCCGGCACGCGCGGCTGACGTCCTTGAGGCCGTCGCCGCCCACGTCAAGGCCACCCGCGGCTCCGTCGCGCTCGTCGTCGAACCGGACTGGGAGGCCGGATCGCCCGGCGAGCAGCGCCTGACCGGGGCCGGCTTCCGCCGCACCGACTCCACGATCCTCATCCCGCGCACCCTGATCCTCGACCTGACGCTCAGCGAGGACGAGCTGATGGCCGCGATGCACCGCACCACGCGCGCCAACGTGCGCAAGAACCTCCGCAGCGAGCTCGAGTTCCGCCGCGTCGCCACCGAGGCCGAGCTGGAGAAGATCCTCACCATCTACCGCGAGACGGCGGCCCGCGCCGGGTTCGGCATCCACTCCGATCAGTACTACCGGGACATCTGGCGCTTCCTCGGGGACAACTCGCCGATCGTGGCCGCGTTCGACGACGGCGAGCCGATCGCCTTCGTGTGGATCGCCCGCAGCGGCTCGACCGCGTTCGAGCTGTACGGCGGGGTGTCGCCCGCCGGCCAGAAGGCGCGCGCCAACTACGGGGTCAAGTGGGCGGCGTTCACCGAGATGAAGGCCGACGGGTGCACCCGGTACGACTTGAACGGTCTGCTCAACGACGGCATCTCCGACTTCAAGAAGCAGTTCGCGCAGCACGAGGATCAGCTCACCGGCACGTGGGAGCTGCCCTTGTCGCCGTTCTACCCGGTCTATGCGCGGGCCATGCCGCTCGCCCGCAAGGCCGTCACCCGCGGTCGCCGCGCCATCAAGGAAGCCCTCCCGGCCGGGCGACGCGCCGTCGAGGGTGCCGTGCCCGCAGCCCGCTCGCTGGTGGCGAAGGTGCGTTCCCGCTCCGGACGCTGATTCCGGCCCGGCGCGGACGGTGGCACCGGTTCGCGCGCTGATGCCCATGTCCGTCCCGCGGGACGGTGGCACCGGTTCGCGCGCCGGGAAGCGACGCCTGGGTATCACCTGATGCTTCGGGACCCCCTTCCTCGCCGGTCGCCGTCTGCGGCGTGTGCCGGGGGCCCACCGGCGACGCCGCGGCGTGGAGCGGACAGGCGCGCGGCGACCGTCTCCACCTGACCGCGCGCGACCTCCCGGTCCCCGTCGGCCGCGATGCACAGATGCGCGGCGGCGTTCGCATACCAGGCGGCCGCGTCCGCCCGGCCCATCGCGGCGAACACGCCCGCCGCCTCGCCGAGCAGGTCGATCCGCCCGTCGGCCGCTCGCCGCACCTCCGCCGCGGCGTCCTCGAAGGCGACGTCGCGCCGGCTCGCGTGGCGAGAAGCGACCCCCATCAGCGTCGCGATCGCCAACCGGTCCCGCGCCGTCGTGCCGTTCCCCGCGCGACTCGGCGGTCGGACGGGGTGCTGCTGCACCGGACGTGAGTCGTGGTGGTCGGTCGTCCGCACGACGGCGGGCAGCGGTGCGTTTGATGCCGCAGAGGCGAGGGCGGGGTGAGCGTCGAGCAGCGTGTCCGTCATGCTCCGATCGTGACGGCCGCCACCGACAGGACTCGTGAGGCCGGCGGACCGTCGGCCCAGTGCTCCGGGTGCTGCGGCTGCTCCGAGTGCCCGCGTGCTGCGGCTGCACCGCCACCCACCAGCGTGACGTAGCGGTTCGCGCCCGAGGACCCTGCTCAAAGAGCCCCGAGTTCGGGCGGGAACCGCTAAGTCAAGGCAGGGCGGCGTCGTCTCGGGCGGGAACCGCTGAGTCAGGGCGGGGGCGTCGCTCTCGGGCGGGAACTGCTGAGTCACGGCGGGATGGCGTCGTTCTCCGACGGAACCGCCAGGTCACCGGGTCAGTCCGGGGAGACCCTCAGAACTCCCGGGCGACGGTCGCCGCGAAGGCTCGCGTGCCGGGTTCGGCGGCCCGTGCCATCACGGGAGCCTCGGCCGCCGGGACGAACACCGCCTCACCGCGGGCCGCGCGCAGCGAGCCGTTGGGGGAGTCGAGCACGAGCGCGCCGTCGGTGACCAGCACGAGCACCGGACCATGCTGGAGGACCGGCACGTCGGCGCTGGTGGACGCATCGCCGGTGCCGGTGTCGGGGCCGGTCCGGAAGTCGAGGACCTGCAGCGCGAACTCGTCGAACGGGGGAGCGAACACCCGCTGGCCCCACTCGGTCTCGACGGCGGGCAGTTCCGGCACGCCGAGGGCGGCGAATCGCACGGTGCGCAGCAGCTCGGGCACGTCGACGTGCTTGCTCGTCAGGCCGCCGCGCAGCACGTTGTCCGACGCCGCCATGACCTCGATACCGAGGCCGGACAGATAGGCGTGGACGTTGCCGGCCGGCAGGTAGAGGGCCTCCCCGGGCAGCAGGCTCACGCGGTTGAGCAGCAGGGAGACGACGACGCCGGGATCGCCGGGGTAGCGCTCCTGCAGATCCGCCGCGGTCGCGAGCGAGATGGCCGTCGTGGGAGTGACGGACAGCGACCCCGGCGCGAGGTCGGCCAGGGACCGGGCGGCCAGCGCCGCGTCGTCGCGCCGGTCGAACACCAGGGCGAACGCGTCACGCAGCCGGGGGTCCTCGTCCGCGCCGGACGACGCAGCGCCGGACCTCGTGCCGGACACCGCAGCGCCGGACTCTGTGCCGGACGCCGCCGCGTCTCCCTCCAGCAGGTCGGCGAGCTCGGCGAGCAACCGGACGCCCGCGGGGTCGACGTCGTCGAGGCCGCCGAGCGCTCCGAGCGCCTCCCGCAGCAGCGCCGCCGTCGCCGCCGGGGCCCGGAAACCGGAGAGGGCCGCGAAGTCGCTGAGGGCGTAGATCATCTCGGGCTTGTGGTTGCGGTCCTTGTAGTTCCGCTCGGCCGCATCGCGCGCCACGCCCGCCTCGTCCTCCGCCGCGAAACCGGCCTCGGCCTGCGCGATCGTCGGATGCACCTGCAGGGACAGCGGCGCGCCCGCGGCGAGGATCTTCATGAGGAACGGCAGCCGCCCGTCGAAGCGGTCGGCGACGGCAGACCCGAGCGTCGAGGCCGTGTCGGCCGCTATGACGTCGTCGAGCCGCGCCCCGGCCTCCGATTCCCCGGGGGCGATCACGGACGGGGAGTCCGGGTGGGCGCCGAGCCACAGCTCGGCCTCCGGATCCCCCGAGGGCTCGCGGCCGAGCAGGGTGGCGATCGCCGTCGTCGATCCCCAGGCGTAGGGACGGATCGTGCTGGTCAGGCGGAACACGGGGACACCTTCCGGTCGTCGTCGAGCAGAATCATGGCGTCGAGCAGGACTGCCGAGCTCACGCGGGTCGCGACGAGCGCACCGTGCTCAACCGGCATCGGGCGCACCGGCCCGCAGGCCCTGGCGCAGCTTCTCACCCTTGGCCGTCGCGGTGGCCCGCAGGTCCTGGGCGAACCGCACCAGGCCCTCCCGCAGCCGGGCGGCCCGCTCGTCCGACCCCGCCGCGAGGATGCGGGCGGCCAGCAGGCCGGCGTTGCGGGCCCCGCCGATCGAGACGGTCGCCACCGGCACCCCGGCCGGCATCTGGACGATCGAGAGCAGGGAGTCCATGCCGTCGAGGGTCTTCAACGGCACCGGCACCCCGATCACGGGCAGGGGAGTGACGGCGGCGAGCATGCCGGGCAGGTGGGCGGCGCCCCCGGCCCCGGCGATGATGACGCGCAGCCCCCGGTCGGCGGCCTCGCGCCCCCAGGCGATCATGTCCTCCGGCATCCGGTGCGCGGAGACGACGTCCGCCTCGTAGGGGATGCCGAACTCGTCGAGGGCCTCGGCCGCGGCACGCATCACGGGCCAGTCCGAGTCCGAGCCCATGACGACGCCGACGAGCGGGCCGGAGACAGCGGCGCCGGGAGCGGGCTCGGCGGTGGAAGTCGCGCTCATCGGGTTGCTCCGGTCGTCGTGGTGGCGGACGGTGCCGGCCGGCCGGAGGGTGCCGGCTGGTCGGAGAGTGTGGCACCGACCGTGCCGTCCGCCAGGGTGCGGGCGGCGTCCTCCGCGGCCCGGCGCACCTCCGGCAGGTCCTCCGCCGTCGCGGCGACCGCATTGACGTGCCCGATCTTCCGGCCGGGCCGCACCCCCTTGCCGTAGGTGTGCACCTTGACGGCCGGGGCCTGCGCCATCACCTGCGGGTAGACGGCGAAGAGGTCGGGGTTCGCGCCCCCGAGCACGTTCTTCATCACGGCGGCGGCACCGAGGACGTCGGTCGCGCCCAGCGGCAGGTCGAGCACGGCCCGCAGGTGCTGCTCGAACTGGCTGGTGACGCTGCCGTCCATGGTCCAGTGGCCGCTGTTGTGCGGGCGCATCGCGAGCTCGTTGATCGCGAAGCCGGGGCCGACGCCCGGCGTCTCGAACATCTCGACGGCGAGGACGCCGGTGACGCCGAGCTCGGCGGCCAGCGTCCTCGCGGCCTCGCTCGCGGCGGCCGCGACGGCGGGGTCGAGATCGGGCGCGGGGGCGATCACCTCGTCGCACACCCCGGCCACCTGGATGCTCTCGACCACCGGCCAGGACGCGATCGCGCCCGACGGGGTGCGCGCCAGCAGCGCGGAGAGCTCGCGGCTGAAGGGGACCTTCTGCTCGGCCAGCAGCGGGCCGCCCCCGGTGGAGGAAGCGGAGAACCAGTCCGCGGCGGCGCGGGCGGCGTCGGCGTCGTCGATCACCCGCACGCCCTTGCCGTCGTACCCGCCGCGCGGGGTCTTGAGGATCACCGGCCAGCCGGTGGCGTCCCCGAAGGCGATCAGGGCGTCGACGTCGTCGACGGCCGCCCACGCGGGATTCGGCAGGCCCAGCCGGTCCACGGCCGCTCGCATCACGAGTTTGTCCTGCGCGTTCACGAGCGCGTCCGGGCCCGGGTGCACGGACACGCCGTCGGCGAGCAGGGCCTCCAGGTGCTCGGTGGGCACGTGCTCGTGGTCGAAGGTGAGGACGTCGACGTCGGCTGCGAACCGGCGCAGGGCCTCGAGGTCACGGTGATCGCCCACCTCGAAGGTGTGCACCGCGGCGACGGCGCACTCGTCGGGCGACGTGGCCAGCACCCGCAGCTCGATGCCCAGTTCCGTCGCCGGGGGCGCCATCATCCGCGCCAGCTGGCCACCGCCCACCACTCCGATCACAGGTCTGTCCATGCCGCCAGCCTATCCAGCGCGCCGAGCGGTCAGCACCGGATGACGGGCGGCCGGGGAGGGCCGGCGCCGTGGGCACCGTCACGGGCCGGCCACCGCCGAGCGCGCGGCGGCCGGCGGTAGAGTGTCTCCGTGGTCGCGGCTGGTCCGGCCGGCGGTCGCCGATGTCCTCCGGTCCGGACACAGGCAGGGGACCGTTGAGCACCAGCACGATCGCGGGACCGCGATTCACCAGCACGATGGCGAGGTCGGCATGCAGGCACTGATGGAGCGGTTCCGTGGGCTGTTCTCGATGTTCGTCCGGGAGGTCCTGAAGTTCGGAACCGTGGGGGCGCTCGGCTTCGTCGTCAACAACGGGGTCTGGTTCCTGCTCGTGCACGGGCCCATGGCCGACAGCCACGCGAAGGCCAAGGTCGTCTCCGGGATCGTCGCGACCCTGTTCGCCTGGGTCGCCAACCGCTACTGGACGTTCCGGCACAAGCGGCAGGCCAACAAGGTCCGCGAACTCATCCAGTTCCTCGTCATCAACGCGATCGGCGTCGGCATCGAGGCCGGCTGCGTGTGGTTCAGTTCGTATGTGCTGGGGCTGCGCGACACGACGTCCTCCTTCATCGCCGGTGGTGTCGTCGGCCTGGCGCTGGGGACGATCTTCCGCTTCATCGCCTACCGCTACTGGGTGTTCGCGACCGAGCTGGGCACCGAACCCGAGTTCGCCGACGACATCGCCGCGCACGACCAGCAACGCTGGACCGAGACCGAGCGCCTGCGCCGCATCCGCGCCGACGAGGTGCAGCGCGACGAGGTCCGCCAGGGCATGGAGCGCGAAGGGCGCTGACCCCCGGAACGTCCCCGGTCTCTGTTCTCAGGGGTCCGTCAGGACGCGCGCACCGCGCGTTCCGAGGCGAGCACCGCGTCCGTGAGGCGCTCGGCGTCGTCCGTGATCAGCACCGCGACCCCGTCGAGCCACGCATCCACTGCCGCCTCGAGCGTGGCGGCGAGATCGAGCGCCGGGTCCAGGGCGCGTGCGCGCCCCGGCTCCATGACCGAACCGCCCGTTCCCGGCTCATCCGCCGCTGATTCCCCCAGTGCGACCGACCGGCCGTCCCGGTACAGCCCGAGCGGCCCCGACGCCGGGTCCCCACCGAAGCCGTCGCCGAACGACCGCACGAGCGCGGCGTAGTCGAGCACGTCGGGCGGCAGCTGCCCGGGCCACGCGAGGTCGAGGGCGCCGAGCGCGACGACGACGTCCTGGTCCGCGCGCAGCTCTCCGTCGGCGGACGGAGCCACGTCGACGTGCACCGCGACCGGTCCGGCGTCGGCACCCGTGCGCAGGTCGGCGCCGGCCTGCCACGCACCCAGCGCGATCGCCAGTGTCCGCCAGTGCACGGGCAGCGCCAGGCGCACGGCGGCGCCCGGCTCGACGTCGCACTCCTCGACCAGCAGGTTGGCCGTCTTGGCCGCCCAGTTCAGCAGCACCGCGCCCGAGAGCTCGATCCGGTCGCCGGCCGAGCCGTACCAGATCAGGCGCGGCGCCGGGCCCGCGGCGGCGAGGGCGCGCTCGAGGTCGGAGAACCGGGGATCCGGCGTGGTCGCGGTGGGGGAGGTCATCGGGTGGCAGCCTTCCGGTCGGGGCGGGAAGGCCATTCTCTCGCAGGACGATGTCGTGCAACCGGTCCCCGCATGCCCCCGCCCCCTCGTCGCAGGCCGGAACGAGCCGATGCACACGATGACCGTCGATGACGCGCGACACGCCCGGGAAACCCCAACACGCCGGAGCGGCCTCGCATTCGCCGGAACGGCTTGACGTTGCTGTACTTACACGCGTGTAATTAGGTCGTCGGCCCAAGGCGCGGCCGGACAGATACCCAGCACGCAGACCCAGCGATCCACCCTGTCGACCCGAGGCGGCCACCGTCGAGGGTACCCGAGCACCACCAGCGGAGACCACCGCGGGAGAGCCGGCGACGACCGGCCTCGTCACCCGAGCCGGTGGGGACCCGCGGGACCGAGCTTGCACACCGGCCGGAGGTCTCAGCCAGCCGATCGGTGGGGTCTCCGGGGCGCCCGACCGATCCGGGGGGACCAGGCGGTCTTCTGTCCGAGCACCATCCAGCAGACCGAGCAGACGAGGAGCACCAGTGGGAGCAGCGGAACAGGCGCAGGAGCGTTATCTGGCCGCGGATACCGCCAGTCGGTACGGGGCCCGAGCCGTCCCCGACGACTGGTACGTCGACCCCGCCGACCCGGACGCGTCGCGGCGGTACCGGGAACACACGCAGCGCTCCCTCGAGGACGCCGCCACCGCCTTCCTCGCCGAGCACGAGGCCTTCGAGGAGTCCGGGGTCACCGCGCTCGCCGGTGCTCCGGCCGAGGCGCCCCAGCACGCACAGCCCGCGTTCGACCACCAGGTCAGTCCTGCCATCTGGCTGGGCCTGCCGGGCACCTCCCCGGACCCCGCCGACGACGGCGAGCTCTCCTGGCAGGCCGACGCCCTGTGCGCGCAGACCGACCCCGAAGCGTTCTTCCCCGAGAAGGGCGGCTCGACGCGCGACGCCAAGAAGGTGTGCGGCGCCTGCACCGTCCGCTCCCAGTGCCTGCAGTACGCCCTCGAGAACGACGAGCGCTTCGGCATCTGGGGCGGCATGTCCGAGCGCGAGCGCCGCCGGCTGCGCAGGCGCGCCGTCTGACACCGGCGTGCACGTCACGGCCGTCCTCGTCGCGCACGACGGCGAGCGGTACCTCCGCCGGACTCTCTCCGGCCTCGCGGCCCAGCAGCGTCCCCTCGACGCCGTGGTGGCCGTCGACACCGGGTCCACCGACGACAGCGTCGGCCTGCTGCGCGCTGGCCTGCCCGCCGGATCCCGGCTCGTCCACACCGATCCCGGCACGGTCTTCTCCGCCGCCGTCGCCCGCGGCCTGGCGGACGCCGACGGCCTGATCGGCGACCCCGGCCCCGCCGAGTCCCGGTGGATCTGGCTGCTGCACGACGACGGCGCCCCCGCGCCGGACGCCCTCGCCCGACTGCTGGCCGCCGTCGAGACCGCGCCCTCCGTGACGATCGCCGGGTGCAAGCAGGTCCACTGGGACGACCCCCGGGCCCTTCTCGACGTCGGCGTCCACCTGAGTCGCTGGACCGAGCGGCTCACCCTCATCGCCCCCGACGAGCAGGACCAGGGGCAGTACGACGCCGAGAGCGACGTCTTCGCCGTCAACACCGCCGGCATGCTGATCCGCCGCGACGTGTGGGACGCCCTCGGCGGCTTCGACCCGGCGCTGCCCGTCGCCGGCGACGATCTGGACCTGTGCTGGCGCAACCGCCTGGCCGGCCACCGCGTCGTCGTCGTGCCGCGCGCCCGCATCCACCACGCGGCCGACCGGGCGGCGGCCCGCCCCCGCAACCGCGACCACGTGCTGCGCCGCCGCGCACAGGTGCACCTGCGCCTCACCCACGTTCCCGCGTGGCGGCTGCCGTTCACGATGCTCGGGGCCCTGCTCGGTGCCCTCGGCACCGTCCTGGTCAGTCTGCTCGCCAAGGACCCCGGCTACGGGGCCACCGAGCTGGGCGCGACCCTGAGCGCCCTGCTCCGGCCGCGGCTGCTGCACCGCTCGCGCGCTCGCGCAGCCCGCAGCCGGCGCGTCTCCCGGGCCGTCGTCCAGCCGCTCCTCACCCCCGGGCGCGAGGTCCGTGCGCACCGCCGCTCCCGCGGCGAGGCCGTCGCCGGCACCGTCGTCGGCGACGGGACGGGCGCCTCGGACGGCACGACCGAGGCCACCGGCGACACCCTCGGCCGGGACGACTTCACCTCCATCGCCACCGCCGCCCGCAACGGCAGCACCGCGACCGTGCTGCTCGTCGTGGCGCTCACCCTCGCTGCCGGGGCCGTGGCCTTCGGCTCGTTCTTCGCCGGTCCCGCCGTCGCCGGCGGTGCCCTGCTGCCGCTCTCGCCGGGCCTCGGCGCGGTCCTCGCCCACGCGACCTCCTGGTGGTCCACGCTCGGCGCCGGCTGGCCCGCGGTGCCGGACCCGTTCACCCTCCTGCTCGGCGGGCTGGCCCTGCTCGGCGCCGGGAACGGCTCGATCGTCGTCGCCTGGCTCTTCCCGCTGGCCTTCGCGCTCAGCGCCCTCACGGCGTGGCTCGCCGTCGGCGCCGTCACCGCCCGCCGGTCCGTCCGCTTCTGGGCGGCCCTGGTGTACGCGGCGGTGCCGGCCCTGCAGACCGCGCTGGGAGCCGGTCGGCTCGGCGCCGTGCTCGCCCACGTGCTGCTCCCGCTCGCCGTCCTCGGCCTGATCCGGGCCGTCGGCGGATCGCGCACCCACCGCATCGACGCCCGCGGCCGGGTCAGCGCCATCGGGGCCCTGCCCAGGCCCGGCACCGGCGGAACCCCGTCCTGGACCGCCGCGGCCGCCGCCGGCCTCGCGTGCGCCGCCGTCGTCGCGTCCGCTCCCGTGCTGCTGCCCGCCCTGGTCGCGGGTCTGCTCGTCCTCGCCGTCGTGCTCGGCCGCCGCGCCCGAACCGTCGCCTGGACCCTGCTGTCGCCGCTCGTGCTCGTCGCCCCGCTGTTGACCGACCGGCTGATCGCGGCGGGGGCCTCGGCCGACGTCGCCGCGCCCTTCCGCGTCCTGCTCGCCGACCCGGGCCTGCCGCTCGGTGCCCGGTCCGCGGCCCTGTGGCTGCAGCTGTTCGGTTTCCCCGAGCAGCTCACGCTGGACGGGGCCCTCCCACCGCTGCCTGCCGGGCCGTGGGTGCTCGTCGGGGCCCTCGTTCTCGGGGTGCCCGCTCTCGCCCTGGCCGTCGCGGCGCTGTTCACCGTGCCGCGACGCGCCGCCGCCGCCCGGGGCGCCTGGCTCGCCGTCCTGCTTGGCCTCGGCACCAGCCTGCTGGCCTCCGTCCTCGTGACCGGTTCGGCCGACGACGGCACCGTCGTGGGGCCGTACCCCGGTCCGGCCGTGTCCTTGATCGTGCTCGGGCTGCTCGTCGCGGCCGCCGCCGGGGTCGAGGCGTGGACCGTGCACCGGCGTCAGCGGCCCGATGCCGCCGGCACCCCGTTCGGGCGCGGCGGCCGCATCACCGGCGTGCTGCTGTGCACCGTGCTGTGCGTCGCGCCGCTGGCCGGGCTCGGCGCGTTCGCCGCGAGCCGGCTCGACGGCGGCCCCGCAGCGTTGTCCGCGCTGACCGGCCGGGCCGACACCGTGCGCACCGTCCCGGCGAGGTCGCTGCCCGCCACCGCGGCCGACCGGGCGACCGGGCCGGACCGCTCCCGCACCCTCGTGCTCGACACCACCGAGGGCCAGGACGCCGGTGCGGCGCTGGTCAGCGGGACGGGCACGACCGAGGACGCCCTCTCCTCGACGGTGCTCGGCCAGGTGTCCGCCGGGACCTCCACCGCCGTCGCGGCCGACGGCGGCGCGGACGCCACGGGCGGTGCCACCGGCGGGGACCCGGCGACCGCCCTGACCCGCCGGGCCGCGGCCACCGTGCTCGCCGCCAACGGCGTCGACCCGGCCCCGGACCTCGAATCCCTCGGTGCCGCGTTCGTCGTCCTGCGCGGCACCGGCAGCGCCACCGACCTGCTGGCCGCCCGCATCGACACGGTCCCCGGACTGGTGGCCGTGGGCCGCACCGACGCCGGGTGGCTGTGGCGCGTGACGCCGGCCGCGGTCGAGGCCGGCAAGGCCACCGTGGTCGCCCGTGCCCGGCTCGTCGACGCGCAGGGCGCCACCCTGCAGTACCTGGCGACGACGACCGACGGGACGGTCGCCCAGCTGCCGCCGGGTGCCCCGGGCCGGCGCGTCGTGCTCGCCGAGCGGGCCGACGCCCACTGGGGAGCCACCGTCGACGGCGCCGCCGTCGCGTCCGGTACCGGCACGGGCCGGTCGGCCTGGTCCCAGTCCTTCGCCGTGCCCACCGCCGGCGGTGCCTTCCACGCGCAGTACCGGCATCCCGCGGCGCCCTGGTGGGCCGCGGCGCAGGTCCTCGTGCTGGTCCTGACCCTCCTGCTGGCCCTGCCGCTGCGGATGCCGCGCCGGCTCACCCCGCACTGGCAGCAGTCCGACGCCGTGCTGCGCCGCCGGTCCGCGACGCATGCGGGCTCGACCGCCGCCGACGTGGCCGTCACCCCGGCCGTCACCCCGGTCGCCACCCGCGCCGGGTCCGACGACGGGCTCCGGTCACCCGACCGATCCGACGACGTCGACCCCGCCGCCCCGGACCGGACGGCCGCGCCGGGACGGGACCGCGAAACGGAAGGAGCGACGCGTGCGTGACGCCTCGACCGGAACCCCGCCGGCCGCCCGCGGGCGGGTGATCGCCTCCGCCGCGGCGTCCGTCGTCGTCCTCGCCGCCGCCGGGGCGCTCGTCGCCGCGCCGGTGCTGGCGCCGGGAACGGCGCCCGCCGCCGGGTCCCGCTCCGTGGCCGCCCCGGCCGCCGCCGTGCCGGCCGCCGAGACCACGGCCGTGTGCCCCGGCGCGCCCCGGCTGCTCACGGCCGGATCGAGCACCGACCCGCAGCTCAGCCCCGTCTCGGACAGCGCGCGCACGACCGTCGCCGCGGTCGTCGGCAGCACCGACGACGGCGTCCTCGGCGGCACCGTCCTCGAACCCCTCACCGGGCGCGGCTCGCTCGCGACCCTCGCGCAGGCGCCCCGGTCCACGACGGGCAGCGGGACGCCGCGGGCGGCGGCCCGCACCGGCATCGGCGTCAACTCGCCGTCGGTCCTGCGCGCCTCACCCGTGGGACAGACGCCGACGGCGGCCGGGGCGGTGCTGGGCTACCGCGCCGACGACGGCGACCTGCGCGGACTCGCCGCCGCCACCTGTCAGGCGCCCGGCAACGACCTGTGGTTGCTCGGCGCCTCGACCACGGTCGGGCGCACCGCGATCCTGACCCTGCACAACCCCGGCACGAGCCCCGCCACCGTCGACCTCGATCTCGCCGGCACCCGCGGCCCGATCACCGCGGTCGGCAGCCAGGGCCTGCTGCTCGCCCCGGGAGCCAGCCGCTCGATCGTGCTCGCCGGCCTCGCGCCCGGCCAGTCCGATCTCGGGGTCCGCGTCCGCAGCCGCGGCGGCCCCGTCGCCGCGGTCATCCAGCAGAGCGTGCTGCGCGGACTCACGCCCGGCGGCGTCGAGTACCTCACGCCCGTCGAGAGTCCGGCCCTGACCCGCACGGTGCCCGGTGTGCTCATCCCGTCCGCGACCGACATGACCGCCCTGCGCCGCGCCGCCCCCGACACCGTCCCGGTGCTCCAGCTCACCGTTCCCGGCGACGGCGACGCCACCGTCCGGGTGCAGGCACACGGACCGGCCGGCCAGGTGGCGCTCGGCACGGCCGGCGTCGTCCGTGCCCGCGGCGGCGCGGTGACGACCGTTCCGCTGACGGCCCTGCCGGCCGGGGTGTGGGGCGTCACCGTGCGGTCCGACGTCCCGGTCACCGCCGGCGTGCGGACCGTGCGCGGCACCGACGTGCGCCGTCCCGTCGACATCGCCGAGGCCGGCGCCGCCGCGCGTCTCGGCCAGGAGATCGTGCTGCCCGTCCTCCCCGTCGGTGCGCCGCAGCTCGCGCTGACCGCCCCGGCCGCGGCCGCCACCGTCACCCTCCGCCCCGTGGGTGCGGACGGCCGGCTCGGCAGGGCCCGCACCGTGCAGGTCGGTGCGGGCCGGAGCCTGGTGACCGACCCGCGCCAAGGCACCCCGTCCGCGTCCGCCGTGGTGGTGCAGTCCGGCGGGGGAGCGGTCTACGCGGCGCAGGTGACGACGGCCGGGGAGAGCGGCATCGCGGTCGCGGCGGTGCCGGAGCCCGCGCAGGACGTCCGGCAGATCCCGCTGCGCCTCGGCCCCTGAGCCCACTCGGAAAGGCCCCCGGGGGAAAGAGACGCCGCGTTACTCGAACCGGCCGTAGTGCGGGTCGACGGCCTCGGGATCCCAGTGCAGCCACGACGCGACGAGCTCGACGATCGCGTCGTGCACGGCGTCGGCGAGGGGGATGTCGCGTCCGGCGAACTGCTCGACCACCCGGCGGAAGACGACGATGACGACCTGGCCGTCCCGCTCGTCGAGCCGGCCCATGGGGATGCCGCCGTCGGCCAGCAGTTCGCCCGTGTCGCGGGCGCGCAGCTCCTCGAGATCGTCCGGGATCTGCTGCACGGCGAAGGACACGGCGTCGAGCGCCGGGCGGTGCAATCGCTGGAGCCGCTGCGCGGAATCGAGGACCGCGTCGTCGAACACGTCCGCCCGGGTGCGGCGCGCGGGGGCGCCCAGGGGGACGGGACCACTGCGGATGCCGCGGCCGTGACGGTTGCGGCGACGGCGCAGGTAGGGGCGGTGCAGGGAGGGGCGCGAAACACCCGTGGAACCCTCGGCGGGGACCGGCGGAACGGGCGACGGGCCGACGCTGTCGTGCATGACAGAACTCTAGTCGCTCCCTCCCGGCTCGCGCCCGGTGGACGCCCCGCGCCGCGCCGCGCCGGGGCCTCCGGAACCTTCCGCCGGAGACCGCCCGCCGGCGGCCGGACCGGCGAGGCGATGGCCGGGGCGGCCCGGCCCCGGGAGTAGGCTGGGGGATCGTGGGATCCTCCAGAATGTGCACCCGGACCGCCTGCGGCCAGCCCGCGGTCGCGACGCTGACCTACGTGTACGCGGACTCCACCGTGGTGCTCGGCCCGCTCGCGCTCTACCCGGAGCCGCACACCTACGACCTGTGCGCCGACCACGCGCAGCGGCTGACCGCCCCCCGGGGCTGGGAGGTCGTGCGCCTGCACACGCCGCAGGCCGGCCCGGTCGACGACCTCGGCGCCCTCGCCGACATCGTGCGCCAGCAGCGCCCCGACCCGGCCCCGCATAACCCGGCCGGCCAGACCGGCCCGTCCCAGCGCGAACCCGGCCAGCCGCTCGAGGCGCCGTCCGCGACCGGCGTCCGCCGCGGCCACCTGCGCATCCTGCGCGAACAGCAGCCCTGACCCCCGCTCCGCCCGCCAGCCCCGCTCCGCCCGTCAGTCCCGACCCGTCGCGGCGGCCCGCCGCCCGGCCGTCTCCGGCCCGGGCCGGGGCGTCCGCCCGTTCCCGAGGAGGAAGACCCATGTCCCACGACACGTCCCAGAACCCGGCCCTCGACTACGAGGTGGCCGACCTGTCCCTCGCCGTCGCCGGCCGTCACCAGATCCGCCTCGCCGAGCACGAGATGCCGGGCCTGATGGCCCTGCGCGCCGAGTACGGCGCGAGCCGGCCCCTGGCCGGTTCCCGGATCGCCGGTTCCCTGCACATGACCGTGCAGACCGCCGTGCTCATCGAGACCCTCACCGCGCTCGGCGCCGAGGTCCGCTGGGCCAGCTGCAACATCTTCTCCACCCAGGACGAGGCCGCCGCCGCCATCGTCGTGGGCACCGGCACGCCGGAGGACCCGCAGGGCGTGCCCGTCTTCGCGTGGAAGAACGAGACGCTGCCCGAGTACTGGGACGCCGCGTCGAAGATCTTCGACTTCACCGACGAGAACGGCGCCCCGGTCGCGCCGACCATGATCCTCGACGACGGCGGCGACGCGACCCTGCTCGTGCACCGCGGCGTCGAGTTCGAGGCCGCCGGAGCCGTGCCGCCGGCCCCGCAGGAGGACGACGCCGACTACTCGGCCGAGTACGCGATCATCCTCGACACCCTGCGGGCGAGCCTCGCCGCCGACCCGCAGCGCTGGACCCGGATCGCCGAGGGCATCCGCGGCGTCTCCGAGGAGACCACAACGGGCGTGCACCGGCTCTACCAGCTCGAGTCCCGCGGCCAGCTGCTGTTCTCGGCCATCAACGTCAACGACGCGGTGACCAAGAGCAAGTTCGACAACCGCTACGGCATCCGCCACTCCCTGCCCGACGGCATCAACCGGGCCACCGACGTGCTGATCGGCGGCAAGGTCGCCGTCGTGTGCGGCTACGGCGACGTCGGCAAGGGCGCCTCCGAGGCCCTGCGCGGCCAGGGCGCCCGTGTCATCGTCACCGAGATCGACCCCATCTGCGCGCTGCAGGCCGCGATGGACGGCTACCAGGTGGCCACGCTCGACGACGTGGCCGGCGTCGGCGACATCTTCATCACCACCACCGGCAACAAGGACGTCATCCTCGCCCGGCACATGGAGGCGATGAAGGACAAGGCCATCGTCGGCAACATCGGCCACTTCGACAACGAGATCGACATGGCCGGCCTCGCCCGGATCCCCGGCATCGAGCGCGTCGAGATCAAGCCGCAGGTGCACGAGTGGGTCTTCCCCGACGCCTCCGAGAACGCCGACACCACCGCCACCGAGGGCGGGGAACGGCGCAGCATCATCGTCCTGTCCGAGGGGCGGCTGCTCAACCTGGGCAACGCCACGGGCCACCCCAGCTTCGTGATGAGCGCCTCCTTCACCAACCAGGTGCTGGCCCAGATCGAGCTGTACACCGCCGAGCCGGAGGAGACGCCCGCGGTGCACGTGCTGCCCAAGGCGCTCGACGAGAAGGTGGCGCGGCTGCACCTCGACGCCCTCGGTGCCGAACTGACGGAGCTGAGCAAGGACCAGGCCGAATACCTCGACGTCGACGTCGCGGGGCCGTACAAGCCGGAGCACTACCGGTACTGAATCGTCGCGCGACGCGCGCTCTGCGCCGACGCGCCGGAGCGACACGCCGTCCACGGCGACGCCGCACCGGGCGGAACGCGCCACGTGAACGGTCGGGCCCAGCTGTTCACCTACACTCGTGCCATGGGCGTGGACGCCCGCGAACAAGGGGTTTTCACGTGTCATCTGCTTCCTCCCGGCCTCAGCGGGGCCGCATCTCCCTGCGGCTCGCCGCGCTCGCCGCCGCCGCCGGACTCGTCGTCTCCGTCAGCGGGTGCACCACCTCCGCTCCGACGTCGGAAGGCTCGGCCACCCGGCCGGTCAGCAGCTCCGCGACGGCGACGTCGAGCGCCCGTCCGACCGCGACCGCCACCGCCACCCCCACCGGTCCGGTGGCGCCGGTGACCGTGACGACCGCGCCGGTCGCCGGCTCGTTCGAGGTCAACCCGGCGACGCCCGTGACGGTCAAGGCCGCCCACGGCACGCTGACCACGGTCTCGCTCACCGCGACCGACGGCACGACCGTGGCCGGCAGCGTCGACGGTGCGGGGACGACGTGGACGTCGGGCAAGCGGCTCGCCTTCAACACCGGCTACACGCTCGCCTGGACGACGAAGGATGCCGCCGGGGCGACGAAGACGGGCAGCCAGACGTTCAGCACCGTCGTCCCGCAGAACGAGGCGGACGCGCTCGTCTACCCCGGCCCGCAGCTGAAGACCGTGGGCATCGGCCAGCCGATCCAGTTCACCTTCAGCGAGCCGGTGCTCAACCGGGACGCCGTCGAGAAGGCCATCTCCATCACCTCCAGCGCCGGGCAGAAGGGCGACTTCCACTGGTACAGCAACCAGGTGGTCCGCTTCCGCGCCCCGCAGTTCTGGAAGGCGCACAGCACGGTCACGATCGACGCCAAGCTGTTCGGCGTCGACTTCGGCAACGGCCAGATCGGCAACACCGACATCAAGCGCTCCATCACGATCGGGGACGCGAGGATCGCCGTCGCCGACGACAAGACGAAGCACATGATCATCACCGTCAACGGCAAGAAGGTGCGCGACGATCCCGTGACGCTCGGGGACGCCGACTGGCCGTCCACGTACGGCACGAAGGTGATCATGGACCAGTACGCGACGACGCAGTTCAACGCGAGCACCCTCGGCCTCAAGCCGGGCGACCCGCACTACTACCCGCCGCTGACCGTGCACAACGCGAGCCGGCTGACCAACGGCGGCGAGTTCATCCACCAGGCGCTGCCGTCCGCGGTGCCGTACCTCGGCAAGATCAACGTCTCCCACGGGTGCATCGGCATGTCCGCGGCCGGCGCGGGCTGGGTGTATCAGCACATGACCACCGGCGACGTCGTCATGGTCAAGAACACCGGCTACGGGCCGATGGAGCCGACCGACGGGTTCGGGGACTGGAACATCCCGTGGGCGAAGTGGGCCAATTGAGTCTCATCCCCGCACCCGGTCCCCGGGTTCCGGCCCGTTCGGCGGGCTGACGCAGCAGGTCCCGATCAGGCACGCTCCCGATCGGGACCTGCTGCGTGTCGGGGGCCTGACGCCTGCCGTCGGCCGATCGTCTCCCCGCCGCACGGCGAGGTGGCGGGTGCGGCCTCAATAGGGCAGGCGGTGCAGGGCGGCCGACCGTGCCTCGGCGCGGTCCCGCGCGTCCTGCAACCGGTCGGTGTCCCGCCGGCGTCGTTCGCTCATGACCGCGGCCAGGTAGTCCTCGGGCGAGGTGCCCGCAGGTGGTGCCGGCGCGACGAAGGCGGCGGTCTCGGCGGCCAGCGAGGTGCCGAGACGGTGCCGGGACTCGGGGGAGAGGCGCAGCAGGTTCTGCTGGAACTGGCGCACGCGGCGGGCGAGCGGGTCGGGCAGGCGGCCGAGGTCCGCCAGTTGCGCCCAGGCGGTCAGCCCCGGCGGCGTCTGCGCGAGCGGACGGCGGCGCACGGGCACGCGTTCGCGCACGCTGTAGGTACCGGCGAGCATGTCGCCGAGCCGCTTGGAGTGCTCGTTGAACAGCGAGACGAGCAGGGCGACCGAGCCGGCCGTCATGAGGATCTCGACGAAGCCGAGCAGGCCGCGGATCAGGGCGTGCCGGAACCGGATGCTGCCGCCGTCGTCGCGCACGATGCGCAGGCCGAGGGCGAGCTTGCCGAGCGACCGGCCGCGGCTGAGCGTCTCGACCGTGATCGGCAGGACGACGAGCACCAGCAGCACGAGTCCGAGCACGAGGATGCGGGCGGAGGCGGGGTCCATGCCCTCGGCGGCGGGCCCGACGGCCAGCATCAGCCCGACCAGCAGGAGGATCTGGGCGAGAAGGTCCAGGAGCAGGCCGACCCCGCGCGCGGCGAAGGTCGCCGGCCGCAGCTCGAGGACGACCGCCTCCCCGCTGACGATCGACGTCATGGCCGTGGCCCGTTCATGCGGTCACTGTAGCCGACGGTGAGCCCGTGCGGAGCGGCTGATCCGCGCCTGACGTGCAGCGACCTGCCGCTGATCCGATCCCGCGCCGCAGCGCCCGGTTAGGCTGTGCGCGTGGACATCGACGCCTTCGAGGCGGTGCACCGACCCGACTGGGACCGTCTCGCCGTGCTGTCCCGCCGTCGCCGCCTCGACGGCGCCGAGGCCGACGAGCTGGTGCGGCTCTACCAGCGTGTGTCCACGCACCTGTCCCTGCTCCGGTCGATCGCTCCGGAGAGCCCGACGTCGACCCTCCTCTCGTCCCGGCTGGCGCGCGCGCGGACCCGGTTCACCGGTGCCCGCTCCAACCTCGCCGAGGACGTCGCGACGTTCTTCGTCGTCGCCCTCCCCGCGGCCCTGTACCGGCTGCGCTGGTGGACCGTGATCATCGGCGTGGTGTTCTGCGCCGTCGCGACGACGGTCGCGTTGTGGGTCGCCTCCGACCCGCACGTGCTGGCCACGCTGGGCACCGAGGCCACACGCCGCAAGCTCGTCGACGAGCAGTTCGTCGGCTACTACTCGGACAATCCGGCCGCGTCCTTCGCCGGATCGGTGTGGATCAACAACGCGTGGATCGCCGCCCAGTGCGTCGCCTTCGGCGTCACCGGGCTGTGGGTCCCGGCCGCACTGATGCAGAACGCCGTCTCCCTCGGCCTCACGGGCGGCATCATGGTCGCCTACGGCCGGACCGACACGTTCTTCGCCTACATCCTCCCGCACGGCCTGATGGAGCTGACCTCCGTCTTCGTGGCCGGTGCCGCGGGCCTGGCGATCTTCTGGGCGTGGGTGCGTCCCGGCCCGAGGACGCGGCTGCAGGCGCTCGCGGAGGAGGGCCGATCCCTGATCACCGTGGCGCTCGGCCTCGTCCTCGTGCTCGCGGTCAGCGGCATGGTCGAGGGCTTCGTGACCCCGAGCGGGCTGCCGACCTGGTTGCGGATCGGCATCGGCGCGCTCGTGCTGGCCGCCTTCTGGACGTACGTGCTGGTCCTCGGCCGCCGCGCCGTCCGGGCCGGCCAGGGAGGCGATCTCGACGCCGCGGACGCCGGATACCGCGAACTCGCCGCCTGACCGACGGCGCGATCACCGACCGGTGATGTCACGCCTGAACACCACGGTTCGATAACGCGTGGGCCCGCAGGCCGCGCCACGCCCGGGATGCGGGCCCGGCGGCGAGTAGCCTCGTGGGGAGAAAACGCCCGGTCCCGGGCCTGTGCCGCCGACGCGGTCCGGGCGTCGGGGCGCCGACCGCGTCCGGCTCCGCGCCGGCCGGCCACCCACCCGTCGGCCCCGATCCGGCCGGGAGAGAACGAGGAGATCCGTGAGCAGCAGGACACCCCGACCCGAGGACGAGAATCCGCCGCTGGACACCGACGACGGCGACCGGTACATCCCCACGTCCCGCGAGCTGGCCGAGCAGTACCGCCGCGAACGCAGCCAGCAGGAGACGCCGGCCGGCGACCGTGGCGAGGCCGACCGGGCCCAGGCCGACTCCACGGGTGCCGGGTCCCGGAGCGCGTGGGACGACCAGCGCGGCGATGACGTGCACGGCGACTCGCACGGCGACCAAGCCCGTGGTGACCGGCTCGATGACGAGCAGGACGACCTCGGGCGGCCCGACGAGCTCCGTGACGATCAGCCGCTCGGGCGTGACCGCCCGGGCAACGCGGACCTCGGACCCGAACTGCAGGCCGACGGCACCGGCCACGCCGGTGTCCGCGTGACCGAGCCCGTCGCGCTCGTCCCGGACGAGACTGCGACGGCAGGCCACGGGATGGCGGGCCAGAACGCCGCTGCGAACGGCACCGCTGTGAACGGCACCGCTGCGAACGACGCCCATCAGGTCGATCCGGCCGATCGCGCCGTGCCGTCGAGCGAGGCGCCGGGCGCCGAGTCGTCCGCGGGAGCCACGGGTGACGGGGACGGCCGGTGGCGTGACCGGTTCGACCACGCCGCCGCGATGGACGACTGGGACCGCGAGTTCGGCGGCGACAGCACCGCGACGAGCGCCGTCGACGGCGCCGAGCCGGCCGACCAGCACAACGGTCCGCAGGATGCCGACCGGCACGCCGTCGACCACGACAGCACCGACCAGCACGTCGCCGGCCCGGACGCCTCCGACGAGCACCGCGCCGACGCGTCGGCCGCGCCGGCGGTCGGCACCGGCATCACGGAGACGGACGCCCGCACCGACGCAGGCCGCGCCGCCCCCGGCGCCACGACCATCGATCGCCGGACCGCGGCCACGCAGCCGGACTCGGAGAGTGTCCCGCCGCCGCTGGGTGCGGCCGCCGTCGCCGCCGGTGACGACGTCGCCGGTTCGCGCGCGGACACGGCCACCGGTGCGGAGCCGTCCGCTGCGGGGTACGCCGGGGCGGACGATCAGGCTGCCGACCGGCTCGGTGATCGCCGCACCGACCGGTTCGGTGACAGCAGCAACGACCGGTTCGGTGACAGCGACCGCGACGTCGACGGTGACGCGGCCGACCGCATCGACACCGACGAGCGCACCGACCGGGACCGTGCCGACCCCACCGGTGCGGATCGGGACGCGCTCGACGGTGACCGAGTCGACTCCGCGCGCCGCGACGACGACCGGCACACCGGTGCGGGCGTCATCGGCGCCACGGCCGCCGGAGCCGCCCTCGCGGGCGGTGCCGTCGCCGCCGGAGCCCACCGGCACGAGACCGACACGACCGCCCAGCCCGTCACCGCACCGGTCCGTGACGGCGGCCTCGACCGCCGGGCCGACGGCCTGCCGCGGGACCGGGCCACCGACGACCGCACAGCCGAGCCGCCCGTCGCCGACCGCGACACCGCCGACCGCGACAACGTGGCGCCCACCACCGGTGCCCGCGTCGACGAGTCCGATGTCGGCGGCCGCGACACCGTCGCCGCCGCCGACCTGGACGACGACGAGGCGCGCCGCCGGGCCGACCGCCGCGACGCCGCCCTCGAGGGCAAGCCCGCCGCCGGCCGCTTCTGGCAGGTCGTGCTCGCGATCGCGTTCCCCGTCGTCCTGCTCGTCGCCGCGATCCGCGCCGTCGCGTCCCCCCTGTTCCTGTGGATCGAGTACCACCGGCCCGGGTTCCCGGTCGACACCTACGGCTACACGACGGACGACCGGCTGACCTTCGGCTCGGCCGTCGAGGACTACATCAACAACTTCGCCAACCCGCGCTACCTGACGCAGATCCCCGGCAAGGACGGCGGCTCGCTGCTGACCGAGGGCGAGGTCAGCCACATGGTGGACGTCAAGAACCTCGTGGGGATCACCTACATCGCGGCCGCGGTACTGGCCGTGCTCGGCCTGATCGCCGTCATCTACCTCGCCAAGCGGTACCTCGGCGGCGTGCGCCGCGGCCTCTTCGCGGGGTCGGTGATCACGCTCGTCGTCATCATCGTCCTCGGCGTGCTCGCGGTCATCGACTGGAGCATGTTCTTCACCACGTTCCACCGGGTGCTGTTCTCCCAGGGCAACTGGACGTTCTACGAGAACGACGCGCTGATCCGCCTGTTCCCGTCCCAGTTCTGGGTCGACTCGGGCATCGTCATCGGCGGCATCGTGCTCATCGTCAGCGTCGTGACCCTGATCATGACGTGGCCGACGCGGCGCCGCCGCGACCGGTCCCGCGCCGCGCAGGAGGCCCTGCGCCGGTCGATGGCCGAGCACGAGGGCAGCCTCGTCGCCTGACGCCGTCCTCCCGGACGCAGAACGACCCGCCACCGCAGCCGCGGTGGCGGGTCGTTCTGCACGTACCGGTCGAAAGGCGTCGCTCGGAACAACAGCCCTCAGGCCGAGGCGGGCTCCGGGGTGTAGAGGCTCTCGATGGCGTCGGCGAAGTCCGCGGTGACGACGTGCCGCTTGACCTTCAGGCTCTCGCTGAGGTGCCCGGACTCGAGCGTGAGCTCGGTCGGCAGCACCGCGAAGCGCCGGATGCTCTCGGCGCGGGACACCGCGCTGTTCGCCGTGTCCACGGCCCGCTGCAGGTGCTCGCGCACCTGCGGGTTCTCCGCCGCCTCGGCGAGCGTGAGGGTGCCCAGGCCGTGCCGGGAGGCGAAGACCGCGAGCTCCTCCTCGTCGAGGGTCAGCAGGGCCGCGACGTACTTCCGGTCATCGCCGACGACGACGGCCTGGTCGATCAGCGGGTCGCGGCGCAGAACCTCCTCGAGCGGCGCAGGGGCCACGTTCTTGCCGCCCGCGGTCACGATGAGGTCCTTGAGCCGGCCGGTGATGGTGAGGAAGCCGTCGTCGTCGATCCGGCCGAGGTCACCGGTGTGCAGGAAGCCGTCCGTCGGCAGTTCGTCGACGACCGTCAGGTCCGGCGTGGACGCGTCCACCAGGGTCAGCTCGGCCGCAGCGGGACCGGTCGACGGACCGGAGCCGGCCGGGTCGTCCTCGTCGTCGTGCCGCACCGGGGCGCCCCGGTGGTAGCCGGCGAAGACGCCCACGCCGCGGATCAGGATCTCGCCGTCGTCGGCGATGCGCACCGTGGTGCCCGGCAGCGGGATGCCGACCGTGCCGACCTTGGTGCTGCTCGGCACGTTCACGGCCGCCGGCGCCGTCGTCTCCGTGAGGCCGTAGCCCTCCAGCACGGTGATGCCGGCGCCGCGGAAGAAGTGGGTCAGCTGCGGGTCCAGGGCGCTGGCCCCGCAGATGGCGTAGCTGAGGGAACCGCCGAGCGCCGTGCGCAGCCGCCGGTAGAACAGGGAGTCGTAGAGGGAGTGTTCCGCGCGCAGTCGCAGGGGGATGCGGGGAGCCGCCGAGGCGGGGCCGCGGTACCAGGCCCGCTCCTGCTCGAGCTCGGACCAGCGCACGGCGGTACGCACGGCCGCCGCGAACGGCTTGCCGAGCCCGGTGTTCTCCGCCCGGCGCTGCGTCGCGGCGAAGATCTTCTCGAAGATGCGCGGGACACCCAGCAGGAAGGTCGGCGCGAAGGTCTCGACGTCGCGCATCAGGGTGCCGGTGTTGCTCACATGGGCGATCTGGACCCGTCCGACGAGGCACATCACCTGCACGGCGCGGGCGAGCACGTGCGCGAGCGGCAGGAACATCAGGGTCCGGCCGTTCTCACCGATCACGTCCTGGAGCACCGGGATGGTGTTGCGGGCCAGGATGCTGAAGTTGCCGTGCGTGATGATGCAGCCACGGGGCCGGCCGGTGGTGCCCGAGGTGTAGACCAGCGACGCGGCGGTGTCCAGGGTGTTGCTCGCCCGGTGCGCCTCGAGCAGCGAGTCCGTCACGGATTCCCCGAGCAGGCGCAGGTCCGAGAAGTCCGGGCCGTAGCCCTCGTCGGTCATCAGCCACACGCTCGGGCTGCAGCCGGCCTCCTCGGCGGCGGTCTGCACCATGCGGCGCCGGGCGCCGTCGGCGACGAACACGTGCCGGGCGCCGGAGTCGGCCAGGATCCACGCGATCTGGGCGGGGGAGGACGTCTCGTAGATCGGCACGGTGACGCCGCCCGCGTACCAGATGGCGAAGTCGACCAGCGTCCACGAGTAGCTGGTGGGGGAGAACACCGCGACCGGGTCCGAGGGCTTCAGCCCCGAGGCGATCAGCCCCCGGGCGAGGACCTTGACCTGGTCCTCGAACTCGCCGGCCGTGACGTCGGTCCAGCCGTCGTCGGAGCGCACCGCGTACAGGGGAGTCCAGGGGCTGCGACGCACCAACTGGGCCAGCAGGTCGGTGGTGTTGGACTGGCGGTCCACCGTGACGAGGAGCTCCGTGCTCGCTTCCTTGAAGGGGTGGAGGGGGTGGGTCACCCGGACACGCTCGCTTTCAGATCCAGCTGGGCATCCACATGCGCAGCCGCCATTGCTCGTAGGGGATCACCTCGGCCGTCCAGATGGGCAGGAAGAACGCGGTGAGCAGCAGCGCGGCCGCCACGAACACCCCGATCACCACTATGCCCCACCGGCGGCGAGCTGCCGGAACCGTGCCGTCATCGGCGGTTCGCGGCGTCGCGAGCACCCGTCCGGCGACCATGGTCAGGCCGAGCACGAGGAACGGTTCGAAGGAGACGGCGTAGAAGAAGAACGTCGTCCGCTCGGGGTAGAGGAACCACGGCAGGTATCCGGCCGCGACGCCCGCCAGGATGGCGCCGGCGCGCCAGTCACGCCGTCCGATCCACCAGAACAGCAGCACGATGAGTGCCAGCGCCGCCGTCCACCAGATCAGCGGGTTGCCCACCGAGAGGATGGCCGAGGAACAATTCTGCACGTCGCAGCCGCTCACGGGCCCGGTCGGGGACTCGTAGTAGAACGACGTCGGCCGGCCCATCACGAGCCACGTCCAGGCGCTCGCCTGGTAGGGGTGCTCGGCGCTGAGCCCCTGGTGGAACTGATAGGCGGTGAGGTGGTAATGCCACAGCGACCGCAGCGACGCCGGGATCCAGCTCCACGTCGTCGACGGGTTCTGCGCCGCCCACTGGCGGTCCCATGCGTCGCCGGAGAGGAACCAGCCGGTCCACGTGAACAGGTAGGTGACGGCGGCGACGGGCACGATGGCGACGAACGCGAGCAGGCCGTCCTTGACGATGCCCGCCCGGATCCAGTGCTGGATGCCCGCGAGACGGCGCGCGTTCAGGTCCCAGAGCAGGGTCATGAGGCCGAAGACGACGACGAAGGACAGGGCGGACCACTTGGTGCCGAGCGCCAGGCCGATCAGGATGCCCGCGAGCAGGCGCCACGGCCGCAGCCCCAGGAAGGGCCCTGTCTCGAGCAGGGCGGGACGGCCGGCGGTCACGGTGCCCAGGCCGTCCGCGGCAGCGTCGGAGAGCCGGCGGGCGAGCCGTCGTCGCCCGTCGTCGCGGTCCAGCAGCAGGGCGACGAAGGCGGCGAGCAGGAAGAAGGAGAGGAAGATGTCGAGCAGCCCGGTGCGGGACATGACGAGGTGGTGGCCGTCGATGGCCAGCAGCAGCGCGGCGAGGCCGGCGAGGACCCGGGAGCGGAACAGCAGCCACGCGGCGAGCCCGATCAGCACGATGCTCAGGGTGCCGATCGCAGCGGCGCTGAACCGCCAGCCGAACCCGTTGTCGGAGCCGAAGAGCCACATGCCGAAGGCGATCAGCCACTTGCCGACGGGCGGGTGGACGACGTATTCCGGAGTGTTCTGCAGCTGCGGGTGACCGGCGATGAACGCCGGGTTGGCGTTGTCCGGCCAGCTCCGCTCGTACCCGCTCTGCAGCATCGAGTACGCGTCCTTGACGTAGTACGTCTCGTCGAAGACGAGGGCGTGCGGGTCGCCGAGGCGGACGAAGCGGAGCAGACCGCCGAGGACGGCGGCGACGGCGATGAGCGCCCACCCGGCCGCCCCGAGACCGGTCGAGCCGAGGCCCGTGGGCAGGCCGATGAGGCGGAGCTTGAGGGCGGCGAACGTCAGCGCCTCACCGGGCGCCAGGACGCGCCGTCGGAGGATGCGGCCGAGTGCGGCGGGGGTGCCAGGGGCGGCCGTGGATGCCGGGCGAGTCGACGCGGGATCGGTCTCGGTCGGACTCGCAGGGTGGCTCACCCGTCCATGCTACGGGCCGGTCCTGTGCTGCCCGGGCGGGTGAGGGCCGGTGTCGCGGGGGTGTCGTGGCCGGGGTCGTCCGGGGTGGCCGAGTGGCGCCGCGGGTGTCGTGTCGGCTCGTGCCCGGTCCCGGGACACGCCGGGAAACGGTGGGATCGGGCGTCATGTCCCCGCGGGCGACGGCGTGTTGCGGGATCCAGGGTGAGGCTCCGCCCGTGGAGAGGTGATGCGGCGCCGGGCGATGCCGTGGATGCGGCGCCGGGAGTCAGGTGAGGCGGGTTCCGACGGCGGGCAAGCGCCCGGTCGCGGCGGCCATCAGCCGTGCCACCAGCAGCGAGGGGTCGACGATCTGCCCGGTCGTGATCATGTCGTCGAGCTCGACGAGGGGGACGCGGGCGAGCTGGACCTGTTCGGAGGGCTCGGTGCCGGCCGTCGCGCCCCGCTCCGTCGTCGTCGATCCGGTGTCCGGTCCATCCCCGGCCCGTGTGCCGGCCGTCGCGGTGCAGAAGAAGAGGTGGACGGCCCACCGGGCGCGGCCGGGATTGGCGAAGTACCGGTGCAACGGGACGAGGTCGAGCGGGATCCGGCCGATCTCCTCGATCATCTCCCGCCGGGCCGCCGACTCCGGACTCTCGCCCGGTTCGACGCCGCCGCCGGGAAGATCGAGGATCGTCCGTCCGATCGGGTACCGGAACTGTCGCGTCAGCAGCACGTCGGCGCCGTCGAGGACCAGCGTCGCCGCCGCGGCCGGCACGCTCTCGTCGACCTCGAAGTCGATGCGTTCGCCGGTGGGCAACTGCACCCCGTGCCGGACGACCCGCATCCGGCCGTCGTGGACGAGCCGGCTGTCCAGCCGACGCCATCCCGGTGACTGTTCCGTCGTCATGACGGACACGCTGTCACGCCGGAACCGTCGACATGACCGTCCACGCTGTCACGTCGGCAGCGGTGTTGTGACAAGTCGACGGTGTCACAGGTGGACCGGGGCATGACGGGAAACGGTGTCATGACGGGAACAACGGAGTGACACGCGGGTCACGGGGGCTCGGCCATCTCGAGCTGCGCCCCGTCCCGAGAAACAACCGTGGTCGACGGGACAGGAGTGCACGTGGTGCACGCCGCGTACCCGGTCCCGGGAAACGCCGGACTCGGGTGGGACCTGGCGTCCTGTCCCCGGCAACGTCGGCGTGTCGGGGGACCGGGTGCAGGAGCGAGCCGCCGCCGGCCCCGCCACCACTCCGGCGCAGCCGCGCGGGTACCCTCGACGGTGTGGAGCAGCGTGAGGGCATCGGCGACGGCGGGGGAACGAGCCCGGGCAGCATCGTCCTGGCGGCGACACCGATCGGCAACCTCGGCGACGCGACCGACCGGCTCCGCGACCTGCTCGCCACCGCCGACGTCGTCGCCGCGGAGGACACCCGCCGTCTGCACCGCCTCCTGCAGGGCCTCGGCATCACCACGACCGGCTCCGTGACCAGCTATCACGAGCACAACGAGGCCAGCCGCACGCCCGAACTGCTCGAGGCCGCCCGGTCCGGCGCGACCGTCGTCATCGTCACCGACGCCGGCATGCCCGCCGTCTCCGACCCCGGGTTCCGGCTCGTCAGCGCCGCCGTCCGCGAGGACGTCCCGGTGACCGTCGCCCCCGGCCCGTCCGCGGTGCTTGCCGCCCTCGCCCTGTCCGGGCTGCCCACGGACCGGTTCTGCTTCGAGGGCTTCCTGCCGCGCAAGACGGGGGAGCGTGCCACCCGGCTGGCCGAGCTCGCCGCCGAGCCCCGCACCATGGTCTTCTTCGAGGCCCCCCATCGCGTCGAGGCGATGCTCGCCGCCCTGGCCGAGGCGTTCGGGCCGGACCGTGAGGCCGCTCTGGCCCGGGAGCTGACGAAGCTGCACGAGGAGGTACGGCGTGGTTCGCTCGGCGGCCTGCTGACCGGCACCCGGGAGGACCCGCCGCGCGGGGAGATCGTCGTCGTCGTCGCCGGTGCGCCCACCGCCCCGGCCCTCTCGCTCGAGGACGCCCTCGCCGAGGTGACGGCGCTGCGCTCGGCCGGGACGCGGCTCAAGGACGCCGCCGCGCAGGTCGCCGCGAGCACCGGGTTGAGCCGCCGCGACCTCTACGAGGCAGCGCTGCGTCAGCCCTCCAGCTGATGGTGCACTCGCACCAGAAGACCCCGTCCGGGCGACCGGATGCACATGGACAGCACCCCGTCCCGGCCGTAGCGTGGATCACGAAGACCGCCTGCCCGTACCGGGCCTCCGGTCCCCCCTCAACCTCACCCGACACGAAGGAGAATGCCGTGGTCGCCACCATCGCCGACCGTGAGAAGGAACTGCTCGACCGGGTCCCCACCGAGCTGCTCATCGGCGGCCAGTGGCGCGAGGCCACCGGCGGCGCCACCTTCGACGTCGAGGATCCCGCCACCGGCCGGACCCTGCTGACCATCGCCGACGCGAGCCCCGAGGACGGCAAGGCCGCCCTCGACGCCGCCGTCGCCGCCCAGGAGAGCTGGGGCCGCACCGCCCCGCGCGAGCGTGGCGAGATCCTGCGCCGCGCGTTCGACGCCGTCACCGCGCGTGCCGACGAGTTCGCCCTGCTGATGAGCCTCGAGATGGGCAAGCCCGTCGCCGAGGCCAAGGGCGAGGTCACCTACGGCGCCGAGTTCCTGCGCTGGTTCTCCGAGGAGGCCGTGCGCGCGTTCGGCCGCTACTCCTCCTCGCCGGAGGGCAAGCTGCGGGTGCTGACCATGAAGAAGCCGGTCGGCCCGTGCCTGCTCATCACCCCGTGGAACTTCCCGCTGGCGATGGCCACCCGCAAGATCGCTCCCGCGATCGCCGCCGGCTGCACCATGGTGCTCAAGCCCGCCGCCCTCACCCCGCTCACCTCGCAGCTGTTCGCGCAGGTGCTGATGGACGCCGGCCTTCCGGAGGGCGTGCTGAACGTCGTCTCGACGACCAGCGCCGGCAAGGTGACCGGCCCGCTGATCAAGGACGACCGGCTGCGCAAGATCTCCTTCACCGGCTCGACGCCGGTGGGCCGCCGCCTGCTCGCGGACGCGTCCGAGACCGTGCTGCGCACCTCGATGGAGCTCGGCGGCAACGCCCCGTTCCTGGTCTTCGAGGACGCCGACATCGACGCCGCCGTCGAGGGCGCGATGGCCGCCAAGATGCGCAACATGGGCGAGGCCTGCACCGCGGCCAACCGGTTCCTCGTGCACCGCGACGTCGCCGAGCAGTTCAGCGCCGCCTTCGCCGAGAAGATGAAGGCCCTCAAGCTGGGTCGCGGCACCGAGGAGACGACCAACGTCGGCCCGCTCATCGACGCCAAGAGCCGGGACAAGGTGCACGAGCTGGTCACGGCTGCGGTGCAGGACGGCGCGAAGCCCCTCGTCGGTGGCGCCCCCGCGGAGGGCGAGGGCTACTTCTACCAGCCGACCGTGCTCGCGGACGTCCCCGCCGGCAACCGGATCCTGTCCGAGGAGATCTTCGGCCCGGTCGCGCCGATCACCGTGTTCGACGACGAGAACGAGGCCGTCCGGCTGGCCAACGCCACCGAGTACGGGCTCGCCGCCTACGTCTTCACCAAGGACATCAACCGCGGCCTGCGGATCGGCGAGCGACTCGAGGTCGGCCTGCTCGGCCTGAACGCCGGCGTCATCTCCAACGCCGCGGCACCGTTCGGCGGCGTCAAGCAGTCCGGCATGGGCCGCGAGGGCGGCACCGAGGGTCTCTCCGAGTACCTCTCCACCCAGTACGTCGGCATCGCCGACCCCTGGGCCGACCAGGCCTGAGGCCCGGCCCGAGCGCCCGTTCCGCGACGAACGGGAGCACGACCGACCGACGACGGCGCCCCACCCGATCCGGGTGGGGCGCCGTTCGTCGTCGGGGGCCTCTACTGGGGACGGATTCGGGCCGGTCAGCCGTCGTGCCGGTCGTCCGGCCGCGATCGCGAGCGGCCCAATCGGGCGCGGTGGGTGAGAATGCGCGCGGACAGGGGTCGCCAGGACGAGGACCGGCCGGACGGGGGTCGTGCCGCCGACCGGGTGACCAGCGACCGCGGCGCCAGGTGCGCCCACCACCGGGCGGGCCGGGAGAGCGGCTGCAGCAGGGCCGCACGGATGGTCTCGACGTCGGCGACCTGCACCCGCCCGGCGTCGTCCCCGGGGCGGGAGCCGGCACCGTCCACCACGCGGAGCGACGCCCCGGACGCCGACCCGGCGCCCGCGAGCACCGGCGGGCCGTACCGGGCCCGCTCCACCGCGCCGACGAGGCGTTCGGCCGCGGCCTCAGGCAGGGCGACGGAGCTCTCCTGCCCGAGCCGGGCCAGGAAGCCTCGCGGTGTCTCGTGGGCGCCCGGCCCGCGCCCGACGTCGACGGCCGTGTCCAGGACCTCCTGCCAGGCCGTGAGGGCGGCGGACCCGCTGTCGGCGTCGCGCACCGCATCCAGCCGTCGCCGGCGGCGGCCCGCCCGCAGCAGCGCCGGGACGAGGAGCACCGCGACGAGGGCGACGATCCCGAGGGACAGGCCGACCAGCCACGGCGAGCTGGCCCGGGTCGCCTGCGTGGTCGCCGTGCCCGGGGCCGTGGTGGCCGGTGCGCTCTCCGGCGCCGCCGACGCGGGCGCCCCGGCCTGCTGCCGCGGGTCCGCCTCGCTGCTGTTCGGGGCGGTGGACGACGTGCTGCCCGGCGTCACGGTGTACCCGGGCAGCACACCGCGCCCGGGCGTCGGCTCGAACGGCACCCACCCGTAGTTCTCGAACCAGAGCTCCGGCCACGCGTGCGCGTCCCGGGAGTCGGAGGAGAAGGTCTGCCACTGCTGCCCTCGCGGGGCCCGGGTGGCGTCGCCGACCGGCCCGTCCGCGGCCCGTCCCGGCGCGAGCCCGACGACGATGCGGCTCGGGATCCCCATCACCCGGGCGAGCACGGCCATCGTGGACGCGAAGTGCACGCAGTAGCCCTCGCGCTGGGTCAGGAACTCCCCGACGATCCGGATCCCGGTGCCGTCGTACCCGTTGCGGCCCGGCGCATCGAGCGAGTACGTGAAGGAGCCGCCGCGCAGGAACTGCTGGATGGCCAGGGCCCGCGCGAAGTGGTCCGGGCTGGTCGCCGCGATCCGGTCCGCGGTCTCCGTGATCACCGCGGGCATCCGGTTCGGCAGCTGCAGGCTCGACGCCATCGACGCCGGCACCCGGTTGGGGGAGTCGAGCAGGGCCTGCCGGGTCAGCTGCGGCGTGATCAGCTGGGTGACGTACTCGGCGGAGGAGTAGCCGTGGCCGTCGGCCGTCCGCACGTCTCCGGTGCCCGGATCGACCACCCACCGGGCGTCGTTCGTGCCGATGAAGCGGGCGTTCTGCGGGACCGGGAGCCACGGCATCGAGTACCCCGTGGTCTGCACGCGGGCGTAGTCCGTGCGCCCGGTCGTGGTGGGGCTGTCCGCGATGGTGTTGCGCAGCGTCTCGTAGGAGTCCGGGTTCTGGTCCGGTCCCCACTGCGACCCGTCCAGGTCGGTGATCGTGGACATCCGCAGGTACAGGGGCGTGTCGGCGGTCGTGGAGTACCGCAGCTCGCCGCGGCCGGCCTGGGGCGCCTTGAGGTCGTCGCCGAGCCGGATCAGCGGGCTGACCCGGTCGTCGGGGTCGACGAGCCGGAGCCGGGATCCGTGCGGGAAGAGGCCCGTGCTGAAGCCGGGGATGGCGGCCGGCACGGCGAGGGAGGCGACGAGCACGACGACGCACAGGACGGCCGTCGAGACCCAGCCCGCCGGTGCGGAGTCCAGGGTGTCGGCCTGCCGGGTCGACCGCGCGGTGACGGCACGACCAGAAACGGGTCCGGACGCCGGAGAGGGAGCGGGGAAGGGGGCGGCCGACGCCTCCGAGGACCGGCGCAGCGCCCACGCGTGCCCGCCGGCGAGCACCAGCAGGTAGCCGACCGCCGCCCCGGCGAAGCCGAGCACGCCGATGCTGTCGGGGCGCATCAGCGCGGGCACGAGCAGCAGCGCGATGAGCGGCACGCCCCCGAGCGCGGGCATCCGCAGGCTGAAGACGAGCGCCTCGACGACGAGCGCGATGAGGCCCGCCGCGATCGAGAGCAGCATGAGGGTGCCGGTGTCGGCCTCGACCGGGATCACCGAGGTGCGGATCAGGTCCGACGTCGCCGTGAGGGCGTCGGCGGCGGCGGTGAGCGTCCCCGTCGTCGGGACGACGCCGAGCACCGCCGTGGCCGGGAAGTAGACGGCGGTGACGGCGGCGACGAGCACCACGGCCCCCGCGACGGTGAGCAGGCCCTCGGGCGCCCGGACCGCCCGCAGCAGGGCGACCGGCAGGAGCGCGACCGCCGTGCACACGAGTACCGGCACCATCCAGGCGTTGCCGAGCAGCACACCGGTGATCGGGGGCAGGGTCAGGGCGACGGCGGCCAGCACGACGAGGGAGGGCACGACGCCGAGGAGGTCGAGGCGCCCGGCCCGGCCGCCGCCCCGATTCCTGACGGAGGAGCTGCCGTTGTCGGCGCGTCCCGGTGGTGGTGACGCGGGACGGGTGTCGGTGACGGTCATCGGGTGGATCCTCGGGATGCGGAGTGCCCGCCGGGCCGGCTGCTGGTGGGGGCCGGTCCGGGGAGGGGGGTGTCGACGGGGCCGGTGGTCAGCGGGTGCCGCTGGGCCGGGCGGGAGGCGTGCTCGTGGGTGAGCGCCTGCCACGTGGAGCGGACGGTCTCGTGCCGGTCGACGGCGACGGCCGCCCAGCCGGCGTCGCGCAACCGGTCCAGGGTGCGGGTCGCCGCGTCGGGCCGCGGCACGACGAGGACGACGTGCGCCGCCGCGACCGAGCCGGCGAGGGCGGCCAGCCGCGCCGCCTCGGCGTCGGTGAGCTCGCCGGCGAGGACGAAGAGGTCCCCGTCCGGCACGTCGTGGGGCAGCCCCCGCAGCACGGCCGGGTCGAACACGGCACTGGCGTCGGTGGCCGTCCTGCCGGGGCCGCCGCGCCGCGTGCCCCGGCGCGGGAAGGACCGCCGCGCGCCCGCGCCGTCGTCGCGCCCGCCGGCGCGCAGCGACAGGCCGGCCAGACCCTCGGCGAGGTCGTCGATGCCCGCGGTGCGGGCGAACAGCTCCTGCGCTCCGTCGACCGCCGTGGGGCTCGCCTCGAGCAGCGGGCGCCCGTCGGCGGCGCGGACGACGACGTCGGCGCCCACGCGGCTCAGCTCCGACGCGACGGACAGGCCGAGGCTGACGAGCAGCTCGAACCCGTCACTGGTCACCAGCTCACCGCTGGACGCCGACGGGGCGAACGCGGCGCCCGTGCGGGACAGGTGCGCGCCGAGCCGGTCGTCGATCAACAGCACCGCGGGCGGCGTCGTCGTGCTCAGCTCCTGGCGCACCATGAGCTTGCCGTGCCGGGCGCTCGCCGGCCAGTGCACGCGGCGGATCGGGTCGCCCGGGTGGTAGTCGCGCGTACTGACGTCGATGTCGGACTGCGCGGTGGTCCGCACGGCCGGGCTCAGGCCCCGCACGTCGCGCCAGCCCTCGTCCTGCCCGCCGCGCAGGTCGACGAGCCGGGGTCGGACGACCACGACGTCGGCCTCGCCCGTGAGCACCTGCCGCGCGGTCATGCCGAAGGGGTCCTGGCGACGCAGCCGCAGCGGCCCGGCGGTGTAGACGCCGCGCCGGGTGGGGTGCAGCTCGTAGCGGTAACGGCCGCGCACGCGCCGGGTGCGCGGCCCGTCGCCGGCCGGCACCTGGCCCGGCTCGGGGACGCGGAACCGCAGCGCGGTGCCCAGGGCCGGGTCGACGTCCTCCTGCGCGAGCGCCTGCACGCCGTTGACGGTGCCGTCGACGGCCAGGTGCACGCGCACGGGCCGGCCGACCTCGGCCTGCTCGGGCTCGAACCAGCGCCGCGCGGTCAGCACGGGCCGGGACCAGCGCAGGTACAGCAGGCCCGCGGCGGGCAGCAGGGCGAGGAAGACGCCGAGGGAGAGCAGGTCGCGCCGGCCCAGCACCTGCGCGGCCAGCAGCGCCACGACGGCGACGGCCAGGAAGCTCCACCCGCGCCGGGTCAGGGGCCAGCGGGCCTCCTCGGCGGTGCCGGAGGTGCGGGCGGGCCGGGCCGAGGCCGCCGTGCGCGCCCGGTCGCGCGGACCGTCGCCGTGCCGTCCGCGGCCCCGGGAGGATCCGCCCCGGGATCCTCGTGCGGTGGCGTCGCGGTACATGGCCGCCGTCCCTTCCCGTCCGTCCCGTGCGGTCGTCAGCCTCGCCCCGACTCGACCGGCACGGACGCGAGGATGGAGTCCAGGGCGTCGGCCACGGCGGCGTCGGGGTCGGAGGACCGGCGCACCGGCACGAGGCGGTGCGCCAGGACGGTCGGGGCGAGACGGGCGACGTCGTCGGGCAGCACGTAGTCCCGGCCCGAGAGCGCGGCCTCCGCCTTCGAGGCCCGCAGCAGTTGCAGCAGCGCACGGGGGCTCGCGCCGAGCGCCAGGCCCGCGTGCGTGCGGGTCGCGGTGCCGATCCGCACCACGTAGGCGTGCACCGCGTCGGAGACGTAGACGGCGCGCACCTGGCGGATGAGGGATGCCACCTCGTCGAGGCCGATCACGGGGCGCAGGTCGTCCAGCGGCGAGGCGGCCTGGTGGGTGCGCAGCATCGTGATCTCGGCGTTCTCGTCCGGGTACCCGAGCGCCACCCGCGCCATGAACCGGTCGCGCTGCGCCTCGGGCAGCGCGTAGGTGCCCTCCATCTCGAGGGGGTTCTGCGTCGCGACGACCATGAACGGCTCGGGCAGCAGGTGGGTGATGCCGTCGGCCGTGACCTGCCGCTCCTCCATGCACTCGAGCATCGCGGACTGCGTCTTCGCGGACGCCCGGTTGATCTCGTCGGCGATCACGAGGTGGGCGAACACGGGACCGGGACGGAACTCGAAGGCGGTCGTGCGCTGGTCGAAGATCGCCACCCCGGTCACGTCCGAGGGCAACAGGTCCGGCGTGAACTGGATCCGGTTGACGGTCGCGTCGATCGTCCGGGCGAGGGAGCGGGCCAGGAGGGTCTTGCCCACCCCGGGCACGTCCTCCAGCAGCAGGTGACCCTCCGCGAGCAGGACCGTCAGCGCGGTGCGGGCCGCTTCGGCCTTGCCGTCGATCACCGTGCCGATCGCGTCGAGGACCGCCGTGGTCAGAGCCGCGAACGGCGCCTCCGCCAGGCCGGCCGTGGTGCCCGGATCTGTGGCCATGAACTCTCCGTCCATCACGGTGCGGTGGCCGCACTGCCCGGCGGGCGTGCGCTACCGCGATCCGTCCAGCGTACCCAACGCCGCCCTGACTACGCTGGACACATGTCCTCCTCTGACGCCGACGTCCGCCCGACCGCGCCGGAGGCACCGCCCGAGTACCGGACCCCGCAGACGAACCACGCGACGGACGCAGCGACCGACTCGGCAGCGCCGGACGCCGACCCCGGCCGGCGGCGCAGTGCGACGGGGGAGAACGGCCGGTCCCGCCGGCTGACGTACCCGCCGGCGCCCGAGCCGCTGCCGCTGCCGGTGATGGACAACCACACCCACCTGGACTTCCACGACGGGCTCGTCGAGGTCGACGTGCCCGACGCGCTCGACGCCGCCGAACGGGTCGGCATCGCCGGGGCGGTGCAGGTCGGGTGCGACCTCGAGTCCTCCCGCTTCACCGTCGCCGCGATCGAACGGGACCCGCGCCTGCTCGGCGCCGTCGCGATCCACCCGAACGAGGCCGTCCGGTACGCCGCGCGCGGCGAACTGGAGGCCGCCCTGGCCGAGATCGAGGCGCTCGCGGCCCACCCGCGGGTCCGGGCGATCGGGGAGACGGGCCTGGACTACTTCCGCACACCGCGCGAGGATGCCGGCCCGCAGCACGAGTCGTTCCGCCGGCACCTGGACCTCGCGTGCCGGCTCGGCAAGGCCCTGCAGATCCACGACCGGGACGCCCACCACGACGTCGTCGCCATCCTGCAGCAGGAGCCGCAGCCGCGCGCCGTCGTCTTCCACAGCTTCTCGGGCGACGGCGAGCTCGCGCGGCTGTGCAACGAGCGGGATTGGTACATGTCCTTCTCGGGGACCGTCTCGTTCGGCAACGCCGACGCCCAGCGGGAGGCGCTGCGGGTCGCGCGGCCCGAGCTCGTGCTCGTCGAGACGGACGCGCCGTTCCTCACGCCGCACCCGCACCGGGGGCGCCCGAACGCCAGTTATCTCGTGCCGTACACGGTGCGGTCGATGGCCGCGACGCGGGCGATGGACGTCGCCGAGCTGTGCACGGTACTGCGCGAGAACACCGAACGGGTGTACGGCTCGTGGGCCCCGGAGACCGTGGCGGCGGACGCGGGTCGCACCGCCTGATCGAGGACACGCCCGGCACGTCTCCGGGCGACGTCCTGTTGGTCATCAGGTCACGATTCGGTTACGGTCGATGGAGGTCGCCCGTCAGTCCGGGCCACCGCCGTCCCGTTGCCGCGTCCCTGCCCCTCCCGGGTGAGCGACCGGCGGCGGGTCCTCGTCGAAGCCCTGGGGGCCTGCAGTGATCATCCGCCCGGACCTTCCTCGCCCGCGCCCTCGCCGGGTCGCCGGAGTGGTTCTCGGTGCCGTCCTCGTCGGTGTGCTGGCCGTCGCCGGTGCCGTCGGCCTCGCCGTCGCCGCGCCCGCCCGGACCGTCACCATCACGGTGTCCGACGGCGCCGCCGCACCGACGAGCACGTCGGTGCAGTCGGGTGCCGGGCGGGTCGGGGACGTGCTCGCGCAGGCCGGCGTGACGACGGGCGCGCAGGACGCCGTCGACCCGGGCCTGGACGAGCAGGTGGGCGACGACGACACCATCCACATCACGCGGGCCAGGGAACTGGACCTGCTCATCGACGGCCAGGCGCGCCACCTGACCACCCCGCTGCACACGGTGGGGGAGCTCATCCACTCGCTGGCCCTGCCGGCCGGCAGCCGCGCCGCCGTCCCCGACGACCGCGATCTGACGACGGTGCCGCGGCCGCTGGCGATCGCGACGCCCAAGCGCGTGACCATCACCGCCGACGGGCGTACCCGCACCGTGCGCACCGCCGCCCCGACCGTCCGGCAGGCCATCACCGAGCAGGGCATCACGATCGGGCCGCGGGACCAGGTCGCCCCGGATCCCGGCAGCGTACCGACCGCGCAGCTGCGCATCTCGGTCACCCGGATCGGCACCGGCGCCACCGTCGACGAGCGCGAGAACGTGCCGTTCAGCACCGAGGTGCGGCAGGATCCCACCCGCTACGCGGGCGAGAGCGTCGTGCTGCGGGAGGGCGTTCCCGGGGTCATCGTGCGCACCTTCACGACGCGCATGGTCGACGGGCAGCCGCGCGGGCGGGTGCTGGTCGGCTCGACGACCGTGCGGCAGCCGGTCTCCCGGATCCTCTCGGTCGGCACCCTGGACCGGCCCGGTCAGGCGCCGCCGGCCGACGGAGCGGTCCCGGGCCCGGGGAGCGCCCCGGCCCCGGCGGTGCCCGCACCCGCCGGTGTCGTCCCGGCTCCCGCGACCCCTGCGCCGGCCGAGCCGGCCCAGCCCACGGCGGCTCCGTCGGACGCCGCGCCGGTGCCGTCCGCTCCGGCCCAGTCCGCGCCGTTGGCGCCCGTCCCGGCGCCGAGCGCGCAGGAGCCGAGCCAGGCCGACGCCGTGATGCCGTGGATGGGATCGCGCACGGGTACGCCCGCCCCCTCCCAGCCCGCACCGTCCCAGCCCGTGCCCGCGCCGTCGCTGCCGACGCCGCAACCGACGGCCCCGTCGTCGCCCGCTCCGCAACCGACGACGGGGTCGACCGGGGGTGCGACGGGCAGCATCGACCCGTGGACGGCGCTCGCCGGCGGAGCCTCGGGCAGCGTCGCCTCGGCCCTGGTCGGCCCCCTCGCCTGAGCGGCGCCGCCCGGCCGACGCTGGGGTGACGCCGCGCGTCCACCCGGTGGGCGGAAGGGTCCGTCCGCGTCGCTACGATGACTGCATGACCGCTGACCTGCCCGCGCCCGCGGCCGGCTCCACCACCGGCCTGCTGGGCGCGGCGCAGATCCGCCGGCTCGCCGAGCAGGCCGGCGTCCAGCCGACCAAGACGCTCGGCCAGAACTTCGTCATCGACCCCAACACGATCCGGCGCATCGTCACCGCCGCGAACGTCACCCCGGACGAGACGGTGCTCGAGGTCGGCCCCGGCCTCGGTTCGCTCACGCTCGGTCTGCTCGACGCAGCGACCGCCGTCGTCGCCGTCGAGATCGACCCCGTCCTCGCCGGGCAGCTGCCCGCGACCGTGCGCCAGTACCGGCCGGACCGCGCCGGCGCCCTCTCCGTCGTCACCGCCGACGCCGCCGCCGTCACCGGCCTGCCCGGCCGGCCCACCGCCCTCGTCGCGAACCTGCCGTACAACGTCGCCGTCCCCGTGCTGCTGCACCTGCTCGAGACGGTGCCGACCCTCACCCACGGGCTCGTCATGGTGCAGGAGGAGGTCGCGGACCGCCTGGCCGCCGGGCCCGGCAGCCGCGTCTACGGGGTGCCCTCGGCCAAGGCCGCCTGGTACGCGGACGTCCGCCGGGCGGGCACCGTCGGGGCCAACGTCTTCTGGCCGGCGCCGCGCATCAGCTCCGGTCTCGTCTCCTTCGTCCGGCGGGCCTCCCCGGCGACGACGGCGACGCGGCGCGAGGTGTTCGCCGCCATCGACGCCGCCTTCGCCCAGCGTCGCAAGACCCTGCGCGCCGCGCTCGCCGGATGGGCCGGCTCCCCGGCGGCGGCCGAGACCGCACTGCGGGCCGCCGGCATCGACCCCTCCGCCCGGGGCGAGACCCTCGACGTCGGCGCGTTCGCCCGGCTCGCCCAGCACCACCCCGACCGGCAGCAGGACGCGTGAGCATGCCGGGAACCCGCAGCTCGGTCACCGTCAGCGCTCCCGGCAAGGTCAACGTCTCGTTCCTCGTCGGCCCGCTCGGTGCGGACGGCTACCACCGGGTGGCCAGCGTCTACCAGGCCGTCTCCCTGCTCGAGCACGTCACCGCGACGGCGACCGACGAGCCCGGCATCAGCCTGTCCGTCGAGTTCACCCCCGGCAGCGTGCTCGCCAGCCAGGCGCGACGGCAGCTGGACACCGGCGTCGACCTGCTCGCCTCGATCCCGCGGGACGCCACCAACCTCGCCGCCCGCGCCGCCGCCCTCGTCCTGGCCTCCTCCGACTGGGACGGCGGCGTCCACCTGCAGCTGAGCAAGGCCGTGCCCGTCGCCGGCGGCATGGGCGGGGGATCGGCCGACGCGGCCGCTGCCCTCGTCGCGTGCGACGCGCTGCTCGGCACCGCGCTCGGCCACCGGGCCCTCGCCCGGCTCGGGGAGCAGCTCGGCGCCGACGTCCCCTTCGCCCTGCTCGGCGGCGTCGCCGTGGGCCTGGGCACCGGCACCGAGCTGACGCCGGCGCTCGCCCCGGTCCCGTTCCACTGGGTGCTCGTCCCGGCCCGCTTCGGCATCTCCACGCCGCAGGCCTTCACGGCCCTCGACGAGCACCGGCGGGCCGTCGCCGGCGGTGCCGGGCCCGACCGCATCCCGGTCCCCGCCCCGCCCGCCGACGTCCTGCACGCCCTGCGCGCCGGCGATCCGCACGGCCTGGCCGCCGTCCTGCACAACGACCTGCAGGAGCCCGCGCTCACGCTGGCCCCCCAGCTGCGGCCCGTCCTCGCCGAGGGACTGGCCGCGGGCGCGCTGGCCGGGATCGTCTCGGGCTCGGGTCCCACCCTCGCGCTGCTGTGCATCGACGAGGACGACGCCGAGGCGGTCGCCACGAGTCTCGGCCACCGTGACATCCCGGCAGTGCCGGTGACCGGCCCGGTCGGCGGCGCCCAGATCCTCTCCCGCACCGGCGGCTGAGGGCTTCCGGTCGTCCGGTCGGACCAGGAGTCGGTCCGTTCGGCGCGTCGTCGGCGTGTCGCTCCACGGCCTACCCTTGAAGGGATATGGCGCATCTTCTGGGGGCCGAGGCCCTCCACCTCGAGTACCCGACCAAGGTCGTCTTCGACTCCGTGACCCTCGGGGTCGAGGAGGGCGACCGGATCGGCATCGTCGGCCGCAACGGCGACGGCAAGTCCTCCCTGCTGGCGATGCTCGCCCGTCGGCGCGAGCCGGACAGCGGCCGGGTCACGGTCCGCGGCGGCACCCGCATCGGCGTCCTCGAACAGGCCGACACCCTGCCCGACGACGAGACGATCGGCCACGCCGTCGTCGGCGACGAGCCGGAGCACGAGTGGGCCGGCGACGCCCGCACCCGCGACGTCATCGCCGGCCTGCTGGGCGACCTGCCCTGGGACGCCCGGCTCGGCACCCTCTCCGGCGGACAGCGCCGCCGTGTCTCCCTGGCCCGGCTCCTGCGCGGGGACCACGACATCCTCGCCCTCGACGAGCCCACCAACCACCTGGACATGGAGGCCATCACGTGGCTCGCCGGGCACCTCAAGCGGCGGTGGAGCGCCAACGCCGGCGGCCTGCTCGTCGTCACCCACGACCGGTGGTTCCTCGACGAGGTGTGCAACGCGACCTGGGAGGTGCACGACCGCATCGTCGAGCCCTTCGAGGGCGGCTACGCGGCGTACATCCTCCAGCGCGTCGAGCGGGACCGGCAGGCCGCCGCGACCGAGGCACGGCGGCAGAACCTGGCCCGCAAGGAGCTCGCGTGGCTGCGCCGCGGCGCCCCCGCGCGCACGTCCAAGCCGAAGTTCCGCATCGACGCGGCCAACGCCCTCATCGCCGACGTCCCTGAGATCCGCAACCGCGTCGACCTGCAGTCCCTGGCCGTCTCGCGGCTGGGCAAGGACGTCGTCGACCTGCTCGACGTCTCCGTCGCGTACGAGGACCGGGAGGTGCTGCACCGGGTCGAGTGGCGGATCGCGCCGGGGGAGCGGACGGGCATCCTCGGAGTCAACGGTGCGGGCAAGTCCACGCTGCTGGGCCTGGTGGACGGCGCGGTGGACCCGACGTCGGGACGGGTCAAACGGGGCAAGACGGTCAACGTCGCGACCCTGACCCAGCGGCTCGACGAGCTCGAGGAGCACCTCGCGGACCCGGTGCGCGTCGTCGTCGCACGGCTCCGTTCCACCTACACGCTCGGCACCGGGTCGAAGGCGCAGGAGCTGACGCCCGGCCAGCTGCTCGAGCGGCTCGGTTTCGCCTCGGCGCAGCTCTCGACGCCGGTCAAGGACCTCTCCGGCGGGCAGAAGCGGCGGCTGCAGCTGCTGCTGATCCTGCTCGAGCAGCCCAACGTGCTGATCCTCGACGAGCCGACGAACGACCTGGACACGGACATGCTCGCCGCGATGGAGGACCTGCTCGACTCCTGGCCGGGCACCCTCATCGTCGTCAGCCACGACCGGTACTTCCTCGAGCGGGTCACCGACCAGCAGTACGCGATCCTCGACCGGCGGCTGCGGCACCTGCCTGGCGGCGTCGACGAGTACCTCCGGCTGCGCACCGCGCAGGAGGCGGCCGGGTCCGGCTCCTCGCACAACGCCGGCTCGAACAGCGGCTCATCGAACGGCACGGGCTCGGGTTCCTCGACCGGTGGACTCTCGGGCGCCGACCTGCGGGCCGCGCAAAAGGAACTCGCCGCGATCGAGCGGCGCCTCGGCAAGCTCGCCGAGCAGGTCTCCACGCGTCGCACCGCGCTCGCGGACCACGACCAGGCGGACTACGTCGGCCTGAACAAGGAGATGGCGGTGATCAACGAGCTCGAGCAGGAGACCGCCGAGCTCGAGGAACGGTGGCTCGAGCTCGGCGAGTCCCTCTGACGGGAAGTGCCGACGCCCTCAGCGGCGTTGCGCGAGCAGCACACCGTCGAGCAGCTCCGCGGACTCTCCTGAGGGCCCGGTCGCGGGGCGGCTGCTCGTCCGTGCGGTGACGATCCGCCACGCGGGCCCCAGCTCGAGATCGGCGAACTCCTGCTCCGGCCCGGGGAAACGGTGCCCGGGCTGCCGGGCGAGCCCCGACCACGGCGGGGGCGCCGCGTGCGAGACGACCAGCAGATGACCGCCGACGCGGATGTGCTCGGCCGCACGCCGCAGGATCGCGGTGCGCGGGACCTCGACGGGGGAGTGCAGGAAGCTCGCCGTCACGAGGTCGTACGGCCCCTCGGGTTCCCACTTGGTCAGATCCGCCGCGACGAACCGGGCGACGGCGCCCAGGCCCCGGTCCTCCGCCGCGCGGCGGGCACGGTCGACGGCGGTCGGCGCGATGTCGACCCCGGTCACGGTCCAGCCAAGGCCGGCGAGCCAGATCGCATCCGCGCCCTCACCGCACGCGAGATCCAGGGCCGTGCCCGGCGACAGGGGCGAGACGGCCTCGACCACCGCCGGGTTCGGGCGCCCGGACCACACGCGCTGCTCGTCGCGGTACCGGCGCTCCCAGAACTGCCGGGGGCTCCGGTCGGCCGCGTCGTCGTGCCGGTGGTCGGTCACCGTCCGAAGAGACGCGCGAACAGGCCGCCCTCGGCCGGCGCCTTCTGCTCCTTCGGGTGGCCGTTGCACCACTGGCCGGCGGGAACCGAGCGCTTGACGTCGGCGACGTGCTGGCCGCATCCGGCCCAGGTGGTCTTTCCGCAGGTCTTGCAGGTCACGGCTCGGCACATGGTGGTTCTCCTCCACGATTCACGGGTTCGGTGGTTCACGGGTTCGAGCGACGGTGGTGTCGCTCGTCGATCACTATACCCCCGGGGGTATCTGGTCCGGTAGTCGGGCGGAGCCCGGAGCCGCCGGTGCAGCGAGCACGCGTGGCCCGCCGCCGCGCTGTTCGCGCGGCGTGGAAGACTGAGCGCATGACGACTGCCGCTCCGCGCATCGAGCCCGGTGAACCCGCACCCGGTTGGCTCGTGGACGGAGCGGCCGGTCTCGACGAGGTGATCGAGCAGTGCCGCGCGCACGACGTCACCGTCATCGGGCTGGCGGCCGGCCCGGGGGAGGCCCTGGGCATCCACCTCGGCTCCCGCGTGCGTGACGACTACCGGCGACGGCTGCGGGAGGCGGGCCTGCGCCTGATCACCGTGACCGCGCCGGCCGACCTGCTCGCGGAACGGCCCGACGAGGGCGTCGCCGCGGACGTCGCCGAGTACCTCGACCTCGCCGCCGACGTCGGCGCCGAATCCCTGACCCTCACGCTGACCGCCGCGCAGACGGTCGCCCGCGTCGCCGGTGACCCCGCCGGCGGCCATGCCGTGGACCGGCTGCGCATGCTCGCCGACCGTGCCGCCGCCCTCGACGTCGCGGCCGTCCTGCGCAACGCCCCGGCCGTGCCCCGGATCGGGCAGGTCATCGACCTGATCGACGTGCTCCACGACCAGCTCGGCGACGCCGAGGAAAGCCCCGCCGATCCGCGTCCGGCACCGGGCACGGGGTTCGACGGCACCGGCACCCAGGTGTCCCCGGCCGTTCAGGCCGCCGACGGTGCCGGCGGGGCCGCTGGTGTCAGTTCCGGCGGACACGACTCCTCCGGCCGCACCGCGACCTCGCAGCGCGCCGGCTCCACCCGCGACCGGTCGGCTGATCCAGCGCCGGGCGGCGCCGGTCGCCCCGTCGTCATCGGCGCCGTCTGGGACGTGGCGACGAGCCTGGCCGCGGGTGAGGACGCGGTGACCGGGTGGAACCGCGTGCAGCGGTTGCTGCTGCAGTCGCACGGCCACGTGGTGGCCCCCGACGGCGCGACCGCCGCGGCCCTGCACCACGCCGTCCCGGCCAGCGTCCCGGTGCCCTTACTGGTCGCCGGCCGGCCCGGTGACCACGCCACCCGGGCGGCGGCGGAGGGCGACGACCACGCGACCCCGCCGAACGTCTGAGGCGCGAGCGCGAGCCGCAACGCCCGGACCGCCCCGTCCGGCACCGTCGACGCCGCCCCCTCAGGACCACCTCCGTGGAGCCCGCCGACACGGCCGGACCGCGACCGCGCACCCCGACGGGGCGGCCCGCCGATTCACCACCCCCTCCGGCCGGGACCTACACTGTGGGGGTCGCCCGGCGCAGTGAGACCGGGCGGGTCCGCCCTGGTGTAATGGCAGCACCCCGGCCTTTGGAGCCGTGGAGTCTAGGTTCGAGTCCTAGGGGCGGAACGACCCGAACCCCGATGCGAGGAGAACGAATCCCGTGAGCAGTGACCGGCAGCCCGATACCGGCCGGACCCGTCCCACCGCCGTGATCGTCCTGGCCGCCGGCGCCGGCACCCGGATGAAGTCAACCCGGCCCAAGATCCTCCACGAGATCGCCGGACGGTCCCTCGTTGACCACGCCGTGCGGGCGGCCGGAGGCCTGGAGCCCGAGCGGCTGGCGGTCGTCGTCCGCCACCAGCGCGACGTCGTCGTCGAGCACCTCGCCGTCGTCGCCCCCGACGCCGTGATCGTGGACCAGGACGAGGTGCCCGGCACCGGCCGCGCCGTCGAGGTCGCGATCGAGGCCCTGGGTGACGTCGAGGGCACCGTCGTCGTCACCTACGGCGACGTGCCCCTGCTGTCCACCGACCTGCTCGGCGAACTCGTCGCGGCGCACCGGCCCGGCGGCGTCACCCTGCTGACCACCGAACTCGACGAGCCCGGGGCCTATGGCCGCGTGCTGCGCGCCGCGGACGGTTCCGTCGACGGCATCGTCGAGTTCAAGGACGCGACCGAGGAGCAGCGCGCGATCCGCGAGGTCAACTCCGGCATCTACGCGTTCGACGCCGCGCTGCTGCGCCGCGTCCTGCCGCAGCTGAGCACCGAGAACGCCCAGCGCGAGAAGTACCTGACCGACGTGATCGGCATGGCCCGGGCCGAGGGCGTCCCGGTGACCGCGCTGACCTGCCCCGACCGGTGGCAGCTCGAGGGCGTCAACGACCGCGTCCAGCTCGCCGCGGTCGGCGCGGAGCTGAACCGCCGCACCGTCGAGGCCTGGATGCGCGCCGGCGTCACCGTCGTGGATCCGGCCACCACGTGGATCGACCGCGACGTGACGTTCGGGTCCGACGTGACCGTGCTCCCGGGTACCCAGCTGCACGGGCGCACGACGGTCGCCACGGGCGCCACGGTCGGCCCCGACACGACGCTGACCGACGTCGTCATCGGCGCGAACGCCTCGGTGGTCCGCACGCACGGTTCGGGCGCACGGATCGGCGACGGCGCCACCGTCGGCCCCTTCGCCTACCTGCGGCCCGGCACGGACCTGGGCGCCGACGGCAAGATCGGCACGTTCGTCGAGACGAAGAACGCCACGATCGGCGCCGGCTCGAAGGTCCCGCACCTGAGCTACGTGGGCGACGCGACCATCGGCACCAACTCGAACATCGGCGCGGCCAGCGTCTTCGTCAACTACGACGGCGTCAACAAGCACCACACGACCATCGGCTCGGACGTGCGGATGGGCAGCGACAATATGTACGTGGCGCCCGTCACCGTCGGCGACGGCGCCTACAGCGGGGCCGGTACCGTGATCCGCAAGGACGTTCCCGCCGGTGCCCTCGCCATCAACGTCGCCCCCCAGCGCAACCTCGACGGCTGGGTGACCACCAACCGCGCCGGCACCGCCGCCGCCGCGGCAGCCGAGCGGGCGGGAACCGCCGCGGACGCGGCATCGAACTCCACCACCGACCGACCGACGGCAGAAAGCGATCCTTCATGACGGGCATCAAGGTCCAGGGCGAGAAGCGGATGGTGCTGATCGCCGGCCGCGCACATCACGAGCTGGCCGAGCAGGTCGCCGAGGAACTCGGCATCGAACTGCTGCCGACCTCCGCGTACGACTTCGCGAACGGCGAGATCTACGTGCGGTTCGAGGAGAGCATCCGTGGGTGCGACGTCTTCGTGCTGCAGGCGCACCCGTACCCCATCAACAAGTGGCTGATGGAACAGCTGATCATGATCGACTCCGCCAAGCGGGCCTCCGCCAAGCGGATCACGATCGTCTCGCCGTTCTACCCCTACGCCCGGCAGGACAAGAAGCACCGCGGCCGCGAGCCCATCTCCGCCCGCCTCGTCTCCGACCTGTACAGGACGGCCGGCGCCGACCGCCTCATGAGCGTGGACCTGCACACCGCGCAGATCCAGGGCTTCTTCGACGGTCCGGTCGACCACCTGATGGCGATCCCGCTGCTGGCCGACTACGTCCGCACCCGGGTCGACGTCGACGAGGTCACGGTCGTCTCCCCGGACACCGGTCGCGTGCGCGTGGCCGAGCAGTGGGCCGAGCGGCTCGGCGGGGCGCCCCTGGCGTTCGTGCACAAGAGTCGCGACATCACCGTGCCCAACCAGGCCGTCTCCAAGCAGGTCGTCGGCCAGATCGAAGGACGCACCTGCGTGCTGATCGACGACATGATCGACACCGGCGGCACGATCGCCGGTGCCGTCAACGTCCTCAAGCAGGCCGGTGCGCGTGACGTCATCATCGCCGCGACCCACGCCGTGTTCTCCGACCCCGCCGCCCGCCGGCTGGCCGAGAGCGGGGCCCGCGAGGTCATCGTCACGAATTCGCTGCCGGTGCCCCCGGAGAAGCGGTTCCCGAACCTGACCGTGCTCTCGATCGCGCCGCTGCTGGCACGGGCGATCCACGAGGTGTTCGACGACGGCTCGGTCACCAGTCTGTTCGACGGCGTCGCCCACTGACGCGACGCACGATCGCACAGCAGAAGGGGAGCGCCGGGGAACCGGCGCTCCCCTTCTGCATTCCCGGATCGCACGCCCGGCGTCCTGCCGCGGCGTCGCTTCTGCCGCACTATTCCGCTCCCACCGTTTCACCGCCCGCGGCCGAGCCGGTAGACTGGTGAAGTTGCCCAGGCGAGGGAGCACCCGCTCCGTGATCGACGACATGGCATCCCCGGCCGGATTCCGGCCGGCAGCTTTCGGTGATCAGCGCAGACTGATCGCCCGCAGAGCAGGGATCCCCGTCTGGCAGGCCCCGGGCCGCGGACACCTCCGCGGCCACCGTCGACCGCCTCCAGGAGGACACCATGGCAGCCAAGACGCTGACCGCCACGTCGCGCACCGAGTTCGGCAAGGGTGCGGCCCGCCGCATCCGAGCCAACAATGAGATCCCCGCCGTCATCTACAGCAACGGCGCCGAGCCGCTGCACGTGACCCTGCCCGGTCACCAGACCATGCTGGTCGTGCGCACCGTCAACGCGCTTCTCGAGATCGACGTGCAGGGCGAGAGCCACCTGACCCTGGTCAAGGACGTGCAGCGCAACCCCGTCACCCAGCTGATCGAGCACATCGACCTGCAGGGCGTCCGCCGCGGCGAGAAGGTCACCGTCGACGTGCTCGTGCACGTGGTCGGCGAGCAGGCCGACCCCAACGCCTACGTCAACCTCGACCAGACCAGCGTCTCCGTCGAGGCCGACGCCACCGCGATCCCCGAGTCCTTCGAGGCCGACATCACCGGCCGCGAGATCGGCGACCACCTGTACGTCTCGGACCTGGCGCTGCCCGCCGGCGTCACCCTGGTCACCGACCCGGAGACCCTGCTCGTGAACATCGCCGAGCCCACCGTCCAGGACCTGGGCGAGGAGCCGGAGACCGAGGAGGCCGCCGAGGGTGAGGCCGCCGAGGGTGAGGCCGCTGAGGGCGAGGCCGACGCGGACGAGTCCGCCGAGTGATCACCAGCACCACCGCGTCCGGCGCTCACCAGGCGTGAGCGCGGACACCTGGCTCGTGGCCGGGCTCGGGAATCCCGGGCCCGGCTACGCGCGTCACCGTCACAATGTCGGGGCCATGGTGCTCGAGGAGCTGGCCGGGCGCATCGGCGCCGGCTTCAGCACCGACCACCGCGCCCGCGCCACCGTCGCCACCGGCCGGCTGCGGCCCGGCGGCCCGCGGGTCGTGCTCGCGCAACCGGCCGTGTACATGAACACCTCGGGTGGCCCCGTCGCCGCGCTGCTGCAGTACTACAGCATCACCGCGGCCCAGTTGATCGTCGTGCACGACGAGCTGGACATCCCCTTCGACGACGTCCGGCTCAAGCGCGGCGGCTCCGAGGGCGGCCACAACGGCCTCAAGGACATCACCCGGGCGATCGGCACGCGGGACTACGTCCGCGTCCGCGTCGGCATCGGGCGGCCGCCGGGCCGTCGGGACCCCGCGGACCACGTGCTCAGCGACTTCGCGAAGAGCGAGCAGACCGTGCTGCCGATGCTGGTCGACACGGCCGCCGACGCGGTCGAGGCCGTGGTCGACGACGGGCTGCTCGCCGCTCAGCAGCGGTTCCACGCCCGCTGAGCGGGCTCGCGCGTCACGCTCGCGGCCGCCCGCGGACGTGTGGGCGCTGCCGTGTATGATCACGACCAGTCGCAGACGTACTCGTCAGTACCCCACAATGACGTGGGGTCATGACGGGTGCGTGACTCGGGATCGGGGGGATCTCGTGGCCGAACGGGGGCACTGTACATGGGGATGGGCCGTACGCACGTCGGCGATGATGGGGGTCATCGACCGCTCGACCTCGTGGTGCCCCATCACCGGACCCGCCTGCGCGGCCGCGACCAGGAGATCGCCACAGCCCTCACCGAGCTGAGGGGTGCCCACGGGCGCTCGGTCCTCGTCGTCGGCGAGGCCGGCAGCGGCAAGACGGCTCTGCTCGGCCAGATCGTCCACGACCTGGCTCCCGACACCGAGGTGCTCACGGTCCGCGGCAGCGTCGCGATCGCCGGCTCGGACTACGCGACCCTCGGCCTTCTGGTCAGCGAGCTGACCGAGCCGGAGCTCACCCACCCGTTCCTCGTCGTCGACGGCCTCACCCGGCTGCTGCGCGGCAGGGCGGCCGGCCGGCCCGTCGTCGTCGGGGTCGACAACGCCGACGCCGTCGACGCCCGCAGCGTCGTCGTCCTCAACGAGCTCTGCGCCCGCGGTGTCGTCCGCCTCGTCCTGTGCACCCCCGACGCGGACCTGCTGGACCCGGTGCTGCAGCGCCTGGTCTTCTCCGGCGGACTGCACCGCATCGATCTCTCACCCCTGAGCCTGCAGGACGCGGGCCTGCTGCTGGCCGACGAACTCGGCGGCGTCCTCTCCCGGATGGCGTCCTTCACGATCTGGGACGCCGCGGCGGGAAATCCCCGGTACCTGCAGATGATGCGGATGAGTCTGCTCGCGGAGGACCGGCTGGTGCTCCAGGACGGCATCTGGGTGCTGCGGGAGGTCACCGGTCAGGCCGAGCGGAGCCGCCGACGCACCCTCGAGCGCATCCTCGGCATGCGGGAGGAGCACCGCCGTATCGTCGACATCCTGGCCTGCGTGAGGGAACTGCCCCTGCCGCTGCTGCTCGACCTCGCCGGGCACGACGTCCTGGACGAACTGCTCAGCCAGCGCCTGCTGCTCGTCGACCAGCGGCGTGCCCCGGCCGTCCGCCTCCGGCACCCCGCGCTCGGTGACCTCGTCCGGGCGGAGATGCCGCTGCTGCGCCGTCGTGCGCTGCACGGCGAGGTGCTCGCGGCGGTCGGGGACCGGCCGCTGCCCGTCGCCACGCGTGCCGGCCTGGTCGAGTGGGCGGTCGACGCCCACGAGACGGTGGCCGCCGAGGACGTGCTCGCGGCCGCCGAGTACGCGCTGCAGGCGCTCGACCCGGCCCGCGCCGCCCACCTGGTCGAGAGCTTCCCGCGCGCCGCGGACGACGTGCACGCCCTCGTCATCACGCTGGACGTGCTGTGCGCCTCCGGCAACTTCCGGCGCGCCGAGCAGGAGCTGACCGCCTGGGCGCGCCGGGGTGTGGAGGTGACCGACGCCGAGGCCGTGGCGCTGGCCGTCGCCGAGCAGAGTGTGTTCCGGAGCCTGCCCGGCGGCTACGAGCGCGCCGGCGCCGCGCTGATCGCCGCACGCACCCGTGCCGCCGGCGACGAGGGCCTGCTCTCGCGCATCGTCACCGCCGAGGTCGAGCTCGCCGCCCACCAGGGCCACTACGCGGACATCGTCGCCACCCACCTGCCCGACGGTGTGGACGCGGCCCTGCCGAAGGCCGGGTCCGTGCTCTCCGCCGACTGCATCACCCGGCTGGGATGGATCGCCGAGGCGCTGGCGCACGTCGGCCGCACCACGGACGCCATCCGGCTGATCGTGGCCACGGGCGCCGCTTTCCCGCCCGACGGGGTCTCCCCGATGGCGCGCTTCGCCTTCACGGAGCACGAGTTCTTCATCCGCATGCTGGCCGTCGACTTCCCGCACTCGCGCCGGCTCGTCGCCCGCGGCCTCGAACAGTCGGACCCCACGCCGGGCCCGATCGTGCTGCTCGCGGGCCTGTGGGACGGGTTGATCGACAGCTTCACGGGGCACCACGACCGGGCGCTGGACTCGCTGCGGCCCGTCATCGCGCAGTTGGCCGTCGACGGCAGGGCGCCGGTGCTGTCCCTCGCCCTGGGGGCGGCGGCCTACAACTGCGCCCGGATCGGCCTGCCCGAGGAAGCGGCCGTCTTCCTCGCCCGGCTCGACGCGTACCGGGGCAATCCGGAGTGGCTGGTGCGCCGCTACGCCGACTACTTCCGTTCCGCGACGCGGCTCGTGCTCGAGGAGGACCGGGCCGCAGCGACCGCCGCGATGCTGAACCAGGCCCGGGCGGAGGAGGAGCAGGGACTGCTGCAGCTGGCCTTCGACCTGGCCGTCACCGCGCTCGTGACCGGGGACGAGGAGGCGGCCCGCGTGACGCGCCGGCTCGCCGAGCGTGTGCAGGGGCCTGCCGCCGCGATGGCGCTCGACCTGACGGCGGGCATCGCCGGCGGCGACCCGGCGGAGCTGCTCGCCGTCGGGGAGACGGCCGAGCGGCTCGAACTGGACGCCGTCGTCGCCGCGGTCGCCGACCGGGTGCTCGCGCTGGAGCCTGTCGCCGCGGCCGACCGGCGTGCGGCCCGGGCCCTGCTGCAGCGCGCCCAGCAGCGGACGGCCACCCCCGCCTCGGCCGCGCGGAGGCTCGAGGTGCTCACCCCGATGGAACAGGAGCTCGCTGTCGCCGTGGCGGACGGCGCCTCCAACGAGGAACTGGGCCGGCGCCTGCACCTGTCCCGGCGCACGGTCGAATGGCACCTGGCCAACATCTACGAGAAGCTGCCCGTCACCGGACGCGGTGAACTCGCCGCGCTCGTCGACCGCGCGCGGTCCGCCTCGTGAGCGACGTCTCGCCCCTGCTGCAGGGCAGCCGCCGGGTCATCGCCGAACGCATCGCGGAGCAGCTCCGGACGGGGATCGGCGGGGGCAGCGTCGTGCGCGGCGCCCTCGGGATGGGCAAGACCATGGTCGGCCGGGGCGTGCAGGACCTGCTCGACGGGGCGCTCCCGCTCTCCGCCGTGCTGGCCACGAGCAGTCTCGCGACCGTGCCCTTCGGGGCCCTCGGCCCGTACCTGAGTGGGCTGAGCGCGCGCGACGTCGACTCGCCCGTGGCGGTGATGCGCCAGCTGAACGCGCGGTTCCACCCGGACGCCGCCGGCCACGTTCCCGTGCTGGTCCTGGACGACGCCCAGTTCGTCGACGAGAGCAGCGCCGCACTCATCGCACAGCTCGTGGCCGGCGGCCAGCTGCGCCTCGTCGCGCTGGCCCGCACGTCGGCGGACCTGCCGACGGACCTGCTCCAGCTCGTCGTCGACGGACTGCTCGACCAGGTCGACATCGAGCCCATGGACGAGGAGGAGATCCAGCACCTGTGCGAGACCGTCCTCGCCGGCCCGGTCCTCCACAGCGTCGGCGGCTACCTCGCGCGCGCCTCGGAGGGCAACCCGATGATGGCGCAGGCGCTGATCGAGGGCGCCGTCCGCACCCACAGCCTGGTCCGGCGGCGGGGCGTGTGGATCCTCGTGGGGGAGTTCCCCAGCGCCGAGCTGCCGCTGACCGAGGTGATCAAGCGGGAGCTCGTGGGCAGGCCCCCCGCCGAGCGACGGGCCCTCGAGCTGGTGGCCCTGGCCGATCCGCTGCCGCTGGCCGTCGCCGAACGGCTCGGGCACCGCGAGTCCATCGCCCAGCTCGAGGCGGCCGGCATCCTCACCGTCAGCCAGGACGAGCCGCCCGTCGTGCGGCCGAGCCACCCCCTCTACGGAGACCTGGTGCGCGCACTCGTGCCGCGCGGCCGGTCCCTGCTGATCCGTCAGCAGCTGGTCGAGCAGATGGACTTCGACCCCTACTCGTTCGACGGGCTGCTGCACCACGTCGCGTGGTCGCTCGACTGCGGCATCCGGGTGCCGGACCAGCACCTGATCAAGGCCGCCCGTCTCGCGAACCAGGTCTACAACCCGGACTTCGCCCTGCGGGCCGCGTCCGTGGTGACCGATCCGGAGCTGATCGGCCAGGCCCAGGTGGAGATGGCCCGCGGCAACTTCCTGCGCGGCAACACGGCGCGGGCGGTGGAGATCGCCGAGTCGCTCGCGACGACGTCGTCCGAGCCTCTCGTGGTCGCGGCCGCGGTGATCCAGATGGCGCAGATCCACCTGCAGACCCTCGGGCTGCCCACCCCGCTGCGCGCCGACGCCCGGCTGTGGGGCACGGCGCTCGAACGGATCGAGGCCGAGCGGTCCGTGAACGAGTACGAGCAGGCCGTGCTGCGGCACGCACGGATCGGCATCGAGCTGATCGAGACCGGCGCCCTGCTGCTCGAGTCGCGGTTCGACGGGCTGGAGGAGCGGCTGCGGGCCATCATCGCGAGCCCGGACCAGAACCTGGCCTGCCGCGTCGTCGCCCTCACCCAGCTCGGCGAGGTGCTCGCCTGGACCGGACGGCCTCTTTCGGGGGTGGCCTGCACCGAGGAGGCGTTCGCCCTCATGCAGCAGTCGGCGTCGCTGACCGGGTTCCACGAATACGTCCTCACCCGTCACGTGATCGCCTGCATCCACGTCCCGCAGTGGCAGGCCGTCTCGACGATGATGCAGGCCTACAGCGATCGCGGCCCGGCCAATCTCCTCTACTTCGGCGGAGCCGTGGGCTTCGTGCGCGGCATGATCGGAGTGCTGACCGGAGACGTCGACGACGGCCTGGGCCACCTCGTGCCGGCGGTCGAGGCGCTGCGGGAGTCCGACGTGGAGAACTGCCTGCCCCTCGCGCTGGGGGTCACCGCCTTCGCCGCCTCCCTGCGGGGCGACGACGCGCTGGCCCAGCGGTCGCGGGAGGACTTCGAGTGGCTCCCCGCCCGGGACAACGACCCGAAGTACCAGATGGCCGGGGCGTTCATGGCGCTCGCGTCGGCGCCGACGGTGGGGGTCGACGCCGCCCTCGACGAGCTCGAGGCGATCGCGCGGGCCAGTGCGGAGTCCGGGGCGCTCACCCTCGAGGTGGATCTGCGTCTCTTCGGCGCCTTCCTCGCCCCGCTGCGCGACCCGCGACGGGTCATCGAGCTGACCGAGGGACACGAGAGCGAGTCGGCCGGCATGCTGCACGCGTACGCCCTGGCCCTGCTCGACGGGGACGGTGACGGTCTGGCCACCGCGGCGGACGTCGCCGCCGAGATGGGTTACCCGCTGATCGCCCTGCAGGCCCGCCGCGCGGCGGTTCCGTTGCTCGAGTCCGACGGAGGCCACGCCCGGGCGAGAGCGCTGCAGCGCCTGACCGCCGACGGCGCGCGCGCCCTCGGCGTGGACAGTGCGGAGGCGGACGGTGGCCCCGACCTGAGCGTGCTGACCCGGCGTGAACGCGAGATCGTCGAGCACCTGCTCGCCGGCCGGACGAACCGGCAGATCGCGGCGGCGATGGGGGTCTCGGTGCGCACCGTCGAGAACCATCTGTACCGCGTCTACCCCAAGCTGGGGGTGAGCCGGCGGGAGAATCTGCTGCCACGCTCGGGGCCCGGCACGGACCCTTAGAGTGGTCGTCCGGGGAATACCCGGTGGTGAGACGCTCATTACCGGCCGGTCACCTGTTTGACCGGTCGAATTAGAGTAGTCGGCCGGACAAGACCCGTAGTCCCAGCCCTGTTCGCGTCAGCGAACGCACCTAGACTGAAGGAGAAGCGGAAACAACGGGGGAAGATCTGCCGGGGGACCACGGCACGGTTTTCACATACTTTCCGCATCACCGAGAGCAGCCCTGGGGGGACTCTGCGAGGCTGCTCGGGTGGGGGTCACAAGCGACCGTTCGCGTGTTGACCACCCGCCATCCTCCCGGACCGGTGATCCTCACCGTGCGTCGACGACGCCGGGTGAGGTCCACCGGGACGGGGGGCCCTGAGACGGAGTCGGCGGCGGATGGCCTTCTGAGACCAAGGCCCCCCCCAGCCGCCGCCGACTCCTTCAGTAAGAGGCTCCTCCGGGCGCGTGTCACGCGGCCCGGAAGTCCGGTGGAGGGGGAACGTGACTCAGCTCGGGCATGACGCCATCGGCGTCGGCAACGCATCGATGGATCTGACGGGGCTGGGCACCACGCGCACCCGCGTGCGCCTCCCTCACCCGTTCGCCTCCGGTGGCACCATGACCACCGCACGCTGGGTGCGCCGCTACCGCGCCGGCCTGCTCGTCATGGACACCGCCCTCGTCTTCGCCGGCATCCTCGGCACCCAGCTCGCTCTCCATCCCGAGGTCTTCACCGGACGCATGCTCCGCCCGGAGCAGATGGCCCAGGCCGTCGTCGTGTTCCTGGTCTGGATGGCGCTGCTCGCGATGTTCCGCAGCCGGGACCGGCAGGTTCTCGGCATGGGATCGGACGAATACAAGGCGGTGGCCAATGCCGGTGCCGCCGCGATCGGTGCGACAGCCGTGCTCTTCCTCGCCTTCCAGGCCGACTCCAGCCGCGGCTACGTGTTCGCGGGGATCCCGGTGGCGACGTGCGCCCTGCTGCTGGAGCGCTGGCTCGCGCGCCGATGGCTCACCTGGCACCGCAAGGACGGCTACTTCCTGTCCCGCGTCGTGGTGCTGGGTTCCCGGGAGGACGTCGAGTACGTCATCGCCCGGATCGCCACGAAGTCCGGTGCCGTCTTCAAGGTCGTGGCCGCCGTGATCGAGGACGACGTGACGGGGCGGGGGCTGCGCGCCGGCGACGAGGCCGTCCCGGTGTTCACCCAGGTGAGGAACGTCCCCGCCGTCGTCCAGCGGTACGGGGCGGACGCCGTCATCGTCGGCGGCCAGCTCGCGGCCGGCGCCAGCTTCATCCGCGAACTCGGCTGGGAGCTGGAGAAGACCAGCACGCAGCTCGTCGTCGCGTCGTCGCTGACCAACGTGGCCGGCCCGCGGATCCGGTTCCGGCCCGTCGAGGGCCTGCCGTTGATGCACGTTGACCTGCCGACCTTCTCGGGCAGCCGGCACGTCGTCAAACGCTCGATGGACATCGCCTTCGCCGCGCTCGCCCTGCTGGTGCTGGTCGTGCCGATGGGCCTGATCGCGCTGCTGGTGCGGCGCGACAGCCCCGGTCCGGCCCTCTTCCGGCAGGTCCGGGTGGGGCGCAACGGCACGTCGTTCACGATGCTGAAGTTCCGGTCCATGGTGCAGACCGCCGAGCAGGACCTGGCGGCGCTGCGGGGCCAGAACGAGGGCGCCGGGGTGCTGTTCAAGCTGAAGAACGATCCACGGGTGACCCGGCTCGGCTCGCTGCTGCGCCGCACGTCGCTCGATGAACTGCCGCAGATCATCAACGTCCTCCGCGGGGACATGTCGCTCGTCGGCCCGCGTCCGCCGCTGCCGTCCGAGGTGGCCGCGTACCACGGCCACACCCACCGGCGCCTGTTCATCAAGCCGGGCATCACCGGTCTGTGGCAGGTCAACGGCCGCTCCGACCTGGACTGGGAGGAGAGTGTCCGGCTCGACCTCTACTACGTGGAGAACTGGTCGATCCTCGGGGACCTGATGATCATGTGGCAGACCCTCAAGGTCATGATGAACAAGAAGGGCGCCTACTGAGCACGGGCGGCGCGGAAGACCGTGCCGCGGACATGGGGGGACGATGAACACGACGCACACGGCCGACGGGGTCCCGCCGGCCGGTCCCTTGCGCATCGCGATGGTGGGCACGCGCGGCGTGCCGGCCGCCTACGGGGGCTTCGAGACCGCGGTCGAGGAGATCGGCGCCCGGCTCGCCGAGCGCGGTCACCACGTGACGGTCTACTGCCGGAGCATGTCCGCCGGCGCGCCGACCCAGTACCGGGGCATGAGCCTCGTGCAGCTGCCCGCGATGCGCCGCAAGACGCTGGAGACGCTCAGCCACACCGCGGTGTCGGCCGTTCACCTGTGGTGGCGCGACCAGCAGGACGCCGCGTTCGTGTTCAACGCCGCCAACGCGCCGTTCGTGCCGCTGATCCAGTCGCGCGGGGTGCCCGTGGCCGTCCACGTCGACGGGCTCGAGTGGCAGCGCGGCAAGTGGGGCGGCGCCGGGCGCCGGTTCTACCGGACGGCTGAGGCCCTCGCCGTGCGCACCGCCGACGCTTTGATCGCGGACGCCACCGGCATCGCGGACTACTACCGGATCGAGTTCGACGCCGCGACGGAGCTGATCGCCTACGGGGCACCGCTCCTGACGGACGTCCCGGCGGCGCCGCTCACCGGGGTCGGCGTGACGCCGGGGCACTACCACCTCGTGGTCGCCCGGTTCGAGCCGGAGAACCACGTGGCCGAGCTGGTCGAGGGCTACCGGGCCTCCGCGGCGACGGAGCCGCTCGTCGTCGTGGGCACCGCCCCCTACGCCGCCGCCTACACGGAGCGGGTCGAGCGGGCCGCGGCCGGGGACCCGCGGATCCGGCTCCTCGGCGGCGTGTGGGACCAGCAGCTGCTGGACGCGCTGTACGCCCACGCCACCACCTACCTGCACGGCCACTCCGTGGGCGGGACCAACCCGTCCCTGCTCCGCGCCGTCGGTGCCGGGGCACCCGTGATCGCGTGGGACGTCGTCTTCAACCGGGAGGTGCTCGGCGCCGACGGCCGCTTCGTCTCCGGCGCGGCGGCCCTCGCGTCCGCGATCGACGAGGCCGAGGGCGACCGGGCGGCGCTCGCCGTGCGGGGGGACCGTCTGCAGGCCATGGCGGCACAGCGGTACACCTGGGACGACGTGACCGACGCCTACGAGGACCTGGCCCGCCGGCTCGCCGCGGGCGAGAGCTCGCGCGGCACGGCCACCGGCCGCCGCACGGGGGACTGGGAACGGACCGGCGGGGCGAGCCGGCGGGACGCAGGCCGTGCTTGAGAGCGCCGCCGGTGCGCGAACGGCATCGGCCGCCGGTGGCGCCGCCGCCCGACTGCCGTGGGTGGACGCCGCCCGGGGTATGGCGGTCTGCGGGGTCGTCCTCTTCCATGTCTGCCTGTGGCATCTGGCGCCTATGGCCGCCACCGATGCCGCGTCGGGCGTCGTCTCCGTGTGGGGCAGGCTCAATGCGCTCATCGATGCCCTGCGGATGCCCGTGCTGCTCTCGATGTCGGGACTGCTGGCCAGCCGACGCATCGCCGCCGGATTCCGCGCGATCGGTCGACCGGTCGCGGCCAACGCGTGGCTCTATGCCGTATGGCTGGTGATCTACGCGGTGGTCGGGCTGGTGGTCGCGGACGGGGTGCCCCACCGCGTCGACGGTCCGGCCGATGTCCTGGCACAACTGCTGGTGCCGGATACGCCCCTGTGGTATCTCATGGGGCTGGTGGTCTACACGGTGGTGCTGACGCTGCTGCGCCGCATGCCGGGGTGGATCGTCCTCCTGGGTTTCGGTCTCGTCTCCTGGACCGCCGAGGTGATCGACGTGACACCGGAGTTCTGGACGAAGATCCTCGCCCTCGGCCTCTACTTCGCGATCGGTGCGCGGTTCCCGCAGTCGGTCCGGTCACTGGCGTCCCGGGCCACCGTGCCGCGCGCGCTCCTCGTCGCCGGCGCCCTCGCGGCCCTGATCTGGGCGGACCGGTTCTTTCCCTCGGTCGAGCTGTCCGAGGCGTTCGAACGGGTCCGGGGGATCGCCGTCGTGATCGGATTCGGCTGCATCGTCGCGGTGCTGGTGCGGTGGGCGCCGTTGCGGTGGTTCGCCCGCGTCATCGGCAGGCGCACCCTCTGGATCTACGTGCTCCACGTCCCGGTGATCCAGCTTCTGATCACCGTGCTGCCGCCGGACCGGCTGGCACACGCGCTCCCGACGCCGGCCCTGTGGCTGCTGCCCGTGGTGGAGGCGCCGGTGGTCCTGGTCGTGTGCTGGGCGGTGGGACGCCTGCTCAGTGCGTCCCCGGGCCGGGTGCTCTTCTCCCCGCCGTGGCAGAACGGGCCGATCGGCTGACCATCCCGCGCCGCCGCCGTGAGAGCGGAGGTCGATCGAGAATCAGTACCGTCAGCCCGGCCGGTGGTACTCGTGGAACCGGTCACCGCGCACACCCGCCAGGATGCCGCGGCCACGGTGCATGCTTCGCGTGCCGCGCGATTCGTGGCGCAGGTCGTTGCGCCAGCGTCCCCACAGCTCGCGGGCCGCGCCGACGCCGATCCGCATCAGTCCGACCGTCGTCCACCGGGCCGCCACGGCCAGCCGGTCGAGCCGGCCGTCAGCGCGCCGCAGCGCGATCTCCGCGTCGGTGTTGCCGTGTCCGTACGCCCGCGCGAGCGCCCACGTGCGGTCGAGGCGCTCGGCGGACAGGGGGCTGTCGACGACCGACTCGTGGCACCAGACGATCTCCCGGCCCGCATCCGTGAGTTGATAGGTGAAGAGGGTGTCCTCGCCTCCCGACAGGCCGAGCGTCGGGTCGAACCGGACCCCGGACTCCCGCACCTGGTGCAGATCGAGCAGCAGGTTGCTGGTCGCAGCGGCACGTACCCGTGTGCCCGTCACCCGGTCCGGCCGGGAGAAGTACCCCACCGCGCGCAGCCAGGGATCGATGTCCGGGGGCAGCACCGTCTGCACCCGCCCGGCGACGGCGGCCGCGCCCGTCGCCCGCCAGACCCGCACGAGCTCGCGCAGCCAGCCCGGCAGAGCGATCTCGTCGTCGTCGATGAAGGCCAGCAGGTCGGCGTCGCACGCCTGCTCGATGGCGGCCGCGCGAGCCGCCGCGATCCCAGGTGAGGGCTCGAGCACGTACCGGGCGCCGACCGGATGATCGGCCACGACGCGACGACCCGCGCCGTCCGGATCGTTGTCGACGACGACGACGTGCACGTCGGCATCCTCGACCTCCGCCAGCCGTGCCGGCAGGGAGTCCAGCAGCCGGGCCAGCTCGGTGGGCCGCCGGTAGGTCAGCACAGCGACGGTGACGGCGACGTTCACGTGTCCTGCCCTCGGCGGGAGAGGATCGCGCGCCGGTAGGCGTCCCGGTGCCGGCACGCCGCGGCCGGCCAGTCCCGGGCGGACAGGTCCGGCTGTCCCTGGCCGGGATGGGAAGCGATCGTCGCCATCGCCGCGTCGAGGTCGCCGGCGGTCAGGTCGTCCCGGTAGGTCAGCACCCAGCCGTCACCCACCTCGGCGCGGAGGTCGCGATTGACGGGATTGTCCGGAACGAGCACGGGTCGGTCGAGGGACAGGGCCGCCAGCGCCATCCCCGAGTTGTGCATGTGCTGGTAGGGCAGCACGACCAGCTCCGCCTCCGTCACGGCCCGCACGAGCGCGGCGTCGTCGAGGTAGGCGAGAGCGGTGGTGATCCGTGAGTCGGCATCGCTGAGCGACTGCACCTCCACCCGTAGCTGCTCCGACGACGGTTTGCCGGACACCGCCAGGGTCAGACCCGCTCGACGGGTCCGCCGGAACTGCTCGATCAGCCTCTCGACTCCCTTGTAACGCCGGATCAATCCGACGTAGGAGATCCGCCCGGGAACGGCTGCTGCGCGGTCGTGACCAGTGAACCAGTCGCGGTAGTGACCATGGGGGATCGTCACGGCCGGACCCGCGACGTCGGTGCGCTCGTTGAGGCGCACCCACACCGTGGTCGACCTGTCGAGGGCGGTGAGCAGCGCGTGGTCGAGTCGACCCAGGCCGTCCGGTCGATGCACGTTGTGCACGGTGCGCACGACGGGTGTCCGGAACAGCCGGAGCCTGGCGACGACAGCGGCCGTCAGCAGGCGCCGGGCGATGCGCCCGACCGTGCGATGACCGCCGACCAACTGCTCGGGCCAGTGGACATGGAAGACGTCGTAACGGCCCAGGAGCGCTTGACGGTACGAGAACAGGTCCACCCGGACGTCCCCCAGGTCGCCCAGGGCCGCGATGAGCTGACGCAGGTAGGGGTTCGTCTCCGGTCCGACCCGCGTCAGGGATTGCAGGACGACGAGCGGATCGGTCACGCGCTCGCTCCCACGGGCGAGTCGGCCGCCGCGCGGTACCAGGCATCCGTGAGCGCGGGCAGCCGTCGCGCGGACCACCGGTCGTGGGCACGACCGCCGGCCGCCGCGGCCCTCGCGACCTCCGCTGCGACATTCGCGGCCAGGTCGCCCCGCAGGTCGGCGACGAACGCGTTGGGCGCGGCCAGCAGCGGGGGGCCGCCCAGGGGCAGACACACCACCGGGCAGCCCAGCGAACTCGCCTCCGCCGCCACCCACCCGGCCTGATCGTGCATGGACGGGAAGAGGAAGACGTCGGCGGCCGCGATCGCTGCGAGGACCTCGGCCCGGGGGCGGTGCCCGCGGAAGTCCACCCGCTCGGCGATACCGGCCCGTCGCGCGAGGATCTCGAGGCGCTCCCGCTCGTAGCCGGAGCCGAACACGACCAGCCGCCAGTCGTCGGAGCAGCGAGCGATGGCGGCAAGGGCGAGCCGGGCACCCTTCCACGCCAGCAGCCGGCCCGCGAACACCGCCGTCCGGACGCCGCTCGGGGTGCCACCGTCCCGTGGGAGGTCGAACGATTCGAGCACCGCGTTGGGTTCGACGACGACTCGGCGTGCGAACGCGAACCGGCGCGCCACCGCGTCGTTCTGGGCGACGACGACGGCGGCGCTGCGGGCGGCCCGGTCGCCCCACCAGCGGCGCGGCAACGCCGTGGCGGCGTCGCGCACCAGCTCGGTGACGACACCCCGGATGCCGAGCCACCGCCGGAGGCGCCAGTAGGGGGTCCGCGATGCGCCTCCCACCGGACCCCAGACGAGGGGGAGGCCCCTGACGGCAGCGAGCCCGCACGGAAGCCAGTCGTTGGCGAAGGTGACGTGATGGCCGACGTCGAAGGGATGCCGTCGGTGCAACCGGGCCACCGTGCGGCCGAGCTCACGCTGCCACAGCACGTAGTACCAGTAGACGCCGGCAGGCAGGTGTGTCTTCCAGCGGAGGAGGCGCGGGTGCAGGTCCAGATGCACGACATGCAGACGGGCCCGCAGGTCCGGCTGCCGCCGGAGCTGTTCGTCGATGACCGCCCGGAACCGCTCGCGGGTGATCACGCAGACGTCGTGGTCCCGCGCCGCCGCCACCGCGAACTCCCAGCCGGCGCGCGCCTCCGGCTCGTCGACCGGGCCGCAGGCGTAGGCACTGATCACGACGCGTCGGCGATCGTTCATGCGGGCCGCCGTGCGACCGGCACGCGGCCCATGTCGCGGAACCACTTGAGCGTCGCCAGCCCGCAGAAGGCGAGGGAGCAGGCCGCGAGCGCCCCGTACGCCACCTGGAACACGAGCGGCAGGCCCCAGAGGACGAATACCCAGCACACCAGGCCGTAGTCGGTCGGAAGCGCCAGCCACGTGAAAACGGACGAGCCGTCGCGTCTCGGCGGTCGCGGCTGGCCGCGACGCAGCAGGTCGTTCAGGAGCATGGCTGCGAAACTCACGGTGGCCGTGACGGCGAAGACGATGGGGACGAGCAACCAGCCGCCCACCTCCGGCCACCACCAGCGGAAGGCCGCGAGCATGACCACGAGGTGCAGCGCGACGTTCTTGAAGGAATCGAGCACGTGGTCGAGCCACTCACCCTGCGGCGAACCACGCCCGAGGAGCCGGGCGAGCTGACCGTCGGCCGAGTCCCAGGCATATCCGAGGACGAGACCGAGGGTGACGACGATCGCGCTGCCTCCGCTGGGTGGCAGCGCCAGCAGACCCACCATGCCCAGCACACTGAAGAGGATGCTGACCATCGACACCTGGTTCGGAGTCAAGCCGCCACGGTAGGCGACCACGGCCAGCACACGGCCCAACGGGCGGTTCACCAGGATCGAGTACGCCGGCGAACTGCGCGCGCGTCCCTTCTGCGCCTCGGCCAGGGCGCGGTAGGCCTCCCGGGACCCACGCGAGCGCCCCGCACCCACTTCTTCGGTCATCGATTCCCCCAAGCCGTCCCTCGTGCGCCCCCGCGCCCCGGACCGTACGCCGTCCCCGGTCAGCGTACACACCCGCTGCCCGACGGACATCAGGGGTCTTTGATACAACTACACCAACGGCACCCGCGGGGGGAAGCGGGCCGCAGACCAGGGGAGACGACATGAGTGAGCACGGTTCGAGACCCACGGCGCCGCGGCACGGCTCGAAGCGGCCCGTGTGGCCGTGGATCGTCGGCGCGCTCGCCCTCGTCGTCGCGGTGGTCGTGGCCGTCACCGCCGTGCTCGGCAGCGCGGGCACCCATACGACGACGTCGAGCGCGTCCGGGGGTGTCTCGGGTGCGTCGTCCAGCGGGTCCGGGTCGGTCACGGCGGCCGGTTCGGCAGGTCCCACCACCCGATCCGGCAGCGCGGTGGGAACAGGCGGCGCGGTGGGAACAGGCCGCGCAACGGGCTCGGAGAGCGCAGCGGGGCAGGGGACCGGGACCGCAAGAGCCACCGGCACGCGCGGGGCCACGGCCGGTTCCTCGGCCGCCGCCACGTCGTCGAGTGCGGCGTCGCCGAGCGGGACCGAGCGGCAGCTGCCCCCGGCCGCGCCGGACGCCGTGGTCAGTGCGAGCGGGGGTCTCCGTTTCGCCTTGACGAAGGTGGAGGCGGTCGACGGCAAGGCGGTGATGCCCGGTGAGATCGCCGGGCCGTCCGTCCGCGTGACCGTGACGGTCACCAACGGCGGTGGCCGCCCCGTCGACCTCGATCTGTTCGCGGTCAACGCCTACGTGGGCAAGGACGCCGTGCCGGCGAGGACGGTCGTCGAGCCCGGTGGCCGCCCGTTCTCCGGAACGCTCGCCACGGGCAGGACAGCGAGCGGCATCTACCTCTTCACGATCCCGCGCGATCAACGCGATCAGGTGCGGGTGACCGTCAACTATCTCTCGCAGCAGCCCGACGTGGTGTTCGAGGGCAGCCTCGCACGCTGACGCGGGCAGTCACGGAATTGTTACGCGCATCGGACTCGGTCGACGACACGCGTTGACCGCACCGGGCGCAGAACCTACCATTCACTCCCAAGGAGTGCGCTGGGGAGCGCTCGTGGGGAAATCGTCCGAATCGTTCGCGGACGGCATTAGGTGGGGGAAACACCATGCATCCTGCTCTGGACCACGTCAGTCACGCCGCTCCTCGGCCGAGGAGGGTCCGCTGGAGGAGGCTGCTTCGCCGCTCCGTGACGACGCTCGCCACCGTCGCGCTCTTCGGTTCGATCTCGACGGGAGCGATGCCGACCGCCGTCGCGGCGACGCCGGACTACACCGCCACCGTCACCGCGGACGCCCTGCCGACGGTCCAGATCGACGGCGTCGCCTGGACGCAGAAGATCGTCGGCAAGTGGGTCTACGTCGGCGGCAGCTTCGCCAATGCGCGTCCGGCCGGCGCTGCGGCGGGCACGAATCTCACGGCGCGTCAGAACCTCCTGCGCTACGACCTGGCCACCGGGACGCTGGATGCCGGATGGAATCCGGGCGCCAACAGCGACGTTCGCGACATCGATGTGTCCCCCGACGGATCCCGCATCTACGTCGCCGGACTGTTCACCAGCGTGGCCGGTCAGGCGCGCAATCGCGTGGCGGCCTTCGACGCCGCCACGGGCGCGCTGATCAGTACCTGGAAGCCGGACGTCAACGCGCGGGCCGACACGGTGGCCGCGACGGCGGACACGGTCTACATCGGCGGTGAATTCACCGCCGTCAACGGTGCACAGCGCGCCAAGGTCGCCGCGGTCAGCGCGTCCAGCGGTGCGACGCTGCCGTTCTCCGCCGCGGTTGTCGGGGGATACGGCGTGAAGGGCCTCGAGATCGCTCCGGACCGCTCGAAGATCGTGATCGACGGTTCCTTCACGAGCGTCAACGGCTCCACCAACCCGGGTCGCGGCATGGCCGCCCTCGACGCCAGGACCGGCGCCTCCCTGCCCTGGGCGGTGAACAGCGTGATCCGCAACGCGGGGGGCAACGCAGCCATGATGTCCCTGAGCAGCGACGGCGACAGCGTCTACGGGACCGCGTTCGACTACGGCGGGACCGCGGAGGACGGCTTCGAGGGCGCCTTCCGCGCCAGCTGGGCGGACGGGACCTTGATCTGGATGGAGGACTGCCACGGCGACACCTACTCCGTCGCGCCGGTCGGTGACTCGGTCTACATCGCCAGCCACTCCCACTACTGCGGCAACATCGGCGGCTTCCCGCAGACCAACCCGTGGCAGTTCCACCACTCCCTCTCGTTCTCCAAGGACGCGACGGGGCCGGCCATCACACCGGACCCCCTCGGGTACCGCAGCTTCACCGGCGAGCCGTCGCCGACGCTGCAGCAGTGGTTCCCCAACTGGGTGGTCGGCTCGTACACGGGCCAGTCACAAGCGGTGTGGAACGTGACAGGCAATGCCGACTACGTCGTCTACGGGGGTGAGTTCCCGAAGGTCAACAACACCGCTCAGCAGGGTCTCGTCCGATTCGCCCGCACCGGGTTGGCACCCAACAAGATGGGCCCGCAGACCCAGGGCGGCGCGTGGGCGGTGACCGCTTCCTCCAATCGCCCCACCGAGGCCCGCGTCTCGTGGCAGGCCAACAGCGACCAGGACAGCCGCACCCTCCACTACCAGGTGCTGCGGAAGGACCTGGCCACGCCGGTGTGGGAGGGCGACCAGGACTCGACGTTCTGGAACAAGCCGGCGATGCAGTACCGGGACACGCGCGTGACGGCAGGCCAGACCTACTCCTACCGCGTCAAGGTGCTCGACCCGAACGGCAACTGGACGCAGAGCGACTGGACGAGCGTGACGGTGGCCACCACGGGGGCGGCCACGACGGCCTACGACAGCGCGGTGATGGCCGACAATCCGACGGACTACTGGCCGATGAACGAGAGCAGTGGGTCGGCGGCCTACGACTGGTCCGGCAGCAACGACCTGGTGGTCAACGGTGCGACCCGCGGCGCGACCGGGCCGAACCTCAAGGAGCCGACCACCGCGACGACGTTCGCAGGCTCGTCCGACTCCTTCGCCGCGACGGGGACGCCGGTGACAGGTCCCCAGACGTTCTCCGTCGAGGCCTGGATCCGTACCTCCAGCACCGCGGGCGGCAAGATCGTCGGTTTCGGTGATCTCAACTCGGGCAACTCCAACAGCTACGACCGCCATGTCTACATGGACGGCTCAGGCCGGATCACCTTCGGGGTCTATCCCGGAACCGTCCGCGCACTGACCAGTGCGCCCGGGTTCAACGACAACGCGTGGCACCAGATCGTCGCGAGCCTCGGCCCTGACGGGCAGACGCTGTGGATCGACGGACGCCGGGTCGGTGCCGATCCCGGTACGACCTCGGCGCAGGGGTACACCGGGTACTGGCGGGTCGGCGGGGACAACCTGAACGGGTGGCCGAATGTCGCCGGGACCGCGTTCCAGGGAGATATCGCCGACGTCGCCGTCTACCCGACCCCGCTCACGCGGGACCAGATCGACAACCACCGCGTGCAGTCCGGCCGACCGAGCACCACACCGACGGCGCCCACCGACGCGTACGGTGCCCGCGTCTTCAAGGACAACCCCGATCTGTACTGGCGGCTGGGTGAGGCGGACGGTACCACCGCGGCGGACTCCGGCCCGAACGGCAACCCGGGCGTGTACTCGGGATCCGGCCTGACCTTCGGTCAGGGTGGGGCCATCACGGGTACGTCGAACACGGCCGTCGGTTTCGACGGTTCGTCCGGCGAGCTGGGCAGTGCGTCCACGTGGACCAACCCGACCACCTACTCCCTGGAGACGTGGTTCAGGACGGGCACCACGGTGGGCGGCAAACTGATCGGCTTCGGGTCCAGCCAGAGCGGGAACTCCGGCAGCTACGACCGGCACGTCTACATGCAGGACGACGGCCGGCTGGTGTTCGGCGTCTGGACGGGCCAGACCAACACGATCACCACGCCCGATCCGCTGAACGACAACCAGTGGCACCACGTCGTGGCCACTCAGGGTGCCGACGGGATGAAGCTGTACATCGACGGTCAACTGACCGGCACCAATCCGCAGACCCAGGCGCAGGACTACGCGGGCTACTGGAGGGTCGGGAACGACACGACCTGGGGATCTTCGAGTTCGCACTTCAACGGCACGCTGGACGACGTCGCGGTTTACTCCTCGGTGCTCTCTGCGGCGACCGTCGGCTCCCACTACCAGCTCGGCACCGGGACCACCCCCAACCAGGCTCCGACCGCGGCGTTCACCTCGTCGGCGAACAACCTGGCGCTGTCCGTGGACGGGTCGGATTCGTCGGATCCGGACGGGTCGATCGCCTCGTACGCGTGGGACTTCGGTGACGGTGGCAACGCGACGGGTGCGACCGCGAACCACACCTACACCACGGCCGGCACGTACACCGTCAAGCTCACGGTGACGGACAACCGGAATGCGACCGGCTCGGTCACCAAGCAGGTCACGGTCGCGGCGGCCAACCAGTTGCCGACGGCGGCGTTCACCTCCTCGGTGAGCAACCTGGCGCTGTCCGTGGACGGGTCGGGTTCGTCGGATCCGGACGGGTCGATCGCCTCGTACGCGTGGGACTTCGGTGACGGTGGCAACGCGACGGGTGCGACCGCGAACCACACCTACACGACGGCCGGCACGTACACCGTGGGCCTGACGGTGACGGATGACCGTGGAGGCACGAACACCACGACCAAGCAGGTCAGCGTCACTGCCCCGCCCGCGGACATCATCGCCAAGGACCTGTTCGACCGCACGGTCACCGGCGGCTGGGGCACCGCGACGACCGGCGGCCCCTGGGCTCTCCAGGGCGGGAACGCCGCGTTCTCCGTCGCCAACAGCGCCGGACAGGTGTCGCTCAACAAGGGCGACACGCGGGCGGCACGGCTGACCTCGGTGACGTCCACGGTCGCGGAGACGACGGCCGAGTTCTCCGTGGACCGGACGGGCGCCGGCTTCTCCTGGACGTTGATCGGCCGGCAGGTCGGCAGCGACCTGTACTCCGCGCGGATCAAGTTCGAGGCCAACGGGGTGGCGAGGTTGTACATCCTGCACGGGGAGACCGCACTGGCCAACTCCTACGTCCTGCCCGGCGTCACCTACGCCGCTGGTGACAGGCTCATGGTCAAGCTGCGGGTCGCCGGCACGTCGCCGACGACGGTCTCGGCGAAGGCCTGGCGCAGTGGGACCACCGAACCCACCGGGTGGCAGGCCACGGGCACGGACGCCACGGCGGCGATGCAGCAGGCCGGCACCGTCGGGCTGACGCAGTACCTGTCGACCGCCTCGGTCACGGACACGGCCAGCACCCGCCTGTTGACCTACGTGATCACCAACAAGTAGAGCAGCACACCGCGAAGGCCGGGAGGGCCGGTGACCCCGAGGGGGTCACCGGCCCTCCCGGCGTCGAGCCGCGGTGTCGTCCCGTCGGATCAGGCGGGGACGTCGTTCACCGAACCAGCCCCGTGGAGGCGGGGTGCTCGGACGGATCCGGACCGTGCGACTGATCCGGTCCGTGCGACTGATCCGGTCCGTGCGACGCACGGGACAGCGTCAGGCCGAGACGTGAAGGGGGGCGCGGAGGTCGGGTTTCTGATGGAGTGTGAGAGCGACCGCCAGCATCGTGGTGGCGATACTCGTGAAGAACAGGGGACTGAAGAGAAGATCCCACACCATCTGCAGGGCGAGGTACAGGACGAGCGCACTGGCGCGGTGCTCGGAGACGAGGCGAGCCGTGCCGACGACGACGAGGACCGCGAGCAGCACGATGAAGACCGCGCCGGCGATGCCGAATCGGGTCCAGCAGTCACCCAGGAGGGAATGCACCTCGACGCCGTGTCCGAGCATGTAGTGCTCGACGTACCCGTTGTTGGGGTCGTAGTTCAGGGCGTGCATGCCGGCCTTCGCCGCCTGCAGCTCGCCGCTGTTGACCGTCGTTCCCGACCCGTAGCCCCAGGGATTGCGGGAGATCAGCGCCACGGTGGCGCCGATCTCCGGCCGCCCTCCTGTCAGCACGGACCCGCTCCGCTCGATCTGCGCCTCGCTGCGAGCCTGGGAGGCCTCACCGAAGAAGCCCTCGAGGATGAAGGCCTGCATCGCGAAGTACCCGATGACCGCCACGGCGCAGAACAGGGCGAGCGTGCGCGTCGTCGTCGACCGGACACGCAGCAGGCGCTGCAGCATCTGCCACCCGATGAGGGTCGCGACGATGAGCATGATCGACGCGGCGGAACGGGAGTCGTTCAGCGCCGAGACCGCCGCGAGAATCCCCAGCGCCAGCACCTGGAACATGCGGCGATGCGTGTAGGCCGTCAGCGCCAGCACGAGGATCACGACAGGCACCGAGAACGAGAACTTCCAGGGATTGTCGGTGTCGATGCCGCGGATCCCGAGGGATCCGACGAGTCCTACGGCATACCAGACGCCCGTCGCTCTGTCGCCGAGGACCGTTCTGGCCCATGCGAGCAGTCCCACACCACACAGGAGGCCCACGATGAGCAGCGACGTGTTCCAGGTCAGCTGCTCGTCGGTCTGGTGATCGGGTGCCATCAGGCGCGTCACGACGACGCCGCTGGCGACCGTGACGAGCCCGGTGACGAGCGTGGTCGTGCCCATCCGGAAACGGCCGAGCGCGCGCACCCAGACCGGGATCAGCAGCACGGCGAGCAGGATCGGGACGGTGAGGCCGAGGGGTACCGGCACTCGCATGGCGACCATGACGCAGGCGAATGCTGCGACCAGTCGGGCCACCCAGGTGTTGCGCTGCTCGGGGTACACCTGGACCGAACCGCGTCGGGTCGTGCGGGGCGTCGTCGAGGCTGCCGTCATCGGTGCTCCCGGTCCCGCACCGGCTGGGCCCCTGTGGCCGGAGCCGGTGTGAGCAGCCGCTGCCGGTGACGGCGGATGTAGAACGTGAACGGGATGATCTGCAGCAGGAGGACCGACACCGTGTTGGCCGCGAGAGGCCCGACCACTCCCCAGACCGGCGTCAGCAGGATCGACAGAGCGATAGTCGCACCCGCCATGAGCAGGGCGGGTGCCACCTGGAAGCGCAGCCCGGGGCGATCCATGATGAACATGCCCAGGGGGTACAGGGCGGCCTGCATCGCGATCATCGCGGTGAACCAGGCCAGCACGGGGCCGGGGATGCTGAGGCGGCCGTTCGTGATGAAGCCGAACAGCCAGGGGGAGGACACGGCGATGATGCTTCCGATCACCACGGTCGCCACCACGAAGAGCAGGGCCAGTCCGAACGGCCCCCGGGTCAGTTCCCCCCGGTGACGGGCGCGCGCGTAGGCGGGCCAGAGGGCCGTGCCTCCGGCGCTGATCAGTCCGGAGAGCGCGAAGAAGACCTGCCCGGCCGACGCGTACACGGCGACATCGGCCGCCGGGGCGTGCTGGGCGAGGATGTACCGCTGCATGGTCATCGACAGGGGCGTGGCCAGCAGCTGAGCGAGCATCGGCCAGCCGACGTCCATGACTCGTGCGCCGGGTACCGCCCGGACGCGCAGCAGGTCCCGGGCGGTGGAGGGCAGAAGGGGAGCCGTACGCCACCACACGAGGGTGAATCCGGTGACAGCCACTACGAGGCCCGCGATCATCGACGACATCGCGATGTAGGGATAGGCGGGGTGTCCGACGAGACGCACCAGCATCCACACCAGGAGGAGGTTCAGGGGGCCCTGGACGAGCTGGACCATGATGACGACGTGGTTCTTGCCGAGCCCGAGCAGGATCCGTTGCCAGATGCCCAGGGGTATTCCGCCGCAGAAGATGCACAGCGCCAGGAAAGCGCACTGCGGTGCGCCGGGGATGCGACCGGCGTCCCCCAGCGCGACCGTCCACCCGCCGGTGACCAGGAGAAGGAGATCGAGCATCAGCCCGACGGCGGCGAACGTGAGCATCACCCGGCCCACGGAGGTCACGATGATGCGGACGCCCGGGTCGGCGCGCACGTCGTCGCTCGTCGCGGCGGCGTTCACGACGGTGGCTCCGGCTCCGAGGTCGGAGAAGGAGATCAGGCTGGGCAGGGCGGTCACCAGGGTGTAGAGCGCGTAGTACTCGACCCCCGCCTGACCGAGGATCAATCGAGCGGTCAGCACTCCGCACACGAGCGAGATCGCCAGGGAGACCCCGCGCGCCAGCACCGAGAGGGCGACGGTCACGGCTCAGGTCCGACCGGGAGGTGCCTGCCCGGGGGATCCGTCGGCTCGGCAGCGGTCGTCCCGCGTCGCACTGATCCGGAGGGCAACAGCGAGCGGACCACCAGCCCGCCGCCCGCCACGGTTCCCCTCAGCACGGCACCGAGAGGAATCACGGGGCGGAGCAGCTGGCGACGACCGCCCTGGAGCAGGATGTCGCGGGCAGCCCACGGCGCCAGCGCGAGCCACTGCAGGCGGCCGCGGACGGGAAGATGGTCCACCGCGTAGCGCAGCCGGTTGAGGGTGTTGTAGTAGTAGTACGTCGCGGACTTGCCGAGCTGCCGCTCGAGACGGTGAGTGGCCCCCTCGTCGTGCACGGCGCTCGCTTCGTCCACGACGCGGAGGCTGCCGCCGGCGTCGAGCACACGATGCGACAGGTCGACGTCCTCCCAGTAGAGGAAGTACGCCTCACTGAAGCCGCCGACCGTGCGCCAGAGGGAAGCGGTCAGCATCAGACATGCTCCGGAGAGCCATTCGCGGGTCGGCCCGGCCGTGTCGGTGCGTCGTCGCCGGGACCGCATCAGACCCGTGCGCAGGTACAGGTCGGACCCCGCGGACCACAGGGTCCCGTCCGGCCGTCGAACGACCGGGGCCACGAGCTGCATCGGGTCCCGGTGAACGGCAGCGCGCAGGGCCGCGACGTCGTCGGCCCCGATCGTCGCATCGGGATTGAGCAGCAGTAGGTCGGTGGCGCCGGCGCCCACCGCGGCAGCGACACCCACATTCATGCCGCCTCCGAAGCCGAGGTTGGCCTCGGGATAGACGCCGACCCATCCCTCCTCCGATACCAGTGCCTCGACGTCCTCGCGCTGACGGGCCGTGGACAGGTTGTCGACCACGACGACGATGCCGTCCTCCTGGTGAGCGGTCACGCCGCGCAGATTGGCGCGGAGGAGTTCGCAGGACCCGTAGTTGACCACGACGATGCCGAGCCTGCGCGGCGTCCTGTACTCGCCGGGAACCGCCGTCACCGCGGTGCGGGCGTGCTGCCGGAGGCCACCGGGACGGGCGAGGCCCGACGCCGCCGCGCGTCGCCCGGCCTCACCGGTTCCTCACGAACCCCGGTGTCCTGCACGTAGTACGCACCCCGTTTGCGGGCCTTGACCCGGTTCATGGCGACGCCGAGCACCGGTGCGTGGATGGTGTTCAACGCCTCGAGCGCGTGCCGCAGCTGCGTCCGACGCGTGTGCCCGGTACGGATGACCACGATGGTCCCGTCGGCGAGCTTCGACAGGGGCAGGGTGTCGGTGACGGGCAACAAGGGCGCCGTGTCGATCACGATGATGTCGTACTGTCGCCCGAGTTCGGCGATCAGCGATTCGGCCGCCGCCGAGTTGAGCAGCTGATTGGGGTTGGGCGGCACCGGGCCGGCGGGCAGGACGTCGATGGCATCGAGCCGGACGACGGCCTGCGCCACATCGGCCTGCCCGATCAGCATGCTGGACAGTCCCCGCCCGGGGTCGATCTGCAGGCGACCGGCGACCCCGGGACGGCGCAGGTCGGCGTCAACCAGCAGGACGCGTACGCCCGACTCCGCAACGGCGAGCGCGAGGCCCAGCGCGGTCGTCGTCTTGCCCTCGCCCGACGACGGTGACGTCACGACGATGGTGCGTAGCGGAGCGTCGACCTCCATGAACTCGAGGTTGGTGCGCAGCAGGCGGTAGGACTCGGCGGCGCTCGACTGCGGATCGGTGAGCATCACGGAGGAGGAGGATCGGCGTGTCGACAGCCGGGTCAGGCTCGCCAGCACCGGCGCGTCGGCCACCCGGGCGACGTCTCCGTCGTGCTGGATCCGGGTGTCCAGGACCTCCCGCGCGAAGGCGTACAGCAGGGCGACCGCGAAACCGACGGCCAGCCCGATCAGCACGTACACCTTGGTGTCCGGTGCGAACGGCGCGTTCGGAGCGTTGGCCGGGGAGACCTTGGTCAGGACGACCGAGGCCTCGTTCTTCGGACCGAGCGGAGCGAGCCGCTCCACCTCGGTGGCGAGGGAGTCGCTCACGGCGTTGGAGAGCACCGCGGCGTCCGCGGCCGAACCGCTCACCGCCGTCACCTCGATGATCACCGTGTTGAGAGGCACGTTGACGGAGATCTGACGAGCCAGGGCGGCGGTCGAGGTGGTGAGCCTCAGCTTCGCGCGGACCGGGTCCAGGACCACCGGTGAGGTCGCCAGCTCGGAATAGGAGAGGACCTGGTCCTGGGTGAACGTCGACCCCTGGACCAGCTCCTGGACCGACTGGCCCCGCTGCGTCGACACGAACAGCCGGCTCGTCGACCGGAAGCTGTCCGGTATGGACAGGGCGAACAGCCCCGCGACGAGGCCCCCCAGCACGGACAACAGGACGACCGCCGCCCAGTAACGTTTGACGATTCGCGATACGTCATTGGGTTCCACGAATGACCCACCCCCCTCAAGAAGCATTTCCCCGTCTATAGAGTAGCGTCAAGGCTCTGAGCGGGCCGAGAGTGCGCGAGGTGACCGACCGACGCCGGTCGACGCCCGGGCGGGGAGGCCACGCGGAGATGGTGGGGACGGGATGGCGAGGACGCTGCTGGTCGTGTGCACGGCGAACGTCTGCCGTTCCCGCTACGCCGAGGCGGTCATCACGAGTCTGGGCGCGGGGGACTGGTCGGTCGTCAGCGCCGGCGTCAGGTCCGGCGACGACCTGACCGTCTGCTCCCGGGTCGCGGAGCGGCTGAGCGGTTCCCCGCAGGAGCGCGTCGCTGCCGGTGCGGCGACGACGTTGAGAGAGGCCCACGTCCTGGCCGCCGATCTGATCCTGACGGCGGAACGCGCGCACCGGTCTGCCGTGAACCGGCTGGTGCCCGAGGCTCGCGCCCGCACCTTCACGCTGCGCGAGTTCGTCGACCTCGTCGACCAGTTCGGCTGGACGGACCCGACCGACGTCGTCGGGTCACTGGCCGACCTCGACCGAGCGCGACCGCGCCTGGTGATCCGCGTCCCGGTCGTCGATCCGCTGCAACGCATGCGAGCACGTCACGCAGGTCCGGGCTCGCTCCTGGACATCGACGACGGTCACGAGGCCGGCCGGTGGAAGCACGCACGCGTCCTCGACGAGATCGAGTCGGTGTCCGCGGCCGTCGCGTCGATCCTGAGCACGGTGCCGGACGAGGCGCCCCCCCACGGTCCGTCGCCCGCGTCCTCGCGCGGCCGACACCGTGACGGGCCCCGTGGACGATGGCATAATCGGCGCTCAAGAGGGTGAGACGCCCGGAACAGTGGCGTGTCGCCTCGGAATCCGCGGCGTGGGGCCGTGCGGGCATCGAGTCACGGGGGGACCATCCATGGCCATACGCGTGGGGTACGCGGCGGGCGCATTCGACCTGTTCCACGTCGGGCATTTGAACATCCTGCGCCAGGCGCGCAGCCGCTGCGATCACCTGATCGCCGGGGTCGTCTCCGACGAGATGCTCGAACTGACCAAGGGACGGCGCCCGGTGGTGCCGCTCGCCGAGCGGCTCGAGATCGTCGAGCACATCCGGTACGTGGACCAGGTGCACGCCGAGGTGGTGCCGGACAAGCTGGACACGTGGCGCGAGCTGCGGTTCACGCACTTCTTCAAGGGTGACGACTGGCGCGGGACCGAGCGCGGCCTGCGGCTCGAGCGTGAGTTCGCCGCGGTCGGCGTCGAGGTCGTCTACTTCCCGTACACGCTGCACACGTCCAGCACGAAGCTGCGGGCCGCGCTGGACCTGCTCGCCGAGCCGGTGGCCGCACGCGACGTCGAGGCCTGACGGGGCAACCTACGGTCAGCTGCGCGTGTCCGCCTCGACCAGGGACGCCACGTAGGCGGCGAGCGCCGGCTCGACCGGCCGGGGGGTGAAGGCCGTGGCCTGAAGCCTGGCCGTGGACAGGGTGCTGTGCACCGGCCGCGGAGCGGCGGCCCGGCCGGCCAGGTACTGCTCCGTGGACACCGGGGTCACCGCGGCGGGATCCGCGCCGGACAGCCGGAACACGTCGGCGGCGATCTGTGCCCACGACTGCGCGGGACCGGCGCCGGTCAGGTGGTAGGTCCCGTACGGGGCGCCGCCGGCGAGCAGATGCGCGATGCCGGCGGCGACGTCGTCGGCGAAGGTGAGGCGGCCGATCTGGTCGTCCACCACGGACGGGCGCACCCCGCGTGCGGCGAGGCCGACCATGGTGCGCACGAAGTTGGCGCCGTCGCCCACCACCCAGCTGGTCCGCACGACGTAGTGCCGCGGAGCGCCGGCGGCGGCGAGCTCCCCGGCGGCCTTGGACTGCCCGTACACGCCCAGCGGGCTGAGCGGCTCGTCCTCCTCGTGCTCCGGGACGGCACCGTCGAACACGTAGTCCGTGGAGATCTGCACGAGCGTGAGCTGGTGGCGCGCGGCCAGCCGGGCGAGCGCGGCGACGGCGGTGGCGTTGACGGTCCAGGCCGCCTGCCGGCCCTCCTCGGTCTCGGCCGCGTCGACGGCGGTGTAGGCGGCGGCGTTAACGATGGTCCCGACCCCGTCGACGTCGAGGGACTCGACCGCCGCAGGATCCGTCAGATCCACGTCGGCCCGTCCGAGGAACCGCGCCGCCGGGAGGACCGACCGCAGGGCCCGGCCCACCTGGCCGCCGGCACCGAGCACGATGGTGCCGCGCCCGGCCATCGGTGTGACGTCGGCCAGCCGCGGGTGCGCCCGGTCCGCGGCGGAGACCTCCGCCTCGGCCAGGTCGATGGGCCAGGGGATTCGCACGGTCTCGTCCGCCAGGTTCAGGTACGTGTAACGGGCCTGGGCGGCGGCGCTCCAGTGGTCGTTCACCAGGTAGGTGTAGGCCGTGTCCGCCTCGAGGGTCTGGAACGCGTTGCCCACGCCGCGGGGGACGAATACCGCCGACCCGGGGCCGATCTCCGCGGTGACCACCCGGCCGAACCCGGGACCGTCGCGCAGGTCGACCCACGCGCCGAAGATCCGCCCGCTGGCCACGGAGACGAACTTGTCCCACGGCTCCGCGTGGATGCCGCGGGTGGTGCCGGGCCGGGTGTTGAACGAGATGTTGTTCTGCACGGGCGCGAAGTCCCCGAGCCCGAGGCCGGACATCTTCTCCCGCTGCCAGTTCTCCTTGAACCAGCCGCGGGCGTCCGCGTGCACCGGCAGCTCCAGCAGCACCAGGCCGTCGATGGCGGTCGGTTCGGACCGCAGGCCCGTCGGTCCCGGCGAGGAGCTGCCCATGCTCATTGTCCCTTCGCCGCGTACGCCGCCTCGGTGGCGTCCTTGGCGGGGCGCCAGAACTCCTCGTGGTCGCGGTACCAGTCGATCGTGTCCGCCAGTCCCGCCTCGAAGTCCCCGAACCGCGGCCGCCAGCCCAGTTCCTCCCGCAGTCGGGTGGCGTCGATCGCGTAGCGGCGGTCGTGACCGGCGCGGTCGGCGACCAGGTCGAGGTCGTCCTCGTCCCGGCCCATCGACCGCAGGATCAGGGCGAGCACGTCCCGGTTGCTGCGCTCGTTGTCCGCGCCGATGAGGTACGTCTCACCGAGGGCACCACGGTCGAGGACGGCGAGCACCCCGGAGGAGTGGTCGTCGGCGTGGATCCAGTCCCGCACGTGCCGCCCGTCCCCGTAGAGGCGTGCGCGGGAGCCCGAGAGGAGGTTGGTGATCTGGCGGGGAATGAACTTCTCGACGTGCTGCCACGGCCCGTAGTTGTTCGAGCAGTTGCTGATGGTCGCCGGGATGCCGAACGAGCGCACCCAGGCCCGCACCAGCAGGTCCGAGCTCGCCTTCGTCGACGAGTAGGGGCTCGACGGGTTGTACGGGGTGGACTCCGTGAACCGCGCCGGGTCGTCCAGCTCGAGGTCACCGAACACCTCGTCCGTGGAGATGTGGTGGAAGCGCGTCCCGTGCCGGCGGACCGCCTCGAGCAGGGTGAACGTGCCGATGACGTTCGTCTGCACGAAGGGGGCGGGCGAGGCGAGGGAGTTGTCGTTGTGCGTCTCGGCCGCGAAGTGCACCACCGCGTCGTGCCGGGCCACCAGCTCGTCGACGGTTCCCGCGTCGGTCACGTCCCCGCGCACCACCCGGACCCGCCCCGGATCCAGCGCGCCGAGCGCGTCCTCACTGGCGGCATAGGTGAAGCTGTCGAGGACGGTGATGGCGTCGTCGGTGTGGGCGAGGACATGACGGACGAAGTTCGAACCGATGAAACCGGCTCCCCCCGTCACCAGCAACTGGCGCATGATGCATAACTTAGTAGAGTTGGCGATCAACGGGCGCGGACCGCCGTGGGGACGGCGGGTCGAGGGCGAGACCGGGCGCCCGCCGGAACAGGGGGCTGGAACATGCGGGGGATCCTTCTCGCCGGGGGTACGGGGTCGCGACTGCACCCCGTCACGCTGGGTACGTCGAAGCAATTGGTGCCCGTCTACGACAAACCGATGGTGTACTACCCGCTGTCGACGCTCATGCTGGCCGGCATCCAGGACATCCTCGTCATCACGACCCCTCACGACGCCGACCAGTTCCACCGCCTTCTCGGGGACGGCTCCCGGTTCGGTGTGGACTTCAGCTACGTCACGCAGCCGAGCCCGGACGGGCTGGCGCAGGCGTTCCTGCTCGGCGCCGAGCACATCGGCAACGACACGGTGGCCCTCGTGCTCGGCGACAACATCTTCTACGGCCCGCGGATGGGCCGGCAGCTGCGCCGCTTCGCCGACGTCGACGGCGCCGCCGTCTTCGGCTACTGGGTGGCCGACCCGACGGCGTACGGCGTCATCGAGTTCGACGAGAACGGTCGGGCGGTGTCCCTCGAGGAGAAGCCGGCCGAGCCGAAGAGCAACTACGCCGTCCCGGGCCTGTACTTCTACGACAACGACGTCGTCGAGATCGCCCGCGGCCTCCAGCCCTCCGCCCGCGGCGAGCTGGAGATCACCGACGTCAACCGGACCTACCTGTGCGCGGGCAAGCTGCAGGTGGAGATCCTGCCCCGCGGCACCGCCTGGCTGGACACCGGCACGTTCGACTCGCTGCTGGACGCCTCCGACTTCATCCGCACAGTGGAGAAACGGCAGGGCCTGTCCATCGGCTGCCCCGAGGAGATCGCCTGGCGGCGCGGCTTCATCGACGACGAGGGCCTGCGGGAGCGCGCGGAACCGCTGGTCAAGAGCGGCTACGGCCGGTACCTGCTGAACCTGCTGGAACAGGGGTGAGACGGTGAGCGGAGCACCCAGCTCTCCGGCCGGCCCGTCACGGCGGACGGTGCTCGGCGCCGTGGGCTCGGCGCTGCTCCTCGCGGCGTGCAGCGCGCCGGTGTCCGCTCCGGCACCCTCGTCCGGAACCGCTGCACCTCCGTACACCATCGATCAGCTGCTGGCCCAGGTCCCCTTCCTCATCGCGCACCGCGGGAGCGGAGACACGTGGACCGAACACACGATGGATGCGTACCGGCGATCGGTGGACGCCGGAGCAATGGCGCTGGAGATATCCGTCCATGCCACCAAGGACGGTGTCCTCGTCTGCCACCACGACGGCAACACGAAACGGATGACCGGCACCGACCTGGAGATCGCGGAGACCACGTGGGCCGAGCTGTCGACACTGCCAAACGACGCCCGTGCCTGGCTGGGCCCGGCGGCCGCTCTCCAGCCGATCCCGCGACTGGCCGACGTGCTCGACGCCTTCATCGACACCCACGTGCTGTTCGTCGAGGACAAGAGCGGAAAGAACCCACGGCAGGTGCTCGACATGGTCCTCTCCCACCCGACTGCCCGCGAGCGCGTGATCTGGAAACAGCACGCAGGAGCGCCGAACCTCGCCTTGGCGAAGAGCCGGGGACTGAAGAGCTGGGGGTACTTCACCACCGACGAACTCGACGTCTTCGACGAGTACCAAGGCAGATTCGACCTGATCGGCATGATCGTCCAGGCCGACGATCGGGCGTTCGAGCGAGCGGTCGCCACGGGGAAGCCCGTGATCGCCTGGGAGGTCCACCGCCGCAGTGAGCGGGAACGCCTGGAGAAGCTGGGGGTGCGGGGGCTGATGTGCTCGAACTACCCGTACGTGGCCCGGACCTTCAAACCGGCGGCCCAGGATGCCTTCGCCAGCGGGCTGCGGGCCGCCGGCGACCTTCCTCAGAACGTCGGTGGAGACTGGACCGACCAGCCGCTCCTCCTGCCGAAGGAGCGCGCCTGTCGCTTCGACCAGAAGATGCCGTCGAGCTACGTACTTGGCTCGATGACCTTGGACGACCGGCCGATCTACTCGATCCAGTGGCAGCTGAGCTGGCCGGACGCCATGCCGGGAGCCCGCGACCACGCCGGTGTTGCCTTCGGGCAGGACACGGACGAGCCCTACCGGCCCCTCGAAGTGTCCGCCGCATCGGGATACCACGTGCTGTTCCGGGCAAACGGTGAGGGCGGCCTCTACCGACGGGCCGCCGGCGTCCGGTCGGGGGAACTGCTCGGCGATTTCCGGAGTCCGGCGCCGAAGCCGGGGGAATGGGTCTCGTTCGTCATCGAGGTCACCCGGACCACCGTCGTCTTCCGCCGGCTGGGCAACGACGCCTGGTCGGCGGGTGCGCGGGACGAGACATATCGCGGCGACTACCTGTCGCTGTACAAGAACTATGCGGGCACGGTCCCGGTGGAATTCCGGGACGTCCGCATTGCATGACAGCCCGCCGATCGGGCGCTCGTCGGCGCCCCGGGTGCTCATCGCCCACCCCTCGCCCGATCTCTACGGGTCGGACCGGATGCTGCTGGAGGCGGTCGCGGCCTTCGAGGAGGACGGGTGGGACGTCGACGTCGTCCTGCCCGCCGACGGCCCGCTGGTGGCGGAGCTGGCACGCCACCGCTGTCGGGTCGCGGTGGCGCCGATGCTCGTCCTGCGCAAGGCGTTCCTGCGGCCCTCCGGGCTGGCCGAGCTGGCGGTGCGCAGTGCCCGCTCGGTCCTGCCCACGCTGCGGCTGATCGCCTCCTCGAAGCCCGACCTGGTCTACGTGAACACCCTGACCATCCCCGGCTGGCTGCTCGCCGGCCGGGTGACCGGGCGCCGTGTGCTCGCCCACGTCCACGAGGCGGAATCCGGCGTGCCCCGCGCCGTCGCGGTCGGCCTCGCGGCGCCCCTGATGGCCGCGCACCGCGTCGTGGTCAACTCGCGGGCCACGGGCCGGGTGCTCACCGACGCCGTCGGCGCCCTGCGCGGGCGCATCGACCTCGTGTACAACGGGGTGCCCGGACCGGCGCACCCGTCACCGCCGCGCGAACGGCTGGACGGCCCGGTCCGGCTGACCGTCGTCGGCCGGCTCTCCCCGCGGAAGGGCACCGACGTCGCGATCGACGCCCTCGCCCGGCTGCGGGACCGCGGGTTGCCGGCGTGCCTGACCCTCGTCGGGTCCGTGTTCCCCGGGTACGAGTGGTTCGAGGAGCAGCTGCGGGAGCAGGTACGGCGCCTCGGGCTCGACGACGCGGTCACGTTCACGGGGTTCGTCCCCGACCCGTCGGTCGCGCTCACGGCGGCGGACATCGCGCTCGTGCCTTCCCGGGTCGAGCCGTTCGGCAACACGGCGATCGAGGCGCAACTGGGGCTGCGCCCGGTGGTCGTCAGTGCGACGCAGGGCCTGGTCGAGACGGTCGACGACGGGCGGTACGGCGCCCTGGCCGCACCCGGCGACGCCGCGGACCTGGCCGACCGGATCGCCGAGCTCGTCGACGGGTGGCTCGCCGCCCTCGAGCGGGCCCGCGCCGCCCGGCAACGCGCGGTCCGGGACTTCTCACCGGACCAGTTCCGCCGGGCGCTGGTGGCGGTGGCGCGCCGGCTCACCGGGCGGTGACGACTTCGTTGCGCGTCTTCTGCCCGGAGACGGAGCTGGCCGAGGACGGGCTCGTCGTCCGGACCGGTGACCACGTCCGGCGCATGGCGACGCCGCGGATCGATCACCGGCTCGGGACCGTGGACGCCCTGCCGTGGGCTTTCGACCAGTACGCCGAGTACGTGGGAGATCCGGTGTCGCTCGTCGGCGGCCGGGTGAGCGCGATCGACGCCGTCTACGCCCGGCTGACCGAGCTCGAGGACGGTAGCTGGAGCCTGCGGCCCGGTACCGAATGGACGGAGCCGGTCCCCGCGACCTCCGCCACGCGGCAGCCTGCCGAGCGCATCGACTGGCAGCCGCTGAGCCCATCGGACGCCGAGGGCCACCAGTACGGCATCGGTTTCCCTGTCTTCACCGAGGGCGACGAGACGCACGTCGGCTGGGTGTTCACGCTGCAGGACGCCGTCGTCGAGGCCGTGCCGACCAAGGGCTGACGTCGGACTCGGCCGGGGCTCAGGGGGCGGGCCTCAGGGGCGGCCGAGTGCCCGGTACGTCCAGCCCGCGGCACGCCAGGTGGCGGGGACGAGCACGTTGCGCCCGTCGAGGATGCGCCGGGCGCGGACCAGGGCACCGGTCGCCTCCGGGTCCAGGCCCGTGAACTGCTTCCACTCGGTCAGCAGCAGCACGGCGTCCGCCCCGGCCAGGGCGGCGTCCACGTCCGGCTCGTACGTCAGGTCGGGGAACCGGTGCTCGGCGTTGGCGAGGGCCTTGGGGTCGGTGACGACGACGTTGCCACCCTGCAGCTGGATCTGGGCGGCGACGTTGAGGGCGGGGGAGTCCCGAACGTCGTCGCTCTCGGGCTTGAACGCGGCGCCGAGCACCGCGATCTTCTTGTTCAGGAACGAACCGTCGCACACCTCGCGCGCGAGCTCGACCATGCGGATGCGGCGGCGCATGTTGATCGAGTCGACCTCCCGCAGGAAGGTCAGCGCCTGGTCCGCGCCGAGCTCGCCGGCCCGCGCCATGAAGGCCCGGATGTCCTTGGGCAGGCAGCCGCCGCCGAAGCCGAGGCCGGCGTTGAGGAACTTGCGGCCGATCCGGTCGTCCAGGCCGATCGCGTCGGCGAGTTCGGTGACGTCCGCACCGGAGGCCTCGCACAGTTCCGCCATCGCGTTGATGAAGGAGATCTTGGTGGCCAGGAACGAGTTGGCCGCGGTCTTGACCAGCTCGGCGGTCGGGTAGTCGGTGATCAGCCGCGCCGAGCCGTTCGCCAGCGGGGCCGCGTAGATCTCGTCGAGCACCGCGGCGGTCGCGTCCCGGTCGGCGTCGTCGGCGATGCCGTAGACCAGCCGGTCCGGGTGGAGCGTGTCGGTGACCGCGTGACCCTCCCGCAGGAACTCGGGGTTCCACACCAGACGCACGTCCGGGTGGGCGCGGTGCAGGTCCTCGGCCAGCCGGCGGGCCGTGCCGACGGGCACGGTCGACTTGCCGATGATGAGGTCCCCGGGAGCGAGGTGCTCGGCGGCGGAGGAGAAGGCCGCGTCGACGTACCGCAGATCCGCGGCGTTCTCCCCGCGCCGCTGCGGGGTCCCGACACAGACGAAGTGGGCCCGCGCCCCGGCGATCTGCGCCAGGTCGGTGGTGAAGCGCAGGCTGCCGGTGTGTCCGCCGTCGGTAGCGGACTCACCGGAACCGCGCGCCTGGATGTCGGCCAGCAGCTCGTTCAGACCCGGCTCGTAGAAGGGCGCCGCCGCGGACTGCAGGGCGGCGATCTTGCCCTCGTCGACGTCGACCCCCACGACGTCGTGGCCCAGACTGGCCATGCACGCGGCATGCACCGCTCCGAGATAGCCGCACCCGATCACCGAGATCTTCACGCCACCAGCCTTTCGCCCAACGACCTGCCGCGGTCAGCATATGGGGTGCAGGAGCCGCGACTCGACCAGCGCGTGAATGGCGGATGACCTGCGGGTCAACGTGACGCGGCGTCGCCGGCGGGACGGGAGGCCGGAGTGGACGCGTGCCGGCGGGAGACCGTCGCCGACCAGACGCGGGCAACGAGGACGACGACGGCCACCCCGATCACGGTCCCGACGGTGTTGGCTGCGACGTCGCCGAGCGAGGCCACCCGGGTGGGCAGGAACAGCGCCTGGGCCGTCTCGATCGCCCCGGACACGACGGCGCCGACCGCCACGCCCCACCACCGGGCGCGCGGAGGCAGCACGAGGGCGAGGAACAGGCCCGCGGGGACGAACAGGGCCACGTTGGCCAGCCACTCGACCGTGCCGTACTCGGCCCAGGCGAACCCGGCGGCACGCCACCGGTCCAGCAGGGCGAGGAGGGAGGCGTCGATGCCGGCGTCGGCGCGCTCGGGGCGCAGGGTGATGAACGCCAGCGCGGCGCCGTACGCGATCGCCAGCAGCACAGCCAGCGTGTGGCGGAACGCCCGGAGCCGGGCGCCGGCGCCGGGGCGTGGGGGCATGCGCTCAGGATACTGAGGCCCGCCGCACGGGCTCCGTGTCCGAGCCACGCGCGGGCTGTGGATCAACCGACGCGGTGGATGGCGCGCCGGCGGTGGTGCCGGTTGCGCAGGCGCAGCACGATCGCCGCGAGCACCGCGGCGGTCAGGGATCCGGTGAGGATCGCGACCTTGGCGTGGTCGTGGTGCGGGCTGGAGGCGGCGAAGCTCAGCTCCGCGACGAGCAGGGAGACGGTGAAGCCGATGCCGCCGAGCACCGCGATGCCGGCCAGGTCGGCCCATCCGACCGTCGGGTCCAGCCGGGCCCGCGTCGTGCGGGTCAGCAGCCAGGTGGTGCCGAGGATGCCGATCGTCTTGCCCGCGACCAGGCCCACGGCGATACCGATCGCCACCGGGTCCGTGGCGGTGGCCCGGACGCCCTGCCAGCCGCCGAGCGCGACCCCGGCGGAGAAGAACGCGAAGACGGGCACGGCGACACCCGTGGAGAGGGGCCGGAGCCGGTGCTCGAACGTCTCGGCCAGGCCCTCCTCGTCGTGGGTCTCGGGTGTGCGGGTGCGCACCCGCACCGGTACGGTCAGCCCGAGCAGGACGCCGGCGATGGTGGCGTGGATACCCGAGGCGTGCACGCACCACCAGGTNTGTCCCCCCCCGCACCGGTACGGTCAGCCCGAGCAGGACGCCGGCGATGGTGGCGTGGATACCCGAGGCGTGCACGCACCACCAGGTCACGAGCGCCAGGGGGAGCAGGAGGAGCGTCGCCGCGCCGGGGCGTGTGCGGAAGAGGCGCTCCCTGCGCTGGGCGATCACGGCGAACAGCCCCAGGGGAACGAGGGCGGCCAGCAGGTAGAGCGGCTGGAGTTCCGCGGTGTAGACGAGCGCGATGATGACGATGGCGATCAGGTCGTCGACGACGGCGAGCGTGAGCAGGAACGTGCGCAGCGCCGACGGCAGATGCGAGCCGATGACCGCGAGGACGGCGAGGGCGAACGCGATGTCGGTGGCGGTCGGGATGGCCCAGCCGCGCAGCGCCTCCGGCCCGGACGAGGCGGTGACGATCACGAAGATCAGGGCCGGGACCGCGACACCGCCGAACGCCGCGGCGACCGGGACGATCGCGCGGGACAGGTCCCGCAGGTCGCCGACGATGAACTCCTTCTTCAGCTCGAGGCCGACGAGGAAGAAGAAGAGGGCGAGCAGGCCGTCCGCGGCCCATTCGCCGACGGTCAGGTCCAGGTGCAGGGCGTCGATGTTCAGGTGCAGGTCGCGCAGCGTCGTGTACCCGTCGGCCCAGGGGGAGTTGGCCCACAGCAGGGCGAGCGCGGTGGCGGCCAGCAGGAGCATCCCACCGACGGTCTCGCGCCGGAGGATCTCGCCGATGCGGCGGTCCTCGCGGCGGCTCCCGCGGCCGAGGATCGTGCGCTGGACGGCTTCCGTCACGCGGGCGGCGGGGGAGGGGGCAGCATCGGGAGTGGGATTCTGTTCGGTCACGGGCGGCTCCGGGGTCGTGCGCCGTGAGGCGCGCAGGACGAATCGACGCCGACCAGACTTCCCGGCACACCTCCTACGAGGCTACCGGACGCCCCGTCGTCGAGCGGACCACGAGCCGGGGCTCGACGACGCCGGGGGCCTGCTGGGCGTCGGCGTCGAGGGCGGCGAGCAGCGCGCCGATGCAGCGCCGGCCCAGTTCCTCGAAGTCCTGCCGGACCGTGGTCAGGGGCGGGAAGAAGTAGGCGGCCTCGGGCTGGTCGTCGAAGCCGACGACGCTGATGTCCTCGGGCACGCGCAGCCCCGCCTCCTGGACGCCGCGCAGCAGCCCGAGGGCCATCTGGTCGTTGCCGACGAGGACCGCCGTGACGGCACGGCTCGCGGCCAGTTCGCGGCCCACCTCGTACCCGCGTGCGGCGGTCCAGTCGCCCTCGACCAGCAGGTCCGCGGCCAGCCCTGCCCCGGCCAGTGCGTCCCGCCAGCCCGCGACGCGCTCGGCGGCGTCGTACCAGTCGAAGGGACCGGCGAGGTGGCCGATGCTCGTGTGCCCGAGGCCGATCAGGTGCTGGACGGCCAGCCGCGCGCCGAGGCGCTGGTCGACGCCGGCGCCGGCGAGCAGGCGCTCCGGGTCCGAGGTCGCGGCGACGACCGGGAAGGCGGGGGCCACCCGGTCCAGTTCCTCGAGCAGTCCGGGGTGCGGGACGACGACGACGAGTCCGTCCACGCCCTGGTCGCCGAAGTGGTCGACCGCGTCCCGGACCGCCTGCGGCGTCACGGTGCGCAGGGTCGCGATGCTGACGAAGTACCCGACGTCCCGCGCGGCCTGCTCCAGGCCCAGCAGCGTGCGGGCCGGCCCGTACTGCGCGAGCTCCGAGGCGAGCACGCCGATGGTCTGGGAGCGGCGGGTGACGAGGCTGCGCGCGGCCGGGTTGGGCCGGTAGCCGAGCTCGGCGATCGCGGCCTCGACGCGCTCGCGGGCTCCGGCGCTGACGTTGGGGTGCTGGTTCAGCACCCGCGACACGGTCTGGTAGGAGACGCCGGCCATCCGGGCGACGTCCTTCATGACCGGTGCGCGCCGTGAGGCGGGATGGATGCTCATGGGTCCCTCTCTCGTCCTGCCTACGGTATGTCGGTGCTTCCGCCGACGACAGCACGCCGCGGAGGCAGCGCCGCCGTCGGCGTGGAAGCTCGGGGACCGGCGGAGGCGTCGCCTCGTACGGCACGAGGCCGGCCGCACACACCGGTCGGGAGGGACCGCGCTCAGTGTGAACGCTCACAGCGTGAAACGTCAAGCATTCGACACGATGGTGAGAACGTTCACAACGTGTCTTGACTCACATGGGGGCCGCCCCTACTGTGGTGCCGTTGTGAACGTTCTCACCGCCGGCAGCGCAGCCGCGGAACTGGTGAAACGGGAGCTGCCAGGGGGTATGTCCGGCGAGCCGGGTGCCGACGGGCGGCAGCCGCGGAACCGGACCGGCAAGGGCGCTAGTCCCACAGCACCAGTTCGCAGGCACTCGGCCTGCGGGAGGAGACCATCGTGAAGTTCAAGAAGTCCTGGGGCGTGCTCGCCCTCGTCCTGGCGGTCCTCGTGGCCCTGACCGGCTGCGGAGCCCGCGGCAGCGCCGCCGGCTCCGGCAACAGCGGCAGCGCCGACGCCAACGGCTCCCTCGTGGGCATCTCGATGCCCACCCAGACGTCGGAGCGCTGGATCGCCGACGGCAACAACGTGCAGGACTCGCTCAAGAAGCTCGGTTACAAGACCGACCTGCAGTACGCCAACGACGACATCCCCACGCAGGTGTCGCAGATCGAGAACATGCTGACCAAAGGCGCCAAGGCCCTGATCATCGCCGCCATCGACGGCACGACGCTGACCGACGTCCTCGACAAGGCCAAGCAGCAGAACGTCAAGGTGATCGCGTACGACCGCCTCATCAACGGCTCGCCGAACGTGGACTACTACACGACGTTCGACAACTACCAGGTGGGCGTCCAGCAGGCCACGTCGCTGCTGACCGGTCTCGGCCTCGTGGACGCGAACGGCAAGAAGACCGACGCGAAGGGTCCGTTCAACATCGAGCTGTTCGGCGGCAGCCCCGACGACAACAACGCCGGCTTCTTCTGGAACGGCGCGATGGACACCCTCAAGCCGTACCTCGACGCCGGCACCCTGAAGGTCCCCAGCGGCCAGAAGAACTTCAACCAGGCGGCGATCCTGCGCTGGCAGGCCTCCGTGGCGCAGAAGCGCATGGAGGACATCATCTCCAGCGCCTACAGCTCCGGCAAGAAGCTCGACGGCGTGCTCTCCCCGTACGACGGCCTGTCCATCGGCATCATCTCCGCGCTGACCGGCGCCGGCGGCTACAGCCCCTCCAAGCTGCCCGTCATCACCGGCCAGGACGCCGAGAAGGCCTCGGTCAAGTCGATCATCGCGGGCCAGCAGTACTCCACGGTGTTCAAGGACACCCGCAAGCTGGGCGCCCAGGCCGTCACCATGGTCGACGACCTGCTCAAGGGCAAGCAGCCCGAGGTGAACGACACCAAGAGCTACAACAACAAGGTCAAGGTCGTCCCGGCCTACCTGCTGAAGTCCGTCGTCATCACGAAGGACAACTACCAGAAGGAACTCGTGGACTCGGGCTACTACCAGGCCTCGGACCTCAAGTGACCTCGGCGGTGGGGGCCGTCGCCGTGCGGCGGCCCCCACCGTGCCCGACCATTCCCCTCGGTAGTGCCAGGAGGCAGCGGCCCCGATGTCGACCCCCATCCTCTCGATGCGCAGCATCACCAAGACGTTCCCCGGCGTCAAGGCGCTTCAGGACGTCAGCCTCGACGTCGCCCGCGGCGAGATCCACGCGATCTGCGGGGAGAACGGCGCCGGCAAGTCCACCCTCATGAAGGTGCTCTCCGGGGTCTACCCGCACGGCTCCTTCGACGGCGAGATCCTGTTCGAGGGGGAGGAGTGCCGGTTCTCGAGCATCTCGGACAGCGAGAAGCGCGGCATCGTCATCATCCACCAGGAGCTCGCGCTGAGCCCCTACCTCTCGATCGCCGAGAACATCTACCTGGGCAACGAGCAGGCCAGGCGCGGCTGGGTGAACTGGCAGAAGACCAACCTCGAGGCGGCGAAGCTGCTGGCCCGCGTCGGCCTCGACGAGAACCCGGCGACGCCGGTCCAGCACATCACCGTCGGCAAGCAGCAGCTCGTCGAGATCGCCAAGGCGCTGTCCAAGCAGGTCAAGCTGCTCATCCTGGACGAGCCGACCGCGGCGCTGAACGACGAGGACTCGAGCCACCTGCTCGACCTCATCCTGCACCTGAAGGCGCAGGGCGTCACGAGCATCATCATCAGCCACAAGCTCAACGAGATCCGCAAGGTCGCCGACGCGGTCACGATCATCCGTGACGGGCGGACCATCGAGACCCTCCGCCTGGCGGACGGCGTCACCCAGGAGCGGATCATCCGCGGCATGGTGGGCCGCGAGCTGGCGAGCCTGTACCCCGAGCGCGATCCGCGCCCGGGCGAGGAAGCCCTGCGCATCGAGGACTGGTCGGTCCGCCACCCGCAGGACGCCACCCGCATGGTCGTGCAGAACGCCACCATCAACGTCCGCCGCGGCGAGGTCGTCGGGCTGGCCGGGCTGATGGGCGCGGGTCGCACCGAGCTGGCGATGAGCGTCTTCGGGCGCACCTACGGCCAGGCCGTCTCGGGCCGGGTGCTCAAGGACGGGCAGGAGATCGACACGTCGACCGTGGCCGGCGCGATCCGCCACGGCATCGCCTATGCGACCGAGGACCGCAAGTACTACGGGCTGAACCTCATCGAGGACATCAAGCGGAACATCTCCACCGCGGGGCTGCGCAAGCTCGCGCCGCGCGGCTGGGTGGACAGCAACCGGGAGACCCTCGTGGCCGAGGACTACCGGAAGAGCATGAACATCAAGACCCCGTCGGTGGCCGCTGTCGTCGGCAAGCTCTCCGGCGGGAACCAGCAGAAGGTCGTGCTGAGCAAGTGGATGTTCTCCGACCCGGACGTGCTCATCCTCGACGAACCCACGCGCGGCATCGACGTCGGCGCCAAGTACGAGATCTACTCGATCATCGCCAGGCTGGCGAGTGAGGGGAAGGCGATCATCGTCATCTCCTCCGAGCTGCCCGAGCTCCTCGGGATCTGCGACCGCATCTACACCCTCGCGGATGGCCGGGTCACGGGCGAGGTCCCGATCGCGGAGGCCACCCAGGAGACCCTCATGCACCACATGACCCGAGAGAAGGAATAGCCCCATGTCCGCCCTCCGAGACTCCCTCGGCTTCCTGGCCAGCCGCCTCCGTCAGATCGGCATCTTCATCGCGCTGATCCTGATCGTCCTGCTCTTCCAGGGGCTGACCGACGGCATCCTGCTCGAACCGCAGAACGTCACCAACCTCGTGGTCCAGAACAGCTACATCCTGATCCTGGCGATCGGCATGGTGATGGTCATCATCGCGGGGCACATCGACCTGTCGGTCGGGTCGGTCGCCGGCTTCATCGGCGCCGTGGCCGGCGTCCTGATCGTCCAGTGGGGCTGGCCGTGGTGGGCCGGCATCGTCGCGTGCCTCGTCGTCGGCGCCCTCGTCGGGGCGTGGCAGGGCTACTGGATCGCCTACGTCGGCATCCCCGCGTTCATCGTCACCCTCGCGGGCATGCTCGTCTTCCGCGGCCTGACCCTCATCACCCTGCGCAACCAGCAGATCACCCCGTTCCCGGAGGAGCTGCGGGCCCTCGGCGGCGGCTTCCTGCCGGACCTGTCCGGCGGCAACTCGGTGCTCGAGTGGCTCACGGTGATCCTCGGCGTCGGCGCCACCGCCGCGTTCGTGACGCGGGAACTGCGCCAGCGCCGCATCCGGATCCGCTTCAACCTCGAGAGCGAGCCGACCTCCTGGTTCGCCGTGAAGATCGGCTTCAGCGCCCTGCTCATGCTGTTCATGACGTTCCTGCTGGCCAGCTACCGGGGCACGCCGATCGTCCTCATCGTGCTCGGCGTGCTGATCGTCGGCTACAGCGCGGTGATGGGCAACAGCGTCTTCGGCCGCCACATCTACACGGTCGGCGGCAACCTGCACGCGGCCGAGCTCTCCGGCGTCAAGACCAAGCGCGTCACGTTCCTCCTGTTCGTCAACATGGGCGTGCTGGCGGCGCTGGCCGGCCTCATCTTCACCGCCCGCCTGAACTCGGCGCAGCCGGCCGGCGGCAACGGGTTCGAGCTCGACGCCATCGCGGCGGCCTTCATCGGCGGCGCGGCGGTGACGGGCGGCATCGGCACGGTGGCCGGCGCGATGATCGGTGGCCTCATCATGGGCGTGCTCAACAACGGCATGTCGATCCTGGGCCTGGGCACCGACTACCAGCAGCTGATCAAGGGCCTCGTCCTGCTGGTCGCCGTCGCCTTCGACATCTTCAACAAGAACCGCAGCGGGGGCGGTGGCGGCCTCGGCCGGCTGTTCGCCTTCCGGCGCGGGGGCACGGCCCCGGCTCCGGCCGCCGCGACCAGCGGGACGCCCCAGCAGGAACCGGTGACCACCGGCTCCGGCGCGAGCGCCTCCTGATACAGGCTCCGGGGCCGACCTCCGCCCCGGGACGACGACGGCCCCGGTCACCGCTGCGCGCGGTGGCCGGGGCCGTCTTCATGTCGCAGCCGTTTTCAGCCGAGCGCGCGGAAACCGATCACCAGGGTGGCCAGGGCCAGGGTGATGGAGACGGCGACGACGAGCAGCGGCAGCGCCGGCGCGGTGGTCGCCGGGGTCGATGTCGGGGCTGCTGTCGTGTGGGCGGCGTCGTCGGTGCGCTGCGCGGCAGCCGGACTTGCCTCCGTCGTCGACCCAGCCGTCGATCCCGTCGTCGAGCCGGGTGTCGTGGTCGGGGTGTGGCGGGCGGTGCGCAGGGTGCGGGCGGCGAGGATTCCCCAGGCCACGAGTGACCACAGGCCCGCGATGATGAGCAGGACGGCCAGCGGGGTGGGCAGGGACACCGTCAGTGCTCCTTGATCCATCGCGCGACCGCGTCGGCCTGGTGCTGCACGGCCTTGCCGATCACCGGCTCCGCCATCTGCGCGATCCGTCCCCCGAGGAAGGGGATACCGGACGTCACGTCACCGGTGACCGTGAGCGTGCACCCGTCGCGGGTCGGGGTCAGCTGCTCGGTCCCGGTGACCTTGAGCGGCACGCTGCCGAACGAGATCACCACGTCCGAGGTGCGGCCGCCTTCCCCGGCGGGCGCGGACCAGTGCTCCTCCTGGGTCAGCAGCAGGCGCCCGCCGATGAAGGCCTTCGCCATGTCCGGGATGCGCGCGTCGTCGACGGCCCGGCTGATCATGACGGTGAAGGCGCCCGCCGGGTCACCGTCCACCCGGAAGTCCTCGAGCGAACCGCCCGCGGCGTCGCCGGCATACTGCGCGAAGCCGCGGTCGGCGAAGGCGCGGATGACGGTCTCGACCGGGGCGTCGATGGTGGCGGTCGCGGTCAGGCTCATGCGGCGGTCCTCTTCGAAGCGGTGGGGGTGGGAACGCGCGGGCAGGGCGCCCGGCTCGGTCTCCCATCCTAGGCGCCGCCCGTCCGGCGCCGATTCCACCCGCAGCGGACAGAGCGCCGGCGCCCCACTTCCGACGGGGGCGCGTTGGTAGGCTGGAGACGTACCCGGGGTCCGTGCTGGACCTCGGGCGTTCGTGCTGCCCGTCCTGTGTCCCGACCCTGAATCGGTCGCATTGAGAGGTCGATGCCACGAGCGCACTGTCCTCGACCGACGCCGTACGCCTGCGACGCCGTGTCCCTCACGCCGTGTCCCGAGGAGTCCTTCCCATGAGCCTGACCGGTCTGCGCACCGCCCTGGCGGACGAGTCCGGGGTCGCCCGGCTCGCCCGCCTGTCCCGCGCGGGCGCCGACGCGCCCGAGTCGCTGGAGATCAGCGCCCCCGCCGGCCTGCGCGCCGCCCTGCTGGCCGAGCTGGTCACCGGCATGGCCGACGCCGGGGACGGACCGCGGCCCGGTGACACCGACGCGGGCCGCGCCCCCGTTGCGCTCGCCGTCACGGCGACGGACCGCGAGGCCAACGACCTCGTCGACGCGCTCAGCTGCTACCTGCCGGCGGGGTCCGTCGAGGTGTTCCCCGCGTGGGAGACCCTGCCGCACGAGCGGCTGTCCCCGCGCTCGGACACGGTGGGCACCCGGTTGCACGTGCTCCGCCGGCTGGTGCACCCCGAGAAGCCGGCCGGCCCGGCGTCGAGCGAGGCCACCGCGCCGTTGCGCGTCGTCGTCGCACCCGTCCGCGCCGTCGTGCAGCCCGTCGTCGCCGGCCTGGAGGACCTTGAACCGGTGACCGTGGCCGTCGGTGAGGACCACGAGTTCTCCGGCCTCGTCGCCGCGCTGTCCGCGGCCGCCTACGCGCGGGTCGACATGGTCACCCGGCGGGGCGAGTTCGCCGTCCGCGGCGGCATCCTCGACGTGTTCGCGCCCACCGCCGACCACCCCGTGCGGATCGAGTTCTTCGGCGACGAGGTGGAGAACATGCGGTACTTCTCCGTGGCGGACCAGCGGTCCCTGCCCGGGGATGAGCTGCGCAGCCTCTACGCGCCGCCCTGCCGAGAACTGCTCATCACTCCGGCCGTCGCGCAGCGGGCCGCCGCCCTGATGCCCGCGATGCCGGGCGCCGTCGCCATGCTCGAGAAGATCGCCGCCGGCATCGCCGTCGAGGGCATGGAGTCGCTCGCCCCCGTGCTGGCCGACGGGATGGTGCCCGTCGTCGAACACCTGCCCGGTGGGTCCGTGCTCGTGCTGATCGAGCCGGAGAAGGTGCGCACGCGCGCCCACGACCTCGAGAACACCGACGCCGAGTTCCTCGCCGCGGCCTGGGCCACGGCGTCCGACGGCGGGGAGGCCCCGCTGCAGCTCAGCGACGCCGGGCGCGGGCTGCAGGCCGGCGGGTTCGCCTCCCTGGCGGACACCCGGACGACGGCCCTCGCCGCCGGGGTGCGGTGGTGGGCGATGTCCTCGTTCGTCCAGCCGGACGACCTGCTCCCCGACGTGGACACCCTGCGGGTCGATGCGCGGGAGCCGATCCGCTTCCAGGGCGACGTCGAGCAGATGCTCGCCTTCCTCGGCGGCCGGGTCCGCGACGACTGGCGGATCGTCGTCACCACCCCCGGGCCCGGGCCGGCGCAGCGCATCGCGGAGCTGCTGCACGACGCCGACATCCCCGCCGCGCGGGTCGACGACATCCCCGCCGTCCCCGAGCCCGGCATCGTCCACATCACGACCGGCGCGGCCGACGGCGGCTTCGTCGTCGAACCGCTGAAGCTGGGCCTGCTCACCGAGACCGACCTGCTCGGCCGGGCCAGCGCCTACGGCACCCGCGAGATGCGCAAGATGCCCGCCCGGCGCCGGCGCAACGCCGTCGACCCGCTCAGCCTGACCGCCGGGGACCTCGTCGTGCACGAACAGCACGGCATCGGCCGGTTCGTCGAGCTGATCCAGCGCACCACGGGCGCCGGCAAGTCCCGCACCACCCGCGAGTACCTCGTCATCGAGTACGCACCGGCCAAGCGCGGCGCCCCCGGCGACCGCCTGTTCGTGCCCACCGACCAGCTCGACCAGGTGACCCGCTACGTCGGCGGCGACGCCCCGGCGCTGTCAAAGATGGGCGGCAGCGACTGGACACGCACCAAGAACCAGGCGCGGAAGGCGGTCAAGGAGATCGCCGGCGAGCTGATCCGCCTCTATTCGGCCCGGATGGCCTCCCGCGGGCACGCCTTCGGTCCGGACACGCCGTGGCAGCGCGAGCTGGAGGAGGCGTTCCCGTACGTCGAGACGCCGGACCAGCTGACCACGATCAACGAGGTCAAGGCCGACATGGAGCGCGAGGTGCCGATGGACCGGCTCGTCTCCGGCGACGTCGGCTACGGCAAGACCGAGATCGCCGTGCGGGCGGCGTTCAAGGCCGTGCAGGACGGCAAGCAGGTGGCCGTCCTGGTGCCCACCACGCTGCTCGTCCAGCAGCACTTCGAGACGTTCTCGGAGCGGTTCTCCGGCTTCCCCGTGCGGATCCGCGCCCTGTCCCGGTTCCAGACGGCCAAGGAGTCGAAGGAGACGGTCGCGGGTCTGGGGGACGGCAGCGTCGACGTCGTCATCGGCACGCACCGGCTGCTCTCGGACCAGGTCCGGTTCAAGGACCTCGGCCTGGTGATCGTCGACGAGGAGCAGCGGTTCGGCGTCGAGCACAAGGAACAGCTCAAGAAGATGCGCACCAACGTCGATGTGCTCGCCATGAGCGCGACGCCGATCCCGCGCACGCTCGAGATGGCGGTCACCGGCATCCGGGAGATGTCGACCCTGGCGACCCCGCCGGAGGAGCGCCACCCCGTGCTGACCTACGTCGGCCCCTACACGGACAAGCAGGTCACCGCCGCGATCCGGCGTGAGCTGATGCGCGAGGGCCAGGTGTTCTTCGTGCACAACCGGGTCTCCTCGATCGAGCGGACCGCCGCGCACCTGCAGCAGCTGGTCCCCGAGGCGCGCATCGCCGTCGCCCACGGGCAGATGAGCGAGTCCCGGCTCGAGCAGATCATCGTCGACTTCTGGGAGCGGCGCTTCGACGTGCTGATCTGCACGACGATCATCGAGACGGGCCTCGACATCGCCAACGCCAACACCCTGATCATCGACCGGGCCGACTCCTACGGGCTCTCGCAGCTGCACCAGCTGCGCGGGCGCGTGGGCCGTGGCCGGGAGCGGGCGTACGCGTACTTCCTGTTCCCGTCGGAGAAGCCGCTCGGCGAGGTCGCGCTGGAACGACTCAAGGCCGTCGCGCAGCACAACGAGCTCGGCGCCGGCATGCAGCTGGCGATGAAGGACCTCGAGATCCGCGGGGCGGGCAACCTGCTCGGCGGGGAGCAGTCCGGCCACATCGCCGGCGTCGGGTTCGACCTGTACCTGCGCCTGGTGGGGGAGGCCGTCGCCGACTTCCGGGGCGAGAAGGACGAGACGCCGGCGGAGATGAAGATCGAGCTGCCGGTCAACGCCCACCTGCCCGAGGACTACGTGCCCGGCGAGCGGCTGCGCCTGGAGGCGTACCGCAAGCTCGCCGCCGCGTACTCGGAGGAGTCGATCGACGAGGTCCGCACCGAGCTGACCGACCGTTACGGGGAGCCGCCGGCCGAGGTGGAGAACCTGCTCGCCGTCGCCCGGTTCCGGATCGCGGCCCGTGCGGCGGGGCTGACCGAGGTGATCGCGCAGGGCGCGATGGTCCGCTTCGGGCCGATCGCGGACCTGCCCGAGTCACGGCAGATGCGCCTGACCCGCATGTACCCGGGGGCGCTGGTCAAGCCGGCGCTGAACGCCGTGCTCATCCCGAAGCCGAAGTCCGCACCGATCAGCGGCGTCGACCTGACCGACGAGGCCATCCTGACGTGGGCGCGCGGCGTGGTCGAGGCCGTCTTCGCGAAGGAGCCGGTCGTCGCCGGCTGAGCGTCGGCCCTGTTGCCCATCCGCGCCGAGTCAGCCGGTTCTTCCCGAAAGGCATGCTCTGAGAGCACCGCTTTCGGGCGGAACCCGCTGTCTCACGAGAGGGTGGCGCCTGAGAACGCAGAAGAACCCCGGCCACGTGGCCGGGGTCCTGCTGCGTCGTACTGCTGTGCTGCGGCGCGCTGGGCGCGCTCAGCGGCCGGCGTGCTCCTTGCGGGTGGGCCGGGAGAAACCGACGAAGTAGGCGAGGGACGCGATGATGATCGCGGCCGGCATCGCCCACCAGGTGGCCGGGTTGCTGTGGTCGACGAAGCTCATCAGGTAGATGCCCACCAGGAAGACGACGAACAGCACGATGAACGTCACCAGGTTGCTGACGAAGCGACCCTCGCCGGAGTGCTGACGATGCTCGGTCTCCATCGGCTCGCGCCGGTCCTCCCAGTCGTCGCGGGGCGCCCGACCTGTCGCTGCTGTGCTCATCATTCCTCCGGTGGTTCGCGATCGGTGACTGCTCTCATGGTACCCACGCCGTGCGGCAGGACCGGCCGCGTCAGTACCCGCTGCCGGTGCCGCCGGTGACGATGGCGATGCCGGAGCTCGCCCCGATCCGGGAGGCGCCGGCGCTGATCATGGCGAGCGCGTCCTCGCGGGTGCGGACGCCGCCGGAGGCCTTGACGCCGAGCTGCTCGCCCACGACGCGGCGCATCAGCGCGATGTCCTCGACGGTGGCGCCACCGCCGCCGAAGCCGGTGGAGGTCTTGACGAAGTCCGCGCCGGCGTCGACCGCGCAGCGGCAGGCGAACTCCTTCTGCTCGTCGGTCAGCATCGACGTCTCGAGGATCACCTTGAGCGTGGCCTGGCTGACGTGCACCGCCTCGGCGACCGCGGCGATGTCGACGACGACGGCGTTGCGGTCCATCGCGATCACCGCGGGAATGGTGATGACCATGTCCACCTCGTCGGCGCCGTCCAGGCACGCGCCGCGCGCCTCGTAGACCTTCGCGTCCGTCGGGGTCGACCCGAACGGGAACGCCGCGACCGAGCAGGTGAGCACGTCGGTGCCGCGCAGCGCCTGCCGGGCGGTCGAGACCCACAGCGGGTTGACGCACACCGACCGGAAGCCGTGGTCGATGGCCTCCTCGCACAGCGTGAGGATGTCCTGCCGCGAGGCGTTCGGCTTCAAGAGGGTGTGGTCGATGTAGCCGGCGAGCTCGGAGGCGGTCAGGGACGCCGCGTCGACGCTGTTCGAGGGCATGGCGGGCCTTTCGTCGGGGATCGGATCCATGCTCGCACACCGGTGAGCCCGCGCCGGTCGTGCCGTCAGTGCATGCGGCTGGTGCGAGCGGCTGGGCGGTTCGGCTGGGCGGTTCGCCGTCCGTTCGGTCCCGCGGGTCAGTCCTCGCGGGGCGAGAGGTCGAGCAGGTCGCGCAGGTCGGCGGCGATCGCGTCGAGGGACGCGTCCGCGGCCTCGACGGCGGCCGGCAGCTCGGCGCGGGACGCGGCCGGGACCACGACCTCGAGGTAGCACTTGAGCTTCGGTTCGGTGCCGGAGGGGCGCACGATGACGCGGTTGCCCGCCTCGGTGACCCAGTAGAGCCCCTCGGTCGGGGGCAGCGCCGGCAGGCCGGGCACCGCCTCTCCCGCGGCCAGGTCGACGGCGACGACGACGGCCGAGCCGTCGAACACCGTCGGGCCCGTCTCCCGCAGCCGGTGCATCATGGCGTCGAGCAGCCCGAGGTCCGAGACGCGCACGGAGAGCTGCCGGGTGCGGTGGACGCCGTGCAGCAGGAACAGGTCCTCCAGCACGTCGACGAGGGTGCGGCCCTCGGCCTTCGCGTCAGCGGCCAGCTCCGCGGCGAGCAGCCCGGCGCTGATGCCGTCCTTGTCCCGCACGGCGGCGGGGTCGACGCAGTAGCCGAGCGCCTCCTCGTAGCCGAAGGTCAGCCCGGGGGTTCGGGTGATCCACTTGAAGCCGGTCAGGGTGACCCGGTGCTCCACACCCGCGCCCGCGGCGATCCGTGAGAGCAGCCGGGACGAGACGATCGAGTTGGCGAACACGAGGCGGGCCGGGCCACTGCCGCTCGGGCCGGCGGCGGCGTCGTCGTCGGCGGCGGCACGGCGCTCGCGGTCCAGCACGTGCGCGCCGAGCAGCGCTCCGGTCTCGTCCCCGGTCAGGACGCGCCAGTGGCCGTCGTGCGCGACGGCCAGGGCCACCCGGTCCGCGTCGGGGTCGTTGGCGATGACGAGGTCGGCCTCCCGCTCGCGGGCGGCGGCGAGGGCCAGGTCGAGGGCCCCGGGCTCCTCGGGGTTCGGGAAGGCGACGGTGGGGAAGTCCGGGTCCGGCTCGGCCTGCTCGGCCACCACGTGCACGTCGGCGAAGCCGGCGTCGGCCAGCACCCGGCGTATCGTCGCGCCGCCCACGCCGTGCATCGGGGTCAGCACGATGCCGAGGTTCCGCGCCTCGTACACGTCGGGCCGGGCGAGGGCGGTGACGTCGGCGCGGTACTCGTCCGCGATCGACGCGTCGAGCACCGTCCAGCCGTCCTCGGCGAGCGGCATGGCGGCGGGGTCGGTCGGGTCGACGGCGCGGATCCGCTCGGCGATCGCGGCGTCGACGGGGCTGACGATCTGCGCGCCGCGGCCGTCGTCGTCGACGGCCCGGCCGCCGAGATAGACCTTGTAGCCGTTGTCCTGCGGCGGGTTGTGGCTCGCCGTGACCATGACGCCGGCGTCCGCGTCGAGCCGGCGCACGGCCCATGCGAGTACGGGGGTCGGCAGGGCCGCGGGCATGAGCAGCGCGTCGATGCCGGCCGCGGTGAAGACGGCGGCGGTGTCGGCGGCGAAGTCCGCCGAGCCGTGCCGGGCGTCGAAACCGATCACCGCGCGGGGTGTCCAGGCCCCGCCGGCGACGTCGAGCAGGTACCGGGCGAGCCCGGTGGCCGCCTGCCGCACGACGAGCCGGTTCATCCGGTTCGGGCCGGGTCCGAGAGCCGCACGCAGGCCGGCGGTACCGAAGGTCAGCGGGCCGGCGAACTCGTCGGCGAGGCGCTCCCGCGCGGCCTCGTCCCCGGTCGTCGCCGCGTCGAGGTCGGTGAGCAGGGCCGTGCGCGTGTGCGGGTCGGGGTCCGCGGCCGCCCACGCGCGCGCGCGTGCCTCGAGCGTCGAGTCCGTGGCATCCGGCGCTTCTGCCGAGCCGGGTCCGGTGGTCGCGGGGGAGGAGGGCGGGGACGACGACGTCCGCTGCTGGCTCATGCGGGTTCCTCGGGTGGGCGGTGCGGGGGAGAGGTGGTGGAGGGAGTGCGGTGCGGCCGGTCAGAGCCGACGGACGATGCCGGCGAGCAGCGCGCTGATGCGCGGCCCGGCGTCCTGCCCGGCCTGCAGCACCTCGGCGTGGCTGAGCGGCGTCTCGCTGATGCCCGCCCCGAGGTTGGTGACCAGCGAGATGCCGAACACCTCCAGGCCGGCGTGGCGGGCAGCGATGGCCTCCAGCGCGGTGGACATGCCGACCAGGTCGGCGCCGAGCCGGCGCGCCATCTGCACCTCGGCCGGCGTCTCGTAGTGCGGGCCGGGGAACTGGGCGTACACGCCCTCGGTCAGCTCCGGGTCCACCTCGCGGGCGATCGCGCGGATGCGCGGGGAGTAGAGGTCCGTCAGGTCGACGAACGTCGCCCCCTCGAGCGGGGACGCCCCGGTGAGATTGAGGTGGTCGGCGATCAGGACGGGGGAACCGGGGCCCACCTCGGGACGCAGGCCGCCGCACCCGTTGGTCAGGATCATGGTCGTGGCACCGGTCGCGGCGGCGGTGCGCACGCCGTGGGCGACGGCCCGGACGCCGCGACCCTCGTAGTAGTGCGTGCGGGCGCCGAGGACCAGGACGCGGCGGCCGGTCTCGGTACGCAGCGACCGCAGCGTGCCGACGTGGCCGGCGACGGCCGGTCGGGCGAACCCGGGCACGTCGGTGGCGTCCAGCTCGGCGACGGTCTCCCCGATCAGCTCGGCTGCGCCGCCCCATCCCGACCCGAGGACGAGGCCGATGTCGTGCTGCTCGACGCCGGTGCGGTCGGCGATGACGGCGGCGGCGGACGCGGCGAGGGCGAAGGGATCGTCGGTGGGGGTGCTCACCCGTCCGACCCTACCGGCTGCCGGGAATGAGGTTGCTCACGCCCGGGCGCGTCCGCGCACGTCCGCCCGGCGTGGCGAAACCCGGGCTTTGCCCCTGACGAAGCGGATGGACGAGAATGGTCGCCGTGAAGAATCAGCTGGACTATTCGTCGTTGCGTCTCGGGATCATCGGCGGCGGCCCCGGCGGCTACGAAGCCGCCATGGTCGCCTCCTCGCTGGGGGCCGAGGTGACGATCGTGGAGTCGCAGGACGTGGGCGGCAGCGCGGTGCTCACCGACGTCGTCCCCTCCAAGACGCTGATCGCCACCGCGGACGCCATGACCGCCGCCGCCGACGCGGACGCCCTGGGCATCAAGTTCGCCTCCGCGGGCGGCGCCACGGGCGACACCCCGGGACTGGACACGACGACGCCGGCCCCCGCGATGTGGGCCGACCTCGCCGGCGTGAACCAGCGCCTGCTCAAGCTGGCGAAGGACCAGTCCGCGGACATCCACGCGACGCTCGTGCGCAAGGGCGTGCGGATCATCTGCGGCCGCGGCCGGCTGCTGCCGGACCACACCATCGAGGCGACGACCGACGCGGGCACCGAGCTGATCGACGTCGACGCCGTGCTGCTGGCCGTCGGCGCGAGCCCCCGCGAGCTGCCCTCGGCGACGCCGGACGGGGAGCGGATCCTCAACTGGAAGCAGGTCTACAACCTCGATCTGCTGCCGGAACACCTCATCGTCATCGGTTCCGGTGTCACGGGTGCCGAGTTCGCGTCGGCGTACGTCGGACTCGGGGCCGAGGTCACGCTCGTCTCCTCCCGCGACCGCGTGCTGCCGGGCGAGGACCCCGACGCCGCGGCCGTGCTGGAGGACGTGCTGCAGAAGCGCGGGCTGAACCTGCTTCCGCGCTCGCGTGCGAAGGCCGTCGCCCGCACCGAGAACGGCGTCACGGTCACCCTCGAGGACGGCTCCACGGTGGACGGCTCGCACTGCCTGCTGGCCGTGGGTGCCGTGCCGAACACGCAGGACCTCGGGCTCGACGACGCCGGCGTGGCGGTCTCCGAGTCCGGCCACGTCGTCGTCGACGGGGTGTCCCGTACGACGGCCTTCAACGTCTACGCGGCGGGGGACTGCACCGGCGTCATGCCGCTCGCCTCGGTCGCCGCGATGCAGGGCCGGATCGCCGTCGCGCACCTGCTCGGCGACGCGGTCAAGCCGCTGCGGATCAAGCAGGTCTCGTCCAACATCTTCACGTCCCCGGAGATCGCGACGGTCGGGGTAACGGAAGCGGACGTCGAGTCGGGCCGGTACCAGGCCGACGTCTTCACCCTCTCCCTGAACTCGAACGCGCGCGCGAAGATGATGCACGTCAAGGACGGCTTCGTGAAGGTCTTCGCCCGCCAGGGCTCCGGCACGGTGATCGGCGGCGTCGTCGTCGGGCCGCGCGCCTCGGAGCTGATCTACCCGCTCGCCATCGCCGTGAGCCAGAAGCTGAACGTGGACGACATCGCCTCGACGTTCACCGTCTACCCCTCGCTGTCCGGCTCGATCGCCGAGGCGGCCCGCCGCCTGCACGTCCACCAGTAACACTCCGGGCACACCCCACAGACGACGCCAGCTCGCGGACTTCTGCTGCATTCGTCCTCGTGTCGAGGGCCGATGCAGCCAGAGTCCGCGAGCTGGCGTTCATCGTGTGAGGGACTGACCCCTACGGGGAGGTGGTCTCCACCGCGATGGTCGCCGCCTCGTCCTCGAGGGTGTCGAGGTTCCGGTTGCGGGTCTCCCGGGTGAACCACAGGGCGATGAACGTCAGGGCACCCATGAAGGCCAGGTAGACGCCGACCCAGCCGACGCCGACGCTCTGCACGAGCGCGTCCGCGACGAACGGGGTGATCGCCGCACCGAGGATCGACGAGACGTTGTACGCGACACCGGAACCGGTGTAGCGGGTGTTGGTCGGGAACAGCTCGGGCAGCACGGCCGACATCGGGCCGAAGGTCAGACCCATGAGCGCCATGCCGATGCACAGGAACAGCAGCATCAGGCCCATGTTGGCGCCGGTCCCGGTCCCCATCACGTTCCGGTTGAGGAACAGGGTGAAGGTGAAGCCGAAGACGATGATGAGGCCCGTGATCACCAGCAGGGTGGAGCGTCGGCCGAACCGGTCGGCGAGCCAGCCCGACAGGGGCACGCACGCGGCGAAGAACAGGATCGCGATCAGCTGCAGGACGAGGAAGTCGCGGTAGCCGATGCCGAGCTTGCCCTGCGCGACCGGACCGATGGCGTAGGAGAGGATCCACGTCGTCATCAGGTAGAACACGCCGTAGGTGGCGAGCATGATGAACGTGCCCTGGACGACCTGCACCCAGTTGCGCCGGAAGACCTCGCCGATGGGCGCCTTGACCTTCTCGCCGCGGGCGACGGCGCGGGCGAAGACCGGGGTCTCCTCGAGCCGGATCCGCACGTAGAGGCCGATGGCCACGATGATGATCGAGATCAGGAACGGCAGGCGCCAGCCCCAGGTGAGGAACGGGCCGTCGAACAGCGGCTTGGTCGAGTCGTGCCCGAAGACGACGGTCAGGACGAGGAACAGGCCGTTGGCCACGAAGAAGCCGATCGGGGCGCCGAGCTGCGGCCACATCGCCGCCCACGCGCGCCTGCCCCTGGCGGCGGTCTCGGTGGCGAGCAGGGCCGCGCCGGACCACTCGCCGCCGAGCCCGAGGCCCTGGGCGAAGCGCATGATGGCGAGCAGCGCGGGGGCGAACACGCCGATCTGCTGGTACGAGGGCAGCAGGCCGATGAGGAACGTCGCGATGCCCATGGTCAGCAGGGACCCGAGCAGGGTGGCCTTGCGGCCGATGCGGTCGCCGAAGTGGCCGAACAGGACGGACCCGATCGGGCGGGCCACGAAGGCGACGCCGAAGGTCGCCAGGGACGCGAGGACGGCGGCGCCGTCGTTGCCCTTCGGGAAGAAGAGCAGCGGGAAGACGGAGATCGCCGCGGTCGCGTAGACGTAGAAGTCGTAGAACTCGATCGAGGTACCGACCAGGCTCGCGACGATGATGCGGCGGCGGGGGACGGTGAGGGGCGCGGCGTCGTCGGTGGCGGCGGCGTCCGCGGGACCCGGATGTGAAGTGGACACGGGTGCTCCTTGTGCGAGTGAGACGCAGGAAATCTACGCCCGCGACCACATCGCGGACAACAGTGTCCGTCATCTGGACGTCGGTTGCCGCCGTCTCCCGCGTCGCGAACACTGCGCCGACGACGAGGGCCGGCCCGGTGGTCCGGGCCGGCCCTCGTGCGGACTCGCTCGCGCGGTACCCGCAGAATCGGTGTCAGTCGCTGACGGCGTCAGTCGGCGATGGTCGCGATCACCGCGCCGGCCGAGACGGTGGTGCCCGGCGTCGTCGACAGGCCGGTGACCGTGCCGGACTTGTGGGCGGTCAGGGGCTGCTCCATCTTCATCGCCTCGAGCACGACGATCAGGTCACCCTCGCTCACGGCATCGCCGTCGGCGACCGCGACCTTGACGATCGTGCCCTGCATGGGCGAGGTCAGGGCGTCGCCGTTCGCGGCCGGGGTGGCCGCCGAGCGGCTGGTACGCGGCTTGCGGGACGCACGGACGGCGGTCGACGCGGACTTGACCGTCGAGGTGATGAAGGAGGGCAGGACGACCTCGAGCCGCTTGCCGCCGACCTCGACGGTGACCCGCTGCCGCTCGTCCTCGCCCGCGTCGGCGCCGGCCGGGCCGTGCGGGGGGATGGTGTTGACGAACTCGGTCTCGATCCAGCGGGTGTGGATGCGGAACGGCTGGCCGTCGGTCGGGGCGAACGCGGGGTCGACGACGACGGCCCGGTCGAACGGGGCCACGGTCGGCATGCCCTCGACGACGAGCTCGGCCAGGGCGCGGCGGGACCGCTCGAGCGCCTGCTCGCGGGTGGCGCCGGTGACGATGAGCTTGGCGAACATGGAGTCGAAGTTGCCGCTGACGGTCTCGCCGGCCTCGACGCCGGAGTCGACGCGCACGCCGGGTCCGGAGGGGAAGGTCAGGGTGGTCAGGGTCCCGGGGGCGGGCATGAAGTTCCGGCCCGGGTCCTCACCGTTGAGCCGGAACTCGAAGGAGTGGCCGCGGATCTCGGGGTCGCCGTAGCCGAGGGCCTCGCCGCGGGCGATGCGGAACTGCTCGCGCACCAGGTCCAGCCCCGTGACCTCCTCGGAGACCGGGTGTTCGACCTGCAGGCGGGTGTTGACCTCGAGGAAGGAGATGGTGCCGTCCTGCCCGACGAGGAACTCGCAGGTGCCGGCGCCCTCGTAGCCGGTCTCCTTGAGGATGGCCTTCGACGCCGCGTACAGGCGGGAGACCTGCTCCTCGCTCAGGTACGGGGCCGGTGCCTCCTCGACCAGCTTCTGGTTGCGCCGCTGCAGCGAGCAGTCGCGGGTGGAGACGACGACGACGTCGCCGTGCGCGTCCGCGAGGCACTGGGTCTCCACGTGCCGGGGCGCGTCGAGGAACCGCTCGATGAAGCACTCGCCGCGGCCGAACGCCGCGGTGGCCTCCCGGACGGCCGACTCGTACAGCTCGGGGATCTCCTCGCGGGTGCGGGCGACCTTGATGCCGCGGCCGCCGCCGCCGTGGGCGGCCTTGATGGCCACCGGCAGCCCGAACTCGTCGGCGAAGGCGACCACCTCGTCGGCGGAGCCGACCGGGTCCGCGGTGCCGGGGACGAGCGGGGCGCCGACCTTCTCGGCGATGTGCCGGGCGGAGACCTTGTCGCCGAGCGCCGCGATCGCGGCCGGTGGCGGGCCGATCCAGGTCAGGCCCGCGTCGATGACGGCCTGGGCGAACTCGGCGTTCTCGGAGAGGAAGCCGTACCCGGGGTGGACGGCGTCGGCGCCGGACTGGCGGGCGACGTCGAGCAGCTTGGTGATCACGAGGTAGGACTCCGCCGCCGTCGTCCCGCCGAGGGCGTACGCCTCGTCGGCGAGGCGGACGTGCAGGGCGTCCCGGTCCGGGTCCGCGTACACGGCGACCGAGGCGAGGCCCTCGTCCCGGGCTGCGCGGATGACGCGAACGGCGATCTCCCCACGGTTGGCGATGAGGACTTTCGAGATGGCTCGTGACACGGGACGTGAACTCCTTCGGTGACCTTCCGGAACCCTACCGCTCTTGGTGGCTTCGGCCTACGGATCACCGGTTTCACGCGTTGCGACGGCCGGATCGTTGTGGGATCCCTACAAATCGCTGCGGGGCCGCGCCGTCACGCCCAGAGGGCGGTGATGTCCTCGCCGAGGCGGGTCAGGAGGGTGCGCAGGGTGGTGACCGAGAGGCCGATGACGGCGTGCGGGTCGCCGTCGACGCGGCGGATGAAGGCGGAGCCGCGGGAGTCGATCGTGAAGGACCCGGCGACGGCGAGCGGTTCGCCCGTGGCGACGTAGGCGGCGATCTCCGCGTCGGTCATGGTCGCGAAGTGCACCTCGGCGCTGGCGATGGCTCCGGTGGCGGCCGCACGCGGCTGCACGTCGGAGGCGGCCGGCTCGACGGCGACGGGTGCGTCGGTCCCGGGCTCGGGCTCGGCTTCGCCGCCCGGCTCGGGAACGGCCACCCGTCCGGGCCGGGTGTCGATGAGCCAGTGACCCGTGTAGAGGGTCCCGGACCGGCCGCTCATCGCGGTGATCCGCTCGGTGGCCCGCTCGGGCGTGTGCGGCTTGCCGTAGGCGACGCCGTCGAAGGAGAACACGGAGTCGCAGCCGAGGACGAGCGCGCCGTCCACCTCGTCGGCCAGGGACGCGGCGACCGCTTCCGCCTTCGCGCGGGCCAGCAGCAGGGCCGTGTCGGCCGGGTCGGTGACCCCGTGCCGGGCGACGACGGCGTCCTCGTCGACGTCCGAGACCTGGATCCGGTGGGCGATGCCGGCGTCGGTGAGCAGCTTGGTGCGGGCGGGGGACGCGGAGGCGAGGATCAGTGCGGGCGTGGAGACGATCTCGGGCATCCGCTCAGCGTAGCCCGGCCGGATCTGCCGAGCGCGCGCGGAGTGACTGCTCCGGGGAAACCGAACGGGCCGGGTCGCCCTCCGTGGAGGACGACCCGGCCCGTTCGTGTGTCGGCGGTTCGGCTCAGGCGCGCGAGCCGACCAGACCGGTGCGCTGCCCGTCGTCGGCGGACTCGGCCGGGGCGTCGACGGTCTCGTGAGCAACCTCGCGCACGTCCTCGCTGAACGGGTCACCGTTGCGGGGCGCGTTGTACAGGGCGTCGTCGAGCATGCCCTGCCGCTTGGCGACGATCGTCGGCACGAGGGCCTGACCGGTCACGTTCAAGGCGGTGCGACCCATGTCCAGGAGCGGGTCGATCGCCAGCAGCAGGCCGACACCCTCGAGCGGCAGGCCCAGGGTCGAGAGGGTCAGCGTGAGCATGACGGTCGCGCCGGTGGTGCCCGCGGTCGCGGCCGAGCCGAGGACGGAGACGAAGACGATCAGCAGGTACTGGCCGATGTTCAGGTCGACGTGGAAGAACTGCGCCACGAAGATCGCCGCGACGGCCGGGTAGATGGCCGCGCAGCCGTCCATCTTCGTCGTCGAGCCCAGCGGAACGGCGAACGAGGCGTAGCCGGAGGGGACGCCGAGGTTGCGCTCGGTGACCCGCTGGGTCAGCGGCATGGTGCCGATCGAGGAGCGGGAGACGAAGCCGAGCTGGGCGGCCGGCCAGACGCCGGAGAAGAACTGCTTGACGCTCAGCCCGTGCGACTTGACCAGGATCGGGTACACGACGAAGGCGACGAGGGCGAGGCCGACGTACACGGTGAGGATGAACAGGCCGAGGGAGCCGATGGTGTCCCAGCCGTACTCGGCGACAGCGCGGCCGATGAGGCCGACGGTGCCGATCGGGGCCAGGCGGATGATCCACCACAACACCTTCTGGATCACGGCGAGGGCCGAGGCGACGAGGTCGAGGAACGGCTCGGCGGGCTTGCCGACCTTCAGGGCCGCGATGCCGACGGCGATCGAGACGACGAGGATCTGCAGCACGTTGAAGCTGACGTCGGTCGCCGCGACGCCGTCCGTGACCGTGGTGGTGGCGCCGAGGCCGAGGAAGTTGTGGGGGATCAGGCCGTCGAGGAAGGCCGTCCAGCTGCCGGTGTGGCCCGTGTACTGCGCGGGCGCCTGGCCGCTGGCCGTGGACCCGGGGCGGAACAGGAGACCGAGGCCGATGCCGATCACGACGGCGATCAGGGCGGTGATGGCGAACCACAGCAGGGTGTTCCAGGCCAGGCGCGCCGCGTTGGAGACCTGGCGCAGATTGGCGATGGAGCTGACGACGGCGGTGAAGATGAGCGGGACGACGGCGGCCTTGAGCAGCCACACGTAGTCCGTGCCGATGGTGTCGAGCGTCGCGGTGAGGCCGTTGGGGGAGGTCTTGGGGTCCCCGCCGAGCGACTTGGCGATGAGGCCGAGGGCGAGGCCCACCAGGAGGGCCGCGATGATCTGGATGCCGAACGACGTCATCCACCGCCGGAGGGTGCGAGTGCGGCGATCCGCCGCGGAAGTCTGGGAAGTCACCGAAAGAGGCTAGTCGAGTGTTATATCAAAGTACAGGTAAGATGTCGAATTATGACGTCGGCTGCGTCACACGACCACCGGGAGCGACAACGGCGCGTCCCGCCGTTCCATTCCCGACGCACTGCCGGCCCGTCGACAGGGGTCTGTCGACGAGCCGGCGGGTCACGCGTGGTGCGTCAGGAGACGGGCAGCAGCGCGCGGCGCAGGGTGTCGAGGCCGACGGACCCGAGGGAGAGCGCGCGGGTGTGGAACGCCTTCAGGTCGAAGGCGTCGCCCTCGTGGGCCCGCACGTCGTCGCGGGTCTGCTCCCACAGGCGCTGGCCGATCTTGTACGCGGGCGCCTGACCCGGCCAGCCGAGGTAGCGGGTCCACTCGAAGTCGAGCTGACCCTCGGAGATGGCGATGTTCTTGCGCAGGAAGGCCCGGCCGTTGTCGGCGTCCCACGTCCCGGAACCCCACTGCTCGGGCACCGGCAGTTCGAGGTGGACGCCGAGATCGAACACGACGCGCGCGGCGCGCATCCGCTGGGCGTCGAGCATGCCGAGCCGGTCTCCCGGGTCGTCGAGGTAGCCGAGGTCGGCCATCAGCCGCTCCGCGTAGAGCGCCCAGCCCTCGCCGTGGCCGGAGACCCAGCATGCACTGCGGCGCCAGCTGTTGAGCACGTCCTTCTTGACCGTCTGGTAGCCCATCTGCAGGTGGTGACCGGGAACGCCCTCGTGGTAGACGGTCGTCTTCTCCTTCCACGTGGTGAAGGAGTCCTCGCCCGCGGGCACGGACCACCACATGCGGCCGGGCCGGGAGAAGTCGTCGGCGGGAGGGGTGTAGTAGATGCCGCCCTCCTGCGTGGGGGCGATCCGGCACTCGAGGGTCCGCATGATCTCGGGGATCTCGAAGTGGGTGCCGCCGAGGGCGGCGACCGCCTCGTCGGAGGTGGACTGCATCCAGGACCGCAGCGCCTCGGTGCCGTTGAGCTGGCGGGCGGGGTCCGCGTCGAGGATCTCGATCGCCTCGGCGATGCTCGCGCCGGACTTGATCTGCCCGGCCACCTGCTCCTGCTCGGCGATGATGCGGTCCAGCTCGGCGACGCCCCAGGCGTAGGTCTCGTCCAGGTCGACGGCCGAACCGAGGAACTCGCGGGAGTGCAGGGCGTACCGCTCGCGCCCGACGGCGTCCTTGGCCGGTGCCTGCGGCCGCAGTTCGGTCGCGAGGTAGTCGCGGAGCTTCCCGTAGCCGGCGCGGGCCGCGTCGGCGCCGCGCTCGAGGTCCGCGGTCACGGAGGCCGGCAGCTCGCTGTCGCCGGCGCGCGCACCGGAGACCAGGCTCGCGAAGTACCCCTCGTCGGCGACGTAGCGGCCGATCTGCTCGATCACGGTGTCCACCTGGCGGACGGCGGCCACCTGGCCCCGGCCGGCGGCGTCGCGCAGGGAGGCGACGTACCCGTCGAGCGCGGCCGGGATGTTGGCCAGCTTGCCGGCGATGTGCGACCACTGCTCGGCCGTGTCGGTCGGCATGAGGTCGAGGACGCTGCGGATCTCCTGCGCCGGGGAGGCGATGTTGTTCAGCTCGCCGACGTCGTGGCCGGCTTCGTGGATCTCCAGGGCCAGGCCCAGGCGCTCGTTCAGGGCGTCCAGGGTGACGACGTCGACGTCGTCCTCGGGGCGCAGGCGCCCGGCGGCGTCGAGGGTGCCGCGCGCGGCGTCGGCGGCGGCCCGGTAGCCGTCGGGGGAGTAGTCGCGGTACTCGGTCTCGCGGCCGGGCTTTCCCATCATGGTGGCGAAGGCGGGATCCAGGTCGAACAGGGTCTGGGTGTACCTGTCCGCCAGTCCGTCGAGGGTGGTCGGGGTGCGGGGGGCGTCGGAACGTGTGGTGTCGGTCACGGAACCGAGCCTAGCGGCACCGGCGAGCGGGCGACGCCGCCCGGCAGTCGTGCCGGCCGTCGTGCCGTTGGCGTCGTCGCACGTCAGCGGGCTATTCTTCCGGTGACGTCGAGCGTTCGACGTCGGGGGCCGTCGCCGTCGGGCGACATCATCATCGGGGGAATCATGGCGTCATCGCCGCACGCTGTCTCGCGCCACGCGCGCTCGCTCACCTCGCTCGCCGTCGCCGGCGTGCTCGCGCTCGCCGGCCTTGCCGCCGCGGTGCCCGCGCAGGCGACGCCGACCGTCTCGACCCGGGTGGCGTCCATGACGGGCGGGCCGTCCACGGTCGTCAAGTACGGGCAGATCACCGTCGCCGGGTCCGTGCAGAAGTACACGGCCGGTGCCTGGCGGGCGTCCGCGTCCGCCCCGGTCGCGGTGTACTTCGACCCGGCCGGCACGGCGCCCGACGCGCTGGTGCGCACCGTCAGATCGGCGACGAACGGCAGCTTCAGCACCCGCTTCACGGCCACGCGGAGCGGGGTGTGGACCGTGCGGTCCGCGGCGACGACGACGCTGAAGGCGTCCGCCGTGAGCGTGCGCCGCACCGTGACCGTCGTGACCTCGCGCGCCGGCACGGCCCGTCCGTCGAGCCCGTGGACGTGCCCGTCGTGGGCGCCGATCAAGGGCAACGCGTCCAGCGGCATCTTCCACCGGCCGGGCCAGCGCTACTACGCCGTGACCAAGCCGGAGGTGTGCTTCACGAGCTCGGCCGCCGCGGTCGCCAACGGGTACCGCGCGTCGAAGGTCTGACGCTCGCTCGCTTCCGGTCATCCCGTCGGACGACAACGACCGAGGCCGCCCTTCCGCAGATGCGGGAGGCGGCCTCGGTCGTTGTCGTGCTGATCCGGTCTGAGCCGGACGGTCAGAGAGCAGGGATCAGTAGATCAGCGGCTCAGCGGTGCAGCGTGCTGCGGCGCCACGCGCCGGGGCCGGGCGCCGGCCGCATGCGCAGGGCCGCGCGCCGCTGCCAGGAGCGGTCGTGCTCCGCCGTCTCCTCCTCGGCGCTGCCGAGCGTGGCGACGACCGCGGCGAGGGCCGCGAGCTCCTCCGGCGTGGGGTTGCCCGCGAGCACCTGCAGCAGGGGTTCGCCGTGGATGTCGTTGAGGACGGGAACGGTGACGGTCATGGGGTTCTCCTCGACGGTGCGGTGCCGATGGTGATGACAGGGTTGAGGGTGACGGGGCTCAGAGCGGGATGTTGCCGTGTTTCTTGGCCGGCAGGGCGGCACGCTTGTCCCGCAGCCCGCGCAGCGCCTTGACGATCTGCAGCCGGGTGTCGGCGGGCGCGATGACCGCGTCCACGTATCCGAGCTCGGCGGCCTGGTAGGGGTTGAGCAGCGCTTCCTCGTAGTGCTCGATCAGTTCGGCGCGCCGCGCGTCGACGTCGTCCCCGGCGTCGGCGGTCGCCTTGAGGTCCGCGCGGTAGAGGATGTTGACGGCGCCCTGCGCGCCCATGACGCCGATCTGGGCGGTCGGCCAGGCGAGGTTGATGTCGGCGCCGAGCTTCTTCGACCCCATGACGATGTACGCCCCTCCGTACGCCTTGCGGGTGATGAGGGTGACGAGCGGCACGGTCGCCTCGGCGTAGGCGAACAGCAGCTTGGCACCGCGGCGGATGATGCCGTTGAACTCCTGGTCCTTGCCGGGCAGGAAGCCGGGCACGTCCACGAGCGTGACGACCGGGATGTTGAACGCGTCGCAGTGGCGCACGAAGCGGGCCGCCTTCTCGGAGGCGTTGATGTCGAGCGTGCCGGCGAACTGCATCGGCTGGTTCGCGACGATGCCGACCGTCGTGCCCTCGATCCGGGCGTAGCCGATCATGACGTTGGGCGCGTAGAGGGCCTGCATCTCGAGGAAGTGCCCGTCGTCGACGACGGTCTCGATCACCGTGCGCATGTCGTACGGCTGGTTCGCTGAGTCGGGGATGAGGAGGTCGAGTTCCTCGTCCTCGGGCGTGGGCTCGGGCTCGTCGGCGAAGTCCAGGTGTGGCGCCTCGGCCAGGTTGTTCGAGGGCAGGAACTCGAGCAGCTCGCGGACGAAGTCGAGCGCGTCCGTCTCGTCGGTGGCGAGGTAGGTCGCGGTACCCGTGGTCGCATTGTGCTGCCGCGCGCCGCCGAGGGACTCCATGTCCACGTCCTCACCCGTGACCGTCTTGATGACGTCGGGCCCGGTGATGAACATGTGGCTGGTCTTGTCGACCATGACGATGTAGTCCGTCAGGGCGGGGGAGTAGGCGGCGCCGCCGGCGCAGGGGCCCATGATCAGGCTGATCTGGGGGACGACGCCGGACGCGTGGACGTTGTTCCGGAAGATGTCCGCGAACATCGCCAGCGAGGCGACACCCTCCTGGATGCGCGCGCCGCCGCCGTCGTTGATGCCGATCACGGGGCACCCGTTGCGCAGGGCGAACTCCTGCACCTTGACGATCTTCTCGCCGTTGACCTGGCTGAGCGAGCCGCCGTAGACGGTGAAGTCCTGGCTGTAGAGGGCCACCATCCGGCCGTCGATGGTGGCGTAGCCGGAGACGACGCCGTCCCCGAGCGGCTTCTTCTTCTCCATGCCGAACGCGGTGGAGTGGTGCACGGCGAGGGCGTCGAACTCGACGAAGGAGCCCTCATCCACGAGCTGGTCGATGCGCTCGCGGGCGGTGCCCTTGCCGCGGGCGTGCTGGCGCTCGACGGCGGCCTCACCGGAGGGGAGCTCTGACTCCTGCTGCCGGCGGCGGAACTCCGCGATCTTGCCGGCGGTGGTGGTCAGATCGATGCTCATGTGGTTTCCGGCTCCCTGCTCGTCCGCTCGTGCTGATCCTGGGTGACGCTCGTGTGCTCATCCGTGTGCTGAGTCGTCCCGGCGGGGGCGGCCGCCGCTGGAGGTTCCGTACAACATCACGGTGGCCGGCACGTCGTCGGAGTCAGGCTCCGAGCCAGTCTAGCCAGCACCGTCGGGGCGACTGTTGTAGGAAGCCGACAAAGTCGGAGGCGATTCTCGGGCGCGTTCGGAAGGGCTCGGACGACTGCGGGCTCGGTCGACGGCGGAGGCGGGGCTGGTGGGTGAGGGCGACGGCGGGACTGGTGGGCGCCGGTGTCGACGCGGGGCCGCGCGGGCTTTCGAGTGCACCGGTGCGGCCGGCGTCGGGGTCGTCGGTGGCGCCGCCGTCGTCGAGCGTGCGGATGGCGGTGTCATTCGGGTCGAATGCCTGCGTCAACCGCACACTGGGCGGAGAGGCGTCGGTGTGGCCCGAGGCTCACGTCGAGTGGACCGACGATGTCGCTGCCGCGCCCGTTCGCCGCGTTGTCCGTCCACTCGGCGCGTGAAGGACGTCGAGTGGACCGAGGATGTCGCTGCCGCGCCCGTTCGCCGCATTGTCCGTCCACTCGGCGCGTGAAGGACGTCGAGGGGACCGAGGATGTCGCTGCCGCGCCCGTTCGCCGCGTTGTCCGTCCACTCGGCGCGTGAAGGACGTCGAGTGGACCGATGATGTCGCTGCCGCGCCCGTATCCCGCGCGTCGTCCGTCCACTCGAGGGAAAGTCGCCATACGTCACGGACCTTCGCGCGACCGCCGACCACGTGAATCGGCGCCGCACGGCAGGTTACTCACCAGTAACATCGCGGCTACCATGGGCGCATGAGCAGCACTCTCTCCGGGACCACGATCCTCATGTCCGGCGGCAGCCGCGGCATCGGCCTGGCCATCGCCCTGCGCGCCGCCCGCGACGGCGCCAACATCGCCCTGCTGGCGAAGACGGACACCCCGCACCCGAAGCTGCCGGGCACCGTCCACACCGCGGTCGAGCAGATCGAGGCGGCCGGGGGCGCCGGCCTCGCCGTCGTCGGCGACGTGCGCAACGACGACGACGTCGCCCGTGCCGTCGAGCAGACCGTCGAGCGGTTCGGCGGGATCGACATCGTCGTCAACAACGCCTCGGCGATCGACACCCGGCCGACCACCGCCATGGACATGAAGCACTACGACCTCATGGCCGACATCAACGTGCGCGGCACGTTCCTGCTCTCGAAGCTGAGCATCGAGGCGCTGAGCCGCTCGGCCAACCCGCACATCCTCACCCTCTCGCCGCCGCTGAACCTCACCCCCTACTGGGCGGGCAAGCACCTGGCCTACACGCTGGCCAAGTACGGCATGAGCCTGACGACGCTGGGTCTGGCCGAGGAGCTCGCGCCCCGCGGCATCGCCGTCAACTCCCTGTGGCCCTGCACCCTCATCGACACCGCGGCGATCCGCGCGATGCCCGGCGGCGAGCAGCTGGTGCGCGCCGCCCGCACGCCCGAGATCATGGCCGACGCGGCGTACGCCGTCCTGACCCGCGACGCCGCGACCACCACGGGCAACTTCTTCACGGACGAGGAGGTGTTGCACGCGGAGGGCGTGACCGACCTCAGCGGCTACAGCGTCGTCCAGGCGGGCCCGGGTCAGGAGCCGGCGCGGCTGCTGCCGGACATCTTCCTCTCGGACGGATCGGACGACCCCGACCGCCGCTGACGGTCACGGCCGACCGTCGTCCGACGGTGGCCGACGGTTGCTGCTGGCCTCGCCCGGCGTCGCCGGTCGATCACCGGTCCATCACCGGTTCGATCACCGATCGAATCGGCGGTAGTCGACGGCGATCGGTCACGGCGTGCCGACCCGGCGATCCGTCGGCCCGGTCGGTGCCGCGCGGCCAGCCCGATACGCGGGCCGACGGCGTGGCGAACCACCCCGGCGGCCCAGCCCTACTGGCTAGACTGCGAGCATGACCCCGTCCTCACCCGTGCCTCCGGCTCCGCTGGACCAGGGGCGGCTGGAGGGTTCTCTTCTCGCCCCCGCCGGCCCGTGGAACCGGGTCACGGTCGTGGAGCGCACCGGCTCGACGAACGCCGACGCCGCGGCGGGAGCCGTCGCCGACCCGACGGCGTGGCCGGACCTGAGCGCGCTGCTGACCACCCATCAGGACGCCGGGCGCGGCCGGCTGGACCGGTCGTGGGAGATCGAGCCCGGTGAGGGCCTGGCCATCAGCCTCGTCCTGCGGCCCACCGATCCGACCGGGCGTCCGCTGCCCACCCAGACCTACGGCTGGCTGACCCTCCTCGCCGCCCTCGCGCTGGCGGAGTCCCTCGGCGGCCCCGAGGGTGTCACGGCGACGATCAAGTGGCCGAACGACGTCCTCGTGCACGACAAGAAGATCGCCGGGATCCTCGCCCAGCTGACCGGAAGCCCCGACGGCACCCCGCCGGCCGTCGTGCTCGGCTGCGGCATCAACGTCACGCAGGAGCTCGCGGCGCTGCCCGTGCCCACGGCCACGTCGCTGGCCGCCTCCGGTGCGCGGCGCCTCGACGCGAACGACGTCGCGACCGCCTTCCTCTCCACCTTCGCCGCCCACTACCGCGACTTCTGCGCCTGCTCGGGCGATGCCACGCGTGCCGGGGAACGCGGGTCGAGCCTGATCCGGAGCACTTCCCTGTGGATGGACACCCTGGGCCGGCGCGTGCGGGTGCAGCTGCCCGACGGGTCCGAGCTCACGGGGGAGGCGACCGGGCTCGCGGTCGACGGCGCCCTGCAGGTGATCGGCTCGGACCTGGCCCAGCACGACATCCACGCCGCCGACATCGTCCACCTGCGCGCCGAGGAGAGCCGGTGAGTTCGCGCGCCCTGCGCCGGCTGCTGCGCGGCACCGACCCGCGCGAGGAGCTGCTCGTGGTCACCCGCCCGCGCGCCCACCGGCTCGTCCGCACGTTCGTGGCCATGGTCGTCATCGTCGCCGCCGCGGGTCTGGCCGCCGGCTGGCTGAGCCGACGCCACGCGGACCCCGTGCTGACGTCGATGCAGCCTGTCCTGCTCCTCGCCGTCGTCATCGGCGCGGTGGCCGCCGCCGGCGTCTTCGTGGTCCGGCCCTTCCTGCGCTGGTACCGCACCAGGTACGTGCTGACGTCGGCGCGGATGATCCGGCGCGACGGGCGACGCCGCACCCCCACCGAGGTGTGGCTGCCCGCCGTCCTGCACGTGCACGTCGCCCAGAGCCTCGCCCAGCGGATGGTGCGCGCCGGCGACCTGTACGTCGACTCCGTGTCCGGCCGGCTCGTGCTGCCCGACGCGCCTCACGCCCGGCGGTTCGCGGGCATCGTCTCCGACGCCGTGGACCGCTCCCGGCCCGGTGTGCCGGGCTACGGCCAAGCAGGGTACGGACAAGCGGGCTACGGCCGGTCCGGCTACGGCCAGTCCGGTGGCGTGCCGGGCTTGACGTCCGGGTCGACGGCCGTGCCGCCCGCGGGTCGGCCGATGGTCGCCGCGTCGATGCCGGCTCCCTCGTTCTCGGGAGGTGGGCGTGGGCGCTGACCGTTCCCGCAGCCGCTGGTCCCGGCTGCTGCAGCCGCGCGGTTCGCGGCGTCCCGCGTCGGACGATGCCCGGACGACGTCCCCGGAGGCCGGCACGCCCGGTGTCGGGCCTGTCGCCGAGGTGCCCGTCGAGGCCCCGGCGCCGGACGCCATGCCCCCGTCGGCCGCGATCCCTCCCGTCCCGTCGTCGGGTCAGCCGGGGGAGCCCGCGTCCACCGATGCTGCCCCTGTCGGAACGGCCGACACCATCGATGCCGACGCTCCGGTGGACACCTCGCCGCTGCCCACGCCGGACGACGGCCCCGTGCCCGGGCCGCACCGCTCCGGTCGCCCCGTCGAGCCCGGGGACCGCGTGCGGCCCGGCGCACGCCTGGTCCGGAACGACGACGGCAACGACCGCCTCGTCGGCATCGACGGCGAGCCCATGCCGCTGACCACCGAACTGCCCCGCATCGGCCCGCGGCAGGCGACGACCATCGAGGCGAGCATCCTCGGCGGCGAACACCGCCTGAGCCGCCGGCAGATCGCCCGGGAGGGCGGGGTGTCGCTGAAGTGGGCACGCCAGCTGTGGCGCGCCATGGGTTTCGCCAACGTCAGCGAGTCCGCCGTCGCCTTCACCGACCGCGACCTCGAGGCGCTGCGCACGGCCACCGGCCTCGTGCGGGACGGCAAGCTGAGCGAGGAGGCGACGATCTCCATCGCCCGCGCCTTCGGCCAGATGACGGACCGCATGGTGATCTGGCAGATCGAGGCGATCGTCGAGGACATGGTCGCCCAGCTCGGCATCTCCGACACCGAGGCCCGCGAGCGGCTCATCGCCGAACTGCCGGCCATGATCGACCCGCTGCAGGAACTGCTCAGCTATGCGTGGCGCCGCCAGCTCAACGAGGGCGTGCAGCGGCTCGCGGTCCGCACCGAGTCCCAGCGGCGGTGGGCCAGCGGCGGCCGCCACCCCGCGCGCGGGGAGACCGAACTGCCGATCGCCCGTGCCGTGGGCTTCGCCGACCTCGTCTCCTACACGTCGCTGTCCCGACGGATGAACGAGAGGACGCTCGCGAGCCTCGTCACGACCTTCGAGGCGCGGTGCGCGGAGATCATCTCGGTGGGCGGCGGCCGGATGGTCAAGACGATCGGCGACGAGGTGCTCTACATCGCCGACACCCCGCAGGCCGGGGCCGACATCGCGCTCGCCCTCGCCACCCGGTTCGCCAACGACCCCGACATGCCCGCCACCCGTGGCGCCGTCGTGTGGGGCCGCATCCTGCCGCGCCTGGGCGACGTCTACGGTCCGACCGTCAACATGGCTTCGCGCCTGACATCGATCGCCGAGGCCGGCACCGTGCTGACCGACCAGTCGACCGCCCGGATGCTCTCGGGCAACGAGCGCTTCGTCCTCACCCCGCAGGAGACCGCCAACCTGCGCGGCTTCGGCGAGGTACACCCGGTGCTGCTGACGGCCGGCAAGGGCTCCGGCCTCGTCATCGACTGACCGCTCCGGCTTCCTGATGCCCATCAGTGCGGGTGCTCCTCTCCGTCACTGGTCACCAGATGACGGAATGACGCGGCCCGGCCGCGCGAAACGGTCGGGTATCGACCAGTGAACGCGCCGTGGGCCGTCTATCGACGAGCTGCCGCGGTCGGCGCGACGGGCCGCACCCCACCGCGGCGAGAGGTACCGCTACCATGGGACGCGCCGGGCTCGGACGGGTCTCGCCCGGCCGACGTGTCGCAGGGGGACATTCGTGAAGTTGCTCGCCGGGTTCCGGAGTCGTGCCGCGCGCCGACGCCGTGCCCTGGTGTCGACGCTGGTCCTCGCCGTCGTCACCGCGGTGCTCGTGACCGGCGCCGTCCTCTACCCCGGCTTTAAGACCGCGGACGTGGACCTGCACGACGGCGGCGTCTGGGTCACCAACTCCTCGAAGAACCTCGTGGGGCACCTGAACTATCAGTCCAAGCTCCTCGACGGCGGTGTCGTCGCCGGCAGCCCCGACTTCGACGTGCTCCAGGCCGGTGCCCGCGTGCTGGTCGACGACACCGGCCGGTCCGCGCTCACCCCGCTCGACCCGGCCGCGGTGGCCCTCGGCGCCGACCAGAAGATCCCCGGGGGAGCCCGGCTGTCCTTCGGCACCACGATCGTCGCCATCACCGACCCGCAGGCCGGCAAGGTGTGGGCCATCCCCTCGGACCGGCTCGGCAGCTTCGACCCGGACGGCACGACGCCCGTCGTCGACCACGCCCGCGGCGTCGTCGCCGCCGTCGGGACCGACGACACCGTGCACGTCGCCGACGTCGCCGGGAAGAAGCTGCTCTCCCTGCACGTGGACGGCGACGGCGCCGTGACCGGCCGGCAGGAGTCCGACCTGGCCGGCATCACCGCCGGCGACACGCTGCAGGTCACCGCCGTGGGGGACGAGCCGGTGCTGTTCGACGCCGCGGCGTCCACCCTGCACCTGCCCGGTGGCCGCACCGTCACCGTGCCCGACGGGCGCAACGGGAAGGTGCAGCTGCCCAGTGCAGCAGACAACAGCGGGGAGGCGGACACCGTCGTCGTCGCCACCAGCAAGGAGCTCGTGCGGCAGCCGCTCGACGGCGGCGACGCCACCCGTACCGCCAACGCCGTCGCCGGCACCCCCACCGCCCCCGTCCAGCTCGCCGGGTGCATCCACGCCGCGTGGGCCGGCTCGGGTCAGTACGTGCGCGAGTGCGCGAATCCGTCCGACTCGATGCGCCGGGACATCCCGTCGCTGGCCGCTCGCGCCGACCTGCAGTTCCGGGTCAACCGCGACGTCGTCGTCCTCAACGACGTCGCCGCCGGCAACACCTGGCTCGTGGCGCAGGACATGGAACTGGTCAACAACTGGCAGGACATCATCCCGCCGCCCGACGTCGCCGACCAGGCCAAGGACGACTCGCACGACCAGTCGGTCGAGCGGGCGCTGCCGGACCGCACGAAGCCGAACCGGCCGCCCGTCGCGAAGAACGACAGCTTCGGGGTGCGGCCGGGCCGGACGACGACGCTGCCGATCATGGACAACGACTCCGACCCGGACGGCGACGTGCTCACGGCGTCCGTCGCCGGGAAGGGCCCGGACCTCGGCACCGTTCAGCCCATCTACGACAACACCGGCCTGCAGGTCGCCGTCCCCGAGAACGCCCACGGCACCGGCGTGTTCCGGTACACGGCCTCCGACGGCCGCGGCAAGAGCGCGACCGCGACGGTGCGGCTCGCCGTGCGCGGCCAGGCGGAGAACGGCGCCCCGCGCCCCAAGCGGCCGGCCGACCCGACCACCATCCCGGTGCAGCAGGGCAAGTCGGTCAGCCAGAACATCCTCTCCGACTGGACGGACCCCGACGGCGACGACCTGTTCCTCGTCAGCGCCTCGCCCACGAAGGACGGGGACCGGGTGCGCGCCCGGCCGGACGGCCTGCTGACCTACCAGGACGTCGACAAGTCCGCGGGGAAGAAGACGGTCGCGATCGTCGTCTCCGACGGCCGCACGACCACCGCGGGCACCGTCGTCATGGACGTCCGACCCCCCGCGACGGCGCTCGCGCCGGTGGCCACGCCGGACCACATCACCGTCCGGGCGGGGGAGACCGCGACCGTCGCGCCGTTGAAGAACGACCTCGACCCCGCCGGTGGCACCCTGCGGATGCCCAAGGTCAACGCGCCGGCCGGGACGTCGGTCAGCCCCAACTACGACGCCGGCACCTTCGCCTTCCGCGCCAACGCGCCGGGCACCTACTACCTCGAGTACCTGGCCAACAACGGGCCGAAGAGCACGGTGGGCCTCGTCCGGGCCGACGTCGTGCCGTCGACGGCCGAGGGCGGACCGGTGGCGGTCCGGGACACCGCCCTGCTGCCGGCCCACCAGAGCGTGCTGGTCGACGTGCTCGGCAACGACTCGGACCCGGCCGGCGGGGTGCTCGTGGTCCAGTCCGTCTCGGCGAGCGCGTCCTCGCCCGTCAGCGTCGCAATCGTCGACCACGGTGTGCTGCGGATCTCGGACGTGCGGGGCATCACAGCACCCGTGACGCTGAAGTACACCATCTCCAACGGCACCCAGTCGGCCACCGGCGAGGTGAACGTCGTCCCCGTCGCGCCACCCGCCAGGCTCCAGCCGCCCGAGGCCGCGCCCGACGAGGTGACCGTGCGGGTGGGCGACGTCGCCACGATCCCCGTGCTCGGCAACGACAAGCACCCCCAGAACGACACCCTGCACCTGGACCCGAAGCTGACGCAGGTGCCCGACGGCGCCGCCGGCCGTACCTGGGTCTCCCAGGACACCGTGCGCTTCCTCGCCGGGCAGACACCCGGCTCCTACCGGGCCATCTACAACGTCGTCGACAGCCGCGGCCAGAAGGACTCCGCGCAGATCACCATCCACGTCAAAGCCCGCGACGACGAGCACAACGGCCGCCCGCAACCGAAGAACCTGACCGCGCGGGTGCTCGCCGGCGGGACCGTCCGCATCCCGGTGCCGCTGGACGGCATCGACCCCGAGGGCGACTCGGTGCGCATCTCCGACGTCGACCGCGCCCCCGAGAAGGGCACCGCGATCCTCGGCGCCGACTACATCGACTACACCGCGGCCGGCAACGCGACCGGCACCGACTCCTTCACCTACGAGGTCCGCGACCGGCTCGGCGCACGCGCCACCGCCTCCGTGCTGGTGGGCGTCGCCCCGCCGACGAAGACGAACCAGGCGCCCGTGCCGGTGGACGACGCCGTCAGCGTCCGGCCCGGCCGGCAGGTGGCCGTCGACGCCCTGCGCAACGACAACGACCCGGACGGGGACCAGCTCCTCCTCGTCGACAACGGGCTCGAGGCCCCCGAGGGGGTGGCCGCCCACGTGCGCCGCGGGAAGATCGTCCTGACCGCGCCGAGGGCCGAGGGACCCGTCGCCGTCCGGTACACCGTCCGCGACTCCCGGGGTGCCCGCGCCGTCGGCACCATCCGGCTCGACGTCTCCGCGACCGCGCCGCTCGTGGCGCCGATCGCCCAGGACGACCGGGTGGAGGTCGCCGAGACGATGGGCAGGAACACCGTGCAGGTGCCGGTGCTGGACAACGACTCCGACCCCGACGGGATCGCCGATGCCCTGGACGTCTCGTTCCCGGCGGGCGCCGCCTCTGCGGAGAACAAGGGTGTCTCGTTCGCGGGCGGCAAGGCCACCGTGCCCCTGGCCGAGACCGAGCAGCTCATCCCGTACACCGTCACCGACGTCGACGGGCTCACCGGGACCGCCCTGATCTGGGTGCCCGGACGCGCCGACCAGTACCCGACGCTCGTGGACCGCCGCGCCAAGCAGGTGACGGCCGGCCAGCGGCTGGACATCGACCTGGCCAAGGAGGTGCGGGTGCGCGACGGACGCTCGGTGCGCATCACCCAGGTCTCCGGGGTCAAGGCCATCGGCGCGTCCGGTGGGGACCTCGTGGCCGACGAGCACACGCTGCGCTACCGCGCCGCCGACGACTTCTACGGCCCGGGCTCCATCACCTTCGAGGTCACCGACGGCTCCGGGCCCGACGACCCGAACGGCCGCACCGCGACGCTGACGATCATGATCGACGTCAAGCCCAAGCCCGCGCAGAACCATGCCCCGACGTTCGCCGGTGGGTCGATGACGGTGGCCCAGGCCGAGCCGGCCACCGAGTTCGACCTCGCGCCGGCGGCCGCGGACGTCGACACCGGGGACAAGGACCGGCTGCGCTACACCCTCGACGGCGCCCGCCCGGAGGACCTGAACGTCAGCCTCGACGGCTCGAAGCTGAGGGTCTCCGCGAAGGACTCGGCGGCCAAGGACACCGCGATCCCGATCCAGGTGTCGGTGACCGACGGCAAGTCCGACCCCGTAACCGGTACCGTCACGGTCGCCGTCGTCTCCTCGTCCCGGCCCCTGGCCGTGGTCAACGACGACGTCGTCGCCGACGCGAAGGCCGGCAGCCCGACGACCGTGGACGTGCTGGCCAACGACGTCAGCCCGTTCCCGGGCACGCCCCTGTCCATCGTCGACGCCGTCCGCGAGACCGGGCCCGGGACCGTCACGGTGTCCGGGTCGAAGGTCACGGTCACGCCCGCGAAGGACGTGGCGGGGGTGATGGTCGTGCGCTACACGGTGGGGGACCGCACGAAGGACCCGGACCGGCAGGTCGACGGCGCCATCCGCCTGACCGTCAAGGCGCGGCCGGACGCCCCGTCCACCCCACGCGCCGTCGAGACCCGCAGCCACACGGTGGTGCTGAACTGGGCACCGCCGAGCGACAACGGGTCCCCGATCACCGGGTACACCGTGACCGGGACCGGCGGCTTCCGCCAGCAGTGCGCGAGCACCACGTGCACCCTGGCCGGGCTCACCAACGACCGCGAGTACACGTTCGCCGTGACGGCGAAGAACGCCGTCGGGGAATCCGACGCGTCGCCGACGTCCGGGGTCGCCCGTCCCGACCAGCGGCCCGACCAGCCCGCCGCCCCGCGCCTGAAGTTCGGCGACGGCCGGCTCGACGTCGCCTGGACCCCGCCGCACGTCGACGGCTCGCCCGTGAGCAGCTACGACCTGGAGATCTCCCCAGCCCCGCCCAGCGGTGGCGTGCAGAAGGCCGGCCTCACCTCGACCGCCACCACGTGGACCGGGTTGAGCAACGGCACCGCCTACCAGGTGCGGGTCCGCGCCCACAACGAGGCCAAGGATCCCTCCGACTTCAGCGCGTTCTCCGCGTCCGAGGTGCCGGCCGGCAAGCCGGGCGCCCCGGCGTCGGTGACGACGCAGCGGGTCTCCTCGGTCGGCAGCCAGAACCAGATCGCCGTTTCGTGGGCCGCGGCCGCCCCCAACGGCGACCCCATCGAGACGTACACCCTCACCGTGCTGCGTGGCGGCGCGACCGTGCAGACCGTCCCGGTCAGCGGCGGGAGGACCGGCCAGACCGTCACGGTGCCCAACGCCGAGTCGGACTACACATTCCGGGTCGTCGCGAAGAACAAGGCCGGCACCGGTCAGGTCAGCGCCCCGTCGGCGCCGCGCCGCGCGTTCGGCACCCCGCAGGCCGTGTCCTCCGTCAGGCTCAGCCCCGCGAACACGGACACGACGGGCGGTCAGGTCCGCGTGGACTTCAGCCCGCTGACGGCCGCGCAGCGCAACGGCGCCCAGGCCGGCGAGGTCAGCTACCGGTACTCGGCCAGCACCGGCCAGTCCGGCCCCATCCAGCCGGGCCAGGTGCTCGGCGGATTCACCAACGGGCAGGCCACGACCGTCACCGTCGTCGCCGACACGAGCGCCAACGGTGCCCGCTACTCGAGCCCGGGCCGCACGTCCAACAGCACCCGGCCCTACGGCCGCCCCGGCACGCCGTCCAGCTCGGGCAGCAACGGCACCCAGGACACCCGCTCGGACACCACCCGGCACCGGGCGTCCGTGACCTGGTCCCCGCCCGGCAACGCCGACGTCGACCACCTCGAGGTGCGCGTCGACGGCGGTAGCTGGCAGAACGTCGGCGCCTCGGCGGGCAGCCGGACCTTCGGCGACTACGACGCCACCCATCGGGTCGACATCCGCTCGGTCAACTCGGTGGGTACGTCCGGGTCGGTCTCCACGACGACGGTGAAGACCGGGACCAAGGCCCCGCCGCCCCCGCCGGCGCCCGAGAAGAACATGGTCCGGGTGCGCGCCCAGACGGCGGCCGGCGACACCGTCATCAACACCTGCACCGAGCCCAACGGCGGCGGGGCCTGGGACGCGGGGCCGCCGAAGAAGTGCGGTGGCGTCCTCGGAGGCGCGGGTGCCCGTTACCCCTGGCTCAGCCAGAACGACCGAGCCGTCGAGGTGACCCAGTGCGGCAGCCCGTGGGGCACCTCGGGCTGGTACAAGATCGGCGACGCGTTCGACGGTCGATACACCGGCCGCTGGGTGAAGGCCACGAACGTCTACTTCACCTCCGGCAAGTCGCCCTGCGGCTGACCCGCCGCCCTACTCGATCAGCACGGCCGCCGATAGAGCACCGCAGACCGACCACCGTCACCACACCGAAGGACACCGAACCCCATGAGCATGACTCCCGAGCAGGCCGAGTGGTTCGCCCAGACCGTCACCCGCCTCGTGGACAACGTAGGGGAGGCGGTCCTGGGCAAGGAGCGCGTCATCCGGCTGACGGTGACCGCGCTGCTGGCCGAGGGGCACGTCCTGTTCGAGGACGCCCCGGGCACGGGCAAGACGTCCCTGGCACGGGCGCTGGCCGCGACCGTGCAGGGCAGCCACTCGCGCATCCAGTTCACCCCGGACCTGCTGCCCGGCGACGTCACCGGGGTCACCATCTACGACCAGAAGACGCAGGCCTTCGAGTTCCACCGGGGACCCGTCTTCGCGACCATCGTGCTGGCCGACGAGATCAACCGCGCCTCGCCCAAGACCCAGTCCGCGCTGCTCGAGGTGATGGAGGAGTCCCGGGTGACCGTCGACGGCACGACGCACGACGTCGGGCGGCCCTTCCTCGTGCTCGCCACCCAGAACCCCATCGAGCAGGCCGGCACCTACCGGCTGCCCGAGGCCCAGCTGGACCGCTTCCTTATCAAGACGTCCATCGGCTACCCCGACGCCGCCGCGACCGTCCGGTTGCTCTCCGGCGCCTCCGTGCGGGACCGCTCGGCGGCTCTCGAACCGGTGATCACGACGAAGGCGCTGCGGGAGATGGCGGACCTGGCCACGACCGTGCACGTCGAGGACGCGGTGCTGGAGTACGTCGCCGTGCTCGCCGAGCGCACCCGCCAGGCGCCGCAGACCCGCCTCGGCGTGAGCGTGCGTGGGGCCCTGGCCATGGTGCGGGCCGCGAAGGTGTGGGCCGCCGCAGACGGCCGCCCGTACGTGCTGCCCGACGACATCAAGGAGCTCGCCCCGGCCGTGTGGACGCACCGGTTCGTCCTCGACCCGGAGGCCGAGTTCTCCGGGGCGACCGCGGAGGACGTGCTCGCCGAGGTGATGGCCGCGGTGCCGGCTCCCCAGCACCGCGCGGGCGTCCCCGGATGACGAACCGCACGAGCAAACGCGCGGGCACCCGACCGCACACCCGCACGACGGGCGCGGCCGCCGAGCCGGGTCGCCGCGGGATTCCCGCCGCGTTCTCCCGCGCGGTCCCGGTGCTCGGCGCCGCTGCCCGGCGCGGTGCGGTCCGGATCACCCGCCACCCCTGGTACGGCCGCGTGCAGGGCGGAGCCCGCCGGGTCGGTCGGGCCACCGGTGGCCTGACGCGGCGGTACGTCCGGCCGGTCGTCGGCGTCGTCGGCCCGCTCGGTCGCCTCGTCGTCGCCGCCGTCGTCGTGCTCGCCGTCCTCGGTCTGAGCCTCGGCTGGCAGGAGGCCGGCGTCGGCGCGATCTTCGGGACCCTCCTGCTCGTCAGCGCCGTCGGGTTCGTGCTCGGCCGCTCCGCCTACGACGTCGACCTCGACCTGACCCGCACCCGGGTGGCGGTGGGGGACCGCGCGGTCGGCGCGGTCACCGTCGCCTCCGCCGCGTCCCGCCCGCTGCGACCGGCGTCCCTCGAACTGCCCGTCGGCGCCGCGACCGCCGCGTTCTACCTGCCGCGGCTCGAGCCCGGCCAGTCCTACGAGGACCTCTTCACCATCCCGACCAGCCGCCGCACCGTGCTGACCATCGGGCCGGTGCGGTCCGTCCGTGCGGACCCGCTGCACCTGCTGCGCCGTGAGGTGACGTGGACCGAGCCGGTCGAGCTGTTCGTGCACCCGCGCACCGTGGGCCTCGGGGCGTCGACGCCGGGCTTCATCCGGGACCTCGAGGGCCTGCCGACCCACGACCTGGCCAATACCGACGTCTCCTTCCACGCCCTGCGCGACTACCAGCCGGGCGACGACCGCCGGCACATCCACTGGCGCTCCACCGCCCGCACCGGCACCCTCATGGTCCGCCAGTTCGAGCAGACCCGCCGCTCCCACATCGGCATCGGCCTGTCCACCGAGGCGAGCGAGTACGACGGCGAGGCGGACCTCGAGCTCGCCATCTCCGTGGCCACCTCGATCGGCCTGCAGGCCGCCCGGGAACAGCGCAACCTCGACGTCATCACGTCCTCGGGGCCGCTGCGCACCCGGACGGGCCGCACGCTGCTCGACGACGCGACCCGGCTCACCGGCACGACCGGTATGGCCGCCGTGGACCTGGCCCGCACCACCGCCGAGACGCTGCCGAACGCGTCGGTCATCTTCTTCGTCGTCGGGATGCACGTCTCCGCAGCCGACCTGCGCCGGGCCGCCGCCTGGGTGCCGGTCGGGATCCGGACCCTCGCGGTGCGGTGCGGGGCCGGCCGTCCCGCCGCCCGGGCCACCATCGGCGACCTCGTCGTGCTGACCGTCGGCTCCCTCGACGAGCTCGGCTCGGTGCTGCGGCGGGCGGCCTCGTGAGCGGCGCGACGCCGCGGCGCGCGGCCGGCGCCGGCCGCCCGGGGGAGACCCTGGCCGGCCGGCTCGCGGCGATTCCGCCCGTGGTGCGGGCACGGGCGCTCGACGTCCTCGCGCTCGGGCTGCTCCTGTGGTTCGGCGCGCTCGGCTTCCAGACCAGCTTCGGCGCCCAGCCGCGGTTCGTCGTCGCGGTCGTCGGGGCGCTCGTCCTCGGCCTGGCCGTCGCCGCCGCGGGCGCGCGCTGGCGGCTCGGCGAACTGTGGGTCGTGGGCCTGGCCGTCGTCGGCTACCTCGTGGCCGGTCCCGGCCTCGCTGCCCCCGCCGAGGCCGGTGCCGGGGTCTTCCCGACGCTCGAGGCGTGGCGCGTGCTCGTCTTCGGCGTCGTCCAGTCCTGGAAGGACTTCCTGACCGTGGCGCCGCCCGTCGGCGTGGCCCGCGGCATGCTCATCGTGCCGTTCCTGTGCGTGTACGTCGGCGCGATCGTCGCCGGCACCCTGGCGTGGCGAGTGCGCCACCCCGCGTGGGCGCTGCTGCCGGTGACGGCCGTGCTCGTCGCCGGGGCGGCGCTCGGCGCGGACACGACGGCCCTGCCGGTGCTGCGCGGGGTCGCCGTCGTCCTCGTCGCCGTCGCCTGGCTGGCCTGGCGGCTCGAGGCCGGCCGCCGGAACACCGCCGCCGCCGTCGCCGCACCGGCCTCCGCCACGTCCTCCGCCGTGGTCTCGACGCCGACGCCGGGACTGCCCGGCGCCGTCGCCCGCTCGGGCCGCCGTCGGCGGCTCCTCGGCGGGGCGGCGGTGCTCACCGGCGCCGCCCTGCTGACGGCGCTGATCGCGCCCGTCCTCGCGCCCGCCGGGGAACGCGCCGTCGTCCGCGACGCGCTCGTCCCGCCCCTGGACCTGCACCAGTACCCGAGCCCCCTGATGAGCTTCCGGCAGTACGTCAAGGACCGGAAGGACGACGTGCTGTTCACCGTGCAGGGCCTGCCGAAGGGGGAGCGGGTGCGGCTCGCGGCGATGGACGCCTACAACGGGATCGTCTACAACGTCGACGACGCGTCCTCGGGCGCCTTCGCCCCGGTGGGCGACACGGGCACGCTCGCCGGCACCGGCGCGTCCGGCGACGGCCGCCACGCGACCGTGCACTTCACGATCGACGACTTCGCCTCCCCGTGGCTGCCCGCGAGCGGCAGGATCGAGGGCGCGTCCTTCACCGGTCCCCGCGGCACCGGCATCGGCGACTCCCTGTTCTACAACGCGGACGCGGAGACGGCGCTGACGACGAGCGGCGTGCAGAAGGGGGACAGCTACACGCTCGACGTCGCCTACCCCGAGTCGTGGAGCCACGACCAGCTCGCCCCGCTCGGCTTCGCCGACGTCGCCCTGCCCGACTCCTCGAACGTGCCCGAGGCTGTCGCCTCCCGCGCCGGCGACCTGGCCGGCGCGGACGCCGCCGCCGTCGACCGGGTCCGCAACCTCGAACAGGGCCTGGCGAAGTACGGCTACTTCAGCCACGGCCTGGAGGGCCAGACCCGCTCCCTGTCCGGTCACGGCGCCGCCCGGATCGAGGCGCTGCTCGGGGCGAAGACGATGGTCGGGGACGACGAGCAGTACGCCGTCGCCATGGCGCTGATGGCCCGCAACCTCGGCATCCCCGCCCGCGTGGTCATGGGGTTCTCGCCGGACTGGTCGGCGGTCAAGGACCCGACGGCCCCGCTGCGGATCACCGGCGACGACGTGCACGCCTGGGTCGAGGTGAAGTTCGAGCGGGCCGGCTGGGTGCCGTTCAACCCGACACCGGAGGAGAACAAGGAGCCGCTGCCGCCGCCCAAGCAGCCGCTCGCCAAGCCGAAGCCGCAGGTGCTGCAGCCGCCGCCCCCGCCGCAGGAGCCGGCCGAAGTGCCGCCCGAGTCGGACCCCGACGCCCTCAACACGGACGAGAACAAGCAGGCGACTCGCCAGGACTGGGGTCCGCTGCTCGCCATCGGGCTGACCGTGGGCATCCCGCTCGTCGTGATCCTCACGCCGTTGCTCGTGATCGCGGGCCTGAAGTCGCGCCGCTACCGGCGACGGCGCCGTCTCGGTGCGCCCGTGCAGCGGATCAGCGGTGGGTGGAGCGAGGTGCTCAGCCTGGCCGCCGACCTCGGCACCCGTGTCCCGTCCGGGGCCACCCGGCGTGAGCACGCGGCCACGGTCGCCGGCGCGTTCCCCTACGCGGCCGGCGGCACGACGACGCTCGCACGGCGGGCGGACGCGGCCGTCTTCGGCGGTGCGGAGCCCACGGAGGAGCAGATCACGCACTACTGGGACAGCGTGGACGCTTCCCTGGCGGGCATCCGCGGCTCGGTGTCGCGGGGCCGGCGCTGGCGCTCCCGGTTCTCCCTGCGCTCCCTGCGCGCGGACCGTGCCGAACGGCGCGCACGACGCCGCGCCGAGAAGGTCGGACGACGGGCTGAGGAACGACGGCGACGCGCCAGGGACGAGGGCACGCGCCGGGGCGGTACGGCCGTGGCCCGCGGCACGGTACCGGTCCGCCCGGCCGCCGCGCCGACACCGGGCGCCACCGACACGGCGGCGAACGGTTCCCCGGCTAGGATGTCGGACGATGAGTGAGACGACCACCGCCGAGGGTACCGACGGCACCGTGCGCATCGTCTCCGGCTTCACCACGGACCGCGGTCTGCGGCGGGAACTGAACGAGGACTCGCTGATCGTCACCGACACCCTGTTCGCGGTCGCGGACGGGATGGGCGGACACGAGGCCGGCGAGGTGGCCAGCGGCGTCTGCGTGCGCACCCTGGGCGAATCCGAGCTGCTGAACGGTTCCGGAGACGGGCATGCCGACCGCGAGATCACGGCCGCCCAGGTCCAGGAGCTGCTCGAGCGCGCCGACGCGGCCATCCGCGAGGAGACCGAGTCCCGCGCGGGCACCACACTGACCGGCGTCGTCCTGACCCGCGAGGCCGGACGACCGTACTGGCTGTTCTTCAACGTCGGCGACTCCCGCAGTTACCGGCTGTACCAGCACCGGCTGCGGCAGATCAGCGTCGACCACTCCGAGGTGCAGGAGCTCGTCGACCTCGGGCAGATCACGCCCGAGGAGGCGCTCGTCCACCCGCGCCGGCACGTCGTCACCCGCGCGCTCGGCACCGGTGTCGACATCGCCGCCGACTTCTGGCTGCTCCCGGTCGAACCGGGGGAGCGGATCCTGCTGTGCTCGGACGGGCTGACGGTCGAGGTGCCCGACGACGCCATCGGGCGCGTGCTCGACGCCGTCGCCGACCCGCAGACCGCCGCCGACGCCCTCGTCCAGGCCGCCGTCGCAAACGGCGGGCGGGACAACGTCACGGTCGTCGTCATCGACGCCGTGGGCGGTGCCGGCGACGAGGACGACGTGCACACGACGGCCCCGCGCCCGCGCGAGGACGACGAGGACACCCTGCCGCGACGCGGCTCCACCGGGTCGACGGCGGTGCCGCGACCGGCCGACAGTGAGCCCGCCCCCGCCTCCGGGGACCATCCGGGTCCATGACCGCGGCGCGCTACCGCTCCGGCGACTGGACGCTCCTGGCCCGGTTGCCCTCCGCCGGTGACGACGCCGGGGCCATGGTGCTGCTGCCACCGGGCACCCCCGCGGACACGGGCGCGCGCATCTGGGACGCCCTCACCGTCGACTCCGGGACCGGCGGCCTGCCCGTCGGCGACCCCACGAGTATCGGCGCCTTCGCCGGCGCCGTCCTCGGCAGTGCCGACGGGATCGTGCTGCGCGTGGCCGGCCGCACCGTGACCCCGGCCGTCCGCGGGGCGGGCACGGTCACCGTGACCGACGCCGACGGAGACCGGCAGTGGCAGGACGGCACCGACTCCGAGATCGTCGCCGACGCCCGGTCCGTGACGGCGTCCACCGGGCCCTCGGCCCCCGGTTCAGCCGGCGGCGGTCCTGGCGAGGACGACGGCGTGTGGCTACCCCTGCGCGCCGGCATCGTCGCCGCGTCCGAGCTCACGTTCGCGCTGCCGGAGGCGGTGTCGGACGCGGTGTCGGAGGCGGTGTCGGACGCGGTGTCGGACGGCGATGCCGATGCCGGCGCGGTGCCCGAGCGATCTGCGGCGGCATCCGACGCGGTCGAGCCGCCGGAGCAGGTGGACCTCCCGGCGTCGGACGCGGTCGGGCCGTCCGAGGCATCGGAGCCGTCGACACCCGACGCCTTCGAGCTGCCGTCGCCGGACACCGCATCGGCGGCCGAGCCCGGCGAACCGCCGTCGTCGTCGCCTGTTCCGGCCCCGACGGCGATCCCCGCCCCGCCGTCGTCCGCGCCCACCATCGGCACCGGTGAGGCCGCCGACCGTCCGTCGACCGGGCCACTCGTGCTCGCCCGCGTCTGCCCCGACGGCCACGCCAACCCGCCGGCCGCCCGTGACTGCGGCCGCTGCGGCCGGCCCCTGGCCGCGGATCCGCGCCGCGTGCCGCGCCCGTCGCTCGGCGTGCTCACTCTCGCCGACGGCCGGCGGGTCGAGCTGGACCGGCCGGCCGTCGTCGGCCGCCAGCCCGCCGTCACCCGCGGCGCCGGGGCCGACATGCCGCGCATCGTGACCGTCGCCAGCCCGAACGGCGACGTCTCCCGCTCGCACGTCCGCGTCCGGCTGGACGGCTGGCACGTGCTGCTCGACGACCTCGAGTCCACCAACGGCACCCTGCTGCGCCGCATTGGACAGCCTCCACGCCGGCTCGGCCGCGGGGAGTCGACGATGCTCCTCGACGGCGACGTGGTGGACCTCGGCGACGGCGTCGTCCTGACCTTCGAGGCACGCCCGTGAGCACGCGCCGCGCCGCGCCTCCGCCCGAGATCCCCGGCTTCCGCTACCTGAACGTGCTCGGTTCGGGTGGCTTCTCCGACGTCTACCTGTACGAGCAGGAGCGCCCGCGCCGGAGGGTCGCGATCAAGGTGCAGCTGGCCGACCTGCGCACCGCCGACGCCCGCGCCGCGTTCGAGCGTGAGGCCGACCTCATGGCGCAGGTCTCGACGCACCCCTACATCGTCACGATCTACGAGGCGGACGTGACCGAGGCGGGCCACTCGTACCTCGCCATGGAGTACTGCTCGCGGCCGAGCCTGAACGTGCGGGCCCGGCAGTCCCCGCTCGCGGTCAGCGACGTCCTCGCGATCGGCGTGCAGGTGGCCTCCGCCGTCGAGACCGCCCACCGGGCCGGCATCGTCCACCGCGACATCAAGCCCGCCAACATCCTGGTCACGGACTACAACCGGCCGGCGCTGACCGATTTCGGCATCTCCGGCACCATGGACGCGGCGGCCGAGACCGACGCGGGCATGTCCATCCCGTGGTCCCCGCCCGAGGCGTTCGACGGCGGCGCGACCGACGGCGTGCGGCTGGACGTGTGGGGCCTCGCCGCGACCCTCTACACCCTGCTCGCCGGCCGCTCGCCCTTCTCCGTGACCGGCGGCGACAACGGGCAGGCCGAGGTCATCCGGCGGATCACCTCGACGCCGTTGCCGCCGATCGGCCGCGAGGACGTTCCCGGCTCCCTCGAGCGGGTGCTCGCGACGGCGATGGCGAAGGATCCGCACTCCCGGTATCCCAGCGCCAAGGCCCTCGCCTACGACCTGCAGCGCATCCAGGCCGAGCTCGCCCTCGCGGTCACCCCGTTCGAGGTCCTCGCCGAACCGGCATCCGGGTGGGCCGAGACCGGTGACGGCGAGGCCACGCGGGTCCGCGGCGTCGTCTCGATCGACCCCGACGGCACGACGAACGCCCGGACCACCGACGTCGCCGGACCCGAGCGGGTCGAGGTGCGGCGCCGGCCGGCGACCCCTCCGGCACCCGCGTTCGGGCCCGGGACGGGAACGCAGACCCACTTCGGCGGCGTCGTCGGCACGCCCGACGACGAGCACACGATCGCGGGTCCGGGAGCGCGGCCCGGGCCTGATTCGGAGGCCGGCACGGATCGGCGCCGGGCCGACCGTCGGGGTGCCACGGATGTCCCCGGTGGCGACGAGACGCGGACAGCCGAGGCCGGCGCGGCGTCGACCGCCGCCCGCACGACGGCGGCCGGGCCCGTCATCAGCCGGGTACCCGGGGTCATTGCCGGCACGGCCACGGACGCCGGGCCGTCGACGGAGCCGGGCACCGGGCTCACGGACCGACCGGAGATCGCCGCGCCCGCCGCGCCCCGCTCCCGGCGCGGCCGGCTCCTGGCCCTCGCGGTGCTCGCCTTCGCGATCGTCGTCGCCGGCGTCGTCGTGATCGTCTCGCTGACCAGCGGACCGGCCCCGACCGCCACGACCCGCAGCGCGCCCGCCCTCTCCCCGAGCCCGGCCGACCCGCTGATCTACGGCACCGTTCCCACCCCGGCCGGCCTCAAGGGCGTGCCCGGGACGGGCGGCATCGTCTTCACCTGGCGCAACCCGCAGCCCCTCGCCGGCGACTCCTACATGGTGCGCAAGTACACGGCCACCGACTTCTCGGCCGACCCGGTCCGCGTCGCCTCCGCGCGCGTCGTGGTGCCGCGGCCGGCGAAGGGCCAGACCTGCCTCGAGGTCTCGATCCGGCGCCAGAGCGGCCGCGGCTCCGAGACGCCCGCCCGGGCATGCTGGTCACCATGACGACGGCACCCCGGACGCGGGCGGCCTCGCTCGCCGCGAGTATCGGGTCGTCGATCCGCCGGCTGTCGGCTGCCGTGATCCCGATCCTGATCGCCGATACGATCCCCGACACCATCCGGACCGAGAGGATGCCATGAGCGCGGCGACCACCACCCCCGCCGGTGAGGCGAACGCCGCGGCGCGCCGCCGGCTGGTCAACGCGTCCACCGGCAAGCGACTCGTCGCGCGCCTCATCGACGCCGTGATCCTCGTGGTCGTCGGTGCGGCCACCGCGGTGATCGCCGCAGCGCAGGGGCCCGACGGTGCGGTGACGCCCGTCGTCGTCGTCGGCTCCGCGGTCGCCCTGCTCGTCGTGCTGGTGCAGTGGTGGTGGGAGGCGACGCGCGGGCGGACTGTCGGCGGCGTCACGGTCGGCATCCGGACGGTCGACGCGCGGGAGGCGGCACCGGGCTGGTGGCGGGTCCTGGTCCGCACGGCCATCGTCGTGGTGGCCGGGATCGTGCCCGTGATCGGGCCGCTGCTCGTGACCGTCTCCAACGTCTGGGACCGCGACCGGCAGCGGCAGGGCTGGCACGACAAGGCCGCCGGCACCTGGGTGGTCGACGCGACGCTCGGCCGCGACCCGCTCGCGGGCAACGCGGCCGACCGCGGTCGGACGGCCGGCCGACGCGGGGACGACCGCGGAACGGCCGACGGCGGCGGCTCGGTCGACCGGACCGCCGCGGGCGACCACGGCCGTGCCTCCAGCGCGGCCGCCGCTGTTCCGGCCGGCTCGTCTCCCGTGTCGGTGAACACTGCTCCGACCGCTGCGGACGCCGGGTCGGAGACGTCCACGGGCGCCGCTGCGTACCGGACGCACGCGTCGTCCATCGACCTCGGCGTCTCCCTCGCGGCACCGGGAACCTCGACACCGGGCAGCTCGGCACCGGTCACGGCACAGCGGGCCGCCGTCGCCCCGGCCGCTCCCACCGCACCGAGTGCCGGGGACGACGACCTCGAACAGACCCGCATGGCGCGCCCGCGGTCCACGGCCTGGCGGCTCGCCTTCGACGACGGCAGCGCGCTGACGCTCCGGGGGGAGGCGCTGGTCGGCCGCAACCCGGTCAACGCCCCCGAGGAGGGCGACGTGCTGCTCGTCAACCTGCCGGACCCCGGTCGGAGCATCTCGAAGACGCACGCCCACCTCTCCGCACACGCGGAGGGCGTCTGGGTCACGGACCGGCGCTCGACGAACGGCACCGCCGTCACCCCGCCGAACGGCGACCGCACGACGGCGGACCCCGGCGTGCCCGTCCTCGCCGTCGACGGCGCGCTCGTGCACCTCGGCGACCGGACCATCGCGGTGAGCCGCACGTGAGCGCGTCGACACCGGCCGCCGGCTCGGCCGGAACGCAGCCGACTGCCGTCCAGCCGGCCTCCGAGCAGTCGACCGTGAGCGACGGCAACCGCTTCGCCCCGTCGGTCGCCTCCACGGCCGGCACGGCCATCCTGATCGTGCACGGCTCCACCGTGCTCCTGCTGCCCGAGGACACTGCGACAGCCGCCGACGCGGTGTGGTCCGGCCTCGAGTCGGTCCGCGACCTGGCCGGCGTCCTCGGGGCGATCCAGACGGGTCTCGGCGCTGTCGTGGTGAGCGCTGCGGCGTCGGGCGCTGCGGTGGAGATCCCGGCAGGGTCGAGCGCTGCGGTGGCGGGCTCCGGCGTCTCGGGCCCCGCGCCGTCGGACTCTCCCGGCTCCCGATCCTCGACGTCTCGCGGCGACCTCCTGGCCCTGCCGGCGTTCGCGGTGCTGCGATTCGACGACGACGCCGTGCGGGTGCTCGTCCGAGGCACGGCCACGGTGCGCCACGAGGACGCCCGGAGCGACGCAGCGGGAGCCACCGACGTCGTCTCGGGCGCCGAGGCATTCACGTGGACGGAACGGCGCCTGCCCCGCGGTGGGCGGTACATCGTCGCTCTGGACGGTGACGGGGCCTCCGGTTCTCCGGGTGGTCCCTCGGGTAGCGAGGCTGTCGACATCGACGACACGGTATGGCGTCTCCTCGTCGACGGCGCCGCACGAGCCGGCGCGGTCCGCGTGAACGACACCGTCGACGACGTCGCCCGCAGCCATACGCAGGAACCGGAGACCGCGGCGGAGGACGACGTGCCCGTGTCCGGCGAGACGATGATCGCGCCGCCCACGGGAGAGCAGCCGCTGGTCACCCGCGCCGCACCTTTCGGCGCGGCCACCGGTGCACGGTCGCTTCATGGACCGGCCACGGTGGAGCCGGTGGCTGACCGCGAGCGGTCGGACGAGTCGGCGTCGACAACGGCATCGGCCTCGGAGGCCACGGCGGTTCCCGATGCCCCGGACGTCGCCACCCCGGCTCACGATGCCCCGGCCACCGACACCGCGGCCGCCGGCACCCTGTCCACCGACACCGCGGCACCGAGTTCCCGGCCGCGCAGCCTCATCGATGCCGTGCCCTGGCGGCTGGACGCGAGCCGGTTCGCCGCACCTGGGGCGGCGTCGTCGTCTGTGCCGTCCCCTGGGACATCGCGGTCACCGGAGTCGGGATCGCCCGTGAGTCACGACGCCCGGCGCCCGTCGTCGGAATCCGCCTCGCCCGACGCTGCGACTCCCGCGGCCACTGGTCCCGTCGCCTCCGCAGCCGTCCGTCCGGCCGCCGCACCGGCCGACGCCGAGGACCACGACGGTCTCACCCTCACGGGCGCGGAGCAACAGGCGCTGCGTACCGCAAGCCGTCGCGCCCCGGGCGGACCGTGCGCGGTCTTCGCGACGGGCGACGTCGTGCCGCTCGACGGCATCACGATCCTCGGTCGCCGTCCGGCGCTGCCCGCCGGAGCGGACCCGTCCGACGTCCGGCTCGTCACCGTGCCGAGCCCGCAGTCGGACGTCTCCCGATCCCATCTGCGCATCGAGCGGGTCGCGGACGGGTGGCGCGCGACCGACCTGCACTCGACGAACGGCACCGTGCTCACCCACCCGGGACAGCCGGCCCGGCGCCTCCAGGGCGGCGCCTCACTGCCGCTGCGATCGGGCGACGGGATCGACCTGGGCGACGGCGTCACCGCCGTGCTGGAGGATCTCGCGTGAGTGCCGCCGCACCACGCCGACGGATGCGCCGGCCGGCGGTGGGCGCTGTGTCAGACTGGTGCCGCGTTCGCCCGTCGGGCCGGGTCCAGGGGGGATCCGCGGACGGCGGCGCACCGGGGGAGATGGCATGGCGGAGCTGACCGTCGAGTTCTGCGGGGAGTGGTACACGCCCTCGCCGGACGGGGTCTTCACGATCGGCCGCGAGGGCGACCTGCGGATCGACGACAACCCCTACCTGCACCGGGTGTTCCTGCAGATCGTCTGCCGGGATCGGCTGTGGTGGCTCGCCAACGTCGGGTCGCTGCTCTCGGCGACCATCGCCGACGGGTCCGGCGGCATGCAGGCCTGGCTCGCACCGGGTGCCCAGCTGCCGCTGGTGTTCGGGCAGACGACCGTCGTGTTCACGGCCGGGTCGACGACCTACGAGCTGGCCATCCACATCGCCACCCCGACCTTCCGGGCCGATCCCCGCACCGCGGACGCCTCGGGGGAGACGACGATCGGCATGGTCGTGTTCACGCCGAGCCAGAAGGCCCTCATCGTGGCACTCGCCGAACCGTCGCTGCGTCGCGACGGCACCGGTTTCGCCAACATCCCCTCCTCGGCGAAGGCGGCCGAACGGCTCGGCTGGTCCCAGTCCAAGTTCAACCGCAAGCTCGACAACGTGTGCGAGAAGCTCGACCGCGTCGGCGTCACCGGCCTGCGGGCGACGGGCGGGGGACCGGCGTCGAATCGCCGCGCCCGGCTCGTGGAGCACGCCATCACGTCGCACCTCGTCACCGCCGACGACCTCGCGATCCTCGACACCCCGATCGACGACTGAGGTCCGGCCGTTCCGGCCGGCGGCGTCGGGTGATGCACCCGATCCCCGGACACGCCGGAATTGGTGGGGAGGGCGTGGTTGCACCGCCACCGCTCAGCGCTCGGTCCCGCGACTCGCCGGGTTGCGTCGGGAGGGGGTGTCGGTGCTAGGGCGGCCGGGCGCCCGGTCCCGCGACTCGCCGGGTTGCGTCGGGATGGGGTGGTGACGCTGTGGCGGCCATCCGCCCGATCCCGCGACACTCCGAGGTTTCTTGGGATAGAGCGCTATATCCCCACCGTCGTGCGCGTGTCAGGGGATGGAGGGCGCTTCGGGACGAGCGACGTGACGTGACTTCGGCACGTCCGGCGTCTTGGTTCAGCTCCCGGACCCGTCAAGCCGCGCCTCGATGCCGTGAGTCCGTCAGTTCCGCCCGGGGCGTCCCGTGAGTCCGTCAGTTCCGCCCGTCAGTCCCGGTCAAAGACCACGGGACAAGGGCGTAACCGACGGACGCACGGATGAGGCGACGCCCGATGTGGGCAGCGCACCACCCGCGACGATGCGAGACACGCGACGCGGCGAAACCCTCACCCCGCGAGGCGCTGCACCAGCTGGGCATGCTGCTCGAGCGGGTGGACGCCGTCGGGATCCTGCCCGTACGCGACGACGAGCGACCGTGCCGCCGACGGGCCGACCAGCTCGGCCCGGTCCCCGGCCAGCCGCCGGGCCGCATCGGGGCCGGAGGATCGCAGCGCATCGGGACCGAACACGGCCAGCGCCGGCACCGAGGCCCCCGTGAACCGCGCCGGGCGGTTCAGGGACGGCAACCCCAGCGCGTGGCCGACGAGCCCGGTGCGCACCGCGTGCCGGGTGAGCGCCCGGGCGACGTAGTCGAGGGCCAGGTCGTCGAGCGGCTCCGCGGTCTCGACCAGCAGTTCGAGCGACTCGCTGACACCGGTCGCCGTGCGCACCACCTCGAGCACGCCGACCGCCGCCACCTGGCTGCCCGGCTGCGGGGCACCGACGACGACCAGCCGTGACCGGTGCGGCGCGATCCGGAAGCAGTGGTCCGTGAGTGCGGAGACGTCCCACGGCTCGCTCGCCGGTTCGTGGGTGCCCCACCCGGTCGGTTCCTGCCCGGTCAACAGCATGAACAGAGTCTGCGCGAGCTCGCCGACCCGCGTGCCGTGCGCGGCGGGGTGCAGCAGCTCGGCCCGGAGGTGCAGCGCAGCGTCCGGCTCGGCGTCGGCGACGAGGAACTCGTCGGCCAGCTCGTCGACCATGCTGAACACCTCGCCGTCCCAGTCGTAGAGCCGCCCGGTGTAGCCGTCGTGGAACCGGCCGTCGTGGCGGGTGACCAGCCACCGGCGGCCCGGCTGCGAGAGCAGGTCGTTGGCCGGCAGCGTGAGGGCGCTGTCCGGCGGGGTGATGACGGCGAGGAAGCGACCCTCCTCGGCGGCCCGGGCGGCAGCGAGGTCGAGCCACGCCGACCGGTGCACGACCGGCTTGTCCTGGAAGAGGACCGCGGTGTCGGCGGTGGCGAAGTCGAAGAGGCTCATCGGTCTCCTCCCGCGGTGTCAGTCGGCGCGTCAGCCGGCAAGGACGACGGCCCGGAGGGCCCGTCAGCCGGCCCAGACGCCGACGGAGGCCGCGCCAGCACCGACCCGGGCGTCCCCACCAGGCCCGGCGGAGGACCGGCGACGTGCCCGGCGAACGCACCGCCGATCGTCAGCGCCAGCCGCTCGGCCACCGGCTGCCCGTCGGGTGAGACGGCGTGCACCTCGACCCACCAGACCGGCTCGGCGTCGGGCGAGAGGGACGGGAAACCCGCGGGACCGTCGGGGAACTCGGTGACGGTGGCGCCGGCAAGCACGCGGCCTGCCTCGGCGCCCACCCGGATCAGCCGCGGCAGTTCGACCATGACGTCGGCCGGCCCGGTCACGGTGGCGGCCACCTCCAGCAGCAGCCCCTCCGCGTCCTGACGCACGTACCGCTCACCGGCCACGGCGCCGACGGCCGCGGCCAGGTGGTCCGGTTGCGGGTGGGTCCGGCAGGCGATCACCCAGTCGGCGCTCACGAGGCGCTCCCTTCCTGAGAACGAGCGGACGGAACCAGGCCGATCGGCCCGGTGACGGTGCCCTCGCCGACCTCGTCGGTCGCGGCCACCTCGTTGTGGAACAACTGCACGGTCGCGGCGGCACTGCCCGGCCGCAGCACCTGGGCCCGGCCGACGGGCAGCTGGCGAGCCCGGAGCCCGTTGAGCAGGACGCCCTCGCCGCGATCGCCGGACATCAGCAGCCCGGTGCCGCCGGAGTCGCGCAGTGCCGTGAAGAACGACTCGTAGATGCCGCGGCTCGCGCCCCGCACCCGCCGGGTCAGCACGGCGTGCAGCCCGATCTGCGCACCGAGCGGCAGGAACGAGGTGAGCCGCGAGAGCGGGGCGGTGCCGCCCGCGGTGAGGATGTCGTAGTCGTCGATGAGCAGGACGACGGCGGGAGCGGTCGCGGCGTGCTCGGCGTCGGCGACGCGTTCGGCCAGCTCGGTGGAGACCGCGCCGGCGAGCTGCTCGGCCAGGGCCGCGCTGGACGCGTAGCCGCCGAGGTACTCGTCGGGGATCTCGCCCTCGAGGCCGCGCCGCGGGTCGAACACGGCGAAGACGATCTCCTCCGCCGTGTACTGCTCGCGCAGCCGGCGGGTGAGGGTGCGCAGGAGGTTGGTCTTGCCGCACCCGTCGTCGCCGAGCACCAGCAGGTGCCGGTCGGCGCCCCGCAGGTCGAGCACCTCGGTCTCGAGGTCGTTCTCGCGGATGCCCAGCGGCACCCGGCCGCGCCGCCGCGGCGTCGGGACGCTCTCCGCCTCGACCAGGGCCGGCAGAACGCGCACCGCCATCGCCCGGTCCTCGGTGGACGCGGCGACGTCGGCGACGAGGGAGCGCAGCCCCTCCTGCATCGTGTCGACGTCGTCCACCCCGTCGATCCGCGGCAGCGCGACGTGGCCGAGCAGCTTGCGGTCGGTCAGGGCGCGGCCGGGCCGGTCCGCGGCGATCGACTCGGCCAGCTTCCGGCCGTGCGCCGACTCCGCCGGTTCACCGAGCCGCAGCTCGATGCGGGTGCCGAAGAACGCCTGCTGGGCGAGGCGCACCTCGTTCATCCGCGAGGAGGTGACGACGACGTGGATGCCGTACCCGCCGCCACGGGAGATCAGGGCGTGCACGTTCCGCTCGACGTCCTCGAACTCGTCCTGCAGCTGCCCGTACCCGTCGAGCAGCAGGACGACGTCGGCGCTGGCGATGCCGGGCAGATCACCGCGGCCGGCGAGCCGGCGCAGCGTGGCGAGGGAGTCGATGCCGCGCTCCTCGAACACGCGCTCGCGGACGGCGAGCATGCCCATCAGCTCGTCGACGGTGCGGCGGACCACCTCGCGGTTGGTGCGCACCGCGACGCCGCCCACATGGGGCAGGTCCTGCAGCGCGAGCAGCCCGCTGCCGAGCAGGTCGACGGCGTAGATGCCGACCTCAGCCGGGCTGTGGGTCAGCGCAAGGGACGCGGCGACGGTGCGCAGCAGGGTCGACTTGCCCGAGGACGGGCCGCCGACGATGTGCACGTTGCCGCCCGCGGCGGTCAGGTCGAGCTGCCACAGGCCCTGCCACTGCCGGGCCGGGTCGTCGAGCAGGCCGATCGGCACCTGCAGGTTCCCGCCCGGGATGCGCAGGCCGGCGCTGGTGCTCTGCGGCGCCCCGGCCGCGCTGTCCAGGGCCATCGCGACGGGCAGCGGCGGCAGCCAGATGGGGTCGACGGCCCGGGGGAACCGGGACAGCACGCCCATGAGCGTGGACAGGACGGTGGGCCCGGTGGTGCGCCGGGACGGCCCGGAACCGGGGGCGGCAGCGGCGGCGGCCGGAACCGCGGGGACGTCGGCCTCGGGGGCGGACGCCCGGGCCCGGGACCGGGATCCGCCGAACGCGCCGGTGCCGGCGAACGTCTGCTCGGAGACGGGCGCGGACGCGGCCGAGCCGACGGCGGCCGACGCGGGCGTCCCGCCGTCGAGCGTGGCGGCGTACCGGGGGACGAGCGCCACCTCGGGCTCGACCTCGACGGGTTCGGCCTCCTCGGCCCGGGCGACGTCCTCGGCGGGGCCGGAGACGTAACCGGCCTTGAACCGGGTGTACGTGGTCGTGTCCACCTTGAGGTAGCCGAAGCCGGGCACGGGCGGCAGGTGGAACGCGTCCGGCGTCTCCAGCACGGTGCGGCTCTCGGCCTCGGACAGGGTGCGCAGCCCGATCCGGTAGGAGAGGTAGGTGTCGAGTCCGCGCAGCTTGCCGCCCTCGATCCGCTGGCTGGAGAGCAGCAGGTGCACGCCGATCGAGCGGCCGATCCGGCCGATCGAGAGGAACAGCTCGATGAAGTCCGGCCGGGCGGTCAGCAGCTCGCCGAACTCGTCGATGATGACGACGAGGTGCGGCAGCGGCGGCAGGTGCTCGCCGCGGTCCAGTCGCTCGCGCCGCAGCAGCTGGTAGTCGGTGATGTTCGCGATGTTGCCGGCGGCCTTGAGCACCTCCTGGCGGCGCTGGATCTCGCCGGCCAGGCTCGCGTAGACGCGCTCGATCATCGCGACGTCGTCGGACAGGTTGGTGATGACGCCGGCGACGTGCGGGGCGCCCTCGAACGGGGCGAACGTCGCCCCGCCCTTGTAGTCCACGAGCACCATGGACAGCACGTCGGGGGCGTGGGTGGCGAGCAGGCCGAGCACGAGGCTGCGCAGCATCTCGCTCTTGCCCGAGCCCGTCGCGCCCACGCACAGGCCGTGCGGGCCCATGCCGAACTGGGCGGACTCCTTCAGGTCCAGCAGCACGGGCCGGCCCCGGTCGTCGGGCCCGAGCGGCACGCGCAGGAAGTCGACCTCGGCGCGGGGGGCCCACAGCCGGCGCACGTCGTCCGCGGTCGCGTCGACGCTCAGCCCGAGCATGGTCAGGAAGTCGTCCGTGCCGGAGGACGTCTCGTGCTCGAGGGAGTCGGCGGACAGGCGCAGCGACGCGAGCTCGCGGGACAGGGCCTCGGCGGTCGCGACGGGCAGCGCGGTGAGCTCGCCCTCCTGGACGGCGGGGGAGAGCGGGTCCGCGAGGTGGTTCTCGAGCCGGTAGCCGTCGGCGGTCTGGGTGATGCGCAGGCCCACCTCGGAGGGCTCCTGGTTCCGCTCGCGCACGAGATGCAGCGTGGTGATGCCCAGGGAGCCGGGCGTGGCGCGCTTGTCGGTCAGCTGCAGCTCCCCGGGCAGGTCGCCGTACGCGTCGGAGACGACGAGCAGCCGCGGCAGGGCCGTCCCGATGCCGGCGCGCAGGAAGTTCTTGCGGGCCTCCGCGGCCATGGTCGACCGGGCGTTCAGGTCGTCGGCGAGCACGTCCGTCAGCTCGGCGGCGTCACGGGCGAGGCGCCGGACGGGGCCGGTCGCATGGGCGTGCCGCTGGTCGGCCAGGTGCGGCAGCCAGGCAAGCCAGGCGACGTCGTCGCGCCGGTCCTCGGGCACCGCGACGGCCAGGTGCAGGTCTTCCGGGGAGTGGAACGCGGCGGCCTGAAGGACGAGGATGCGCGCCACCTCGAGGGTGAACGCGCGGTCCCCGACGATGCTGACGTTGCCCGCGGAGTCCAGCGGCACGGTCAGGGGCAGCCCGGGGGAGGCCTCGTAGCGGCGCTGGAGGAGCCGCAGCTCGGAGTCCATGAACGGGTCGGTCTGCTGCAGGGCGCCCGCCGACTCGGTGACGGTGATGGGCCGCAGCGGCCGGGTGCCGGTGCCGAGCCGCACATGGAGGAAGTCCTCGTTGGCGCGCCGGCGCTCCCACAGGCGTGCCGGGTTGCGGACGATGTCGAACAGGGCGGTGGGCGCCGGGTTGCCGTCCTGGGCGGTGCGCACGGCTTGCTGCTCCCCGGCGCGCAGCTCGGCGCGGGACCGCTCGAGGTAGTCGAGGTAGTTCTCGCGCTGCTCGCGGCGGTGGCGTCCGGCCTTCCCGCGCTGGCTGATCAGCATGACGATCGACGCGAGCACGGTGACGATCATCATCAGGGCGCCGACGGCGGCCAGGCTCGACCCGCGGAACAGCATCATCACCGTCATCGAGGCGCCGGCCCCGAGCAGGGGGATGAGCGACATCATGTTCATCCCGCCCCGGCCGGCCTCGACGGGCGGTGGGGCGTTCAGGACGAAGGGCTCCGGTGTCCGGGACGCCGGGGTGGTGCGGCCGGGGCGGTGGACGAGGCGGACGCTCATCGGCCGTCACTCCCGGGACGGGCGCCGGGAGCCGCCGGCGCCGCGTCGGGCGCACCGAGGGCGGGGGTGGTGACGGGGACACCGCCGATCGCGGTGCGGACGAGGGCGGATGCCAGTGCCGTGGCCTGCAGCCGCGTGGTGCGTGCCAGCAGGGACAGGTCGAACTCGACACCGGTGGCCAGGTGCCGGTCGAACCGCAGGGGAAGAGCGGGGACGCCGTCGTGGTCCAGCTGCCGTGCCTCGGCGACGACGTCGAGACCGGCACCGGGCTGGACGTCGACGAGCGCGGTGAGGAGCGGCGTCGTCGTCCCGGACCCGGCGAGCCAGCGGGCGTCGTCGAGCCCGGCCACCGTACAGGGGGCCACATGCAGCAGGGCGTGGGCGCCCGCGAAGGGGGCGAGCGGCTGACCGGTCCCCGCGGCGTCCGGCGTGGGCGCGTCGACGAGCGTGACGGCGCAGAACCGGGAGACGGCGACGACGAGCTCGTCGAGGTCCTGGCCCGGGCGGGACCTCGCAGCCCACAGGTTGCGGCCGGCGGGGGCGAGCGCGCCCGTCAGGTCGGCGAGGGCGGCCGGCGCCCGGCCGGCCGCGTCGAGGACCTCGCCGCCGGTGGGCAACTCCTGCTCCGGCGCGAGTCGCAGCGCGAGGGTGCCGCGCGCCCCGGCGGCGTCGATGACGGTCACCGGGTCGGTGCGCAGCGAGCCGATCACGCGGGCGAGCAGGGCGGCGGTCGTCGTGCGCCCGGCGCCGCCGCGGGTGCCGACCACGGCCACGCGCCGGCCGGTGGTGACGGCGCCCTGGACGCCGGCGGCCGCCTCGGTGAGCTGTTGCGGGTAGGGGTCGGCGGTGACGATGCCGGTGACCTGCCGGACGGCGCGGGCCGCCCAGCTCTCGCCGGTCGTGCCGCGCAGGCGCCGCCGCTGCTGGTCGCGGACCGACTCGAAGTCGTCGCGGATGTCGGACCGGCCGTCCGTGGTGTACGTGCTCATCGTCGTCCCCCTCTATCCGAAGCTCGTCAGCAGCTGCGCGAAGACGCCGAACATCCCGACCGCCAGTGGCACCGAGGCGATGATCAGCAGCGTCTCGGCGCGGTTCCCGTTCTGCCGCAACTGGGCGAGCACGTGTGCCGGTGCCCGCACGAGCAGGCCGATCAGGATGCCGGCGACGACGACGACCAGGGCCGCGACCGCCAGCCAGCGCGTCGCCGGGCCGCGGCCGATCAGATCGAGCACGAGCGCCGCGACCCCGGTCAGGGCCGCCGCGTAGAGCGCCGCACGCTGGGCGGCGAGCGGGAACGCCCGGGCCCGCAGCGCCGTCGCGGCGGTGAGCACCGCCAACAGCAGGAGGCTCCACACCGGCTCGCGGCGGTCCCCGCCGAGCAGCCACAGAGCCGCGCCGAGAGAGACGGCGCAGATGACGGTGCCCATCGTCAGGGAACGGTGCGCCGAGGCGATCGCCGCCAGCGCGTCGGTGCGGCGCAGGGTGCCGCCGGCCGCCCGCCGGTCGTCGAGGGCGGCCAGGCCAGAACCCGAGAGCGCGATCCTCGGCACGAGGCCGAGCCCCATCAGCGTCACGATCCCCATCACCGCGCCGGCGCGGGCGGGCGTCGCCGTCCACACCCAGATCAGCACCCACAGGGCGGCGAGCACCGCGAGGGTGATCGCGCCGCCGAGGAACACGGCGCGAGTCGAGGAGACCAGCGTCAGCAGGAGCAGGACGACGAGGGCGAGGCCGGCCAGGCCGACGGCGTGCAGCGGTGGGGTGGCCGGCAGCAGCAGGATGCCGAGCACCCCGGACGCGACGCCGGTGCCGAGCAGCATGGCGCCGGCCACCCGCGTGGCGGACCGCGGCAGGGCGGCCGTGCCGACGGCGAGGGCGGCGGCGGCGCCGATCAGCGGCAGCAGGCCGTGCGGGGACAGCAGCGGCGAGAGGACCCAGAACACGCCGGTGAGCAGCAGCGCGCCGGCGACGGCGGCGACGGCGGAGCGCCAGGCGGGCGTCCACACGCCGCCCATCGCGTCGGTCCGTTCGACGACGGCGTCCGTGACGTCGTAGATGACCGGCGGCGGCGGGGCGTCCGCCCGGTCGACGAGGGTGAGGACGGCGCCGTCGAGCACGCGCGCCTCGTCCAGCGTCCCGTCCGCGGACAGTGTGGCACCGGTACCGGTGACGAGCAGTTTCTCGGCGGCGCGTCCGCGGGCCGGCTCCTCGAGCAGGTCCAGCACCCGGGGGATGAGGGCGCCGACGGGGTGGTCGGAGGGCAGCAGCAGGTCCGCGTGCCGGTGGCTGCCGAGCACGGTGACGCGCGTGAGATCCGTGGGCATGATCAGGCGACCTCCGCCGTCGTGGGGGGCAGCGTCAGCGCGATCGGCAGCACGACGACGCCGCCGGGCCGGCCCGGCGCGGGTGCGCCCTGCCGCTGCTGGTTCAGCTGCTGCTGGCGCTGCTGGTCCTGTTCCTGCTGCTGCTGCTTCGCGTTCTGCTGGGCCAGGAGGTTCGAGACGAAGGAGTAGCCGACGCACACGGCCGCGACCAGGGCGGCCACGGCGACGCTGTAGAAGAACGTCCGCACACCGTCCGCCCAGCGGCGCTGCAACGGGTTGCTCCCGTACAGCAGCGCCGTCAGCAGCCGGTTTCGTCGGACGGCGACGGACTCGATGAGCTGGCTGTCATAGTCGGCGGCCACCGATCTCCTTCCCCCATGCGGTGCTCGGTCGGCACCATCCTTCCATCCCACACCGCCGCGACGGGGCGGAACCGCGCCGCGGACATGGGTAGTTCTTCCCATCGTCGGCGCTTGTACGGGTGCGTCCTTTCCGGTTCCATGGAGATGGAAGCTGCACGACGCCGGGTCCGCGGGCCCGGAACAACGGAGAGGGGATCGACGTGAAGTTCGACATGGGGGCCCAGACCCTGAGCACGCTGACCAACCAGACCAGCACCAACAGCGAGGACCTCGGGTCGCTCGTGCGCAAGCTGGTCGCCGACGTAACGCCGCTGGAGGGGAAGTTCAACGGATCCGGCCGCGCGCGCTTCGACGACTTCAAGCACCGCACCGACGAGATCGCCAACGAGCTGAACAACTCCCTCGGCGCGATCCTCGAGGGCCAGGGCGGCATGGACACCGCGTTCCAGACCGGTGACCAGGAGGCCGCGGACAACGCCACCCAGTCGCAGGGCTCCGCCGACTTCAGCTCGGCCGACTTCCGTTCGCGTCGCGCCTGACCGGCCGCACCCACCATCGTCGTCCGCCGGATCACCGTCCGGCTCCAGAGGGGAAATCACCATGAACGATCGCATCTCGTACGACACCGGCGTCTCCAGCTCGGTCCAGAGCGACATCCAGGCCACCATCGGCCGGCTCGAGACCCTCATCGCCGCCCGCGAGAAGGACGTCGCCGCCGCGATGGCCGACTTCCAGGCCGACGGCGTCTCGGACGAGTACCACGCCGTCGAGCAGCGGTGGAAGAACGCCGCCGGTGAGGTCAAGAACATCATTCACCTGGTCAAGCAGACCCTGGGCCTCAACGACGACACCGCCTCCGGGGCCGGACACCGGGCCCGCACCGCGGTCAGCAACATCGGCTGATTCCACCGTGTCTGCCGGGGCGCCACACGGCGCCTCGGCAGGTCCGGTCGCGCCGTCGCGTCGCGGTCGTGCGAGCCCATCAGGTAGGCGGACGCCGACCCCACGCGTCGAGAGGATCCACCAGCCCGGATCCGCCATCCCAGAACGGTCAGCCCAGAACTGCAGGAGTGAACCATGTCCTTCGACGTGTCCACGAGCGCCGTGGTCGGCGTGCTCAACGAGGTCAACGGCGTGTACAAGACCTACACGACACTCGTCTCCGACTTCGGCACCGCCGTCAGCGAGCTGGCGACGGCCACCAAGGCCGAACCGATCGGCACCGCCTTGAAGGGCGCCTCGGAGAAGGCTTTCAGCCCGGACATCAGCAACGTCGTGGGACGCACCGGCACCGCCCTGAGCGCGGTGAACAAAGTGGTCACCATCCTCACGGACGCGGATTCGACGATGTCCGCCACGGCGCGCGAGAACGCGGCGCGAGCCGAGCAGGCCAAGGCCGACGACGCGCCGGGTGCCACCACGGGCGGCTCGAACAGCGGCGGTCCGTCGCGCGGCCCGGGGCATCCGATACCCGACGCGCAGTGACGAGGGGGAGTACTCGTGAGTTACGACATCGGGGCGTTCGAGAAGAATCTGCCGGATCCGGAGACGATCCGCACGGCGGGGACGACGTTGAAGTCGAAGGCGGCCTCGTTCTCGTCGAAGGCGACGTCGACGTCCACCTCCTGGGCGAAGCTGCAGCACAAGGGTGTGTATTCGGCGCCGGGCGACGAGGTCGTCTTCTCCGCGTTCGGGCCGATCACGACGGCGGCCGAGGACCTGGTCACCGATATCGGGACGGTGAAGACGGCCACGGACGGGTTCGCCGATGATGTGGACACGATCAAGACGAAGCTGGCGGGGATCAAGGCGGACGCGGCGTCGTTCGAGGGTGAGATCGCGGGCCGGTCGCGGGATGACTGGGATGACGACGAGGGCCTGGTCAAGAAGGAACAGAACATCATCCATGGTCTGAACGGGCTGTATGCGGAGTTGCAGACCGCGCAGATGACGTGCGCGAACTCGATCAACGCCCTCTATGGCGGCCCGACGTACGTGATGGTGACGCAGGACGGGGCGAAGGCGGGCCAGATCGCCTACGGCTACACGAACGAGCAGTTGGACGCGGCGTCGAACGAGGGGAACATCCCGTGGGGTAAGCCCACGGAGTGGGACAAGCCCTGGTACAAGGACGCGTGGGACGGGGTGTGCTCGTTCGGCAAGGGTGTGTGGTCCGGGGTCACCGGCACGCTCAAGGGCCTGTGGAACATGGTCAACGTGACGGACATGGACACGTTCAAGGCGACGTGGAAGGGCATGGGCAAGCTCGCGTTGAACGTGGCGATCGTGTCGACGCCGTTGGCGCAGGTGGCGTTGCGGGCCACGGGGCACGGGGATGTGGTGGACAGGGCCGGCAAGGAGCTGCTGGCGGTGGGCAAGGCCGCGATCCACTGGGATGACTGGAAGCGGGACCCGGCGTATGCGGCGGGGGAGACGACGTTCGACCTGGCGACGATCCTGCTGACCGCCGGTGGCGGTGCGGTGGCGAAGACCGGGTCGATCGCGGGCAAGATCGCGGAGGTCTCCAGTGCGGGCGGGAAGATGGCGACGGTGCTGAACGCGACCAAGATCTCCGCGTTGGCGAACGTGACCATCAAGGGCGTGGACCTGGTGAGCCTGCTCAAGATCAAGGGCATCACGATCGCCGCGGACGGCATCAAGGTCGCGGGCACGAAGATCGCCGAGCTGCCGGTGAAGATCTCCGGCGGCATCGAGAACGTCAATGCGCGGATCGCGGCGATGGGCGACTCGATGGGCCTGGGCGGCCCGCGTCTGGCGACCGCCGGTGCGCACGGTGGTCCCGGGCTGGCGAGCTCGACAGGGCGCGGCCTGGCCGACGTCGCCGACACCGGTGGCGCCCGGGCGTCGGTGATGCACCTGGACGCGGACGCGCCGTCCCGTGCGACGACCGGTGTGACCGGTTCCCACCCGGGCACCGGTGCCGGTGGAGGCGGCCGGGCGGTGCCCGAGGGCGAGCCGCGGTTCGGCGTCCGCACCGAGGACGGCATGCCCACGGGCAAGCCCGTCACGCAGGGCATCCACCCCGGGACCCCGGAGTCGGGTCCGGCCAAGCCCGCCGCGACGACGACGCACCCGGAGACCCCGGAGTCGGGTTCGGCGAAGCCGGCCGCGACGACGACGCACCCGGAGGTGCCCGACAGCAAAACGGGTCACGGAACTCCGGCGGATGCCGCGGTGTCGCGCGTGGACGACGCGGGGGTCCCGCACAGCGCGCAGGCGGATCTCGGGATCGACGGTCGCTCCGGCAGCGCCGTCCCGCACGGTCCGGCCCAGATCGATGACGTGCGAGGTGGTGGCGCTACGCCGCAAGGCGGCGCGGAAGATCTCACTCCCGCTGGTGCGGAAGGGCACCCGCGGCCTGCGGTGGAGCACACCATCCACGTCACGAACGCCGATCTTCCGAAGATCACGCAGCCCTTTGGAACCGACAGAGTTCTGCAGCCCTCGACGGCGTACGAGGTGCCGGGCCGTGGGACGTACTACACGAACGCCGAAGGCCGCATTCACTACGTCGAGACCGAGTACGGAACCAAGGGACACCTCAACCCGGACCTGATGAATCCAGCGCCCGACGCGACCTACGTCGTCGGCGACAACCACGTCTTTCAGACCGACGGTTCGTCAAGAACCGTCCTCGCGCACGTCGACGACTTGTTCCGCGGCGATGCCTACCGGTCGAAGCACATCACCGCGCGCGTGGGCAAGGAAGGCGGCATCGGCTACGAGGGTGGACACCTGATTGCCAAGATGTTCGGCGGCGGCACCGAGGACATCAACCTCGTGGCGATGCTTCGAGAGATCAACCGCGGGGCCGGCCACAGCTACGGTAATCTGGAGAAGGGTTTGGGCAGACTGCTCGAACTCGAAGGCGGTCCTTCAGTGGATATGAGAATCAGACCGACGTATTCCTCGGTGAATTCCGTGCCAGATAGTATCGCCATATTTTATCGCCTGAACGGCGGGGATTGGATCAAGGGTGGTTTCCAGAACTTCAAGTGATGGCGCTGAGCGAAACCCCGCTGATATTCAAGAGCGGTTGATGCATCTCGGGCGGCAGCTTCACGCGCTCATCCCCGACGGTTTTGACGTCATCACGTACACGACCTCGAAGACCCTGTCCTTCTACCGGGAGACGTTGGTAGCCACGTCGGAGGACGGGCGTCGGGAGTCGCTTCTCGTGGACGATGAGGTGACGGTCCTTTCGTCGGAGTTGCGGGACGTCATGTATCGGCAGGGCCCCGGTACGTGGTTCGGCGCGGTGGTGACGGTCACGAGTCGGGGGAAGCTCGACGCCCAGTACAACTATGATGACGAGCCTTATTGGGACTTTCCGGTTGATCCGAAGACCTACGTCACGGACCTGGAGACGTATCCGAGGGACGACGCGCACATGCCGGAGTGGTTGCAACAAAAGGTCCGCGATCACGAGGCGGGCAAGACCGAATAGCAACCGCCGGACCGCCAGGTTTATGTGTCCGACCTCGACAAATTCTCGAGCGTGACGCGCACATGCCGGGTGGTGGTGACAGAAGATCCGTGACCACCGGGCCGGCAGAGCGCGGCACTCCCGCACGATCAGTTCTTGCCCAACTCATCCTCTGCTGGGTAAGGCATTCGGTGGCGGTACTGAGGACATCGACCTCGTGGCCATGCTCCGTGAGGTCAACCGGGTAGCGGCCACAGCTTCGGTAACCTCGAAGGAGACTTGAGGCGACTCCTGGACGAGACCTCCAAACCAACGATCGAAATCAACGTTCGGCCGCGTTTCAGCGGAGATGGAGACGTTCCGCAGCTCATTCGAGCGGGGTATCGGATCAACGGAAGGGAGTGGCAGCGTGCCAGGTTCAAAAATGTCTGATGGGTCAGGGGAGCAGGAAAAGTTCATCGCCGTTGCAAGACAACTTCACGCCTTGATCCCACCGGCATCCGAGAAGATCGACATGAGGGTGTCGGCAACACACGCTGTTCAAACCTCGGTCATCACCGCTGAGGATCAGGAAGGCAACAGACAGTCGCTTCAAGGCAGTGATGAGGTCGACGACGCAGTCGACGACCTTAGAGCCGCGATGTACAATCCCGGATCCGGAACGTGGTTCAGCGCCGCACTGACGGTGACCGCGGCCGGGAAGGCCGACGCATCCTACGACTACGACGACGAGCCGACGTGGCCTTTCCCGGTGGACCCGCAAATCTATGCCACTGACCTCCAGGCTTTCCCACGCGATGATGCACACGTGCCGGAGTGGTTGCGGCAGAAGGTCCGCGACCACGAGGCAGGGAAGACGGAATAGCGTGGATGCGTCGGGCGCAGACGACACTCGCGAAGACTTGACGGAGCAAGACGCCTTCGTCAACGTCGCTCGTTGTCTTCATGCGCTTTTGCCCGTAGGAGCTACGAGTGTGTCATGTTCAACGAGTCGAACGGTCGCACTGGGATCTCGTCAGGTCATCGCCGTCATGGGGAACGGAATCGAGCAATCGATACGCGGTGACCGGGAGCTCTCAGATGCTATTGGCGAGCTTCGTCAGTTGATGTACCGCGACGGGGCGGGCACCTGGTTCAGCGCTCGTTTCACTGTGACTGCGGAGGGGAAGGCAGACGCGTCCTACAACTACGACGATGAGCCTGGTTGGGACTTCCCTCCGGACCCTCAGATCTACGCCACTGACCTCCAGGCTTTCCCACGCGATGATGCACACGTGCCGGAGTGGTTGCGGCAGAAGGTCCGCGACCACGAGGCGGGCAAGACGGAGTGACTCGCTAGCTATCGGTCGTTCGTGGGGATTCCGGTGATGGTGCTCAGCTATCCGTCGTCGTAGGAGATCCCAGAGGTTGCGCTCCTGGATCTCATCGTGTTCGTCGTGCGTCGGTGGTGCGCCTGGGCGCGCACGGCCTGGCCCGGAGTCGGGGGACCGGACCGACCGGTTCCCACCCGGGGCACGAGTACCGATTGGACCGGCACTCGGGCGCTGCCTGAGTGCGAGCCCCGGATCGGGATCCGCGCTCGACAGGTGGAGCGGCTTCAGCGCCAGCGGTGAGCACCCGGCTTCGCGCGACGGCGCGGAGCCTGCCCGTCCTGCCGGACGGAGAGGTATCCGCGCGGGCGGAGGTGCAGCACACCGTCCAGGTCCCGGATGTCGACCTCCCGAAGGCTAGAGCAGCCCTTTGGAACCGACAGAATTCTGCAGCCCTCGACGGCATACGAGGTGCCGGGCCGTGGGACGTACTACACGAACGCCGAAGGCCGCATTCACTACGTCGAGACCGAGTACGGAACCAAGGGACACCTCAATCCGGACCTGATGAGACCGGCGCCCGACACCACGTACGTCGTCGGCGACAACCACGTCTTCCAGACCGACAGTTCGTCGAGAACCGTCGTCGCTCACGTCGACGACCTGTTGCGCGGCGATGCCTACCGGTCGAAGCACACCACCGCGCGGGTGGGCAAGGAAGGCGGCGTCGGCTATGAGGCGGACACCTTCTCGCCAAGATGTTCGGTGGCGGGGACAGTGGACATCAACCTCGTCGCGATGTTCCGAGAGGTCAGCTCCGGCCACAATTACGGTGATCTGGAAAAGGGCTTGAAGGAATTGCTCGAACTCGAAGGCAATTCTTCCGTGGATCTGAGAGTCGTGCCGACATATCCTCGGTGAATTCGGTGCCCGAAAGGATCGATGCGTATTATCGCCTGAACGGCGGGGTCTGGATCAAGAGTGGTTTCCAGAACTTCACATGACAGCACCGAGCGGAACCCTGCCGATGTTCCAGAGCGGTTGATGCATCTCGGGCGGCAGCTTCACGCGCTCATCCCCGACGGTTTTGACGTCGTCACGTACACAACCTCGAAGACCCTGTCCTTCTACCGGGAGACGTTGGTAGCCACGTCGGAGGACGGCCGTCGGGAGTCGCTTCTCGTGGACGATGAGGTGACGGTCCTTTCGTCGGAGTTGCGGGACGTCATGTACCGGCAGGGCCCCGGTACGTGGTTCGGCGCGGTGGTGACGGTCACGAGTCGGCGGAAGCTCGACGCTCAGTACAACGATGATGACGAGCCCTACTGGGACTTTCCGGTTGATCCGAAGACCTACGTCACCGACCTGGAGACGTACCCGAGGGACGACGCGCACATGCCGGAGTGGCTGAAGCGGAAGGTCCGTGACGACGCCGCAGGCAGGACGGAACAGCGCCGCCCTCACGCCCGATCAGCTCTGGCCCAACTCCTCGGTGATGAAGCGGAGATTCCCGCCGGACGCGACGTCCCACAGACCGCGGTCGAGGACCGCTTCTCGTTCTTCCGGGGACAGCACGCGTCCGTCGGCGTCGAGCACCTCCCAGGTGTCGACGTCGACCGGCCGGAAGGCGAACTCCTCCTTGCGCCGAGGAATACCGAAGGGCACGACGGCCAGCGGGTGCACCTGGATCAGTCCGTCCAGATCACATTCCAGCCCGAAGAGCATCGCCTGGAGGGCCAGATCGAAGCGGCGCGCCGGATCCGCGCTATCGAGCCCGGCGGGGAACCGCGTGCGTCGGCACGTCTCGGCGAGCCAGTCCAGATACGTGCGGGCGGTGGGGAAGAACTGCAGGGGGTGGTTCAACGCGCTGGGGCTGTCGTCGAGGCTGAAGTAGCGCGGGAAGTCGGTGACGCACACGACGGCGCCGTCGGAGGTGCGCCCCACCACGCGGCGGTCGCCCGGATCGGCTGTCGAGGGAATGCCTGCGGGGACGTAGGGCGAGTAGGGGAACTGGGCCCACAGCCCGTCCTCCTTCTCGAAGGTCACCGCGGGGTCCATGTCCTGTCCTCTCCATCGGAACGGCTCGCCGACGATGGTAGGCGCGGTGGCCCCGGTCTCGCGAGGAAACCGGACGGCCCCCAGGCGCGGCGAGACCCGAACGGAGCCGGGCCGTCGTCGTCATCCTGAGAAGGTGGACGCCAACGGGTCGATGGGTGTTGGGAGGAATAACGGCGACGACCACATGCCGGACTGGTTGCGGAAAAAGGTCCGCGACAACGACGCAGGCAGGACGGAACAACGGCCCAGCAGGCTGGACGGACGATGTGAGCGGGCTGCATGGCACAATCGAGAGCGACCGAGAGATGCGCGACACGTGATCGACGAGCGACGGGGGAGTACTCGTGAGTTACGACATCGGGGCGTTCGAGAAGAATCTGCCGGACCCGGAGACGATCCGCACGGCGGGGACCACGCTGAAGACGAAGGCGGCCTCGTTCTCGTCGAAGGCGTCGTCGACGTCCACGTCGTGGGCGAAGTTGCAGGGCAAGGGTGTGTATTCGGCGCCGGGGGATGAGGTGGTGTTCTCGGCGTTCGGGCCGGTCACGACGGCGGCGGAGGACCTGGTCACCGACATCGGGACGGTCAAGACCGCGACGGACGGGTTCGCCGATGATGTGGACACGATCAGGACCAAGCTGGCCGGGATCAAGGCGGACGCGGCGTCGTTCGAGAGCGAGATCGCGGGCCGGTCGCGGGATGACTGGGATGACGACGAGGGCCTGGTCAAGAAGGAACAGGACATCATCCACGGCCTGAACGGGCTGTATGCGGAGTTGCAGACCGCGCAGATGACGTGCGCGAACTCCATCAACGCGCTCTACGGTGGCCCGACGTACGTGATGGTGACGCAGGACGGGGCGAAGGCGGGCCAGATCGCCTACGGCTACACCAACGAGCAGTTGGACGCGGCGTCGAACGAGGGGAACATCCCCTGGGGTAAGCCGACCGAGTGGGACAAGCCCTGGTACAAGGACGCGTGGGACGGGGTGTGCTCGTTCGGCAAGGGTGTGTGGTCCGGGGTCACCGGCACGCTCAAGGGCCTCTGGAACATGGTCAACGTCACCGACATGGACACGTTCAAGGCCACGTGGAAGGGCATGGGCAAGCTCGCCCTGAACGTGGCGATCGTGTCGACGCCGTTGGCGCAGGTGGCTTTGCGGGCGACCGGGCACGGGGACGTGGTGGACAGGGCCGGCAAGGAGCTCTTGGCGGTGGGCAAGGCCGCGATCCACTGGGACGACTGGAAGCGGGACCCGGCCTATGCGGCGGGGGAGACGACGTTCGACCTGGCGACGATCCTGCTGACCGCCGGTGGCGGTGCGGTGGCGAAGACCGGGTCGATCGCGGGCAAGATCGCGGAGGTCTCCAGTGCGGGCGGGAAGATGGCGACCGTGCTGAACGCGACCAAGATCTCCGCCCTGGCGAACGTGACCATCAAGGGCGTGGACCTGGTGAACCTGCTCAAGATCAAGGGCATCACCATCGCCACGGACGGCATCAAGGTCGCGGGCACGAAGATCGCCGAGCTGCCGGTGAAGATCTCCGGCGGCACGAGCACGCTCAGCACTCGCATGGCGGCGATGGCGGACCAGCTGGGCCTGGGCGGCCCCCGGGTCGCGACGGCCGGTGGTCACGGGCTGGCGGACGCGGCCGGCGGCGCGTCCATGCGTCCGACGGTGATGCACCTGGGCGCGGACACCCCGTCGCGGCCGACCGGCACGACCGGTGCGCACCCGGGCACGTCCGGCGGCGGTTCGCGGGCGGTGCCGGAGGGCGAGCCGCGATTTGGCGTCCGCACCGAGGACGGGACGCCCACGGGCAAGCCCGTCACGCAGGGCACGCACCCGGACGCGCCGGAGTCGGGCACCGCCAAGCCGGCTGCTTCGACGACGCACCCGGAAGCGCCGGAGGGCTCGGCCAAGCCGGCCGCCGCGCACGATGTCGCGGACCACGGGAACGGCCCCTCGACCGCGGAGACGCACACGCCGGGCGCTGACACTCACCCGGCTGGCACCCACCCGCACGACGCGGATGTCGCGGGCAAGCCCAACGAGGTCCACGAACCGTCTGATCCGACCTCTCAGCACGGGAGCGGGGGCAGCGGTCCGGCCGATCCGCCCGGTCACCTGATCCGTGATGGGGTAGGGAACCCGACGGAGGTCGTGTTCCACGACGGGACGCGTCATGAGGTCTCGACGTCGCGGGCACAGCTGTCCGATCACCTCGCGATGAAGGATCTCGACGCCGCGTTGAAGGCCCAGGGCAAAGACTATCGGTGGCTGTCCTCGGTCGTCGATCGTCAGGTGGAGACCCTCTCCACGCCGGACCTGCAGGCGCTGCTCGAAGTCCGTCGATCGCTTCCGCCGATCACTGACACCACCGTCCTGCAGAAGGTCTTGCCCCATGACCTCGGGCCGAAGATGTTCGACCCCAACAACAAGTATCGACTCAGTGCCGGCGGTTTCATCACCGATGCCCGTCACAGCATCAGGCTCTCGACGCCGGCCGAGATCCACGACGCCCTGCGTCTTGACTACACCGGCTCGAAGTTCCTTCCCGACAACAGTCGACCCGTCTACGCCGTGCGGTTCACCACCGACAACGTCGGAGGTGTCCTCACGCCGGATCAGCGGCTCCTCAATGAACTGGCGAGTCGGCCCGGTGGGGGAGACCTCCTGCCCGACGGGTCGCTGCGCATGACGGATGGAAGGATCATGGCGCCGGGGCACACGAATACCGATTGGTACCCGAACACCGGCCACGGCTTCGCTGGAAGCGAGGTTCAGCAGCACAGGGTGATGCCCGAGTACAACGTCATCGATCCCAGGATTCAAGAGGTGAGGTTGAACGACGGGGCCGAGATGTGGGAACTCAACGCCTCCGGAGAAGAAGTACTGGTCGGCGTGTTCGACGGCCGGTCCGAGATCTGGCGACGAGTCGGATGATTGTGAAGACGCGGGTGTCTTGTTGTGACTGAACCGGCTCGCCGTCTGCGGTACTTTCTCCCAGACGGCACCATGACCACCAACAATTTCGTCGAGCTCGATGGCCAACCATTTCGAGCGATCCGCATCAAGAGGCAGGAGCAGTTCGTCTTGTGGTGGGACGACGAGCAACCTCCCGGACCAGGATGGGAGCCGTTCACGCCGGGGGTGGGTGCCCTTCCGGTGTGGCGGCGGGACGTTGACGCGAAGGATGTGGGAGCGTACTTCGCCCACGTCCTGTCTGCTGTCCTCGACGGATACCGGTTCCAAGTGAGTGCCTTCTACGTCGCGGAAGGCACGGTGGATCTTCGGGGCGGGTCCCCCCCTACCGGCTCTGCCGGACGGGGGATGTATCCGCAGATCGATCTGCTCAACCACCCCTATGTCGAACCACAGGAGGGCGGCTCGTACTTCACGGGTGAGGTGCCGCTCGAGGAATTGAGTGACTTCGTCTCCGAGCGGTACGAGCTGCCGGTCTGAACGCCATGACCGAGAGCAAGGACGGCCGCCTCCTGACCGGTTCGTACGGGACCTGGCGGGGAGAACGTCACGCGTTGCTCGGGGCGGTGCCTGACGGAGGTAGGTTGCTCCTGCTCCGATGGGGCGATGTTGCCTTGACGCCACCATGGAAGTCCGCTCAACTCCCCGGGGAGTCATCGCCTCGTTATCGCAACAAGCTCAGTGTCGAGTCCAGCGAGGTGAGCGACGTGTTCAACGCTCAGGTGGACGGCAGCTGGAACGACTGTGCCCTCGTGATCGACGACGAGCCGGATGATCTCTCCTGGATGGTCGGATTCGTGAATGGGCGCGACGCGTGGGCCCATCACGCCCAGGACCAGCCGGGAATCGATGGCGAACCCTACGATTCGGTCGGCGGAACGCTGCCGAAGGCCGATGTCGAGAGCGTCGTTTCCCATGTGCAACGATTCGAGGACGGAAAGCCGGTGGGGGATCCAGAGGAGCGGTGGGAGTATGGTCCGCTCGCTTGAGCTGGACGGTGTATCGGGTGTGAATGGATCAGTCGGCGAGCGTCTGCTCACGGGAAACTACGGACGGTGGGACGGCGTCGTCCACGCCCTTTCACGGGTGTCACCGAGCCACGGCACCTACCTGGTGGTCTCGATCTCGAATGAGCCACGCGAAGGCTGGAAGAGCCGTGAATTCACGTCCGGCCGGACGACGCGGTGGGAGAACACGAGGGAAGTCCCCGTCGCGGATGTGCCGGAGGTGTTCTCGGTCAGCGTTCGCTCGGAGTGGCGGCACTGTGAGGTGCTGGTCGACGAGTCCCTGACCGAGAACAGGCGGAAGGTGACCTTTCGGGACGGCGCGCAGGCATGGGCCGCCGGCGCGCAGCAACTGCCGGGAATCGACGGCGATCCGTACGACCGGGTGTCCGGCTGGATCGACGGGGATGACCTGGGCGAATTCCGATCCTTCGTGCAACGCTGGGATAACGGCAAGCCGGTGGGCAGCCCGGAGGAGCGGTGGGAGTACGGTCCACTCGGATGACGGGATCGATGGTCATCCAGGGAGGTGAGCAGCGTGGGGATGACGACCCATGGCCGCGTGTCGCCTACACGCTGCCCGACGGTCACCTCACGTCGTCCGAATTCGCCTTCTTCGAAGGCCGAATCTACCGGGCGAGCGAACCCGCACGCCAAACGTCCACGGACGACCTCTGGATTCTGCACTACTTTCCCGATCGGCCCGACGACCGGTGGCATCCGTCGCGCCTGCGGGACGCCCAGGGTTTGCCGCTCTATTGGTATCTCCGGGTGGGCCGGGACGAGGTGGACGACCACTTCCGCAACGAAACCGCCGCACGATGGAAGTCGATGGACAGCACGTTGCTTCACTACGAGCCCGAGACCGGGCTCGTCGTCGCGTATCTCTCTCAAGGGAACGACATGTCACGCGACGAGGTGCCCGCTGGCCTGACCCCTGCACGACGGCGGGGTCTACTACACCGGGTCAATCCCCTTCACTGAGTTGGAGAACATCAGCACCAGGCGGATGCCGGTACCCGGGAGGGCGAGTGCCGAGTAGCGGTGGCCATCTGCTCACCGGCGCGTACGGGACGTATTCCGGCCGAAGGCGCCGACTGGTCAAGGCGACGCCGTCACAGGGCGAGTACGTCGTCGTGGCGGACGGGCACGGCCGGGCTGAGTCGGTGACGGTGAACGAGTCCGAGGTGACCGACGTGTTCTCCGTCCGGGTGACCAGTTCGTGGCGCGGTTGCGAGGTACTGGTCCACGAGGCCCTGGGAGAGGGCCGGTGGGAGGTGGAGTTCACCGATGGCGCGCGAGCGTGGGCCGCGGGTGCTCAGCGACTCCCGGGCATCGACGGCGATCCGCACGATCGCCTCACCGGATGGATGTCGACGGACGACCTCGCACCGTTCACGTCTCACGTCCAGCGGTACACAGGCCGTTCCTTCGCCGGCGAACCGGAGGAGCGATGGGAGGCCATCCGTGGTTGAGCAGGTCCGGCGGCGGCGATATTTCCTGCCGGACGGGCAGCTGACCACCGAACAGTTCGCGGAGTATGGAGGACGGGTCTTCCGGGCCGTCCGTGCCAGGGACGACGACACGATCATTCTCTGGGGCGACGACGACGAGGCGCCAGGTACAGAGTGGTCACGATATTCCTTCGGTGCTGCGCTTCGAGCATGGCGTCGGGCGGTCGATGCACGAGAGGTCGACGCCTTCTTCGGCCACACCCTCTGGGCCTGCCTCGACGGCTATCGATTCGAGGTCGGCCCGTACTATCCCGAGGACGACACCGTCGCGTTGCGTGGTGGCGTACCCGTGGACACCGCTCCCCGAGGCGCCGCAGCCGCGTTCGACCTGTACAACCATCCCTATCTCCAATCCCACGAAGGGGGCGCCTACTTCACCGGTGAGGTCCCTCTGGAAGAGCTGAGCGACTTCGCATCGGAGAGCCAGGATCGTCGGAAGCGGGATCGATGAGGACGACGCGGGACGGCCGCCTTCTGACGGGCGCCTATGGCGCCTGGCGGGGAGAACGCCACGCGTTGCTCGGGCCTGAGCCCGATGGAGGGAAGTTGTGGCTGCTCCGATGGAGCCATGATCCGTTGCCATCACCGTGGAAGTCCGCACGTCTGGGTGGAGAAGCTCCGATCCGCTTCCGTCATCAGTTGAGCGTGGAGGCCACCGAGGTGAGCGACATCGTCACCGTCCAGGTAGTGGGAAGGTGGCGCCAGTGCGACGTCATCATCAGCGGCGAGGCGGAGGATGACGGCTGGAGCGTTCAATTCGCGAGCGCCCGGGAGGCTTGGGCGCACCATGCTCACCACCAGCCGGGTATCGACGGCGACCCGTACGACGTCGTCGAGGGCGTCCTGCCGAAGACCGACGTCGCCGACGTCGTGTCGTTCGTGCAGCGGTATGAGGGCTCGAGCTCCAGCGAACCGGAGGAACGCTGGGAACACGGACCGCTCGCGTGACCCCGCCCGCCCCGTAGGGTGAAACCACCGACCGTGCCCGCATGACGAGAGGAAACACCACCGTGGTCCTGCAGAAGGTGCTCTATCCCGCCCTCCGCGACGAGTTCCTGTCCGGCCGACTCCAGCGCATCGGCGGGTTCGTCCTGCGTGCGCAGGACGCCGTCGCCGCGCAGACCCCGGCCCAGCTCCACGAGGCGTTCGCGCTCGGCTACCCCGGCTCGCCGTACGACCCGAACGCTCCCTTCGTCGATGTCATCCGCTTCCAGCCGCCGCGCGGCCCGGTCGCCCACGACGCGGTCACCCCCGCCGTCGTCGACCACCCGCCCTACACCGGCACCGGTTTCGCGCCCTGGCCGGATCACGTCGCCCCCGTCTACCTTCTCGACGAGACGCCGCTGCCCGCCGGCGCGGAGATGTGGCGCGTGTCCGCCGACGGCTCCGAGGACCTGCTCGCCATCCACCCCGACGTGGCCACCGGTTGGTTGCAGGTCGCCGGCGGGGAGGAGGTCCCGCGGGTGCCGATCCTGCCGTCCACGCTCGCGTGGCACGCCATCTGGCAGGGCCAGGACTTCGTCGCCGACGTCACGAGGGACGGCATCGTCCTGCTCGCCGCCGAGCAGCTCGAGGGCTTCGAGGCCACCCGTGGCCCGGCCTGGCGCCGCGTCGTGCCGGCCGAGGAGGTCACCGACGTCTTCCGGATGCGGCTCGAGTGCCGTTACCGGGGCCTGCCGTGCGTCGTCACGGACAGCGGGCAGGACGAGACCGGCACCGTGCTGCGCCTCGCGTACGTCGGGCACGACGCCGAGTTCGCCGAGGGCATGAGTCTGCACAAGCTCGACGCCGGCTGGTACTGGACCGCCGCCCGGCAGGAGGAGATCGAGGGCCTGCAGGGCATCCAGGAGCGCTTCGAGGACCTGCCGCACGCCGACGCCTGACCGGCTGATCCTCGACCGCGTGCCTGCTGTTCGGTCGGTGGGGTGGGGCAAGATGGAGCCGTGAGCACAGAGGCGGAGATCCCCGAGTCCGAGGCCCCGGCAGACGAACTGCAGCGCGAGTACGACGAGACCGTCGACGCGATCCGCAGCGCCCGCGTCGCGTACTACACGAACGACGCGCCGACCCTCTCCGACGCCGACTACGACCGGCTGTACCGGCGGCTGGAGGAGCTCGAGGCGTTGCACCCCGAGCTGCAGACCAACGACTCGCCGACGCAGGAGGTCGGCGGTGAGGTGTCGGCCGCCTTCAGCCCGGTGACGCACCTGCAGCGGCTCTACAGCCTCGACGACGTCTTCTCGCTCGAGGAGCTGAGGGCCTGGTTCACCCGCGCCGAGGCCCAGGTGGAGCAGCTGCACCTGCCCGCGCCCGCGTGGCTGACCGAGGTCAAGATCGACGGGCTGGCCGTGAACCTGCTCTACGAGAACGGCGTGCTGGTCCGGGCGGCGACCCGCGGCGACGGCGTCACCGGGGAGGACATCACCGCCAACGTCGTCACCATCGAGGACGTGCCGCGTCGGTTGAGCGGGTCCGACTGGCCCGAGCGGCTCGAGGTCCGCGGCGAGGTGTTCATCCCCAGCGCGGACTTCCTCGTCCTCAACGAGCAGATGGTCGCCGACGGGAAAGCGCCGTTCGCCAACCCGCGAAACTCTGCTGCCGGGTCGTTGCGGCAGAAGGACCCGAAGGTCACGGCCTCCCGGCCCCTGCACGTCTACGTGCACGGCATCGGCGCCCGCGAGGGGTTGACCGCCACCACCCAGTCGGCCACCTACGACCTGCTCGCCGGGTGGGGCCTGCCTGTCTCGCCCTACACGAAGGTGTTCGCCACCTACGACGAGGTGCTCGGCTTCATCGAGCACTACGGGGAGCACCGGCACGACCTGTGGCACGAGATCGACGGCATCGTGATCAAGGTCGACGACCTGGACACCCAGCGCCGCCTCGGCCACACCTCCCGGGTGCCCCGCTGGGCGGTGGCCTACAAGTACCCGCCGGAGGAGGTCAACACCAAGCTTCTGGACATCCAGGTGAACGTGGGCCGCACCGGCCGGGTCACCCCGTACGGCGTCATGGTCCCGGTCAAGGTGTCCGGCTCCACCGTCGAGATGGCCACCCTGCACAACCAGGACGTCGTCAAGGCCAAGGGGGTGAAGATCGGCGACATCGTCGTCCTGCGCAAGGCCGGAGACGTCATCCCGGAGATCGTCGGGCCCGTCGTCGCCCTGCGCGATCAGCAGGACCCGCCCGTGCGGGACTTCGTCATGCCCACCCACTGCCCGTCCTGCGGCACGGAGCTGGCCCCGGCCAAGGAGGGCGACGCGGACATCCGCTGCCCCAACGCCCGGTCCTGCCCCGCCCAGCTGCGCGAGCGCGTGTTCCACGTCGCCGGCCGTGGGGCGTTCGACATCGAGGCGCTGGGCTGGGAGGCGGCCATCGCGCTGACGGCTCCCGCCGAACCGGCGACCCCGCCGCTGACCACCGAGGCCGACCTCTTCGATCTGACGCCGGAGAAGCTCGCCGACGTGCGGATCGAACGCGAGAAGAAGGTCAAGGGCGTGGCCACGGGCGAGACCGAGCTGGTGCCCTACTTCTTCACGCGCGGCACCGCGAAGAAGCCTCCGGAGCCGACCGCGAACACCCGCCACATGTTCGAGGAGATGGAGAAGGCCAGGACCCAGCCGCTGTGGCGAGTGCTCGTGGCGCTGAGCATCCGGCACGTCGGGCCGACCGCCGCGCGGGCTCTGGCCGGGGCATTCGGGTCGATGGACGCGATCCGGGCCGCGAGCGTCGAGGAGCTGGCGCACGTCGACGGTGTGGGACCGACCATCGCCGAGGCGCTGACCGAGTGGTTCGCCGAGGACTGGCATCGGGAGATCGTCGAGACCTGGGCGGCTGCCGGCGTGCGGATGGCGGACGAGTCCGACGAATCGGTGCCACGCACCCTCACGGGCCTCACCGTCGTCGTCACCGGGTCGCTGGAGAACTTCAGCCGCGACGAGGCGAAGGAGGCGATCCTCAGCCGCGGTGGCAAGGCCGCCGGCTCGGTGTCGAAGAAGACCGACTACGTGGTGGTGGGGGAGAACGCCGGCTCGAAGGCGGACAAGGCGGAGCAGCTCGGCGTGAAGGTGCTCGACGAGGCCGGATTCGAGACGCTGCTCGCCACCGGGGAGGCCTGATGGCCGTGGACCGTTCCCCGGATCGTGAGTCCGTCGACCTCGACGAGCTGCTGGCGACGGCGCGGCGGGCCGCCGCGGCCGGCGCCGCGGTGCTCGCCGGGCGCGACGAGCGGCGGATGGAGGCCACCACCAAGTCCTCTGATTCGGACTGGGTGACGTCCTTCGACCTGGCCGCCGAGCGGGCCGTGCGCGCGGTGTTGACCGACGAGCGGCCGGACGACGTCGTCAGCGGCGAGGAGCTCGGGACGTCCGGGTCCGACGCCGGGGCGTCCCCGGCAAGCACGACGGGGCTGCGATGGTCCGTCGACCCGCTCGACGGGACGACCAACTTCATCCGCGGCATCGTCTACTACGCGACGTCGGTGGCGGTCGTGGCGGCGGACGGGCGGTGGCTCGCCGGCGTCGTGCACGCCCCGGCGCTCGGGGTCGAGTACTGGGCTACCGCCGGGCGGGGCGCCTGGCGGCGGCAGCTGACCGACGACGCCGAACGCGGTCGACCCGCGCGCCTCGGCGGACCGGACCCGGAACGCCCCGGCCGGTTGCTCGCCACCGGGTTCTCCTACAACGGCACCTCACGGACCCGGCAGTTCAACGAACTCGAGGGCCTGATGAGTGCGTTCGCCGACGTGCGGCGGCTGGGCTCGGCCGCCCTCGACCTGTGCCTCGTGGCGGACGGCACGCTCGACGCGTTCCGGGAGAGCGGCCTGCACGAGCACGACTGGGCCGCCGGCGCGCTGATCGCGCAGGAGGCCGGGTGCTGGGTGCACCGGCCCACAGCTTCCACCGCACAGGCCGACCCCGACGACCAGTGGCGCGAGGAGGGCATCACGGCGGCGACGAGCCGGCACGAGGCCCAGCGCCTGGACCTCGACCTGTCGTGAGGCTCAGCCGAACGCGACATACCGGCCGGCCTTGCCCGGCTCAGCGACCTCGAACAGGGGACGCAGGTCGGTGCGGCCGAGCAGGGCCATCTGCTGGTCGAACCGCTGGCTCGTGACGAACACGATGCGCGACAGCCGCCAGTCGTCGGCGAACCAGGCACGCAGCGACGTGAGCAGGCGTTCGTCGAGGTGCGTCTGCATCCGCGACCGGCGGACCCAGAAGTAGACCACCGCGTCCACGTCGCCCCAGGCGGCCTCGCCGACGGCAGCCACGGTGGACCTCAAGAGGAACGTGGCGGTCGTCGGGAAGATGTACACGCAGCCGAGGCACGTGACGTCCTCGGGATCGACCACGGTGTACGTGAAGGCCCGACGCTCGGCGTGCCGAGGCGCGAGGTCCTCGAGGTCCTGCCGGTTCGCCTCCACGGTGAAGTCGTCCGCCGGCCAGGTGGACTATTCCCACCGCCGCAGGTTCTCCCGCGTCTCCATCACGGCGTCGTGGTCCCGGGCGGCGTCGTCGACGGTGATCGGTCGCAGGACGAACTCGCTGGTGCGCAGGACGGCGGGAATCCGCTGATCCGCATCGGTGATCGACATCGGTGCCTCCTCGACTGTCCTGGCCGGGCGTGCCTGCGCTCGCAGGACGCTCGCAGCGTGCTGCCTCGGTCGCGAATCTACGCCACCGCGCGTCGGTGGGGTGTGCTCCCGCCGGCGCTGAGGACGCGGGACGCTGACCGCTACGCTGCGGTCATGATGTCCGAACGCGCCGTGTTCGCGGGCCCGCCCCTGCCGCTGCCGGGCGCCGATGAGATGCCTCGACGATGGGCGGAATACCGACCGGAGTCGGAGAGTCCGACGGCCGTGCATCACGCCGTCGGTTACGACGCATTCGTCGAGCTGCTGAGAAGCCGCGGTCACGGCGTTCGCGAGCTCGCCCGGCGTCCCGACCTGCTCCTTCCGGTGGTCCGTGACCTCGCCGGGCTCCTCGCGGCGGACCCGGTGCTGCGCCGCAGCGCCGCCATCTTCTGGGGCAACGCGATGGTTGCCACCCGAGGGAATGCCGCCTGGCAGCCGCAGCCGGGCGACGGATCGATGGTGGGGGACGGTGGACGCGGCATCAGCCCGTCCACGCTCATCGATCTACTCGTCGGCGTCCGAACCGCGGCGGACGCCGGAGTCAGTGCGGAGGACTTCCCCGCGCCGGAACAGATCGTCGAGAAGGCGACCGAGCTGCTGCATGGTTGGACCACCGACCCGCCGTGGGTCGACCCGATCGCGGCCCTGCCGCAGCCGGCCGTGACCCCGGACCTCATCGCGGCGACGGCCGGTTACCGACGCCCCGCCGCCGTGGACGTCGCCATCGTCGAGGATGCCCGCCGTTACCCGCCGCGAGCGATGGGGGCGATGCCGCGGGAGGACGAGTATTCCGTGGCGACGCATGTTGAGCGTTACCGCCCCCTGCACGACGTCGCCGATGCGTTGGTCGCGTACCTCGTCGCGACGTTCGCCTGCTCCGTCCGCGACGCAGGCGGCGAGCCCTTGGGACCTACCGCTCGCGGTGTCGCGACCTCGCACGCGACCCTGCGCGACGTCATCGTCAGCACCGGCATGTCCGACCGCGCCGAGCTGCGCTTTCGCTTCACCGATTACCCGTCCGTCGTCCTCAGAGCGGGAGTGTTCACCGAGATCCCGGCACCGACCTGCGGCTGCGACGCATGTGACGAGTCACTGGAGCACGAGGTCGAGGGGCTCGAGTGGACGGTGCTGACCGTGGCCGGAGGGGGGTTCACCGAGCGGTTGAGCCGGGACGGCACGGAGCGGACGACCCGTCTGGTCGGGGCGGACCGGTCGTCCAGCGGAACATCGTTCGACCACGTGCCCCCGGCCGACCTCGACGCGGTCCTCGCGCGGTTGGCCGTGGTGCCCGGGGGCTGGCGGACGTGGCCGCGCCGTTAGCATGGCGCCATGACCATGTCCGACGACAAGGCGACACCTGTGCCGTGGCAACGGGTATTCGCCGCCCTGGCCAATGACAAACTGCGCCTCGCGTACGGACTCGCCGTGGTGCACGGGGTGGACCGGCTCGACGAGCGGGAGACCCGCAAGTTGACCGGCGCCGGGCTGCTCTCGACGGGTTCCGACGGCGCGACCGCCGTCGACGGCTCCGTGTTCGCCGCCGCCCTCGCGGCGGCCGCCACACCGCAGCCGACCGGCGTCGACCGGTTCTTCCACGAGGGGCGCATCACCACCGTCCCGCGGCGGACGGAGGACCGCGACGAACTGCTCGGTCACCTCGCCGTGCGCCTGTTCGGGGCGGAGGACGTCCTGACCGAGGGCGAGGTCAACCGGCTGCTCGCCACCGTCACCCGCGACGTGCCGTCGCTGCGTCGCGCCCTCGTCGACTTCGGGTTCCTCACCCGCGAGACCGACGGCAGCCTCTACTGGCGCAGCGCATGACTGCCCCCGTCCTGGTCCTGGTGCACAACGCCTGGGAGGGCCCCGGCCTGATCGGCGACGCCGTCGAGGCCGCCGGTCTGGCGCTGGTGGTCCGCAACCTGATCGACCGGCCCGAGGACGACCTTCCCGGCGTCGCCGAGCTCGCCGGCGTCGTGCTCATGGGCGGCCCGATGGGCGCCACCGACCACGACGCTCATCCCGGGCTGGTACGCGAGGCCGACCTCGTCCGGGCGGCCGTCGACGGTGGGCTGCCCGTGCTCGGCGTGTGCCTCGGCCACCAGATCATCGCGACGGCCCTCGGCGCGGACCTGCATGCCGGCGCCACGCACGAGGTGGGGCTCGCGTCGGTGCGCTTCACCGACGCTGCGTCGCGGCCGGAGCTCGGTCTACCGGCGGGGGAGGTCCGCGTGCTGCACTGGCACGGCGACAACGTCGACGCGCCCGACGGCGCCGTCGTCCTCGGCGCCTCGGCGGGGTGCCCGGTGCAGGCGCTCGCCGTCGGGTCCGCCCTCGGACTGCAGTTCCACCCCGAGCTGACCCCGGCGATGCTCGACCGCTGGCTGGAGGAGCCGGAGATGCGGGCCGACCTTGCCGGCCCGGGTGAGGACGCCGACGTCGCTGCCGCTGCCCTGCACACCGCGTTCGCCGAGGAGCACCCGGCGATCGCCGCCCGGTTCTCGCCGGTCTTCGCGTCGTTCGCGCGCCGGTGCGCGAACGCCCGTCAGGAGGCCGCGACAGCTGATACGCCGCCCGGAGGGACCGTCACCGGTCGCCCCCGGCCCGCACCCGGCCGATGATCCGGTTGATCCGGGACCGGAAATCCTCCCGGGTCGTGACTGCCAGCGCGGGACCGTCGTCCGAGGTGCCCCACGGCACCAGCACATCGACGTCGAGTTCACGGATCAGCGCGAGACTGGCGAGGTAGTCCGCGCGCAACCCGCGGTCGAGAACCACGGCCTTCCACTCGCCGTGCTCGATCCAGACGAAGTCGCCGGTGAAGAGTATCCGCCGGCCATCGTGGGTCCAGAGGTAGCACGTGGTGCCCGGGGTGTGACCGGGGGTGGGGATCACCTCGAGGTCGTCCTCGATCAGCTGTCGCCGGTCGAAGACGCCGGCCACCGGCAGGGCCCGGGCGGTCTCTGCCCGGTCGCGCTCGTGGACGAACACGGGCACCTCGAGGCCGGACGGGCCGTACATGGCCTCGTGGCCGTGGTTGATCAGCAGCCGACTCGGTTGCCCGAGCGTGCGGATCGCCGTCGCGGCCGTCGTGATGCCCGGAGAGTTGTACACGATGACGAGGTCGTGGGCTCGTTCGAGCAGGAAGGAGCGCACGCCGACGTCGGCCTGGTAGGGCAGGCGGGCGGTCGGAGTGGCCATGAGGCCGTCGACGGGGGTGGCGAGGAGGGCGGTGTCGGACGTGGTCATGGGGTTCCTTTCGCTTCCGTATCGGTGAGGGTCGTGCGGACGCCGGCGTGACACGGCGCATACCCCCATCCGGACGTGAGATGTCTCACGCTACGGAACCATCGTCGTACGGCCACGGCCGGGCCGACCACGCTGTCCGTGCCGCACCGCCTCGGCCGGCTCGTCGAGGCGGACACCGTCATCGTCCCCGGGCGGGCGGACCCGAGCCTTCCCCTCGATCCGGGGGCCGTCCGGGCCCTGTACGACGCGGCGCAGCGCGGCGCGCGGATCGCGTCGATCTGCGTCGGGGCACTCGACCTCGCCGTGACCGGACTGCTCGACGGTCTCCGGGCGACGACGCGCTGGCGGGCCGTTGCGGCCGCGGCGGCCCGCGGCGCCGTCGTCCCCCTCACCCGAGACGCCGACCAGGCGCAGTACATCCGGGACGATGAGCTCGGCTCCGCCGGACTGGCCGCGACCCTGGCGTGGATCGGGGATCACGCGGCCGGGCCCGTGACGGTGACGGACATCGCCCGCGCCGCCGCCGTCAGCACCCGCACCCTCAACCGCCGATTCGCCGATGAACTCGGGACGACCCCGAGCGGCTGGCTCACCCGCGCCCGGGTCCGTCGCGCGCACCGCCTGCTCGAGACCACCGACTGGTCGGTCGACCGCGTCGCGGACGCATCCGGCTTCGGCTCCGCCGCGAATCTGCGTGCCCGGTTCGGCTCGCTCGTGGGCACGAGCCCGACGCGCTACCGCACGGCGCTCGGCGCCCCGCGCTGACGCGCGGACAGCGGGCGCGCCGGGTTCGGCGCGGCGACCCGGTCGTCGGCCTCGCGTTGCAGGGGGGGGCGTTCCTGCCGTGAGTGGTGGGACCGTCACCGCCTCACCGGGAGTACCTGTCCCCCCCTGCGGGACGGGTACTCCCGTATCAGCCGTTGGCGACGGTGACGGCGGTGCGCAGGTGCTCGTCCCGCGTGAGCTCGGCGACGAGGAAGTCGGCCAGATCGCTGCGGGTGAGCGAACGGGTGCGGTTCTGCGAGCCCTCCGGGTGGACCCGGATGTCCCCGGTGGCGCGGCCGTTGGTCAGCAGGGCCGGCCGGGCGATGATCCAGTCCACGCCACTACGCCGCACCGCCGCCTCCATCGCGGCCTTGTCCCGCATGGCGCCGCGCAGGAACGTCGGCAGGAACACGCGCAGGACGGGCGCGACGGCGGCCATGCTGTCATCCACGCCGACGGACGAGGTGACGATGAGTCGTCGGACGCCGTGCCGCTCCATCGCCCCCATGATGGCGACGGCCGTCTCGGTCTCGAGCGTGGTGCGTCGCCAGGGGACGGCCGAGCCGACGGTGTCGATCACCGCGTCCTGACCCTGCACCGCCGCGTCGACGGCGTCCCGGTCCTGTGCGTCCCCCACGACCAGGCGTGCTCCATCAGGAGAGGACTCCGGCTGCCGATGGACGAACGCGGTCACCTCGTGGCCGGCCTCCCGGGCTCGCGCAACAGTGGGCCGGCCCGTCTTCCCGGCCGCTCCGACGACGAGAACCTTCATGACGTCACTCCGTTCTCGAGCCGATTCCGCGATCGACGAATCTCCTCGTCATTCTCGTGCCGGACGCTGGCGCTGAGAAGGGGCCCATCGCCTCCGCAACCTCTCGATATTCGAGACAGCTACCTACTAGGGTGGCGTCATGAGCGAGAAGAACCTGCGCAAGGGCGAGAAGGTCGAGTGGCAGAGCCACGGTCAGACGGTCGAGGGCACGGTGAAGAAGAAGATCACCGAGGACACCGAGGCGGCCGGCCGCACGGTGCGCGCCGACAAGGACGATCCGCAGTACCTGGTGGAGAGCGAGAAGTCCGGGAAGGACGCCGTCCACAAGCCGGAGTCGCTCGACAAGGCCTGACGGGCACCGCGCACTTCAGTACTTGCCGATTGCCACATTGCTCGTTGATTGCCCCGTTCTTCGCGGCATTCAACGAGCACCGAGGCAATCGCGGAAGAACTGGCCGTCCGTACCGGGTCGGGACATGCCGCCGGGCGACGAGAGTGCACTCCCATCGCATCGCCGCTGGTCAGGAGCTCGAGCCATCTGGTCAGTGACCGCGACGGGTGACTGGATGTCGCCGGGGGCCGCTGACGGGGGAGTGCGCGATGGGGCGGGACGACGGAGACAGGCGCGACCGGGCGAGCGCGGACGGCGACGGCCCGGACGACGGGGATGACCCTGTCCTCCAACCGGACGGCAGCTTCCGACGGCCGCCGTCGCCTCGCGGTGGCGTCCGCGGCGTCATCGACGACCTGTTCGCCGGTCAGACGCGGATCGATCGGCGGCTGTCGCTGACGCTCGTCGCCGGCATCGTGGTGGTCCCGTTGCTCGTGGCGGTGTTCGTCATCGGGTTCCGGCTCAGGGCCGCCCTCGCTCTCCTCTTCGCGCTGATGGTCTGGGCCGCGTTCCTCCTGGCTCCACTCCTGCGGGCTGTGCGTCAGGACATCCGCCTTCGCCGTGCGGGCCGTCGCGAGGGTATCCCCACCGCCGTCACTGCCGTGATCTGCCTGGGAGCGATGCTGCTGATGACGCTGCTCGGCAACTGGCTCTCGCCGGCACGAAGTCTGACTGATGCGTCCGACGTGCTGCTGCTGGTGCTGCGCGGGACCCTCGTCGGCGGCCTGGTGGTGGCGGCGATTCTCGGGTTGCAGCGGATGGAGAAGCGCCTGCATACGCCCCGGGAGGACGGCGAGCGGACGGGGCCGTCGGACGACGCCCGCGACTGACTCGGTGCCCCACCCGCCCGTGGCCGGCGTCAGCGCTCCGGCGGCGCGAACCGCTGATCGAGGTGCGCCTGCGAGAGCTCGGCGAACTCGTCGTCGGACAACTCGTCCCAGGACCGCGCCTCCGTCGCGTCCGTGCGGGAGAAGCGGACGAACATGAGGATGATCAGCGGCAGGTCGATGATCTCGGCGATGAACCACAGGCTGTCGCCGGCGATCTGCTGGTCCCGCAGCGGATTCGGGAACCACGGCAGGGGCGCCCCGGTGCTCAGGTGCTGGTCGAGGACCTGGCCGCTCAACCGCACGACGACGCCGGGGATCGCGTCGAGCAGCAGTTCGGCGAAGACGAACACGAACTCGAGCATGAGCAGGCCGCCGACGCGGGCGAAGAAGGCCTCCTCGGTGTTCGGCAGGATCATCAGCAGCCCGACGACGGGTACCAGCACCGTGAGCACGGCGCCGATCGCCGGGGACGTGCGCATCGTGTACGACCACGGCGTCACGAAGGACATGAACAGCACGAACCCGATGAGCGGCGCGAGGATCGGGTTGCTGACGAGGCGCATCGGCCTGCTCGTGGCCCAGCGCTCGAGTCGTCCGCGTCCGGTGGGCCCGAGGGCCGCGCGGGCCAGCGTGAGGGGCCGGCCGATGCTCACGAGGATCGGCACGAGGAACAGGTAGAGGCTGAGCTTGACCGCGAAGGCCCAGCGCAGCGTCGGGCCGTAGACGCCGACGAAGCCGCAGCTGAGCACGACGAAGGAGCCGAGGCCGAGGACGACGAACGCCAGCGTGCGCCAGAGGGGCCAGCGGCCGCCCGCGCGGTGGACGCCCCGCAGCCCGAGCCCGTACCCGACCGCGGCCAGGACGACCAGGATCAGGGCGACCGGGTCGACGGTCCAGGAGGAGAAGAGGACGGGCAGCGGCGGCATGGGCGGAACTCGGATCTGGAGCGCGGGCGTGGAGGGGCCCACGGGTCGGCGGGTCCGAGGGCCATCTTCCCACCGCCGGCTGCGACGGGCATCAGCGGGCCGCCGTAGGATGGACTGCGGAAAACCCACCCGTGTCCCATGAGGAGGACTGTGGCTCAGATCAGTCGTGACGACGTCGCCCACCTGGCGCGACTCGCGCACATCGAGATGTCCGAGACGGAGCTGGAGACCATGACCGGCGAGCTGGCGGTGATCGTCGACTCGATCGCCTCCATCTCGCAGGTGGCCGGCGACGACGTTCCCGCCACCAGCCACCCGCTCCCGCTGTCCAACGTGTTCCGCGAGGACGTGGTGGGGCAGACCCTGACCCAGGAGCAGGCGCTCTCCGGCGCCCCCGACGAGGAGGACGGTCGCTTCAAGGTCCCGGCCATCCTGGACGAGGAGCAGTGAGCGTGAGCGCCGACCTGATCACCCTGACCGCCACGCAGATGGCGGACAAGCTCGCCGCCGGTGAGATCACCTCCGTCGAGCTGACGCAGGCCCACCTGGACCGGATCGCCGCCGTCGACGGCGCCGTCCACGCCTTCCTGCACGTCAACACGGAGGAGGCGCTCGCCGTCGCCGCCGAGGTCGACGCCGCTCGCGCGGCGGGGGAGACCCTGCACCGGCTCGCCGGCGTCCCGATCGCGATCAAGGACCTCATCGTCACCGTCGGCCAGCCGACGACGGCGGGCTCGAGGATCCTCGAGGGCTGGATGAGCCCCTATGACGCGACCGTGATCGAGAAGATCCGCGCCGCGAAGCTGCCGATCCTCGGCAAGACCAACCTCGACGAGTTCGCGATGGGCTCCTCGACCGAGCACTCGGCGTTCGGCGACACCCACAACCCGTGGGACCTGGACCGGATCCCGGGTGGCTCCGGGGGCGGGTCCGCAGCCGCCGTCGCCGCCTTCGAGGCGCCCCTGGCGCTCGGCACCGACACCGGCGGCTCCATCCGCCAGCCTGCGTCGGTCACCGGCACCGTCGGCGTCAAGCCGACCTACGGCGGCGTCTCCCGGTACGGCGCGATCGCGATGGCGTCCTCGCTGGACCAGATCGGCCCCGTCGCCCGCACCGTCGGGGATGCGGCCGTGCTGCACGAGCTGATCGGCGGCCACGACCCGCGCGACTCCACCTCGCTGGCCGACCCGGTCGCCGCCTTCGCCGCGGCCGCGGCCGACGGCGACGTGAAGGGCCTGCGCATCGGTGTCGTCACCGAGCTGCAGGGCGAGGGCTACCAGGCCGGCGTGCTGGACCGCTTCCACGAGTCGCTGGATCTGCTGCGCGAGGCGGGCGCCGAGATCGTCGAGGTCTCCTGCCCGCACTTCCAGTACGCCCTCGGGGCCTACTACCTCATCATGCCGTCCGAGGTCTCCTCGAACCTGGCCAAGTTCGACGGGGTCCGCTACGGCCTGCGGACGCTGCCGACGGAGGGCCCGCTCACCATCGAGCGCGTGATGGCCGCGACCCGTGCCGCCGGCTTCGGCGACGAGGCGAAGCGCCGCATCATCCTCGGCACCTACGCCCTCTCCGCGGGCTACTACGACGCGTACTACGGGTCCGCTCAGAAGGTGCGCACGCTCGTCCAGCGCGACTTCGACGCCGCGTTCGAGCAGGCCGACATCCTCATCTCCCCGACGGCGCCCACGACGGCGTTCCGGCTGGGGGAGAAGACGGACGACCCGCTGGCCATGTACCTCAACGACGTCGCCACGATCCCGGCGAACCTCGCCGGTGTGCCGGGCCTGTCCCTGCCGAGCGGCCTGGCCACCGAGGACGGGCTGCCCGCCGGCATCCAGCTGCTCGCCCCCGCCCGTGAGGACGAGCGGCTCTACCAAGCCGGTGCCGCCCTCGAGCGACTGCTCGTGCGCCGCTGGGGCGGGCCCCTGCTGGACCGCGCTCCCGACCTGGCCGGCACCGACGCATCCCTGACCACCACCGGAGGCGAGAAGTGAGCACCGAGACCCTGGTTCCGTTCGACGAGGCGCTGGCGACCTACGACCCGGTCCTCGGGTTCGAGGTGCACGTCGAGCTGAACACGAAGACGAAGATGTTCTCCGCCGCCCCCAACGCCTTCGGGGACACGCCGAACACCAACGTCTCGCCGGTCGACCTCGGCCTGCCCGGCGTGCTGCCGGTGGTCAACAAGATCGCCGTGGAGTCCGCGATCAAGCTCGGCCTCGCGCTGAACTGCTCGATCGCGCCGTCGTGCCGCTTCGCCCGGAAGAACTACTTCTACCCGGACACGCCGAAGAATTTCCAGACCTCCCAGTACGACGAGCCGATCGCCCATGACGGGTACCTGGACGTCGAGCTCGAGGACGGCGAGGTGTTCCGCGTCGAGATCGAGCGGGCACACATGGAGGAGGACGCCGGCAAGCTGACGCACCTCGGTGGCGCGGCCGGCCGCATCCAGGGCGCCGACTACTCCCTGGTCGACTACAACCGGGCCGGCGTGCCGCTGATCGAGATCGTCACCAAGCCGATCGTCGGCGCCGGCTCCCGCGCCCCCGAGCTCGCCCGCGCCTACGTGGCCGCGGTCCGCGAGATCGTCAAGGGCCTCGGCATCTCCGACGCGCGGATGGAGCGCGGCAACGTCCGCTGCGACGCCAACGTCTCGCTCATGCCCAAGGGCGCCACCGTGTTCGGCACACGCTCGGAGACGAAGAACGTCAACTCGCTGCGCGCCGTCGAGCACGCCGTCCGGCACGAGATCTCCCGCCACGCGGGCGTGCTGAACGCCGGGCAGAAGGTCGTGCAGGAGACCCGGCACTGGCACGAGGACACCCGGTCCACGACGTCCGGGCGGCCCAAGTCCGACGCCGACGACTACCGGTACTTCCCGGAGCCGGACCTCGTCCCCGTGGTCACGAGCCGCGAGTGGATCGAGGAGCTGCGCGCCTCCCTGCCCGAGCCGCCGGCCGAGCGCCGCAAGCGCCTGAAGGCCGACTGGGGCTACAGCGACGCCGAGTTCCGTGACGTCGTCAACGCCGGGGTGCTCGAGGTCATCGAGGAGACCATCGCCGTCGGCGCCTCCGCCGCGGTCGCCCGCAAGTGGTGGATGGGGGAGATCTCCCGCCTCGCGAAGGCCCGCGACGTCGAGCCCACCGAGGTCGGCGCCACCCCGACGCTGATCGTCGAGCTCGACGCGCTCATCACCGAGGGGCGGATCAACGACAAGATCGGCCGCCAGGTGCTCGAGCACGCCCTGAACGGTGAGGGCACGCCCGCCCAGATCGTCGAGTCCCGCGGCCTGGCCGTCGTGTCCGACGACGGTGCGCTCGGTGCGGCCGTCGACGAGGCGATCGCGTCGATGCCCGATGTCGTCGCGAAGATCAAGAGCGGCAAGGTGCAGGCCGTCGGCGCGCTGATCGGCCCCGTCATGAAGGCCACCCGCGGCCAGGCCGACGCCGGCCGCGTCCGCGAGATCGTGCTGGAGAAGCTCGGCGTCTGACGCCGGTGTGAGTGCCTCACTGCCCCGCACCCGGTCCCGGGTGCGGGGCAGTGTCGTCTCGGCATGCGCTCTATTTGCATTGAGTGCAACCTTGCACCTAGTGTAGTGAGCGTGACCCGGTCCACCCTCGACCGTCGCGCCGCCCAGAAGGCGGAGCGACGGACCGCCCTCCTCGAGGCCGCCCGCGACCTCATCGACGAGCGTGGCGGCCCGTTCTTCGGCGTCGACGAGCTCGCCGCTCGCGCCGACGTGTCCCGCCGCACCGTCTTCAACCACTTCCCGTCGCTGGACGACCTGTTCCTCACCGTGTGCGAGGACGCGCTCGCCGTCGTCGTCGACGACTTCCTCGCCCGCATCGCCCGCACCCCGCTGGGGGACGGCAGCCGCTCCGCGATGTTCGACGAGATCGCCACCGCGATGCACGACGCCGACCTGCCGGCCGCGATCGCCACCATCCTGCGCATCCTCGGCGGAGCCGCCAACGCGAACGACCGGAAGGCGCCGCTGACCGACGCCGCGTTCTCCCGCGTGACCGAGCGGCTCCTCGCCGAGGTCTTGCGCCGGCACCCCACCGCCGACCCCCTCGAGGCCGAACTGCTCGTCGAGTCCCTGATGAGCGGCGTCATCGTCATCGCCCGCCACTGGGTCGAGCGGACGGGCGGCCGACTCGACGCCGACGCCCGCGCCGACTGGCAGGACCTGCTCACCCGGTTGCTCGGCAGCGTCCGCAACGGGTACCTGCCGGCCACCACCTGAGCCCATCCGCGCGGGTCCGGCCCGCCTCCCGCTTCACGACAGACTCACACACGATCCACTAACGAAAGGGGCGAGACGGCATGGCCGGTCTCCTCTACCGCCTCGGGCGGTTCTGCGCCAGCAGGCACTGGCTGGTGATCATCAGCTGGATCCTCGTCCTCGCGATCTCCGGCGGAACCTTCGCGCTGTTCTCCGGCGCCATCTCCTCGGCGATCTCCATCCCCGGTACCGCCACCGAGAAGGTGCAGGATCGGCTCCAGGAGAAGTTCCCGGCCGCCACGGGCGGCTCGGGCAGCATCGTCGTCGCGACCCAGAACGGATCCGCGTTCACCGACGCCCAGAAGAGCCGGATCACCGCCCTCTTCGCGGACATCAAGGGCATGAACGGGGTCAAGGACACCATCGACCCGTTCGCCCAGCAGAAGCAGCTGGACGACTCGCGTCAGAAGGTCGTCGACGGGCGCCGGCAGATCACCGACGCCCGCGCCAAGCTCGACGCCGCGCAGCAGAAGATCGACTCCGGACGCACGCAGATCGCCCAGGCGCAGCAGCAGCTGGACCAGAAGAAGTCGCAGGCGCAGGCCGCCGGCCAGTACGCCTTCGTGAAGCCGCAGCTGGACCGCGCGCAGTCGCAGATCGACGCGCAGCAGCAACAGCTCGCCGCGGGACAGAAACAGATCACCGACGGGCGCGCCACGCTGCAGACCCAGCAGACCAAGCTGGAGCAGGGTGCCGGTGTCCTCGACCTGACGAAGAACATCCGGTTCGTCTCGACGGACGGCAGCGCCGCGGTCGGCACCGTCCGGTTCGACCAGTCGACCTTCGCGACGCCGCAGGAGGACAAGCAGGCGATCAGCGACAAGGCCGCCGCGGCCGGGATCGCCGGCGTCGACGTCGAGGTCTCCCACGACATCGCCCAGGGCGTGCCCAGCGTGCTCGGTCCCGGTGAGGTGATCGGCGTCGTCATCGCCGCCATCGTGCTGCTCGTGATGCTCGGCACCGTGATCGGTGCGGCGCTGCCGCTGGTCAGTGCGATCCTCGGCGTCGCGGTCGCCTCGCTCGGGGCGCTCTCGTTCTCCAGCCTCGTCGAGTTCATCTCGGTGACCCCGGTGCTCGGCGTCATGCTGGGCCTGGCCGTCGGCATCGACTACTCGCTGTTCATCCTCAACCGGCACCGGTCCCAGCTCAAGCGCGGCATGTCGCTGCACGAGTCGATCGGCCTGGCCAACGGCACGTCCGGCAACGCCGTCGTGTTCGCCGGGTCCACCGTCATCGTGGCGCTGCTCGCCCTCAACATCACCGGCATCCCGTTCCTCGGGCTGATGGGCACGGTCGGGGCCGGCGCGGTGCTGGTGGCCATCATCATCGCAATCACGCTGACCCCGGCCCTGCTCTCCCTCGTCGGGATGCGGATCCTGCGGAAGAAGGAGCGCGCGGCGATCGGGCGGGACGGCACCGCGCCGCGCCTGCCCCGGACCCCGATGTCCACGTGGCGGGCGATCGTCACCCTGGTGGCCGGCATCATCGTGCTCGTCGTCGTCGCGCTGCCGGCCGCGCAGATGCGTCTCGGCCTGCCGTCGGGCGCTTCCGAGGCCACGGACTCGACCCAGTACAAGGCGTACAAGACGCTCGAGCAGAAGTTCGGTGCCGGCCAGAACGGCCCGCTGCTCGCCGTCGCCGAACTGCCGAAGCCGGTGGCCCAGGCGGACGTGACGGCGATGGAGGTCACGCTCGGCCGCGCGATCGCGGGCCAGGCGGACGTGTCCGCGGTGGCCCCCATCGGCGCCTCGGCGGACCGCACCGTCATCGCCTTCCAGGTGGTGCCGAACAGCGGCCCGGACAGCGAGTCCACCGAGCAGCTCGTCCGGGACCTGCGAGGCACCTCGGTGGACGTCGACGGCGGGAAGGCCACGTTCGGCGTCGCCGGCAACGCGAGCGCCAACATCGACGTCTCGTCCAACCTCGCCGACGTGCTGCCGGTCTACCTGATCGTGGTGGTCGGCCTGTCGCTGCTGATCCTCATCCTCGTGTTCCGGTCCATCCTCGTGCCGCTGACGGCGACGATCGGGTTCGTCCTGTCGCTGCTCGCGGCGTTCGGCGGGATCACGGCGATCTACCAGTTCGGCTGGCTGAGCGCGATCTTCGGCGTGCACGACCCGGCGCCGATCCTGAGCTTCCTGCCCATCATCGAGATCGGAATCCTGTTCGGCCTCGCGATGGACTACCAGCTGTTCCTGGTCTCCGGCATGCGGGAGGCGTACGCGCACGGATTCCCGGCGAAGATCGCGGTCCAGCGGGGCCTGCACGCCGGCCGCGCCGTGGTGACCGCGGCGGCGATCATCATGACGTCGGTGTTCTCGGGGTTCATCTTCTCGGAGTCCTCGACCATCCGGCCGATCGGCTTCGGCCTCGCCTTCGGCGTCCTCGTCGACGCGTTCGTGGTGCGGATGCTGCTCATCCCGGCCGTGATGCACCTGCTCGGCCGATCGGCCTGGTGGCTGCCGCGGTGGCTGGACCGGATCCTGCCGGACGTCGACGTCGAGGGTGCCAAGCTCGAGCGGGAGCACCCCGGTACCGGCCCGATGCCGGTGGTGGCAGGAGGGGCTTCGTCCGGTGCGGCTTCGGCCGACTCGGCCGGCACCACCGGCTCGGCCGGCACGACCGGCTCCGCCCGCGACGACGAGAACCGTGCCGATGACGACCTCGTGTCGGTGGGCGCGCCGTCGAGCGGCGGGCGCCATGCGGCTGCCGTGTCGCCGAACGAGTCGGTGTCCGCGGGAACCGCTCCGTCCGGGCCCGCGACGCCGTCCGACGGGACCGCGACCGCGCCGTCGGGCCCGTCCGACGACGCTGCGGCTGCGACCTCGGACGACGCCCAGCCGCGCCGGGCTCCGCGCCACCGCGCCTAGCTCTCGGGCGCGCCTTCGACGACGGCCGTGCTGTCCCGCTCCGGCGGGCGGCACGGCCGTCGTCGTTCTCGGGTTTGCTTTCGCGGATCCGGTCCACACTTCGGCCGTTAAGCTGCGCCAGTTCACCACTTCGTCCGCTCGACGCCTCTCGTCGGCATCACCGCGACTGCCACACTGTTCGTTGATTGCCACATTGATCGCGGCAATCTACGAAGAAGGCGGCGACCGAGGAGGCCCGCCGCCTCTTCAGTTCGTGTCAGCGTCCGATCGGCAACCCCGCGCACTGCAGCAGCTCTCCCGACGACACCGCTCCGCCGACCAGTAGAGCGACCGGGGAGTGCGAGTGGGACCGTTGTTGCCGTTGCGCAAGGTTGTAACCGTCCCGAATGGCAAGAACGGTCCCGATGGCGGTCCACCGAGATTTGCCGCTGCCCGCGATCGGGATCCCACGGCGAGTGGGACCGTTGTTACCGTTGCGCCGGGCTTGTGCCGTCCCAAATGGCAAGAACGGTCCCATCCGTCGTGCAGCCCCCGGAGGCCGCCTACCGCTCCAGGTTCCTCCGCGCCGCGCGGTGGCCGAGGCCGGTGAGGAAGTTGACCAGGGGCGAGGACAGCCGGCGTCGGGCGTCCTCGCCCTTGACGGTGCTCGCGTCGTCGGACCGGACGTTCGGGCCGGAGGCCGACGTGCCCGGCAGGAACCGATTGAACAGGCCCATGCCGTGCACGGTGATCGACGGCGCGAGGCCGCCGAACCGGGTCGCGGCCTGTGCGGCGATGCCGATGGCGGCCACGGGCTTGCCCGCCAGCGTCGCCGCGACCATCTTCTGGGCGGCACGCTCGGCCGGCATCGCGACGAGCGGCAGCGTCGCCCCGAGCGAGAACCACCGGTACTCCTTCGCCGTGTCGCCGACGAACGCCGCCTGCAGGTGCGAGCCGGTGCGCATCAGGCCGGGTGCCAGCGTCGTCGCCGTCACCCCCGTGCCCGCGAGCTCCGCCGCCAGCCCCTGCGTGAAGCCGACCGCACCGAACTTCGCGGTCGAGTACGGCACCAGGTGCGGCGCGCTGACCTTCCCGCCGAGGGAGGTGACGATGCCGATCCGGCCGTGGCCGCGCGCCCGCATCCCGGGGACGGCCGCCAGTGCCAGGTTGATCGGACCCCACGTCATGACGTCGATGGCCTCGCGGAAGTGACCCCGGTTCATCGCGGCGAGCGGGCCCACCTGGATGATGCCGGCGACGTGGATGACGACGTCGAGCACGCCCTGCCGCTCGGCGAACGCGACGAGGTCGGCGACGGCGTCGGGATCCCCGGCGTCGGCCACGCGCGGCACCACCCGGGCGCCGGACGGGTCCAGGTCCCGGGCCGCGGCCCGCAGGGTCAGCTCGTTGCGCGCGGCGATGACGACCCGATATCCCTGCTCGAGCAGCTCGCGGGCCATCAGGAGGCCGAGGCCGCGGGAGGCGCCGACGACGAGGGCGACGCGGGTCGACGTGCCGGGGGACGAGGGGGAGGAGGCTGCGACGGTCATGGGGTCAGTCTTCCCAGCGGCTCCGGCCGGCACAAGCGCAGCCCACGAGCGGAACGCACAGCTGATGCTGGGCGTCACATGGTGCCGTCGAACTGGCAGATGAGGTACAGGGGATCATCAGTGTCGGCTCGCACACTGGTCGAGGCATCGCACAACGGGCGCTCACCTGGGGCGCCGCGACCCGGCAGGTCTCCCGCCGGAATCGTCGGATCGTCGCGACGCCTCGTTCACAGGAGAGAGAGCATGCAGGAGTTCGAGACACCGACACCCGGCGGCGAGCCGACCCAGCACCGGGTGCCACGCCGGTCCACGCGTCGCACGCGGACGACGGTGCGCTGGGTGACGACCGGTGTGCTGACCCTCGGCCTGGCCGGGGCGGGAGGAGCCGCGGTGATGGCGGCCGGCAACGGCACCGACGCGACGGCATCGAGCACCGCGACGGCGAGCCCCAGCGCGTCGGCCGGTCAGAACGCCCACGCCGGGCACTACGGGCGCGGGCACCGCGGCGAGTGGGGCCTCCTCTCGACCGCCCGGACGCCGTTGCACGGCGAACTGGTCGTGCCGAAGGGCAAGAGCACGGCCACCGTCCTCGTGCAGCGCGGTGAGATCACCGCGGTCTCGTCGACGTCGGTGACGGTCAAGTCCACGGACGGCTACACGGCGACCTACGCTCTCGACTCGTCCTCGAAGCTCTTCGCCGCTCCGACGCGACCGGTGCGCACGCCGAGTTCCAGCAGCCCGAGCGCCAGCCCCAGCCCGAGTGCGAGCCCGCAGGCCAAGGGCGACCACAAGCGCACCGCGATCACGGCCGGCGACCTCAAGGTCGGCGAGCGCGTGGCACTGCGCGCCGCGAAGTCCGGCACGACGGGCACCGTCGAGCGGCTGATGGTCCTGCCGGCCCGCGCGGCGGCGTCGACCCCGGCCCCGGCCCCGTCGTCCAGCGACTCGGCCACGCCCGCGCCGTCGGGGTCGAGTTCCTGACCCACCGAGCGTGACGCCGACTCGTCGACGGATGCAGGGAACCGGGAGCCCGCGAGGGACCCGGTGAGCATCGGTCGGCGAGTCGGTGCACGGGTGGTGACCGTATCCCCGACTGGCGCCGTGTGACACGATCGGGGCCATGGACACCGACGTCTTGATCATCGGCAGCGGGATCACGGGACTGTCGCTGGCGGCCGCGCTCGCTCCGCACACGAGCGTCGTCGTCGTCGAGGCCGACCCTGTGGTGGCCTATCGGCAGACCGCGCGCTCCGTCCGGGCACTCGAACCGACCGTCGACCCGCCTGTGCTGCGTGCCCTGCAGCGCCGCTCGGCGGCCCTGATCGGGCAGACCCTCGGTGACGCCGCGGTGGACGTCTCCCGTCCCCGCCGTCGCGTGTTCAGGGCTGCCGACGGCCGGCTGGACGACGTCGCCGTCGCCGGCGGGTTGACCGTCGCCGACGACCCCGCTGCCCTGCTGGCCTCGGCCGGGGCCAGCGACACGACCGCGGCGGCGGCCTTCGACGACGCCCTTGACATCGATGCCGGTGCCCTCCAGGAGCACTACCGCAATGCCGCCCTGGACGCCGGCGCAGACATCGTCCCCGTCGCCGACGTCCACACGGCCGCGCGCATCGGCGGCGGCTGGCTGATCGGCGCCGGCCAGGAGGGGCTCGAGGCGCACACCGTCGTCAATGCGGCGGGTGCGTGGGCGGACCCGATCGCCGTCGTCGCCGCGGTCGAGATCCAGGGCCTCCAACCGCACCGGCACACCGCCGCCGTCTTCGGCCTCACCGCCCCGATCGACCCGGACACCCCGCTGCTGGTGAGCGACGATGTCGCGATCCGGCCCGACGGGGACGGGCTGCTGGTCACGCAGGTCGCGGGGTCTCCGGGCAACGCTGGGGCCGTCCCGCCGAGTGCGGCGGCGGTCGAGCAGCTGCGCCGGGCCGCGCTCGCGCTGACCGACCACCCCCTCGGCGACCTGGACCGGGCCTGGACCGCGGTCCGCACCCGTGGCCGCGACGGGCTGCCCGTCGTCGGGTACGACGGTGAGGCGGACGGCTTCTTCTGGCTCGCCGGCCAGGGCGACGCCGTCGTGCACGCCGCTCCCGCGCTCGCCGACCTCGCGGCGGGACTCATCCTCGACCGCCACGGCATCGACCGCGGCGCCGGGCAGACCAGGACCGACGTCGCCGACGAAACCATCGACGAGCCCGCCGCCGAGGCGATCCTCGCCGCGCTCTCCCCGGTGCGCCGGGTGCCGACCCGCCCGTCGTCCGACCTCGGTCGCACCGCGCCCGTGCACTGACCGAGGTCCGTGACGTGGCCGGACCCGTCAGGCGACCACGCGCCCCCGGTGCCCTGATCGCGCCGCCGCGACGCCCCCGTCAGGCGACGCCGAGCGCATCCAGCATGAAGGCGTACTGGAACGCGGTGTCCTTCCACTTCTCGTACCGCCCGCTGGCGCCGCCGTGGCCGCCGTCCATCTCGGTCTTCAGCACGATCGGCTCGCTGCCGGTGCCGACCTCCCGCAGACGGGCGACCCACTTGGCCGGCTCGACGTAGAACACGCGGGTGTCGTTCAGGCTCGTGATCGCCGCGATCCGCGGGTACGCGACCGGCGCGATGTTCTCGTAGGGGGAGTAGTCGCGCATGTAGGCGTACACCTCGGGGTCGGTGATGGGGTTGCCCCACTCCTCCCACTCCAGCGCCGAGAGCGGCAGTTCCGGGTCGAGGATCGTCGTGAGCGCGTCCACGAACGGCACGACGGCGACGATCGCCCGGTACCGCGACGGCGCGAGGTTCGCGACGGCGCCCATGAGCAGGCCGCCCGCCGAGCCGCCGGTCGCGACGATCCGCGCCGGATCGGCCCACCCGGACTCGACGAGGTAGTCCGTGACGTCGACGAAGTCGGTGAACGAGTGGCGCTTGGCGAGCTTCTTGCCGTCCTCGTACCAGGGTCGGCCGAGCTCGCCGCCGCCGCGCACGTGCGCGACGACGAACACGACGCCGCGGTCCAGCAGGGAGAGCCGGGCCACGGAGAAGCTCGGATCGATGCTGATCTCGTACGAGCCGTACCCGTACTGGATGACGGGATTGTTCCCGTCCGGCTCGACGTCGGCGCGCCGCACGATCGACACCGGGATCTGCACGCCGTCGCGCGCGGTCGCCCACGCCCGCTCGGCCCGGTAGGCGCTCGGGTCGTAGCCGCCCAGGACGGGCGTCTCCTTCCGCAGCGCCAGCGCCAGCGCGGCAGAGCCGTCGGTGGGACCGTCGGAGGTCCCGGCGACTCCGTCGAGGCCCGGGAAGTAGTCGTAGACCCGCGGCGGGGTGAGGAACGACGTGTACGTCAGCCGCGCGACGGGCGCCTCGTACTCGGCGCCGACGAGGGACGCCGAGTACAGCTCCTCCTCGAACCGGGGCTCCGTCTCGGGCCGCTGCTCGGGCGTGCCGAGACCGGCGAGCTCGATGACCTGGACCCGCTCGGTCGTGTCCTTCCGCGCCGCGACGAACAGGTGCGAGCGGTTGGAGGCGATGCCGCTCAGCCGTACGGTGGTGCGGTGCTCGACGACGGGCGTCCACGTCTGCTCGGCCACCGGCTTGCCGGCGTCGGCCGGGTCCATCAGGGCGATCGCGGAGTTGACCGCGTGCCGGTTGTGGAGCAGGACGAACATGTCCTTCCCGTCCAGCAGCACCGGCTCGACGTCGTACAGCACCCGGTCCGCGCGGTCGATGACGATCTGGAAGGCGCCGTCGACGCTCCCGTCCGCCCCCGCGGGGTCCTCGGCGCTGCCCAGGCGCTGCAGCCGCGTCTCGCTGTACTCGGAGTTGCCGGAGGTGACGACGAGCCAGCGCCGGTTGGCGGAGATCTCGGCGCCGAGCCACAGGCCCGGGTCGTTCTCGCGGGCGACGACCTGGTCCTGCGACGACGGTGTGCCGAGCACGTGCCGGCGCAGCTCGTGGGGCCGCCAGGCGGCGTCGACCACCGTGTAGTAGAGGCTGCGCCCGTCGGGGTGGAACTGGGCGTCGTAGAAGGTGTCCTCGATGACGTCGGGCAGGGCCTCACCCGTGCGCAGGTCCTTGACGCGGATGGTGAACCGCTCGTCGCCGGCGCTGTCGACCCCGTAGGCGAGCAGACCGCCGTCCTCACTGACGGCGAAGCTGCCGAGCGAGAAGAACGGCAGGCCGTCGGCCTCCGCGTTGCCGTCCAGGAGCACCTGCTCGCCGTCGAGCGGGACGCCCGGCTCGATCACGGGCGGCTCCCAGTGGGCCAGCTCGCTGCCGTCGCCCTCGGCCGCAACCCGGCAGTGGACGGCGTGCTGGCCGCCCTCGACGGTGCGGCTGTAGTACCACCAGCCGTGCCGGCGGGACGGGACGGACAGGTCGGTCTCCTGGGTGCGGCCCTTGATCTCGTCGAAGATCGTGTCGCGGAGCCGCTGCTGGCCCGCGGTGACGGCGTCGGTGTAGGCGTTCTCCGCGGTCAGGTGCGCCAGCACCTCGGGATCCGTCTTCTCCCGCAACCACTCGTAGTCGTCGACCAGGGTGTCGCCGTGGTGAGTGCGCTCCTTCGGGATCTTCCGGGCCACGGGTGCCGGGGGCAGTGCCGTGCGCGTGGTGCCGGAGCCGGTGGCAGAGGGCGAACCGTGAGGCGGGGTGGTGCCGTCGGCGGGAGTCGGAGCGGAGTGGTCGGTCATGCCTCGATCCTAGGAGCCGGGGTCCCGGGACGGGGCGCGATCCGCCCACCGCGGACAACACCCGCCGCAGGCGCCGCGATGTGCCGGGAGACCGCCGAGGTCGGTCGTCTAGGGTGTGGGCGTGCCCGCTGACTCCGCCGCGACCGACCGCCTCGAGGCGTTCCCGGTCGCCACCGGCCCGGACCGCCGCCGTCTGCGGTTCGAGATCCTCATCGTCCTCGGCCTGTCCCTGGGCGAATCGGCCGTGTACGCCGTCGTCCAGCTCATCGACAAGCTGACCACCGGGCCCCTCCAGGGGCAGACCAGCACCCTGAACCAGGCGCGCAGCAGCCGCGAGTACCTCGACCTGACCTACCAGGTGCTCGACATCGGCTTCTCGCTCGTGCCGGTGCTGCTCGTGCTGTTCCTGCTCGCGGGCTCGGTCTCGGGGGGAGGCGCCGGACGTCTCCATGGCGCGGGCATCCGGCCGCTCGCCCGGCTCGGCATCGACCGCACCCGTCCGTGGCGGGACCTCGGCCAGGGCCTCGCCCTCTTCGCCGTCATGGGCGGAGGCACCCTGGCGCTGTACGCCGCCGGTCACGCGTTGGGCATCACGACGACGCTCGTACCGGCCGCACTGGGCACCTACTGGTGGACGCTGCCCGTCCTCACCCTCTCCGCGGTGCGCCACGCCGTGCTCGAGGAGGTCATCGTCGTCGGCTACCTGACCCTGCGGTGGCGGCAACTGGGCTGGGCGACCCCGGCCGTCCTCGTCGCCAGCGCCGTGCTGCGCGGCAGCTACCACCTGTACCAGGGCTTCGGCCCGTTCCTCGGCAACGTCGTCATGGGCCTCGTGTTCGTGGCCTTCTTCCTCCGGGTGCGCCGGGTGTTGCCGTTGATCGTCGCGCACGCCCTGCTCGACATCAGCGCCTTCGTCGGGTTCGCGCTGCTCGGCAAGGCCACCGGCTTCGGCTGAGCACCTCGCGTCACCGACACCCCTCGACCCCGAACTCCCCAGGAGAGCACCATGCTGGCCGTGCGAACCGTCGCCGCGCAGACCCTCGAGCACGTCGACCTGCCCCGGACGGTGCCCGCCGCGGGGGAGGCGCTCGTGCGCATCGAGTACGTCGCCCGTGCGGCACCGACCTGCATATCTACGAGGACGACTACGCCTCCGAGCTGCCGATCGTCCAGGGCCACGAACTCTCCGGCACGGTGGTCGAGGTGGCCGACGACATCGTCGGGGCCGACAGGCTGGACAGGGCCGACGCCGTCGCCGCCGACACCCTCCCGGGCCGGCTGGGCCTGGCGCGGGAACTCGGCGCCGATCACACCCTGCTGATCGACCCGGCCGCGCCGTTTCCCGCCGATCGGCTCGCCGCCGCGCTGGGCGACACGGCTCCGGACGGCCCGCCCCTCGTGCTCGAGGCCACGGGGGTGCCCGCCGTGCTGGCGGACGCGCTCGACGTCGTCGCCCCCGTCGGCCGCGTCGTGCAGATCGGCATCTCGGTGCGGCCCACGTCCTTCCCGTTGAGCGTGCCGCCGTTCAAGGAGGTCGACCTGCTCGGCAGCCGCAACAGCCAGGGCCTCATGCCGCAGGCGCTGGACTTGATCGCCCGCCACCAGGACGCCGTGCGCCGGCTCATCACCCACCGGTTCGCGGTGGCCGACCTCGTGGCGGCGTTCACGACGATGCGGGACCCGGACCAGCACGTCGGCAATATCATCGTCGACATGCCGGGCGACACGCCGTGACCTGAGGATTCCCAGCAGGATCGCAGGGCCGGCCCATGGTCAGGAGCACATCGCCTGTCCTAGGGTGAGGATCACCGGCCGACGTCGTCGACCGCCACGCGAGCCGTCCCCTGGAACGAACCGGGCATGCAGGATCGCGGAATCCGACGGGGGATCCATGAGCACGAAGCACGCCCGGCACCGCGCCGACACCATCCGTTCCGGCAGCACGGGTTCCAGCAGCACGCGTTCGGGACGCACTGCCCTCACCCGGTACGGCCGCCGCGCCGCCACGGTTGTCGTCGTCGGGGCCGTCACCGGAGCCGCCACCCTGGGGCTCGCGGCCCCCGCGCAGGCGCACTGGCTGGTGACACCGCCACCCGTGACGGCACCGGCATCCGCCACCACCACGACCCCGGTCACGGGGGAGGCGTGGCCCATCCCGGACACCGGCATCCGCGCCACCCTGCCGACGACGCTCGGGCCGGTGACCACGTGGCGTACGCCGACGGCCGCGGTCGCCACCGGGAACGCCGGGGCCCTGCGCAACGCCATCATCGCCACGGCCCAGACCGGCGTGGGCCATCGCTACCTGTGGGGCGGCACGTCGCCGGTCACCGGATGGGACTGCGGCGGCTACGTCAGCTGGGTGCTCCGCCAGCACGGCTTCGATCTGCCCGTGCTCGGCGGCGACGCCATGGCCACCGCGCTCGGGGCGCAGCAGATCCCGCTCGCGGAGGGCCGGCCCGGGGACATCATCTGGATTCCCGGTCACCACATCGGCATCTACGACGGCAACGGCGGGGTGTACGAGGCGCTCAACCCGGTGCAGGGCACGATGCACGTGCCGTACCACGGGGGACTGCTGATCCGGCTGCCCGTCAAGGACAGCTGACTTCCTGAGCGACGAGCGGCGGCGTCAGATGGTGACGGTGCCGCGCGGGGTCTCGAAGGTGACCGACAGGACGCCGGGGGTGCCATTGGGGGCGACCCAGTCGACGTCGAGGTCCTCCAGCGCGTCCCGGACGTCCCGGCCCAGCCAGTCCGTGACCCGCGAGGGGGACCCGGCGATCTGCAGCCGCGCGAGCGTGATGTCGGTCGGAGCCGCGTTGGAGGGGTGCAGATCCGGCGGGCTGATCCAGGACAGCAGGAACGGCACCTGCGGGTCCGCGATGAGGCCCTTGACGCCGATCTGCCGCCACTGCAGCTCACGGCCGTCGGGGAACTTCCGGTTGCCCGGCACCGCATCCCGCCCGAGCCGCTTCTCGAACAGGGCGAGGTCCGCGACGCTGACCACCCAGCCGAGCCAGCCGCCGCCGAGCTCGGACCGGGCGCGGACCGCCTGACCGAACGGGGCGCTGTCGGCCGAGGGGTGGTCGAGCACCTCGACGACCTCGATGTAGCGCTCGTTCTTGAGCGGGAAGATCGCGTTGCGGGTACCGAACCGGGGGTGGATGCCACCGGTCACCGGCCGCATGCCGAGGGCCTGGCCGATCTCGTCGGCGCAGGCGCTCAGTCCGGCGGGTCCGCAGGCGAACGAGACGTGATCCAGGCGCATGCCGACATCCTTGCACCGGCGCCCCGCCGACGCTGGTTAGGTGACCCTAATCACGTCCCGGTGGTGACGTCGAGAGTCATCGACTTGCGCGCTGGGGCCGGTGCACCGAACACTGGTGCGAGGTCATGAGTGTCAGCGACATGCAGCCCCGGCTCGCTGACCGGCAACCCTCCTACCGCGGTGGGGTGCCCCGGGTGAAGACCTGGCGCCGCGCACACGCGCGTCGCAAGCGCGGGCCGGTGTGCCCCGGGGACGGCTCGACCGGCCCGGACTCGCCGGCTCCTGTCCGAGAGGCATGGCATGTCCGACTCCTGGTCCTTCGAGACCCGCCAGATCCACGCCGGTCAGCAGCCCGACCCCGCCACCGGGGCGCGGGCGCTGCCGATCTACCAGACCAGCTCGTTCGTCTTCGACGACGCGGACCAGGCGGCCTCCCGCTTCGCCCTGGCCGAGCTGGGCCCGATCTACACCCGTATCGGCAACCCGACCAACGAGGCGGTGGAGAACCGGGTCGCCTCCCTGGAGGGCGGCGTCGGCGCTCTGCTGCTCGCCTCCGGGTCGGCCGCCGTCACGTACGCGATCCTCAACGTCGCCGAGGCCGGTGACCACATCGTCGCCAGCCCCTCCCTGTACGGCGGCACCCACAACCTGTTCCACTACACGCTGCCCAAGCTCGGCATCAGCGTCGACTTCGTCGAGAACCCCGACGACCCGGCCTCCTGGGCCGCCGCCGTCAAGCCCACCACCAAGGCGTTCTTCGGGGAGAGCATCTCCAACCCGCGGCAGGACGTCCTCGACATCGGCCCGGTCGCCGACGCCGCGCACGCCGCCGGGGTGCCCCTGATCGTCGACAACACGGTGGCCACCCCGTGGTTGATCCGCCCGATCGAGCACGGCGCCGACGTCGTCGTCCACTCCGCGACCAAGTACCTGGGCGGGCACGGCAACGCGATCGCCGGCGTGATCGTCGACGCCGGCCGGTTCGACTACACGGCCGAGCCGGGCCGCTTCCCGGGCTTCACCGAGCCGGACGAGTCCTACCACGGGCTCGTGTTCGGGCGGGACCTGGGGGAGGGCGGCGCGCTCGGCGCGAATCTCTCCTACATCCTCAAGGCGCGGGTCCAGTGGCTCCGCGACACCGGCGCCGCCGCGAGCCCGTTCAACGCGTTCCTCATCGCGCAGGGCCTCGAGACGCTGAGCCTGCGCATCGAGCGGCACGTCGCCAACGCCGAGAAGGTGGCGGCTTGGCTGGAGGAGCGCGACGACGTGCTCTCCGTCGCCTACGCCGGCCTGCCGTCCAGTCGGTGGTACGAGCTCGGCCGCAAGTACGCGCCGAAGGGTGCCGGTGCGGTCATCGCGTTCGAGCTCGACGGCGGCGCCGACGCCGGCCGCCGGTTCGTCGACGCGCTGACCCTCCACTCGAACGTGGCCAACATCGGGGACGTGCGCTCGCTCGTCATCCACCCCGCCTCCACGACGCACAGCCAGCTCTCCGACGTCAACCAGGCGACCGCCGGCGTCAGCCCGGGGCTGGTGCGCCTGTCGGTGGGCCTCGAGCACATCGACGACATCCTCGCCGACCTCGAGACCGGTTTCGCGGCCCTCCGGGAGGCCCGCGCCGCATGAGTGTGCTCCCGCAGCACGTCGCCCGCTCCGCCCTCGCCTCCCTGGGCGGGGCGGCGGGCGCCGTGCGCTTCGCGTCCGTGGGCGACCTGCCGCTGGAGAACGGTGGCGTGCTGCCCGACGTCGTGCTCGCGTACGAGACGTGGGGCACCCTGAACGCGGACGCGTCCAACGCCGTCCTGGTCCACCACGCGCTGACCGGCTCCTCGCACGTCGCCCGGGGGGATACCGACGTGGCGGGTTGGTGGGACACGTTGGTGGGGCCGGGACGGCCGTTGGACACCGACGAGGTCTTCGTCGTCTCGATCAACATGGTGGGCGGTTGCTACGGGTCGACGGGGCCGTCCTCGCTCGCCCCGGACGGCCGACCCTGGGGCTCACGGTTCCCGCAGATCACGCTGCGGGACGCGGCGAACGCCGAGAAGCGGCTCGCCGAGGCGCTCGGCATCGACGTGTTCTCGCTCGTGATGGGCGGGTCCATGGGCGGGGCGCGGGCGCTCGAGTGGGCGGTCACACACCCCGAGGCGGTGCAGCGGTGTGCGGTGCTGGCCATCGGCGCGTCCTCGACCGCGGAGCAGATCGCGTGGGCGCAGCCGCAGCTCCTCGCGATCCGCAACGACCCCGACTTCGCGGACGGGAACTACTACGACGGGCCGGCGCCCTCGGCGGGGCTCGGCATCGCCCGCCGGATCGCGCACATCACCTACCGGAGCGAGGCGGAACTGGGTGCCCGGTTCGGCCGCAAGGCACAGGCGGGGGAGGACCCCTTCAGCGGCACCAACGCCGCCCGCGGCCGGTACGCCGTCGAGAGCTACCTGGACCACAAGGCCACGTCGCTGGCCGCCCGGTTCGACGCGAACAGCTACATCGTGCTCTCCGACGCGCTGATGAGCCACGACGTCGCCCGCGGCCGCGGCGGCCTCGAGCAGGCGCTCGCCGGCGTGAGCGCCGAGTTCCTCGTCGCCGCCGTCACCTCGGACCGGCTCTACCTGCCCGAGCAGTCCTTCGAGCTGGCCGCCGCGCTGCCCGGGGATGTGCCGGTGCACCTGATCGACGCCGCCATCGGGCACGACGGGTTCCTCACCGAGATGGACCAGCTCGGTGCGCTGCTGGATGCGCACGTCTTCGGCCGCTGACGGGTTGCTTCGCGGGACCGGTGCAACGGCTACAGCGAGTGTGACCGGTGGGACGGATGAGGCGCGTCCGGCGTCACACCAGCCACATCCGTCACACTCGGTGTAGCGAACGCTCCGCCTGCGGTTCGTCAAACCGGTCCGTCAGCGGACGGCCGGGGCACCGGCGTCCGGAGTGACCGTCAGGCGGCCAACCGGGCCGCGTGCACGGGGGTCGCGGCGCGAGCCACGTCGATGTCGGCGCCGGCATCGACGCAGAGCCACAGTGCTCGGGTGGCCGACAGGCACTCGATAGACGGCGGGTCGACCATGGCGGCTCGATAGCGGCCGGCGGCCTCACCGAGGAGGTCGGAGCGGCCGCCCGCCGCCTTCCGGATCTCGTCCACGACCGCATCACGGTCACCGACCGGGGTGTCGGCGCGTTCCAGGATCAGTCTCATCAGCGCAACCAGTTGCGACGGATCGTTGGTGGGCATCGGAGTATCGTCCCACGTCAGGCGCGTATCGACCGAATCGTGACGGAGGCTGTCCGCCGTCCGACCTCATCCGGCACACCCCCCGGGGACCCGGCCGGCCTACTCCGAACCCGGCGGCATGCCCGGGCCGAACACCGGCCCGGGAACGGGCCGCTTGGCCGAGATGTGGTCGCCGGAGGAGACCCGCCGGATGCGGCGCAGCACCCACGGCGCCAGGTACTCTCGGGCCCAGACGAGGTCCTCGCTGCGCGCCTGCCGCCAGGTACGGGACGGCAGCGGGCTCGCCTGCATCGGGTGGAGGTCGTGCGGCACGTTCAGGGCGTCGAGCGCCATCATCGCGATCGTGTGGTGCCCGAGTGCGGAGAAGTGCAGTCGGTCCGGCGCCCACATCTGCGGCTGCACCAGCTCGCGCAGGGACCACATGTCGGCGATCACGGCGTCGTGCCGCTTCGCCACCGTGTGTAGGTTCTCGTTGAAGATCGCCACGCGGCCGCGGATCGCCCCGAGCACCGGGGTGTCGCGGATGTCCGGGCCGGTGAACAGCAGCACGGTCGCGCCCGAGTCCGCGAGACGGCCGATCGCGCCGTCGAGCCGGGCCGCGACCGCGTCCGGGTCGGCCCGGCGGATGATGTCGTTGCCGCCGGCCGAGATGGTCACCAGGTCAGGCTTCAGCTCCAACGCCGGGTCGATCTGCTCGGCGATGATCTGGTCCAGCAGCCGGCCGCGGATCGCCAGGTTCGCGTACGCGAAGTCGCTCGACGTGCGGGCCAGCTCCTCGGCCAGGCGGTCCGCCCACCCGCGATTGCCGCCCTGCGCGGAGGGCTCCGGGTCGCCGATGCCCTCGGTGAACGAGTCGCCGACGGCGACGTAACGGGTCCACGGGTGCGCGGGCTGGATCGGGTCGGTCGCGTTCTCACTCACCCGCTCATGGTGCCACCGGCGCCGGCGAATCGGGTCACCGGGGCCATGGCACAATGGCGCGGTGACGTCCCCTGATCTGTCCGTGTGGTGGTCCGCGCTCGAGTCCGAACGCGCCGGAACGCCGCTCGTCGTCCTGCTCCACGGCTACGGCGCCGACGAGCGCGACCTCGCCGCCCTCGTCCCGTTCCTGCCCGCCGGCATCACCTACGCGTCCGTCCGCGCCCCGCACCCGATGGAGCCGGGCTTCTCGTGGTTCGACCTCCAGTTCGACGCCACCGGCAGCGCGGTCGGCTACTCGATCGACGGCGCCATCGAGGCGACCCGCGCCGTTGCGGGCTGGCTCGACGGCGTGCGCGGCGACTTCAGCAGCGTCAGCCTGTTCGGGTTCTCGCAGGGCATGGCGATCGCCACGTCGATGATGCGGCACGCGCCGGACGACTTCGCCGTCGTCGTCGGCTGCTCCGGCTTCGTGCTCGTCCAGGCCGGGGACCTCGACGCCTCCACCGACGGGTTCTTCGACGACGCCGCCCTGGCCGCCCGCCGCTCCCCGCTGTTCTGGGGCCGCGACCAGGAGGATCAGGTGATCCCCGCCGAGCTCGCCGAGCAGACCGCGGCGTGGCTGCGGGACCGGGTGGACCTGATGAAGGTGCTCTACGCCGGGATGGGCCACGGCATCAACGAGCAGGAACTGCGGCACGTGAGCGAGTTCCTCACCCACCACCTGCTGCGCTGAAGGCCCGGGTGAGTGCTCGCAGCGTCAGGCGACGCGGACGCCGGTGCCGTTGACCTCGACGACGTCGCCGGAGCGCACCTGCCGGCCGCGGCGGGTCTCGATGTCCCCGTTGACCTTGACGAGGCCCTCCTCGATCAGGCGCTTGGCGTCGATGCCGTCCTCGGCGAGGTTCGCCAGCTTCAACAGTTGACCGAGCCGGATGGTCGTATCGCGCAGGCCGATCTCCTCGTAGTCACTCACCGGCCCAGTGTCCCACGCACGCGTGCCCGGCTCGGATGACGCCGCCGGGACCCCGGCCGAGCGCGACCCGGCGTGACGTCACGCGGCCGGGCGCCCCCGTCCCGCGCCTAGGTGTAGGAGGTCATGACGTTGGCGACGCGGGTTGGGACGCGGGAGGCGGGTGGCTGGTCGGCGCAGG